>JBJEQP010000026.1:0-76532 GCA_051881815.1 Oscillospiraceae bacterium | reverse complement strand
CCCGTGCCTGCGTGACTTTTTTAACTTTTGTGAGTGGGTTTTGGGGAAAGTTAAATGATCAAAATAGATAAACTTTTCCAACTAACTTTCGAGTGTCAAGTATACTTTTTGCAAATAATAAAGCCCATTAATGATATTAGTATGAGGGGAAGTTTTGTGTGTTTGAAATTCTGCAAAAAAAAGACCCTGCAGAAAACTGCAAGGTCTTACTGGTCGGAGTGACGGGACTTGAAAGTTATGCCGAGATTGTATTTTGATTTAGCTTGTTGGAAAAATGCCTATTTTACGTCATTTGCGTGATGCGGTGCTGTCTGTTGCCGGAGCTGTTTCGAGGGCATTTGAGATGATTTGACCAAATATTTGACCGGGATTTGACCAAGAAAATGATAATAAATTTATATACGATTATTGAATAAGGCGATAAACTATGGTATAATTGAAAAAAACATCTTTCGAGATTAAGTATGAAAGGACAGCTCTGCTATGAATATATCTACCACCGAACTGCTAAACCGTCTTAAGAGAACTGATGATTTTGCAAAGTTTTTTGAAGATAACAAAAACGAATTTTCCAAACTGTCCTGCACAGAGCTTTTGAACGAAATGCTAACTGATAAAAAAATCAGCCTTGCAAAGGTTGCAAAGGCTTCCGGACAAGGTGATTATGTTTATAAGGTGTTTCAAGGAAAGAGAAAACCGAGCAGAGATATTGTTATCGCTATTGCTGTTGGAATGGAGCTGTCGATTGAAGAAGCTCAACTTCTTCTTCGCATTTCCAAACTGGCGGCATTAGATCCAAGGGATAAACGTGACTCTGCTATTTTATATGGTTTGAAAGAAAAGTTCGACATCAACAGGATAAACGATCTTCTGTATGAAGTGAATGAAGCAACTTTGTGATTTGCGAGGAAACTATAATATGACCGAAGCAGAAAAATACAAACTTTCGCTATATGTATCAGAACGAGTATTGCACGAAAATGATAATGCTAAAGTTGAATTAACAAAATGCTCTCTTGACGATAAGTATTACATAAAAAAGACCTATCATTCGGATAAACGAAAAGTTTTC
Source organism: Oscillospiraceae bacterium (assembly GCA_051881815.1). Taxonomy (GTDB): domain Bacteria; phylum Bacillota; class Clostridia; order Oscillospirales; family Ruminococcaceae; genus UMGS363. Next base: position 75,460 of record JBJEQP010000026.1, on the reverse strand, counting down.
GATGTTATTCAAAGAATCGATGATCATCATATTCCAAAAGTATATGAACATTTTTTCGGAGAGGATACAGTTATTATTGAACAGTATATCGATGGAAAAACTCTTGAGCAAATGCTGTCGGAAGGATCAATGTTTTCAAAAGCTCAAGTAAAAACAATCTTCGATAATTTGCTTGACGCTGTTGATGTTCTCCATAAAAACAATATAGTTCATCGTGATATAAAGCCGTCAAATATTATCATAAAGAAAAACAACGAAGCTGTACTTATTGATTACAGCATCGCAAGACCGTATTCGGAGAAGCGAAACGCCGATACTGAGCTTTTCGGAACTGTCGGATATGCTGCGCCGGAGCAATTCGGCTTTTCTCAAAGCGATTACCGAACGGACATATATGCTCTTGGCGTTACAATGAAAGAGATCACCAACAGCCGAAACTCTTCAAAACGGCTATACAGCGCAATATCACGCTGCACGGAATTTGATCCGTCAAGGCGTTTTCAGAATATTGATGAAATAAGAAAATATCTTGAAAAAGATAAAAAAATATGGAAAACAGTATCGGCTGCAGGTCTTGCGGTCGCAGCAATAACCGTTTTGGGTGTTGTTTTGAATTCACCGGAAGATGAAGATACCTTACTTGCAACATCAGGCAGCGAAACACAGCAAACCATTCAGACGCAGGTCACAGAAGAAACGCCGATCACAGAGTATGAAGAAGTTCAGAGTGAAGAAAAAACCGTCACAGAAAGTGAAACAAATCATAAAACGCAGCAAACTCAGATCAGCGGAACTGAAACCACAACGACTGCATACAGCGAACCGGAAACGATTGTAACAGAAACGGAAGAAACGACCGATTCCGCTGAATATGAATTGTATTGCAGCCGTATTGTAAGAGTATCGAATAACGAAGAGGCTCTTTCGTGTATAAGAATGTGGGAAGACGGAGAGTATGAATCGGAATTACCGCTTGGCGATGAAATTCCACCGGTGAAAATTGCTGTTCAAAAAAGCGGCAGCAAGTGTACGGTTACTGTAAACGATGAAATATTTTCATTTGAAGATACTTTCGTTCCGGAGGCATACAGTTACCAAGACAGCAGTAAAGTCGCAGAGATCGTTTTTTATGATATGAACGGTGACGGTGTTCTTGATATACTTCCTTTTATAAGTGATGCCCAGATTGTGAATTATTATGACGAGCCTGATCTGAACCAGAATTATTCGGTGGCATGGTGCATATACAGCGATGCGCAGGGCGGTTACAGACAGGCGGATGGCGAAATGTACTCCTATATGGGACATTTTTCAATATCCGATTTCTCACCTGAATGTGTATGGACAGATTTTCCTGGCAGTTACACATTGGAGAACGGAGTATTGGTTTATCATTCACTATAAAACTGGACTCGCAGTCCAAGACTTTTTCGTTTGCATGAGTTATAATAGGTATTAAGCAAAAAATATTATTTGCGGATTTCTTTGCAGTTTGTTCTTCCTGCAAGATAGTCAAGGCTGACTCCAAAAAAATCAGCGATATTTATTGCGTCTATCAGTTTGATGCTGTGGACGCTTTCTTCCCACCGTTGGTAAGTTGTTGTATGGTAACCGAGCTTTGCGGCAAGTTCTTTTTGGGAGAGGTCGTGGTCTTCCCGAAGATCTTTAAGTCTGTTTGCTTGTATTTCCATATATAATCACCCATTATATTGTACTGCAAAACCACGAAAGCGTGTTGACATCGCCACGATAACGTGGTACAATAAAATGTAGTGGTTAGTAGGGCATTTATAGCATTAGTATGTATTTTATTCAAAAAATAATTGATGGGGGATTTCTATATGAATAAAAGGAAGATGTTTGTTGGGGGATTTACTGTTATTGCAGCAATCATCCTGTTGTACATAGTATTTTTTACGAATTTGATTTTCGATTCCAGTTGCGTTGGAGTTACAGTTAATAATAAAATGGGATCATTAAGTATTGATTTGATAGTTAGATATTTTAAAAGCGACCGTGCTGCGGAAAGGTTTTACAAGAGCAAGAACTTTGACGCCTACTATATTTTAGCAGTCGATTCAGATAACGATATGGGTTATAGGGATACTTTTGAATGGTTTGCCTCTATTAAATATCCTTTGATTGAAGAGAACACCAAATATGTAGAAACCACTTCATTGGATTCTTTCATGAAAAACAATGACTTAATGATATATAGTATAGGACAAGGAGCAAAAGACAACAAAATTGATGAAAATGACTTTGATAAATCCTTGGAGCTTTTCGATATTGGATCGCATTACATATTTGATATAAGTGAAAATTGTACAAATGAAGAAAGAGAGTTCTTTATTAGTCATTGTATGTACTCATGCAGTCTGAAACATGATTTTCAGAATTATAATTTATCTGTTGACAGTAATGATGATTATTCAGAAAAATATTGGTTATTTCAACTTAAAGATCTTATCGATAATTATCATTTTCCTAATATCCCAAGTACTGAAAGAGAAGATATCAACTGGAATGATTATAATGAAAAATATTGCAAATATGTGGATCAGATAAGAAATTTGGTACAAAATCTTGAGACTAACGAAAGATATTCTCAGGCAGATGAGGGTGCACTATACGCTTATGCTGCAAATGTAACATTTGAATTACATAATAAATTGACAGATTTGCCATTACTTACAGGATATAACGAAAATAATCCTGACATAGGAACTGAGAAATCAGAAACCGAAAGTCAAGAAATATCGGAAATCAATCCTGAAGATAAACCAAATATTGAAATTCTATCCGTCAAGCCACTGAAAAATGATATTGATGATCTTAAAATTGAATATAGAATCAATAATATTAAAGATGTTCGTGGATGCGTATATTTAAAGACGGATTCGCATGCATATATTACTCAGACTTTTTTTAATGACGATTTACATTTGAATGAATATCGCAGTGATGGATTGTATTCTTATACTGTAGGATGGCTTAACGACAGCGAAACAAAGTATTTGAGCATTGTTTACGGCTGTGGCGAATTTGATCCATACAATGGATGGAATACAGAATGTCAAACAAAAATGTATTATCGTTTGATCGAAAATAATGGAAGAATTACAAGTAAGACTATACCGCAGCATGGGATATATGACATTTATGATGGTGATAAATATATTGGTGCATGGACTCTTGATCCTTCAGGGGAATTAATTGAGGAAACAACAGATTTGTTTGGCGATTCAGAACAGTCTGAGATAATAATTGACAGCGAAACAAATATGTCAAACAATACCGATTCACAAAGCTACTATTACGACGAAGGCTGTGTATATCTTAAGAACAAACAGTATCTTAAAGCAATAGATTGTTTTGAACATAACCTTGATTATTTGGATTCTGAGGATAAGTATAAGGAAGCAAACTATCTTTATGGTGAAGAATTACTGAATAATGGCTATCCAACAGAAGCAACAGGATACTTTTTAAATGCTGGGGATTACAAGGATTCATCAACAAGAATACAGCGTTATCATTATGAAAAAGCAGAAACGCTTCTAAAGAACAAGGATTACCTGTCAGCTTCGGAAGAATATTTGCTGGCAGGAGCATATTCTGACTCAAACACAAAAATTCTTGAATGCTATTACCAATATGGTGTGTGGCAGCTAGATCAGAACAATTTGAGTGCTGCGCAAACATATTTATCGAAATGTAAGGGATACAAAGATTCAGATGAAAAGCTGCTTCCATATTATTATTCCGATGCTTCAAAGGCAGTTGACAAAATGTTGAAAACATTTTCACAGTATTCATTTACTCAGGAAGTAAAAGATGCTTACGCTACCGCAAAAGAAAAACTATTGTTATGTGGTAACTATAATGATAGTAAGGTGCTTTTGAAGATAATAGACAAATTATATTATGCGTGGGATACAACTCCATCCGTAACTAATCACGAAGCTTCATTTAGTAATATGACAGTAAACTATTCGGGAAGCGTTGTGCAAATATATAGAGAAAAATTCGTTTCTGGTACAAGCTGTAATTTATCGTTATCTTATAATGCAGAAGATGATACTTTTGAGGCTGAAATAACTAATATGTTCAATGATTCAGCGCGGCAATCAGATGCACGAAATGTTATAACAGGTCTTATAAAGCTTTTTACAAGCATTGATGATCTATCTGATTTTGACACAGCACTTTCAGATAAAAACAACTGGACGATAGCGGATAGTTCAGAATTATTTACTATAAAATACGGTGGATATAGTATTAAGATTAAAACGACATCATCTAGAAATCATTATATCGATTGTAATATTTCAGTAAGTAAATAAGTCTGATCTCAGAATATAGGAGCAGGATATGGTGGCTTTATTATTAATCTGTCAATTCTTATTAATAGTATATAACACAGGGTTAGTAATGGGTTTTGTTATTCGAATTATCAAATTGATATTAGGTGAAAATCCGTTATCTCGTCTGTTGAGCATATTGGGTGCTATTGCTGCTTTAGGCTTATATGGATATTTTTCAATATATAAGTCGTTGGAATATTGGAATTCTACAGATTCTGATGGCATAAGTCCTATTCCTATGATATTGTTATTAGTATTTCCATTAGTTTTGCTTGCAGCAAATTATGTAATGAACGGAAGCGGAGATGATGATAAAAATAGCAATGCTAAATGAACAGTATGATGCGGCGAAGCCGCTCACTTAGCTTTGATTCCGTCAAAGCTAACCCCTTAGTACTTTTGACAAGGCACAAGACCTCATCAAAAGTACACGGGGCTCTCCGAGGGGGATTTCGCTGTCTGCGGACAGCGAGCAGCCGTTCCCTCTGCACTCCCTGTTAACGGAAAAAGAAAAAAATCCGTATCGTGCGTGATACGGATTTTTCCATAATATAGGGATAGGATATTTTGTCGGATTATCTCTCCCGACCGTTATTCCCGAAAATGTAATTAAGCGAATAACCGTCAAGGCATTTGTCAACGATCCTGTCGAAATCAATTTTCAGCTTGCTGCAGATGAAACGCCCAATCTCATACAGCGTGTCGATCAGACCATTCAGCCATTTGTTATTTTTTGTGAGTTTCTCATTTTCTCCCGACAGGGTCTTGTTCGTTTCCGATAAACTGCTGTTCAGAGCATTTGCACTTTCAAGCTTTTCGGAAAGTTCGGAGATTTCCTTCCTGTATTCCTCCGAGCTTTCTTCACTTTCGGCACGCAGCTTTTCTATTTCCTTTGCAGCCTGCTTCTTCTGATAAGAAAACTCCGTTCTGATCTCCTTTTCCGTTCTCCGACTCTGTGCAAGGTCTGCCATAAGATGCTCGTTGCTTGACTTGTATTTCTGAAGAAGCTCCGTCATATGTTCCTGCTCATATTTCATCTTTTCAGCTTCTTCCAAGGTTTTCTTTGCTCTTTGGAAAAGCGGATCGATCTCCGAATCCTTTACGAACGCTTTGTAGCTGTTGTGCTTTGCATATTCCTCGTGTTCGGCAATTTCCTTCTGAAGCTCGTCAAGCTCCTGTTCCTTTTCAGCAATCCTGCTTTCACGGATAACAAGCAGCTCTTGACTTTCACTGAGCCTTTCCTCACGAATATCAAGATTCTTTTCTCTGGCGGACAGCTCCTCTGCTTTGGCTGAAACTGATTTTTTCAGATTTTCAATTCCCGATATTTCCGATTCATCTATCATAAGCTTGTGCAGCGGCATTTTCACAGTTTTTATTTCAGAAATTTCCGCTAGCTCTTTCCCTGCCGTGAGGGAATCCACCTCGTTCTGCAATACGGTTTTCTTATCGTTAAGGTCGCTCACTTCCGAGGATTTGGTTTCTATGTCCGCAGACAGCTCTCTTACTTTTATTTCAAGCTCGGAAACCTTCTTTTCATAGCCGTTAATAGTTTCCTTGTATTCCTTGTACTCTTCACAGCTATAACTGAATCCACGCCCTTTATCTTCATCGGCAATGTGCAGCCCACGAATTTCGCAAATCTTGCGAAGCTCCTCACGTTCCGCTTTACGCCATCTGTTAATAGCGTCCTTGCCCTTGCCATATCCCATTTCAAACAGAGCCTGGGCAAGTCCGTTCTGAACGGAAAGCCCCCTGTCGTAATGCCCGATGGGAATGTAATCAATATGAAGATGCGGAGTAGCCTCGTCCATATGCAAAACCGCATTGAAAACATAAAAGTTCGGATTTCGCCTTTGAAAATCTTCCATATAATCAATCAAAACAAATCTCGCTCTTTCTCCGTCATCGGAGCCGCAGCCCGTATCATCTTTTGTGCCTATCTGAACAACGTCCTCGTAAAAGCTTTTCTGTCCGTTGGGGGACTCCAGAACGGTGCTGCAGGGTGCGTGATGAAACAGATGCTCAAAATAGCTCCCTTTTATCTTCCTGTCGCTCCGCTTCTGCTTGCTGTTGTATTCGTCAACAGCCTTTCCGAATAACTTATCGTAGCTGACGGCGATATTCTCCTGTATAAAGTAGCTGTTATAACAACGTCTTTCGGGATTAGTGTTTTTGGGGATAAATGTGCGGTTGTTGTGGGATAAACAGCCCTTACCCTGAACGTGTGATATCTTCTTTTCACTCATAACTTGTAATACTAATCCTCATTTAACCGGTAGATAAATTGGGCAGCTATAATTGCACCACTCGTCGTCAAGCTCCCTTGCCGTGCGACAGCACGCCTGCGGTCGCTTTCCTTGATTGGTGCAATTCTATCTGCCAACTTTATCTACCGAACAAATGAGGATTAGTATAACTCCTTTCGTATGGTCTGCAATCTTGCACTCTTGCATTCTTGACGATAATCGGCTATATAGCGTGTTTTGAGCCAACATTGCAAGAATGCAACAATGCAATCGTCTGTCAATCGGGAAACACATAAAACCAATATTCTCCCGATTTTCGGGACGAAATATGCAGATTTTTCTTTGCCGTATCAAGAACACGCTTGCTGATGCCCTGTTCTCTGGCAGCGTTTTCAACTTCCGTGCTTCGTATTTCTCTTTTTCCGTCAAACAGCTCTTTGAGAAAAAGCTCTGCCTGCTCCACCTTTGAAGGCGGCTTGTCATAGGAATGCCCCATATCGGAACAGACCTTGCTTATGTCAATATCGTCAAACCCCTCCCAAGTGAGCTGCTCTCCTACGCTGAAAAGTACAGCCCGTCCTTCGGGAGCAAGGTTTGACTTTATAGGGATAATACAGCGTTTTCGCTTGTCATTGTCCCTGCGCCCTACAAACAGAACGCTTCTGGCAGCTGCCGTTATGTCGATAGAGCCAAGCCCCTTGTATTGAGCCTTCTTTCCGCTTTTGTTCATATGTCCGATAAGGACAACGGCACAGCCGTATTTCTCGGCAATAGCTTCAAGACGTGACATAACAGGCCGTATCTCATTGGCACGGTGCATATCAACATCTGCTCCGAGATATGCTTGTATCGGGTCCATTATCAAGAGCTTTGCCCCGGTAGAAGCGATAGTATCTTCAAGCCGACTGTCGCAGAAATGCAGAGTATCGTTTCCCTCAATAATCGTGCAGATACGACTGCAATCGGCATTGGCGGCGGTCAGCCTGGGCTTGATAGTGTCCGCAAGCCCGTCCTCGGCTGTTTGGTAGATTGAAGTGATACTATCATAAGTATATGTGTACTCCAATTCTGTCGGCAGACGTTCGCCCCTGCTCAGAATAGCGGCAATATTCAGGGCAAGGGTGGTCTTGCCCTCGCCCGGATCGCCCTGAATAATAGTCACCTTGCCGAAAGGTATGTACGGATACCACAGCCAATCCACGGTCGCAGCTTCGATCTCCGAGAAAAATTTTATGTCCGGGGTATTGCATTGCGGTTCTTCGTATGGTATAATAAGTTCGTAATAATTATACGGAAGCTGTCCCTCGGCTGCGCCAGCAGTCGGGAAAAGGACGGCTTCTTCTTTTTTATCCATTCACCTCCGCCCCCTTAATATAGTTGTTGGGATCGTTGAGGAAGGAAACAAGCACATCAAAGTTGATGAACGTCCTGCTTCCAACGTGCAGGCAGGGGACTTCGTTGTTCCTGCACATACGTCTGAGAGTGTTTTCGGGCATAATGCCTGTCTTTGCCGCTTCGTGAATAGTCATAAGGGTCACTGGCTTGGTGTTTTCGGTCATAAATCAATTCCTCCTTAATTTGTTCAATGTTGATTTTTTGCATTCAATAAATAAAAATATCTATCGAATTATCTTGATTATAGCGCAGTCAGTTCTCAAAGTCAAGTGGGTTTTTTGCAATGTGTATAATTTCGTATAATTTGAATAAAACCGTGTGAGTTTTTTGCAACAGTTTTGCTATTGCCTTTTCCGAAAAAATTTGGTATAATCGAAAATGAGCCAAGAAGATAGACGGAAATAGATTTGAAGCGTTTTTTGAAATGGAGCTGATTTAATGGCGGATTACAAGTTTTTTGCGGATATGTGCATAGCGATATGCGTTGACTGCGATAATCTGAAAGAAATAGTCATATACGGCGAGCCGAAAAAGGTATTCAGATATATCAATGGCGGGATTTTTGCAGATAAGAGCGTAGAAAAAGCCGAAAGAGAGATAGGTTCGTTCCTGTTTGATCTTTCTTCCGACTGCAAAATGCTCAACTATCTTAAAGGCAGGAGCGTTGCCGTTCCCGATGATAACGTAACGTGCGGTTATCTGAAAAAAATAATTGACAAGGCTTTGTCCGACCGTATCGGTGAGAACGAGTTTGAGTGGCTGTGCGAGCATCTGGAGATAACGCAGACAGCACTTATAAATGAGGACTTTGTATATCATCAGCGTCATATCAGCTTCACCCCTTCAAGAGATCCGAACACAGACCAGGCTATTGATTATCTGCTGGGCAGATACGTCAAGGACGATATGCCTATGATGATAATCAAGGGGAAGAACGGTGCTGAATACGCTGTTACGGACGTTTCCTTGGTGTCAATGGTCGAATACTATATTCGGCTGCTTTACAGCAAGAGCCTTTTCCCGAGATACTGTCTGAATTGCGGAAAGCTGTTCATTGCAAAGTCGAGCCTCTTTGATGTGCTTTGTTCCGATGCCTGCAGGAAACAGCGAAATTCCGAAAAGCTCAACAGATACAAGGAAAAGCACAATGACGAATACGAAGCTCAGTATATGAAGGTGTATCAACGCTGGTACACGAGAATAAGACGAGCGAAGGAGAAAGGGCAGCTTTCGGGTGACAGCCTGCAAATCTGCAATGATATTTTCTCCAATTTTACATCGGAAAGCTATGAAAAGCGTAACGGTGTACGAAACGGTGATATCTCGCCCGAAGCATTTTCTGAATGGATAGACAATTTTGAAATTCAGATGAATATGCTCTGGGCTGATATAAAATAAAAAATCTCCCCATCTGCTGGCACAGACAGGGAGATATAGAAGGTATCCACCCAGAAAGGACAGATTCCATTCCACACGTTATTTGTCCTTTCGCAACCCGAAAGGAGTAATGTTTGTGAACATTACAAAAAGAGAAAACGCTTACCGAGTCAGAGTATTCAACGGTAAGGACGCAGACGGGAAATTCCTCTATTCGAGTATGACCATCAGATTTGATGATCCTCGCTTTGAGGGAATGACCGAAAAGAAACGTGACAAGGCAGCTGAAGCTATTGCCTTTGAGTTTGAACAGCAGGTCAACGCACTGGCTGTTCTTCCCAATGTCACCTTTAAGACATTTGCCGAGAGATGGTTTGTTGACTATGCAGATATTCAGCACGCAACAACCACCCGTGAACGCTGTGAGGACTTTAAGGAAAGGACTTACGAAGCACTCGGCGATATGCGAATGGATAAAATCAAGACTATCCATGTTCAGAGCTTCATCAATTCGCTTACAAAGCCCGGTGTAAACAAGGTTGATCCCGAAAAGGGACTCTCTCGCAAGACGATAAAGCACTATCTGTCATTTGTATCGAGCATCTTCGATTACGCTATAAGAATTGAAATGCTCACCAAGAATCCTTGCACCAATGTAAAGCTCCCGCCCGAGTTGCATTCGGAAAAGAAGATATATACACCCGAACAGGCAGAAGAATTTGTTGATCTGCTCTATTCGGAAGCTCCGCTAAAGCATCAGCTTTTTGCAACAATCGCAATTATATGCGGTTTAAGGCGTTCCGAGATTGTCGGACTCAGGTATTGTGACATTGACGTTGACACGCATATCCTCAGAATTAAGAGGGCTGCCAACTATTCGAGAAAGAAGAAGGAAATGTATGTGGGCAATACCAAGACCGAAAGCTCTATGAGAGTTATCAAGCTTCCTCAGATCGTCATAGACCTTTTTGAAAAGTACAAGGCTCAGGAAATACATCAGAAGAAGTTTATGGGTATAAGGCATTCCGATGATGATTTCCTTTTCTGTGACACTACATACACTAAGATAATGTATAACGGTATTCCTTACAATTATCTCAAGAAAATGTGTGAAAAGCACGGTATGGACTTTTACGGCATTCACTCAATGCGTCACTTTGTTGCGTCAGCTATGATCTCAAAGGGAACAGATGCCAAGACCGTTTCGGAGATACTTGGGCACTCGACGCCTGCAACGACTTTGGGGATATATACTCACGCCTTCAACGAAGTCAAGGCAAGGGCAACCGATGAAATAGTCGATATGCTCCACATCAACGAAAAGTATTGCCGTCAGGCTTGATTTGTCCCGATTTGACCAAAATTTGACCAAAGCCCATAATCTGATATAAGAATAACCTCTCCAATGACGCATCTAAGCCATTTGAGAGGTTATTTCATCTGGTCGGAGTGACGGGACTTGAACCCACGGCCTCTACCACCCCAAGGTAGCGCGCTACCAATCTGCGCCACACCCCGACGACTATATTATTATAGCTTATTTTGGATGTTTTGTCAAGTGCTTTTTCAAAAAAAATTGAAAAAATACGAAAAATAATACCTTTGCACAGAAGCAGCCGTGAAAAGGTATTTTTATACTAATTCCAAACCGTTCTATAGACAAAGACGACAGATAGAATAATCCAAGTCAAGGAAAGCGACCGCAGGAAGGCTTGATGCCTTTCAAGGGAGCTTGACGCAGAATTGGATTATTATATCTGAGTATTTGTCTATAGGTTGGTTTGGAATTAGTATTATTTGTTCAGTCGATGTTATCAGCCCTCATATTCAACGATCTTAACGGATGACATCTGTACCTGCTTCAATGGCTTGTCGTTTTCATCTGTTTCAACGTTTCCAAGCTCACGAACGATGTCAAGTCCTTCAAAGACCTGTCCGAAAACCGTGTAACCGCCGTCAAGGAACGGTGTTCCGCCCTTTTCGTTGTACATTTCAACAACGTTCGGTGCCCATGAATACTTTGTAGGATCATACTGCATAAGCTCTTCGCAGGTGTTCTGGAGGTAGCCCTCGGGCGTGTTTACGATGTAGAACTGGCTGCCGTTGGTGGAAGTTGCGCCGCTGTTTGCGTATGCAACCGCACCGCTGAAATGGTAAAGTCCTTCGGGGATACCGCCGTCAAACTGGTCGCCCCAGATGCTCTTTCCGCCTGTTCCGTTGCCCTTCGGGTCGCCGCCCTGTATCATAAAGTTGCTGATGATACGGTGAAAAATAAGCTCGTCATAGTAGCCCATTTCTGCAAGACCTGTGAAGTTTTCGACACCCTTTGAAGCGACCTCGGGGAAAAGCTTGATCTTGATATCGCCGTAGCCTTCTACGGTTATAACGGCGATCTTTTCACCGATCTCGGGCATTTCAAAATTGTGGATAACCGTACTGTTTTCATTCTCTGCTGCGGCTTTATCCTGTTCAATCATTGCGTTGACGATTGAGTCCTCATCGTCTACCGTACTTGTTCCTTTACAGCCGCACAGCAGAACCGCTGCGCTCATGACAGCCGCTATAACTGCAGCTGTTTTTTTCAAAGTATAGATCTTGATCATATATTGTTCTCCTTTTTTACATAAAGATCGCTGTTACGGTGAGGTCACCCTGGATGTTTGAAAAGTCCCTGTCCCAACCCACAAAGGTTTTTCCTTCACTGTTGGTCGTCGGATTTACGGGAACAGGTGCCGGCTGACCCTTTTTGACCTTGACGGGATAATCAATGCCTTCAACTACGAATGTAACTGTGTATTCTATCGAAGAGAACATTGCTGTTATTGTTACATCAGACTGAATATTGAGAAGAGATTTATCCCAGCCGATAAATTCATTTCCTTCTGAATCAAAGGTCGGTGTTATAGGTGCGATAGCATTTCCGCCTGCTTCAACTATGACGGGATAAGGAACCCCTTCAACCATAAATGTAACAGTGTACTGTGTTGACGCAATAGGCTCAAGGATAGCTGTTATGGTCATATCCGAATAGATAGCGGAGTAGTCCTTGTCCCAGCCCTTGAAGGTGTAGCCTGTAATGTTGAGTGTGTCGGGGAGAGGTGCAGGATCGCCGTCCTTGACGATGAGTGTGTTTTCGCGGTCTGCAATAATAACAGTAACGTTATGATAAGACTCGGTGGGAGCATCTTTGAAAACAGCCGTGATGACGGTATCCTTTGTGATATTTTCAAAGGATTTATCCCAACCGACAAAGGTCTTGCCGTTGATCTCGGGATCTGCAGGCATATCTGCTGTGCCGCCGTGTTCAACTTCCTGGTAGATCTCTTCATCACCAATAATAATGGTAACAGTGTGAGTTTTGCCGGCGCTTTCCGTGACGGTGTTCTTTTTGGTAGTTGCGGCAGTTGTTTTTTGAGTAGTTCTGGCAGTTGTTGTCTGCTGCGTCCTTGCGGTAGTAACCTGTTCGGTTCTTCTTGTGGTTGTTGTTGCAGAAGTTGTTGCTGATGTAGTAGTTGTATCCTGCTCTGATTCTGTGGTGATTTCAGTTTGGGAAGTCGCTGCGGTCGTTGTTTCGATTGTTTCTGCTGTCTGTATCATTTCGGAGCTTGTTACGGGAACCTCTTCAACGTATTCCTGACCGGAAACCTCGGTGTATGCGGCTTTCAGCTCTTCCGTTGTATAAGTGAAGTTCTCGTCAAGCTGACTTAACACGATAAGGGTCTTGAGGTCCCTTGCACTAAGATCTGTGAGTCGGAACTGGATGTTGAGATAGGAGAAAACAGGGCCAAGATCGTTTGTTGTCACACGTCCGGTAAGATTTTCGGCAAGGAATTCGGGCGAATTAACGGTGTTTCCCTGAACATCGTAAAGCTGAATCTTGGCATTGCCCTTAAAAGCATAAACATCGGTGTAAGAACTGAAATCCTCTGTGAGCCATGAAACCTTTGAAACGGTTCCCTTTGGGTAAACCTTTGCGTCGGCTGTGCGGATATTGATATCCTTTTTTTCAAGCTCTGCAAAGCTGCATATTACGGAGCCTCTGTTGAGAAGCAGCTCTCCGCCTTCCTTGCTCTGCGGAACAGCGGTAACAACGATCTGTGAATTCTCGGAGATCGCCATGAATATTTGATCTGATTTTCCTCTTGCTTTATATACGATCTTGCAGCCGCTGTCTTCGCCGACAGTGATAACATCTCCGACTTTAAGTGCGTCGCTTGATTTTGATTCATCATCCTCATCTGCAGAGGTAATGCTGACAGTTCCGGTGGCTTCGGTTATGTACAGACCTGCGCCTCCAAAACCTCCGAAGAGTACTATCATTACTGCAATGACTGCGATGAGTGCGAGAGAGCCTGTGATGACAGGTATCAAAGGAATGTTTAACTTTTTCATTTTATACGTCCTTTCGGTTAATGTTCAAAATCGGTGTTTTCTTCATCCGTTCTGCCAAGATCATAGTCGTCAAAGTAATCGTCAATATCGTAGTCGTCCCAGGAATCAGGGTTCGGATTAGGCATCTGCCACCATTTCGGACCGGGGAACGTTGTGTAAATGTGGGTTTCAAGCGTTGTTCCGGGAGTGATCTTCGGTACCGATTCCTTTGGAACAGTTTCGACCGTTCCGGGAGTCGTCACGGCAGTTTCGCGACTTGTTGCGGTTGTTTCCTCGGGCGGAGCAGCAGTCGTTTCGGAAGCAGTAGTTTCCTGCGAAATTGTAACTGTTTCGGTCGAAGAGTTTTGCAGGCTGACTGCACGGAATGCAGAGTTAAGCTCGTCAAGGCTGTACGCAAGCGTTTTTTCTCCGCTTATTCTTATCAGCTCTTTTATTGAAATTTCTTTCAGATCAAAGATATTGATATCATAGTTAAGATATCCGTATTGAGCGAAGCTGTCGGAGGAGATCATTTCTGCACCCGTGCGTTCAGTGAGAAGCATAGGTTCTTCGACCTTTTCACCGTCCGTTCCGTAAAGCTGGAGAATGACCTGCCCGTCAAAATCCTGAACATGAGTGAGCATTACGTTCTCGTAGCCCTTGTATTTGCTTTCGTAGCTGAATTCGGTGCGGAAGACCGTTCCTCTGACGCTTATGGCAGCGTTCGGGGTAAGTACACGGAACTTTTCGTTTTTTTTCAAAGGCTTGTTCAGCTGACAGGTCACGGCGCCGTTTGCGATATTGACGGAAACCTCACCCTTGTCCGAAACCTTTGTATAGAAAACGTAAACTGCACTTTCAGGCTCTACCGAAATGTACTTATCTGTGTCGATCCTTACACGGACGGTACCGTTTTCCGCTGTGTTGATAACATCGCCGCTTTGCAGCACAGTCCGTCTGTTGGCATAGAATTGCTTTTCGCCTCGGATGATCACAACATCGCCGCTAATCTCGCTTATCGTAAGATTTCGGGTCGTTTCGCCGCCGAATGCAACGCTCAAAGTGACAGCACCGACGATCACGGCGAAAAGTGCGGCTATTGCAACCAGAATTATCTTTAGGTTATCATGGATAAATTCATCGAATTTCATTCTTTGGCATCACCACGTTTATATATGTAAATATCCCGTCCGACGTTTCATCGGACAAAACTCTATACATTATAACATATTTCTGCAAATTAGTCAAATGGTTTTATTTTGGCATCAAATATCGGTCATCAGAGCGTTATTCCAAAGCCGAAACCTTTATTACAGTGCTCCCAAAACGGAGAAATTCCGGATATAACGAAAACATAGGGCGCCTTTCGTCTTTATTCAGTCTGCGTATGTCATACACAAATAAAAAGGCGCACTGAACCTGTGCGCCCCTTGAGTGTTAAATTTTGATCATCTGTCGTTGAAGATCTGGAAAAGTGCAGAATAATCATCGATAGCGCTGTTTGCTTTCTGCTCGGGAGCAGCAGTCTGTTCAGCGGGAGCAGCTTCCTCAACGGGAACAGCGTCCGGGTTGTCCATTCCGTTAAAACCTGCAGCGATAACGGTAATGTTCATTTCATCCTGGAGATTTTCATCGAACGATGTGCCGAAGATCATGCTGACGTTAGGATCGGCAGCGTCGGAGATAAGCTTTGTAGCCATATCAACATCGGAAGCGAGGATATCCTCGGACATAACGATATTAACAAGCAATCTTGTAGCGCCGCTGATGGATGTTTCGAGAAGCGGGGAAGTGATAACTGCATTTGCAGCTTCCTGCGCCTTGTCCTTGCCCGAACCGTGACCGATAGCCATGTGCGCATAGCCTGCGTTTTTCATGGTCGTTTCAACATCGGCAAAGTCGAGGTTTATCATACCTTCAACTGTGATAAGCTCTGCGATGGACTTAACGCCGGTCTTGAGGATATCATCAGCCATTGCGAAGGATTCTTTCATTGTAAGCGGCTTTTCGGAGCCAACGAGAAGCTTTTCATTCGGGATAACGATGAGGGAGTCAACGTGCTTTTTGAGCTCTTCGATACCTTTTTCAGCCTGGATCATCTTTGCTCTCTGTTCAAAGTTGAAGGGCTTTGTAACAACGGCAACCGTGAGGATATCAAGCTCCTGTGCGATCTCTGCAACAACGGGAGCAGCGCCTGTACCTGTACCGCCGCCCATACCTGCTGCGATGAATACCATCTGTGCGCCCTTGAGTGCAGCAGCGATCTCTTCCTTATTTTCCTGAGCGGAACGTTCGCCGACATCAGGCTTGTTGCCTGCACCTCTTCCTCGTGTGAGCTTTTCACCGATCTGGACCTTGTGAGAAGCCTTTGACGAGTGAAGTGCCTTTGCGTCGGTATTTACAGCGATATAGTCAACGTCTTTGATACCTGCAACTACCATACAGTTGAGAGCGTTGCCGCCGCCTCCTCCGACACCTACGACTTTTATGTTGACATCGGGCTCAAACATATCATTTTCATTATCAAGAACAAAACCGCCCATGCTTTAACTTCCTCCTAATATATGAATATAACTGCAAACAGTATATGAAACTGCACATTAATATAATATACATTTTATCATATTTTGCACATTATTGCAAGTCTTTTTTTGAAAAATACTTAATAATTTGAATAATTTATTTTAAACAAGAGTTATTCAAAATGAACAACGTCCGAATCGGCACGCTTGGAGGTCGATTCCTCGGTATCCGCTTCCGTTTCGGGAGCAGTTTGTGCAGCGAGATTGTTCTGATAGGTCAGTTCGTTCTGCTCGATGCCTGCCTTGTCGATGAACGAAGCGCCGCCCGAGAGCATACGCAGCGTTCCCTCTGTCTTTTTGCCGATCTTATCCTTTAATATCTCCGAAGCGAGCTTTATTTTATAGTCAAGCTCGGTCACGGCACCGAATTCAACGGTTATTCTGCCGTCATAAACGCAGCTTATGTTGTGGTGATCGGTCATATCGAAATCGTTCGCAAGTCCCGAAAACGAGCTTTGCGCAACTCCAATAAGCCGATAGAATATATCCGTTCTGTTATCCTTTGTACATTCAAAATGTGATCCGACCACCGGGAGAGGTGTTGTTTCTTCGCTGTCATCAGCTTCGGGAGCCTGCTCCTTTTCCGTTGCGGAGGTAACGTTTGTGCCCGTGGAAGCGGAGGTTTCCGTTTCTTCCCATTCTTCCTTTATCGGCTTGACTCTTGCACCGTAAATGACGATCGTGTCGGGAAACGGCGCTTCGGAGATCTTCAGCACCTTTCCTTTTTCGCTCAGAAGGCAGAAGCCGTCTTCAAATTCGGCGCTTATAGCTTCGCGACAGGGCTGAACGGTGATGACGACCCCTGACGGGAAAGCACGTTTCAGCTCGGCGTTTTCTATGTAGATGAGCGTGGATTCAATTTTTTCGGCAGCCTTGCCCATATTCGTGCGGATGAGGTTGCTTCCACTTTTTATTCCCGAAGCTTCGCAGATCTCCTCCGCAGAGTATATCGAGCTGCCCCTTACGGTTATGGTGTTGATCTTAAAGAAGACCGTTGTTGAAAGTATAAGAAAAATCACAGCAGCGGCAAACGCAGCAATGCCTATATATCCGCCCTTTGATCTTCCGTTTGCCACAGTTCATTCCTTCTTTCCTTATTTTTCTTACATATCCGATCTTTTTATATCTGCGCCGACCTCGGTCAGCACCTTTTCTATCTCGTCATATCCTCGGTCGATATGCTCAAGTCCCGATATTTCTGTTCTGCCTTCCGCACAAAGCGCAGCCGCAACAAGCCCTGCACCGCCGCGAAGATCGGGAGCGCAGACCTTTGCGCCGTAAAGCTTTTTCACGCCCTCAACAACGGCGACCTTTCCTTCGGCACGGATATTTGCACCCATTCTCCGAAGCTCCTCGGCATGACGGTATCGGTTTTCAAATATATTTTCAACGAACACCGTTGTTCCCTGTGCGATACAAGCGGCAGACATCGTGAAAGCCTGACAATCGGTCGGGAAACCCGGATAGACCATCGTCCGAATGATATCGACCGCATGGAGAGGTTCTTTTCCGCTGAAAAAAATCGTGTCCTCGGTGCAGCTTAAACTGCATCCAAGCTGTTCAAGCACGGAGATCACCGAATCAAGATGCTTCGGACAGCAATTTTTCAGTATTACCTCTCCCTTTGCGCAGGCTGTGCAGAAAAGGTATGTCGCTGCAGCGATACGGTCGGGCATGACCGTGAATTCACAGCCGAAAAGCTCTTTTTTTCCGTTTATAGTAATAGTTCCTGTGCCTGCGCCGCTTATGTCTGCTCCGCAGCAGTTCAGGAAGTCGGCAAGGCAAGCAATTTCGGGTTCACGGGCTGCATTGTTTATCTCCGTTCTTCCGTCTGCGAGTACAGCTGCAAGGATTATGTTCTCCGTTGCGCCTACGGAGGGGAACGGCAGCGAAAGCTTTGCGCCTTTTAGTCTTCTGTCACATCGGCAGACTATTTCACCGTGCTGTTCCGAAACGGAAACGCCCATTTTCCGAAGCGCATTTATATGTATATCTATCGGACGCTGACCGAGATCGCAGCCGCCCGGGAGAGTTATCCTGCATCCGCCTGTTCTTCCGACAAGAGCGCCGAGAAAGAATATCGACGAGCGCATCTCACGCATGAGCTTGTCGGGGATATCGGCAGAAGACAGACCGTCCGTATTAACGATAACAGTGTTTGGAGATCCGAGGTCGAAGCCTGCGCTGCACCCGAGCGAGGAAAGTATCCTCATTGCGGAGTAAACATCCGAAAGCTTCGGGCAGTTGTGCAGAACGGTATCGCCTTTACAGAGGACTGCGGCGGCAAGTATCGGCAGAACTGCATTTTTGGCGCCTTGAACGGCGATCTCACCGTTCAGTCTGTTTCCTCCGTTTATGATAAGCTTCTGCATAACATTTCTCCCTTTCTGCTTTTTGGTTTATATTATGCAGAAAAGAGAAAACTGTTAAAAAGCTTATCGTCGGACAGCGTTTTTTGATATAAACTTATTTTTTGATAAGCTCATCAAGAGCCTTGAAAACTCTTTCGGGAGTGTCGGAAACATAGAGTGAAGCTGCACGCTGCGCAAAGCGGTTAAGACGCTCTTTGTCACGGTAAAGATCGCTGACGTTGTCGATAAGTACCTGTCCCGTGAGGTGCTTCTCCTCAATAACGATAGCAGCGCCGGCCTTGCCGAGAACCATAGCGTTATGGTACTGGTGGTTTCCGGCAACGTTCGGGGAGGGGATAAGTATAGAAGCTCTTCCCATTGCTTCAAGCTCGGAAAGGGCGTTTGCTCCCGATCGGCTTATCACAAGGTCGGCAGCAGCCATACATACGGGCATATTGTCGATATATTCCTTCGGACGGATGCGTGAGTTGTTCTCGTAGTCAACTCCTCTTGCGGCAAGGTCGGGGAGAAATGTTGTTTTTCCCATTCCGCCATAGCTGTGGATATGAGTGATAGGAACATTGTTCTTTGTTTCCCACTCCATAAGCTCGGCGACAGTTTCGTTTATCCTGCCTGCGCCAAGGCTTCCTCCTGTTGAAAGAACGCAGATATCACCCTCGGCAATTCCAAGCTCACGCCTTGCAGCTTCTCTTGTCATACTCGAAAATCCCTTTCTGACGGGAAGTCCCGTAACGGTGTATGGGATGTCCTTTTCAAGATATTCCATAGCCTCGGGAACGGTGAGCATTACAAGATCCACTTTTTTGGAAAGCATCTTTGTTGTCATTCCGGGAAAAGCGTTCTGCTCGTGGATAGCGGTCTTTATACCCATTTCGGCAGCCTTCAGAACGATAGGACCGCTTACATAACCGCCCGTTCCGATGACAAGATCGGGTTTGAAATCGTTCAGTATCTGCTTTGCACGGTGACCTGCCATAGTCAGGTATGCCAAAGTCCTGACATTTCGTGCAATGTTTTTAACTGTGATCTTGCGCTGGAAGCCGCTTACCTTCATCGAAGCATAGTTGTAGCCTGCCTTAGGGACAAGACGGGATTCCATTCCGTTCGGAGTTCCGACATAGAGAAACTCCGTGTCGGGATAATGCTCGGATATTATCGAGGCGATCGCAAGCGCAGGGTTGATATGACCTGCCGTTCCGCCGCCTGCAAGGATAACTTTCATTTACTGTTCATTCCTTTCGGATTTATTCATCGGATAAAGTGTAGCGTGAAACGCTTAAAATAACGCCCATCTGAAGAAGCTGCATTACAAGGGCGGTTCCTCCGTAGCTGAAAAACGGGAGCGAAACGCCCGTGTTCGGGATAGTGTTTGTTACAACGGCGATGTTAAGAAGAGCCTGGATGCCGATCTGAACGGTAAGTCCCGTTGCAAGCATCATTCCGAATTTATCATAAGCTCTTGAAGCAATGAAAAATCCTCTTCCGATGAAAAGCAGGAAAAGCACGATAACAACGATAGCTCCGATGAAGCCGAGCTCTTCGCATACGACCGCAAAAACAAAGTCGTTCTTTGCTTCGGGAAGATAGAGGAACTTCTGACGTGAATTTCCGAAGCCGAGCCCGAAAAGTCCGCCCGAGCCTATTGCGATCAGTGAATTTTTCGTCTGCCACGTTTCCGCAGGTGCGTTTTCGTTGAACGGGTCGATCCAGGAGATCATTCTGTCCTCAAAATAGGTGAATCCGAATTTTGCCGAAAGCAGCAATACCAGCAGCACAAGTCCCACTACGCCGATCACGCCGAGTGCGATAATATGCTTGACGTTTGTTCCGCCGACGAACATCATTACAACTCCGATAGCGCAGATGATGACAGTACCCGAAATATGCGGCTGGATAGCCATAAGTCCGACAACAAAGCCCAGACAGAGCATGAACGGAAGAACGCCGTATTTTGCATATTTGAGCTTTGAATAGTTGATCGAGATAAGATAAGCGAAAAGAACGATGACAGCAAATTTCATGATCTCGGACGGCTGGAACGAGGGGAGAGGACCGAGCTTTACCCAGCGGTAAGAGTAGTTATGCGGATCCTTGAACGGACCGAAGCGGCATAAAAGCATAAGCACGGACGCAGCTCCGAAGATACCGAAAACGATGAACGGCTTGCGCAGGATGTGATAATCTATATGTGCAACGCCGAGCATTCCGACGATGCCGACAGCTGCCATTGCGATCTGTTTTTTTGCATAATATGTTCCGTCAAAGCCCTCGCGTATCGCCCAGGCATAGCTTGCGGAAAACATCATAAGGATACCGAGCGCAAGCAGAGTCATAAGGATTATGAGAAAGGGATAGTCTATGCTGCCTGTCAAAGGTTTTTCCGAATATCCTCGTGAAACGCCTTCGGAGGTCATCTCCTTGCGGCGGTCGGTGGGTTTGGTATTTTTTCTTGGTACAGCGCCCGATGAAGCTGCCATTTTTTATCCTCCTGTCAGCAGAGATCATAGATGAGGTTTGCGATAATGCCTGCAATAAGTCCGACCGCAGAGAAGGTTATAACGATCTTGTATTCATTGAAGCCGCAAAGCTCGAAGTGATGATGGATAGGCGACATTTTAAAAAGTCTCTTTCCGTGTGTTAGCTTGAAATAAAGCACCTGGATGACTACCGAAAGAGCCTCGCAGATATATACTATTGCTATTATTGCAAGAAGAAGATGCTGCCTTGTAACAAGTCCTATCGCAACGACCGCACCGCCGAGGAACATTGAGCCCGTATCGCCCATAAAGACCTTTGCAGGGTGAAGGTTCCATACGAGGAAGCCAAGACAGCCGCCTGCAACAGCCATTGCATAGATTGAGTATTCCCAGTTTCCCATTGCGGAGCAGAGCATAACGAACGAGAGCATCGAAATTACTGTTACCGAGCCGCAAAGTCCGTCAATTCCGTCCGTAAGGTTTACAGCGTTTGTAAGGAACACGATAACAAGGAGCATGAACGGATAGTAGAACCAGCCGATATCAAGCTCCGCCCAGTAGAAATTGAGCGTTGTCTTTGTGTCGCCGAGGACGTAAAGAACATAGAGGAACGCAGACGAAAAGATGAACTGCATCACCATTTTCTGCTTCGGTTTAAGTCCGAGGTTCTGCTTCTTTACAGCCTTGATATAATCGTCCGTGAAGCCTATTATCATATTGAGAAGTGCAAAGATATAGCCTGCAAGCAGACGGTAAAAACCTGTGTTGTCGGTCAGCGCAAGGTCCGCTGTTCTGTAACGGTAGAAAGCATATCCTACTGCAATTGCAGCAGCCGAACCGAAAATGAACATAAATCCGCCCATGATCGGCGTACCCTGTTTATCCTTGTGCCAGGACGGACCTTTTTCATATATAGTCTGACCAAAATGTATTTTTTTAAGCAGCGGAATGAGAAATTTTCCCATTACGGCGGAAACTGCAAATGCGGTAAGTGCAACGATAAGATTTATCCAGAACGGCATAAAAGCGCTCTCCTTTTTCTGTTAGGTTTTTTAGCAGTCTTTGTAGAATTCGTCGATTATCTCTTCAAGATGAACTCCGCGGCTTGCCTTGAAAAGCACGACATCGCCGGGGTGAAGCTTGAATTTAAGGAAATTGAGAACCTTTGACTTCTCGGTAGACCAGCCTGCGTGATAACCGAGCTCGCCTGCACGTTTTGCAATGTTTTCGGCTTCCTTTCCGTAGCATACGAGCAGGTCAACGCCCTTTGAGGCAACATATTCGCCTATCTCGGCATGATATTTTGCTGAATCCTCGCCGAGCTCAAGCATATCACCGAGGACTGCAACGTGTCTGCCTCCCTCTGCAGGCTTGATATCGCAGAGCATATCTATCGCAGCCTTCATTGATGTCGGCGAAGCGTTGTAGCAGTCAACGAGAAGAGTCTGCTGACCTCGCTTCATGATATTCTGACGGAGTGCGTCAGCCTGATAGCCGCTGAGCATTTCCGCAGCAAGCGCAGGGTCGCATCCGACCGTATCGGCAGCGGTTATTGCGGCAAGAGCATTGTAAACATTGTGCTTTCCGGGAGAATATATCGTAACATCGGTTATTATTTCTCCGCTGCGGCTTACATGGAACGTAATGCGGTCGCTGTAGGTCGTTATATCCTCTGCGATGTAGTCGCAGTCATTGTTTTCAATGCCGAAGGTAATGACCTTGCGGTAGGTGCTGTATTCATCACGGATGCTCCGAAGCAGCTTGTCGTCGCCGTTGATGATGAGCGGAGCATTCTTGTCTGCGCCCTTCAGGATTTCAAGCTTTGCCTGAAGTATGCCTTCCTGCGAGCCGAGCTGCTCCATGTGTGCAAAGCCGATATTTGTTATAAGACAAACATTGGGACGAACGCACTTTGAAAGGCGTTCTATCTCGCCGAAGCCCGACATTCCCATTTCGATAACAGCCGCCGTGCAGCTTGAATTGAGCTGTAAAAGTGAGAATGGAACGCCGATCTCGTTGTTATGGTTGGCAGGAGTCTTGAAAACGCTGTGCTCGGCGGAAAGGGCAAGTGCGATCATATCCTTTGTGGTGGTTTTTCCGACGCTGCCCGTAAGTCCGATAACAACGGGGGAAAACTTCATTCGGAACGCTCTTGCGATATCGAGAAGAGCCTTTCGTGTGTTCTTTACAACGATGCAGGGGACGTTGAGAATGGCGTGTTCGGTTATTGCAAAAACAGCTCCGTCCTTTACAGCCTTTTCGGCGAAATCGTGACCGTCAAAGTTTGCTCCCTTGATAGCGATGAAAACTCCGCCCTTTACGGCTGCTCTTGTGTCGGAAAAAATAGCGTCGGCGTAAACGCTTATGTTGAAATCGTGAATTCCCTGCGGCTTGCCGCCCGTACATTCAATAATGTCATTCACGGAGATGCTTTCGTGGATTTCGGGGTTGAAACGTGTTCTTTTGTAGCTGTTCATGATCTCTTCGACGATCTCTTTCTCGTCAAAATGGATGTGAACATCATTTGCAAGTATCTGATAATCCTCGTGACCCTTTCCTGCGAGGACGATAACATCGCCCTTTTCGGCAATGGCGATAGCACGTCTGATAGCCGCTTTTCGGTCGGTGATGCGGATATACGGCTTTAAGCCGGAAAGTCCCTCGGTTATCTCGTCAATGATGGCGTCGGGGTCTTCGCTTCGGGGGTTATCCGAGGTTACAATCACAAGATCGGAGTATTTCTCGGCGATCTGCGCCATGAGCGGACGCTTTGTCCTGTCACGGTCGCCGCCGCATCCGAACAGGCAGATAAGTCTTCCCTTTGTGTGAGCCTTTATTGCAGGAAGCATATTTTCAAGCGCATCGGGGCTGTGAGCGTAATCTCTCATAACGAGAAAACCGTTCTTGTCGGAGAGTATCTCACATCTGCCGCTGACGCCCCTTGCTTTATCGAGCGCAGTAAGGACGTTGTTGATGCCGATACCTGCCTTTACGCAGGCAACGATAGCAGCCATAGCGTTGGAAACGTTGTAAAGTCCGATCATATTGAGCGTAACGGGAAAGCTCTTGCTCTGAATATTTATCCAGAATTTTGTTGAGGTGTCGGCGGTGCGGATCTTTTCGCAGGATATATCGGCACGTTCATTGATAGCGTAGGAAATGCGTTCGCAGCCGATTCCCTTGATCTCATCGTAAAGTCTTTTGCCGTAGCTGTCGTCAACATTAATGATCGCAGCCTTGCAATGGTCGGTGAAAAGCTTCTTCTTGGCTTCGTAGTAGTTTTCCATCGTTTCGTGGTAATCGAGGTGATCTCTTGTGAGATTGGTGAAGACCGCAATGTCGAAGATAACGGGACCTATTCGGTTCTGTTCAAGCGCAAAGGAGGATACCTCCATTACGACCGTGTCGCAGCCGCGGTTCATCATCTCGTTGAAAATGCTGAAAAGCTCGAAAACACGGGGCGTTGTCGGTGTGGACGAATCGGAACCGAAAGTCTTTCCGCAGATAAGAACGCCGGTTGTGCCGATAAAACCTACTTTGCGGCTGTTCTGGGTGAGGATATCCTTTATAAGCGTTGCCATTGTGGTCTTTCCGTTTGTTCCGGTTACGCCGATGAATTTTAGATAACGTTCGGGATGGTCAAACCATGCAGCGCAGAGCAGACCGTAGAATTTTCTTGTATCCTCAACGATTATCTGCTTTTTCAGACCGAGATCGTGGTCGGCAATAACGCATAATGCTCCCTTTTCAAGCATTTCTTCGGCAGCGCTGTGACCATCGAAGTTTTTGCCCTTTATGCAGACGAATACAAAGCCGGCTTCGACTTCCTTTGTGTTGTCGGTGATGCCGAGAACATCCTCCGAGCCGATTGTAAATGACGCTTTCGAATTCATAGTATTTACAGTATCATTGATAAGTTCGCAAAGTTTCATAAAGATCCGCCTTTCGATGTATGGATTTTATCCCTCGTCCTTGATGATGAAATAAACTTCTATGATAGTACCCTTCGGAACGATATCGCCCTCGGCGTAGTTCTGACTGTGTGCAACAGCGCCTGCATGGCTGGATGCACCGTCGCCTGCCTTGAAGTTGAGGTCGGCCTGCGTGAGAGTGTAGTTTACGTCCGAAAGCGACATTCCGATAATGTTCGGAACGGTCGTATAATCCGTTTCGGGATTTTCGTCGGTATAAAGGATCACCTTTCCGTTTCGGCGGAGAGAGCTTCCGCGCGACGGTATCTGTGCGGTGACATATTCGCCGTCGCCTATTACGGTATACTGGAGATCGAGTGCTTCAAGCGTTGCACCTGCAGCTTCGGGGGTCTGACCCTCAACATTCGGGATGGTAACGCCAAGCTCTTCAAGCTCATCATCGGTATATTCGGGGTAGTAGCCGAGGTAGGGGAGAGCTTCCTTGAAGGTGTTCGATACAACAGGGCAGGCAACAACGCTTCCGTAGTACATGAGAGAGCCGTTCTGATCCCTTGCGGTCGGTTCGTCAACCATTACGAGCATGATAATGTCGGGGTCGTTCGCAGGAGCAAAGCCGCAGTAGGACGAAACATAGAGATCGGAAAGACCTGTCTGGTTCATCTTGTCGATCTTTTCGGAGGTACCCGACTTTCCGCCGATCGAATAGCCTTTGATATAAGCGTTTGAACCGCCCTTGTTATTTACAACGGATTCGAGCACCTGGCGCATCTTTGCGGAGGTCTCTTCGGAGATGACCTGACGCTTGATCGAGGTCTCGGTCGTTTTTATAACGTTTCCGTTGGTGTCAACTATCTTGCTGACAACATACGGAGTAACGAGATATCCGCCGTTTACGACAGCTGCATAAGCGGTTATCATCTGAATGGGAGTGATCTTGCTTGTCTGTCCGAACGAGCTGGAAGCAAGCTCAACGGGACCCATATTGTCACGCTTTACATATATGCTGTCCGCTTCACCGGGGAGGTCGATGCCTGTCGGTTCGGTAAGTCCGAAGGCTTCAAAGTACTTGCAGAATTTTTCCTTGCCGAGCGCCTGACCTATCTGGATGAAGGCAGGGTTGCAGGAGTTTGTCATAGCGGTGGTGAAATCCTGCGTGCCGTGGGAATATCTTGACCAGCAGTGGATAGGTGTGCCGGCAACGTCAATTACCTGATTGCAGGTGAAGGTCGAATCGAGCGTGATCGCCCCCTCTTCAAGAGCCGCAGAGCCTGTTACTACCTTGAAGACGGAGCCCGGGTTGTAAAGCTCGGTAACGGCTTTGTTTTTCCATTGCCTTTCACGCAGAGCTGCGTATTCCTCGTCATATTCGGGAGTTCCCTCAAGACCTGCAAGGTAGCTGATGTCATCCTTGAAATAGATCGAGTTTCTGTCGTTGAGGTCAAAACCGGGAGTGCTTGCCATAGCCTTTATCGCACCCGTATTTACATCCATGATTATCGCACAGGCACGTTCCTGAACATTGTTTTCCTCTACCGCCTGTTCAAGATATTTTTCAACGTAGTACTGCAGGGTCATATCGAGGGTAAGATATATCGAGTTTCCGTCCTGCGAATCGTATATCTTATCATTTTTGTAGGGCATTTCGTTTCCGAATGCGTCAACTGCGGAGATGATCTTTCCGTCAACGCCCTTGAGATAGTCGTTGTAGTAGGATTCAACACCGTAAACGCCGTCGCCCTCGTAGTTTGTAAAGCCGATAACGGAAGCGGCAAGCGTTCCCTGAGGATAGTAGCGCCTTGTGTCAACATTGGTATAGATAAGATCGCCGAGGTTTTCGTTGGAAGCTCGGAGAAGTATCTTGTCTGCGATAGGCTTTTCGATGGATTTTGCAACGAGTGACCACTTTGAATCCATATCGGAAAGCTTTTTCTTTATTTCCTCAGCTGTAACGTTGTCCAATTCTTCGGTAAGTATCGTCACGCAGGCGTCGATTTTGCGCTGGCGTTCGGTCTTTCCTGTTTCCTCCGAGATCTTTTCGTTGTCCGATTCGGAAAGTCGGTGCGGATTGAGGATTATTGAGTATACCGTTGCCGACTGGGCAAGTATCTTTCCGTTTGCGTCATAGATCGAGCCTCGGTTTGCGTTCACAACGGTGCTCTGGAACTGGTTGTTGTTCGCCATAGCTTGAAATCTTCCGTTTTCCGTGATCGAGATCCCGAAAAGATTGATCACAATGACAGCTGCAAAAACGATCATTGCCGGAAAGATGAAAAGATTCAGCTTTTTTTTCATTGAGTTGGTTGGTCGGAGCGACAATTCAGATCTTCCTTTCAAAAGGGGAGAGAGGGATTAGGGAAAGTACCGTAAAAAGTATTTTTCGATACCGAGCCGTCAACTTTGAGCGTTACGCAATGTATCCTACGAACTGCCCAAAGGGGCTTCCCTTTATACTGTCTTATTTAGCAAAATACGGGCTGCACCTGCTTTTACCGCCGTACAACCCTTTGCTGCAGCAGTTTTGCGGCACCTGTCCGAAAGAACTGCTGTAAAATTCTATTTAATTATCCGCGGAGATATTCCAGAAAATCTTCAAATGAAAGCTTTAGCTTCACAAAAATATTTTCATTTTCTTCGGGGATATCTATAACGTTGCCGTTTTCGATGCTCAGATATTCTATCTGTGACTTGTCGAGCTTCTGCATACCGAGAACATCGACAGCGTAATCCTCAACAGCCTTGAGAGCGGATTTGCTTTCGATAGCCGTCTGCATACGGACATTTTCACTTTCAAGGATCATTACCTGATCGTTGAGCTTGTTGATATCGGACATTATAGTAGCCTGCTGCACCTTCGGATATACCACAAGGCTCAATACAAGCACCGCCATAACTGCGGTTATAAGTATCTTCGGAGCGGAAGCTGCAGGCTTCTGCTTTGCCTTTCGGACAACTATCTTCGACTTTTCACCGTCTGTAAGCTTAGGCGCTGCGTTTTCATATTTGGAAAGATCGTATGCTGCGTTTCCTCTGTTCATTTTAATTCCTTCTTTTTCTTATCAAAGCTTCTCTATAATTCTAAGCTTTGCACTGTGACTCCTTTTATTGTGTTCAAGCTCTTCGGGGGTGGCTTCTATCGGCTTGCGGTTGACGAGCCTTCCTCTCGGCTTCTTTCCGCATATACACTGGGGAAAATCGGGAGGGCAGGTACAGCCTGTGCAGAAGCTTGCGAAGCGCTGCTTAACTATCCTGTCTTCAAGCGAATGGAAGGTGATTATTGCAAATCTTCCGCCGCTTTTTAGCATTTCAAAACCGTCGTCAAGCGCCTTGTCAAGCTCGTCAAGCTCGCAGTTAACAGCGATCCTCAATGCCTGGAACGTTTTTTTGCAGGGGTTCTTTTCACGTCTGAATTTTGCAGGTATGGAAGAGCAGATAATGTCGGCAAGCTCGGACGTTGTTTCTATAGGCTTGTCCGCGCGCCTTTTTATAATAGTATCTGCGATCCTCGGGGAGAATTTTTCCTCGCCGTATTCCCAGAATATCCTGCGCAGCTCTTCATAAGAAGCCTCGTTGACGATATCCCTTGCGGAAACGCCGCTCTGCGACATTCTCATATCGAGCGGAGCGTCGCCGTGGTAGGAGAAGCCACGTTCGAGCGTGTCGAGCTGGTGCGATGAAACACCGAGATCAAGCAGTATGCCGTTCACTTCGTCAATATCCTCTTCGGCTGCAATAGCCTTCATATCGGAGAAATTTCCCTTTTTGACAACTGCGTTATAATGGGCGAGCCGTTCCGTTGCCGCCGCGATAGCGTCGGGGTCACGGTCGATGCCGATAAGCCTTCCGCCGTCCGTCAGCCTTTTTGCGATCTCACAGGAATGTCCTGCGCCGCCGCAGGTGCCGTCTATATAAATGCCGTCGGGCTTGATGTCAAGACCCTCGATACATTCGTCAAGCATGACCGAAATATGTGAAAAACTCATAAGCTGTGCCTTTCCTTAAAATGCAATATCCGAGAGAGCGTCCGAAAGCATCTCTTCCGAAATGGATTCGCTCATTGCGTTGAATCTTGCGCTGTCCCAGATCTCCGCACGGTCGATAACGCCGAGGACGGTGACATCGTGGTCAAGTCCGGCATAATCACGCAGCTGCTGCGGAATAAGGATACGACCCTGCTTGTCGGGCTCCACGGGGCAGGCTCTTACGATGAAAAGCTTGGCGGAGCGAGCCTTTTCGCCCGTCAGCGTTTTGAGCTTTTCAGTAAAGTTTTCCCATTCTTCTTCGGAAAATACATAAAGGCAGCGGTCAAGACCGATCGTGACGATGAAGCTCAAACCGAGGCGTTCACGGAGCTTTGTGGGGAAAGCCATTCTGCCTTTTGCATCAATTGTATGCTCATAAGTACCCATTAAAGTGTTTCCGCCCAAGTTCTTCACCGCCTTTCCACATTGTTTTCAGATAGTTTTAATGTCGAAATACCGCTATATTCGGTATTTCTGATCGGATTTTCCACTTTTTTCACATATTTTTTAACTTAACTTTTCCACACGATGTGGAAAGTCAGGTGGAAAATCACCACTTTGACCCACTTTGTGGGATATTTCACCACTTTAATGATATTATACACCATCTGTAACCGATTTGCAACCTTTGAAAGAACTTTCCGACGAAATTTTTGGATAAATTTTCGGCGTTTATTAGTGCAATTTTAACAAGGTAAAGTCGTATTCTGCCATAAATCGAAAATGCTGCAAAAAAGTAATGATTCTTTGCATTGACAGGCTTACCCCGAATGTTTCTTCTCATTTTGGAGCTTTAATACTAATTCCAAACCAACCTATAGACAAATACTCGGATATAATAATCCAATTCTGCGTCAGGCTCCCTTGACAGGCGACAGCCTGCCTGCGGTCGTCTTCCTTGACTTGGATCATTCTATCTGTTGTCTTTGTCTATAGAACGGTTTGGAATTAGTATAAATTGATATATTGGCAGTTTTACCGATTTAATTAATAAAAAGTTTAAAAAATATGTGTATAAAAGCAATTGTATATGCGGCTGTATTAATATATAATTAAGAAAAAGCCAATTAAAATATATTTTCTACGATGTGATATATGGAAAATCACCGTAAAAGTGTGTTTTCCGTAATTTTGAAAGGCAAGGTACGATGTTAAAAGCCATTTGTTTTAAGGCAGACCTCGAAAATAAGGACAGCGAATACTATACGCTCGTTGCCGACCTTCTCGAAAGCAGCGTTGTGCGTCAGATGGAGAATTTCACCCACCACGGAACAACGACCTGTTTTCAGCATTGCTTGAATGTTTCCTATTTCAACTATAAGATATGTAAGCTTTTCAATCTCAATCAGAGAGCAGGTGCTCGTGCCGGACTTCTGCATGACCTCTTCCTCTATGACTGGCACACTCATAAGCCTGCCGAGGGAGAACGCCTCCACGGTTTTACCCACGCACATAAGTCGCTGGAAAATGCGAAGAAGTATTTCTATGTTTCTGCACTTGAAAGCGATATAATTGAAAAGCATATGTTTCCGCTTAATCTCTGCGCGCTTCCGAGATATCGTGAAACCCTCGTTATTGTTTTCACGGATAAGCTCTGCGGTTCAATGGAGGTTATGTCCAACCTTTTTGCAAAGATGAAGGAAGGCTTTTTCAGAAAGATCCTTCGCAGAAAAGCACAGGTCGATTGACCGATAAAAGCATAAGTTCAGCCGTTTCCGATCAATTTCAGAAACGGCTTGTTTTTGTAATATATAAAATGGCTCGGAGCTATTGCGATGATCGGATGTTGTTTTTTAATAAATCAAATCGGAATTTTTAGGGATAGATAGTTTGAATTTAGAGAGGTGAAGAAATGCTAGAAATTAGGTATGTTCAATCAGAAGATAAAGAGTTTTGGTATAGTCTTGATAAGCATTTGCCAGAGCAAGAATTTGATAATAAAGTTAGAGATAAAAGGGGATACATTTTATTATATGATAATAAACCAATAGGATTATTGAGATATAATCTTTTTTGGGATAATACGCCATTTTGTACAATGTTATTTGTTGAATGGAATTATCACGGAAAAGGTTATGGAAAGAAACTTATGGAACATTGGGAAAAGGATATGAAATCACAAGGATATGGTATGCTTCTGACATCTACACAGGTTGATGAAGAGGCGCAGCATTTTTATAGAAAATTAGGGTATAAAGATTGTGGCGGTTTTGTTATAGATGTTCTAGGGTACGAGCAACCAATGGAGATGTTCTTGATTAAAGGAATTTAGCAAATTCCAATTTGGGAGATAAACTGATTTGCAAATCAGAATGTGGGGGAGGAATATATATTTTTTGTAATGGCTTTATAATTCAAGAATACAAAAACAACTCATATAAAGGAATAGACGGCAGTGGCTTTAGTGATAATACCGGACAAAATTGGTATTTGAATTACAACGAAGCATTTAAAAAACAGTTCGAGCCTTACTATGATGAATACATTGGAAGAACATATTGGAATTTGGAACCGCATACATGGATTTGTGCATGTACAGATTTAAATTATGTATATAACTATATAAAAGTTTCAAAAGAAAATGGAATTAAATATAGAGTTCTATTAGTAAAAACAGATATTTCTTCTCCTTTGTTTGATGAAAAAATAGATTTTGATACAAGGTTTTTAGGGTATGATTATGCTTACGAAGACGGAGATAATTATTCAGCAGTTTACAATGAAGTGCCATATGTTTTTCCGCAATTTAAGCTAAATGAAAATGGTTTATTTCAAACAAGAGAAGAAATACAAGAATACATAATTCAACGTGAAAAATTCAAAAAGAATCATGATCCGTTTACTTTAGAAGAAGGAGATTTTATTGTTTTTGAAATTTATGAAGTCAATATATAGTTAATTGAGTAAATATAAGCCATTTGTTATAACAAAGTCAAAAGCATTTTACAGAGATTTTATACGGAGAAAAAACATGAACGAACAAGACAGTATCATATTATTCAACAGCCTTTATCCCAATTTTTTTGAAAGCGAAAGCATTAAAAATATGCCCGAGGACGAGGCTTATGAGGAGATGCTTTTTCCGCTCAAAAGTGAAGTGATAAGCTATGAAAAAAGCTTTGCGGAGGATGTTTCCTTTGGATTTTTTGACGGAAATTTAGACGAATTGAAGGCTGCGGTCGGCAAGGTCGACAAGGATTGGGTGCAGTATTTTGACGGGGTAAGAGTTTTCTGCGGATACTGCGGCGGAATGATCGCAAGCTTTTGTATCGTGGACGATATGGGAGAGCATACCGTGAACGGCAGCAGGCTAAAGGTCGGAGGCCCCGGCTGTGTAGGAACTGTCCCCGAGTTCCGCAACAAGGGAATAGGGCTTTCTATGGTCGCAAGGGTGACAAAGCTCCTTGCCGATGAAGGCTTTGATATCAGCTATATCCATTACACGGGCGTTGCGGACTGGTATGCAAGGCTTGGGTACAAGACCGTCATAAAATGGGGAAAGAACGGTATTATCCTCAAAAACTCTTGAAAATTAAACAAAGCTGTGTTATAATAGTATAGCTATGAAAACTTATAGAAGAATTATTTTACTTTTTCTGACAATTTTTGCGGTGCTGCCGCTTTCGGGCTGTGAGGATTACTATCCGTCGAACGCTCCGAGGCAGACCGCAACGAATAAAGCAGCCGTGCTGACAACGGTCACTTCAAGCGAAACGAGCCGTCCCGAAACCTACAGCGAATACATTTCTTCGCTGCACGAGATGGAATCCTCTATCCGTGCGGAAGCGTCGCAAACTTTGGGTGGAATGGTACGGGATACTGCTGTTTCAAGGGAAGATACCCAGACCGTGCCTTCGATGGAGCGTGTCACCGCCGTTACAATGGAAACGGGAGAACAGGCTGAAACCGCTGTCACGACCGTGCCGAGGAACGAGGATGAGGACGGAGCGCAGACTGTGACCTGTGCGAAGAACACGGAAAAGACTCAAAGCTCCGTAACTTCGCCGATATTTGATCTTTCCGACATCCCTGCCGTTCCGAGCGACCGAGTCAAGGCTGATACTGCGCTTACGAACGAGCCGTAATTTATTTACAAGAGAGGAACCCCCGATGCCAATAAAAATACCCGATAATCTGCCTGCATTTTCTGTGCTCAATAATGAGAACATCTTCGTTATGCCGAGCGGAAAGGCAGATAAGCAGGACATCCGTCCGCTTAAAATAGCAATACTTAACCTTATGCCGAAGAAGATAGAAACGGAAACACAGATACTCCGTCTTCTTTCAAATACACCTATCCAGGTCGATATCGAGCTTCTTCAGACAGCAACTCATAAGTCGAAGAATACCTCACAGGAGCATCTTATTAAGTTCTACAAAACATTTGAGGATGTAAAGGATCAGCGCTTTGACGGACTTATCATAACGGGTGCGCCCGTTGAGCAGATGCCGTTTGAGGATGTTGATTACTGGGGCGAGCTTTGCGAGATAATGGAGTGGTCGAAGACTCACGTTTTCTCAACGTTCCATATCTGCTGGGCGGCACAGGCAGGACTTTACTACCATTTCGGAATTCCGAAGTATGATCTGCCGAGGAAGATGTTCGGTATCTTTCCGCATAAGACCGAGGTCGCAAATCATCCGCTCGTAAGAGGCTTTGACGAAACATTCTATGTACCTCATTCAAGGCATACCGAAGTCCGCAGAGAGGATATCGAGAAGGTAAGCACCTTGAAAATACTTACTTCATCAGCCGAATCGGGAGTACATATCATCGCAGACAAGAACGAGAGATTCTTTTTTGTAACTGGGCACAGCGAGTACGATAGATTCACGCTGAAAAACGAGTATTTCCGCGACCTTGACAAGGGACTGAATATTTGCGTTCCTGCGCACTATTTTCCGTATAACGACCCGTCGCAGCCGCCGAATTTCACATGGCGATGTCATGCTAATCTTATGTTCAGCAACTGGATAAACTACTGTGTATATCAGGAAACACCGTATGATCTTGATAAGCTGGAAAAGATAGAGTTTTAGTTAATGCGTAATGCGTAATGCGTAATGCGTAATGCGTAATTTATACAAAACACCATTTAAAATTTGGAAAAATCAAGCCGACAATCTCGAATATATAGGATTTCGGCGCAGATTTTTTTCTATATTTTATTGGTGTGTAGTATTAATCAGCGCTTTTAGCTTCGCAATCTGATAGAAATAAATAAACGGTATAATCACGACAAAAAATAGTTTCGTGGTTATACCGTTTTTTTAGTTATTAAATTTACAGCACTCAATAATTACGAATTGCGCATTACGAATTACGCATTAGATCATTCGTGTTCTTTACCCTTGCAGAAACAGTCTATGTATCTGTCAAGGCAGCGTTCGATGATCTTTACTGCGTCCTCTTTTCCCTTTACTTCGTCAATGACAGTTTCCTTGCCCTCAAGCGACTTGTAAACCGTGAAGAAGTGCGACATTTCATCGAAAACGTGCTTCGGAAGCTCGGATACATCCTTATAGGAATTATATGTCGGGTCGTTGAACGGGATAGCGATGATCTTGTCGTCAAGTGCGCCGTTATCGAGCATTGAGATAACGCCGATAGGATAGCATTTTACAAGTGCGAGCGGCTCAATTGACTCGGAGCAGAGCACGAGCACATCGAGCGGATCTCCGTCATCGGCATAGGTACGGGGGATAAAGCCGTAGTTTGCGGGATAGTGCGTTGATGTGTAAAGAACTCGGTCGAGCATCAGGAAGCCCGTTTTCTTGTCGAGCTCATACTTCATTTTGCTGCCCTTTTCGATCTCGATTACTGCAAAAAAGTCGTTTTTGGTTATTCTGTTCGGGGAAATATCATGCCAGATATTCATTATTTTTCATTCCTTTCATCTTTTTCGGTTTCTTTTGCTATATAGATAGGTCTTTTCTTTATCTCGGTATAGAGCTTCTGCTCATAGAGGGCGTTTATTCCGCCGCAGAAAATCTGCAGTCCGCCGACAAAGGTTATGAGAAATGCGATGAGCGGCAGCTCCCAAGCGTTGTTATTGCAGGCGTTCACTATTGTGATCACAAGCATTACAAGTGAAGCTATGAGAACTATCATTCCCATAAGGACGGAGAATGCGAGCGGAGCTGTCGAGAACGCCATGATGCCTTCGAGGGAATATCTGAAAAGCTTCCGGAAGTTCCATGTGGTCGTTCCTGCTGCACGTTCGGTATTTTCAACGGGGATATACTTTGTATCAAAGCCGACCCAGGAGAAAATGCCCTTTGAGAAGCGGTTGCGTTCGCTCATTGAGAGGATAGCGTTCACCATCTGTCTTGTCATAAAGCGGAAATCCTGTGCGCCGTCGACTATCTGCGTTTGTGAGATGCTGTTTATGACCTTATAAAAGCAGCGTGAGAAGAACGAGAGCAGCTTCGGCTCGCCCTTTCGGGAAATTCTTCTTGTTGCGGCGCAGTCGTATTCGCCCGAAGCTACGATCTCATACATCTCGGGAATAAGCTTCGGGGGATGCTGCAGGTCTGCGTCAAGGGTCACAACATAGTCACCCATTGAGTTTTCCAGTCCTGCATAGAGTGCAGCCTCCTTGCCGAAGTTCCGTGAGAATGAAACATAGCGGACACGGCTGTCTTTTTTCGCAAGATTTCGTAAAATGGTGAGGGTCTTATCCTTTGATCCGTCATTTATGAAGAGAAATTCAAAGGAAAGCTGCGGATGAGCGTTCATCATCTCTCCGCTCACACGCACTATCTCATCATAAAACAGCGGAAGAACTTCTTCCTCGTTATAGCAGGGGACAACTACCGAGATCAATTTTTTATCCATCTGAACTGATTCCTTTTATTCGACCGTTACTGATTTTGCGAGGTTTTTCGGCTTATCTACGTTATTTCCTCTCTGAACGGCGGTATAGTATGCAATGAGCTGGAGAGGAACTACCGTTATCATCGGCATAAGGATATCGCTTTCGGTAACGGGAATTTTTACAAGATAGTCAACGCTCTCCGCTTCGGGATCCATATCCTCACGGCAGACCATAACGACCTTTGCGCCTCTTGTTTTGACTTCCTTGACGTTGGAAGCTGTCTTTTCAAAGAGATCACGCTGCGTTGCAACGGCGATAACTGGAGTTCCGTCATCAATCAGCGAGATCGTACCGTGTTTAAGCTCTCCTGCAGCGTAGCTTTCGCTGTGGATATAGGAAATTTCCTTTAATTTGAGCGAACCCTCCATGCTTAACGCATAGTCAAGACCTCTGCCGATATAAAGAAGGCTGTCTGCGTTCATTATCTTTGAAGCGACAAACTGATAAGCCGATTTGTCATCAATGCTTTTCTGGATCTTATCGGGTATCTGTTCAAGCTCATGAGTAAGAGCACGGCATTTTTCTTCGCTTATCCCTCCGACAGCATAAGCGATGCCGAAAGCGAGCAGATACATAAAAGCGATCTGTACGGCGTAAGCCTTTGTTGAGCAGACAGATATCTCGGGTCCTGCGTTGGTGTACATCACCATTTTTGCTTCTCTTGCGATGGTCGAGCCGACAACATTTACGAGCGCAAGCGTATCTGCGCCGAGAGAGTTGCAGAGCTTGAGTGCTGCAAGAGTGTCGGCTGTTTCGCCCGACTGTGAAATGATGATAACGAGATCCTTGTCGGTCACGAGCGGATCACGGTAGCGGAATTCCGATGCGATATCAACGGTAACGGGAACTCTTGCAAGCTTTTCGATGACGTATTTTCCCACCATTCCTGCGTGCATAGCCGAGCCGCAGCCGACTATAAAGATGTTCTTATAGCTGCGTATCTTTTCGTATGAAAGGCCGCACTCCTCGTCAAATTTTGGAAGTCCGTCATGGATACGGGGAGAAATAGTATTTCTTACAGCAGAGGGCTGTTCGTGTATTTCTTTTAGCATGAAATGCTCGTAGCCGCCCTTTTCGGCTGCTTCGATATCCCATGTAGCTGTCTGGAGCTCCTTTTCAACAAGATTTTTGTGGAGATCATAGAATTTTATCGAATCTGCGGTGATCTCCGCGATCTCGTTATGGTCGAGCAGGTAGTAATTGCGTGTGCGTTCAAGTATCGCAGTTACGTCCGAAGCGATGAAGTTTTCGCCTTCGCCCTTGCCGACGATAAGCGGACTTTCCTTTCTTGCGGCGTAGATCTTATTCTTATGCTCACGGAAGATTATCCCGAGCGCATAAGCGCCCTCGATGTCCGCAAGCGCCTTTGTGACAGCGTCTATCGGGTCGCCCTCATAGTAATAGTCGAGCAGCTTTGCAACGGTTTCCGTGTCGGTTTCACTCTCAAAGCCGTAGCCCTTGGATATGAGAAAAGCCTTTATTTCACGGTAATTTTCAATTATGCCGTTATGGACAATGGAAACTCTGCCGTTTCCGATAGGGTGAGAGTTGATATCCGACGGTTCGCCGTGAGTAGCCCAGCGTGTATGACCTATGCCGCAGTTTCCGACAGGTTTTCCCTCGGTTTCAAGCTTTGCCATAAGTCCCGTACCCTTATCATCGCCTTTTTCGGGGCAGATCTTTCCCTTTGCTTTGACGGTCTTTATCCTGTCACCCTCAAAAACGGCGATACCTGCGGAATCATAACCTCTGTATTCAAGTCTGCGCAGCGCATTGACAAGAATATCGGCACATTCTTCCTTTCCGACATATCCGACGATTCCACACATTGGCAGCAGCCTCCTTTATAGTTTGTCAGATGTACTTTAAACAGTTTATTCCTGTACGGATCAAAATATCCATACAGGAATTAACTGTTTATTTTATCTGATATAATTTACTTTGTTCCGAAAATTCTGTCGCCTGCGTCGCCAAGACCGGGAACGATGTACTTGTGCTCGTTGAGTCCGTCGTCAATGCTTCCGCAGTAGATCTCAACATCGGGATAAGCCTTGTTTACAGCGTCGATCCCCTCGGGACTTGCGATGATGCACATGAGCTTTATCTTCTGAACGTTTGACTTTTTGAGAATTTCGATAGTCTTTACAGCTGTTACGCCTGTTGCAAGCATGATATCGGTGATGATGACTTCTCTTTCGGCGATATCAACGGGGAGCTTGCAGTAATATTCAACAGCGTCCTTTGTTTCGGGGTCGCGGAAGATGCCGACATGGCCGACCTTTGCGGCAGGGAGCAGCTCGAGGATACCCTCGGTCATTGCAAGGCCTGCACGGAGAATGGGAACGAATGCGATCTTCTTTCCCGAGATGATCTGTGTCTTTGCAACGGCAACGGGTGTCTGGATATCAACGGTCTTGAGCGGAAGATCACGGGTAGCTTCATAGCACATGAGCATTGCTGTTTCGGAAGCAAGCTCTCTGAATTCCTTTGAACCTGTGTTGATATCTCTCATCATAGAGATCTTGTGCTGAACGAGGGGGTGGTCGATAAGTTTAACATTCTGCATTTTTATTTACCTCCAAAATTATTCTTCGATAAGGTCTACTCTGCGTTGGTGTCTGCCGCCTTCAAAATCGGTGGAAAGGAAGACGTCGACCATTTCTTCGGCAACTCCTGCACCTGTAACTCTGCCGCCCATGCAGAGAACGTTCGCATCGTTGTGAAGACGGGTGTATTTAGCGGTGTAAGCGTCGGTGCAAAGAGCTGCACGGATGCCCTTGACCTTGTTTGCGGCGATGGAAATGCCAATGCCTGTTCCGCATATAAGGATCGCCTGCTTTACAGTACCGTCGGTGATCTTTGCACAAACCTCACGGGCAACGAGGGGGTAATCGCAGCTCGTTCCGTCCATACATCCAAGCTCTATGTAAGAAACGCCGACAGCGTCAAGGTGCTTGATGATCTCTTTTTTAAGGCCGTAGCCTGCGTGATCGCTTCCGATAGCGATCTTGTCTTTTCTGATATCCATAAGTATGTTCTGCCGTCCGTATGGAACGGCTCTCCCTTCGGAAAAATTATTAGTTATAGTATATCACATTTTTGAGATTAAATCAAGTCTTTCGCAAAATATATGCTCCTTCAGTTGTGAATAAAATGTTAAAATGAAAATTATGTTGTTTTTTATCTTGACAAACAGAAAGCAAATTGCTATAATTGTATTTATTGCAAATACAGTTGTTTTTTACACAAGGACGGAACAGCCGCTTAAAACAGCTGATTTCCAAAGGGAAAGTCCTATTCTTCACGGTCAGGAAGTGAAAAAAGTCAATGAACGAGAATTCATTTATAGTTGTCAGCACCGAAGTCCTTCCCGAGGTCTTCCCGAAGGTGCTTGAAGTGAAAAGGCTGCTTGCCTGCGGTGAGGAGAAGAGTTCGGCTTCTGCCTGCAAAAGAGTCGGCATCTCACGCAGCGCATACTATAAATACCGTGAGTGCGTTTTCACATACGAAGAAAAGCTCACGCAGAAGATCGTGACTTTTTACGCTGTACTGCGTGATGAACCGGGAGTGCTTTCGATGTTCCTTTCGGAGATACATCTTTTCGGGGCGAATATCCTCACGCTCAATCAGAATATACCCATCGACGGCGCAGCTGCGGTCACTATCACGGCAAAGCTCCACGGCAGCGGCAGCGAGGCATATTCTCTTGCGGATAAGCTGAAAACGCTTGGCGGAGTAGTTGAAGTCCGTGTGCTTTCGGGAGAATGAAAGTGAGTTTATACATTCGGTAATTATTAAGGGTAATATAGATTAAGGAGTAGAGTTTATGGCAAAGATAGCAGTTTTAGGTTTCGGCGTAGTTGGTTCAGGTACAGTTGAACTTTTCTACAAAAACAAGAACAAGATCGTTGAAAAAGCAGGCAAGGATCTTGATATCAAGTATATCCTCGATATCAGAGATTTCCCGGGAAGCCCGTTTGAATCAAAATTCACAAAGGATATCAACGACATTCTCAACGACAGCGAAGTAACTCTCGTTGCCGAGGTTATGGGCGGCGTAAATCCTGCATTCGATTTCGTGAAGAGCTGCCTTGAAAGGGGCAAGAGCGTTGTTTCCTCCAATAAGGAGCTTGTCGCAAAGAAGGGCGCAGAGCTTCTTAAAACAGCGAAGGAGCATAACTGCAACTTCCTCTTTGAAGCTTCGACAGGCGGTGCGATCCCGATAATCCGTCCCCTTCACCAGTGCCTTGCGGCAAACGACATCACAGCCGTTGCAGGCATACTTAACGGAACAACAAACTTCATCCTCACAAAGATGATAAACGAGAATATGCCTTTTGAAGAGGCTCTTTCCACGGCGCAGAAGCTCGGCTACGCAGAAAAGGATCCTACCGCCGATGTTGAGGGTCACGATGCCTGCCGCAAGATATGCATTCTTTCCTCACTTGTTTTCGGCAAGCACGTTTATCCCGACTGGGTACACTGCGAGGGCATCTCAAGCATCACAGCAGAGGACGCAAAGTATGCTGCAAGCTGGGGCGGCTCGGTCAAGCTCATCGGCTCCGTGAAGAGAACAGCTGACGGAAAGATACTTCCTATCGTTCGCCCTGCATTCGTATGCGGCGCAAACCAGCTTTCAAGCGTAAGCGATGTTTTCAACGGCATCATGGTTTACGGCGACGCAATAGATCAGGTCATGTTCTACGGCAGAGGCGCAGGAAAGTTCCCGACAGCGAGCGCTATCGTTGCCGACCTTATTGACGCTGCAAAGATGAACGGCACTTCGATTTCACAGGTCTGGGAAGACAGTCCGGACAACAGCTTTATCGCTGATTACAAGGAAGATGTTCTTCCGTTCTATGTTCGTGTTCAGGGCGTTTCCGCAGATAAGGCAAAGGAAGTATTCGGCGATGTTGAGTTCCTTTCAAGAGAAGGCTGTCCTGCCGATGAGATCGCATTCATCACTCCCGAGGTAAAGGAAAAGGACTTCGATGAAAAGCTTTCAAAGCTTGGAGGAAAGGTTCTCGGAACGATCAGAGTTCTCAACCTCGAAAGCTGAAATAACATAATATAAAAATGCGTAGGGGCGGATTCCATATCCGCCCGTTTTATGTCCTTGAACGACAAAATAATCTTTTGAAAAGGAATTGAGGAAAATGATCAAGATACAAGTACCCGCAACGAGTGCAAACCTCGGCGCAGGCTTTGATGCGCTCGGACTGGCGCTGACATACTATAATTATGTAAATATGGAGGAAGCGGACGGCGTCTTCATAAAGAGCCTTGACGGGACTCCCGTGCCCGAGGGCGAGAACAACCTTATCTATGAATCGGCAAAAACGCTTTTTGAGATATGCGGCAAGCCGTTCAAGGGTCTTACGATCGAACAGATCAACAATATCCCTATGGCGAGAGGTCTCGGAAGCTCTTCCGCCTGCATAATCGCAGGACTTTTCGGCGCAAATACGCTTATGGGAAATCCGCTCGGGCTGGATGATCTTGTCAACCTTTCGGCGCAGATCGAAGGACACCCCGATAATACGGCACCTGCGCTCCTCGGCGGCATCGTTACAGCCGTTTTTGACGGAAGGGAAGTTCACTGGGTAAAGCAGGAGGTCTTCACAACGCTTAAATTTGTGGTAGTTATACCCGATTTTGAGCTGAAAACGGAGGAAGCCCGTGCCTGTCTGCCCAAAGAGATAAGTCATAAGGACGCTGTTTTCAATCTTTCCCGTGCTGCGCTTTTTTCGGCTTCGCTCCTTACGGGCAAGTATCAGAATCTCCGCACTGCTGTGAACGATAAGCTTCACCAGCCGTATCGAATGGATCTTATCCCTCACGGTCAGGATGTTTTTGAGACCGCATACAGTCTTGGCGCTTATGCGGCGTACCTGAGCGGCGCAGGTCCTTCGCTTATGGCTATCGTCGATGCGGATAATGAGTTTTTCTGCGGAAAGATGAAATTTGCTCTCGAAAAATTAGGACTAAAAAATTGGAAAGTTCACGAATTACATATTGACAACGCAGGTACAAAGCTGTTATAATATAACTAATGAGTTTGAATTGTTATCTCAAATATTGTGCAAATCTAACAAAAAATCAACATTATTTTGTATTGCGCAGTATTTGTGCGTTTATAGCAAGACATTGAAATATACCGCCGAACTTGTCAGGATATTTTTGTGGATTGCTACAGACAAAATTTTTATTCTCTTTTTGGAAGAAGCGGGAGAGCTCTATATGGCAATAGATTATTTT
This sequence comes from Oscillospiraceae bacterium, assembly GCA_051881815.1. GTDB lineage: Bacteria > Bacillota > Clostridia > Oscillospirales > Ruminococcaceae > UMGS363. Next base: position 33,183 of record JBJEQP010000026.1, on the reverse strand, counting down.
TCCGAAACAAGAAAATATGAAGATCAGATCGACCTGTACAAAAAACTGAACTGGTATAACCTCCCCGGCTATACGGATGAGGAGATCGAAAAGGCTGCCAAAAACAGCTTTTATTCGGTCTATGCCTATGACGGATATACGCTTGTCGGACTTGGCAGAGTGGCTTCGGACGGTCTGACTGCCGCTGTAATGAGCGGTATCTGCGTCCGACCCGATTACCGCCGCAGGGGAATAGGCGAGGAGATCGTAAAACGCCTTGTTTATCACTGCCAGTCGGGTAACTATCAGATGAACGTGCAGCTTTTCTGCGAGGACAGCCTTCGCCACTGGTACAAAAAGCAGGGCTTTGAGGATTATAACCTCGGTATGAGAAAATGTATGGTCTTCCCCGAGGATCCCTGCAAGCTGCGCAAGGGCTTCCGTGAGATCTACGGCATCGAGCAGATCACCGATATCTGCAGCGACTTTTATTGGTATAATTTTGACGCTTTCGGCGAATTCAAATACTCCGAAACGCTCGGAACGGACGGACAGCTTGTTCCCAGCCTGTTTATGACCTTCTATTCCGATGATCCCGTCAAATTCAAGGCGGAGATCGACTTCCTCAACGTTAGCGAGTTCCAGATTGGCTGCAAGGGCGTGACTACACCGCTCACCGCTTTCGATATCGTGAACACGCAGTCGCTCGGCTACTCGCAGGATAAACGTTACAGGATCCGTTCGCTGGAGGATGACAATATCAGCTTTTTCTGTGAAAGCTTCCATATCGTGAACGTCATTACTTGATTTTTGGAGCAAACTTTTATAATGATTACAGTTACAACCGCTTCGGCAGAGGAAACTATCGCCTTTGCCGAGAAGATCGGAGCAATGCTCAAAGGCGGCGATATCATCGCATATAAGGGTGGGCTCGGCGCAGGAAAAACCACCTTTACGCGCGGACTTGCCATAGGAATGGGACTTCCCGACGAGGTATCATCACCGACCTTTGCTCTTGTGAATGAATACAGAGGAAAGGCGCTTACTCTTTATCATTTTGATATGTATCGAATAATGAATGAAGAGGCGCTGGAAACGACGGGATTTTATGACTATCTTTCGGATGACTGTGTGATCGCGGTGGAGTGGTCGGAGAATATTGCCGACTGTCTGCCCAAAAACATTATTACCGTTACGATCGAGAATATCGGCGAGGAAGAACGCCGAATTGAAGTCAAAGGGGATGAGCGTTTTGATCATTTTGGGAATTGATACATCGGGAAAAACTGCTTCCGTTGCAGTATGCAGCGAAAATGCCGTTCTTGCACAAACTTCTGTCTTAACACGCCTTACCCATTCGCAGGTCATTATGCCGATCTGCACCGAGGTCCTGCGCAATGCAGGCATCGGACTTAACGACGTTGACGCAATGGCTGTTTCAAACGGTCCCGGCTCATATACAGGATTGAGAATAGGTGTATCGGCGGTCAAAGCGATGAGCTTTGCGCTGAATAAAAAGTGCGTCGGGGTTTCGACTCTTGAATCGCTTGCATATAATATGCGCGGTTACAGGGGAGTTATCTGTACGGTGATGAAAGCCCGTGCCGATCTTATGTACACAGCATTTTTTACATCGTATAAGGACGTTATCACACGCATTTTCGATGATACGATACTCTCCGAAAGCGACATTGTTTCACGCATCAAGGGTTATCACGGTGATATCGTGCTTGTCGGCGATGCAGCCGAGGAGCTGTACAAAAACAACAATTTTACCGAAACGGAAAATGTAATGCTCGCACCGCCGCATCTTCGCCTGCAGCTTGCGTCCAGCCTTTGCTATGCTTCTTATGAAAAGCAGTTCGGCACGGGTGATACGCTTAATGCCGAATATCTCCAGCAGACAAAGGCTGAAAAAGACCTTGAGGAAAAAAGAGCGTGAAATTAATGCGTAATTCGTAATGCGTAATTATTGCGTGCTGTGAATTTACATTACAAATTATAATAAAAAACGGTACAACCACGAAATTTTGGAGTGATTGTACCGTTTATTTTTTCTATCAGATTTGCGAAGCTTAATTACGCATTACGCATTACGCATTACTTAATGCTGCGTGCCTCTGTGTAGAAGCGCTTATCCTGCGCATGACCCATAGAGAAAGTCTTTCTCGGAAGTGCGCCGTCCTTGATAACGGTCGGGAAAAGCTCTTCCTTGCCCATATCGGGGAGGAGAAAGCCTACTGCGTCATCGGCTGTGGCAAGTCTGCGGATAACGTCCTCGCCGTGGATATAGTCGATCTTTCCGCCGTTTTCCTTAACATAAGCGTCAAGGAACTGCTGGAGGCTGCCTACGGTGAGGTTTGAAGTTGGCTTGCCGATATAAAGCGTTTCGTCCTTGCTGCCGTTTACGACAACGAATGACTGACCGCTGCCGTTTTCGGATGTGCCGAGAGCGGCTTTGAGTGCGGAGAGAAGCTTGTCAACGTCAACACCCGTTACTATACGGTGGATAGCTTCAAAGCGGAGTGCGTTGCTGTGAAGGTTTACGATCTCTGCAAGTGCGTAACGTGCAGGATGAGCCGACATATCCTTGTCGGGGTTTTCACGCTTGAGCTGCTCGTAATATTCCTTTGCGGTAGCGAGTGAGTGGTTTCCGTCGCCCATTGCGTAAAGCATAACGGGTTCGTTTTCAAGTCCGTATTTTGCGTTGAATTCGTCTGCGTTTCCGAGTGCGTCAAGTGCGGATATAACTGCATTTATATCATCTTCACCGAGTAGATAGCCTGCGATATGGCCGCCGCCCTGCATAAGCTCAAAATCATATACCTTTTTGAGCTGATCTTTCTTTTCGGAAAGCTTTTCGATAACTGTGCGCTTTGCGTCGTCAATGAGTATCATAATATGAGGAAGCTCAAGCGGAGCGCCGTTCCTTACCTTTATTCTCGGCGGAATACGTTCAACAACGGTTGCTTCGGTCGCACGGACGGAGGACTTGCTGCCCTTGCGGTAGTCATATTCTTCAAGGTCGACAGCACCGACGATCCCTGCTCTTACTCCGTCGGCTGTTGTGCGCTCAACGTAGATCATAGCGTTTTTATACTCGTCAAAAATACCGTCAGCGATGTATTTATCCATATTCTTATGTATATCTGCAATTCGGCTGTCAACGCCCTCGCTTTCGAGATATACTTCGGGGAGGATAAGTCGGAGAGTCGAGGGAGCGTCACCGACGATCTGCTCTGTCTTTTCCCAGTATTCGGGTTCGGAGGTGTACTGGTCGCAGGCAACTACCGACCATTTTTCCATTTCAATATTATGCGGAAGAAGGATATCCGCAGCCTTAAAAGCGTTGCTCATAATTATATCTCCTTATAAGAAATTTATCAGATCAATTATACACTAAATCCTTCCGTTTTTCAATAGTTTTTATCTTAATTGTTCGGCTGGATTTTCTGAAGCTTCAGGATGCCGAGATGCTGCATCTCGCCGAGGGCGTTTTCGGAGATTATCTTGCTTCCGCTTGAAACTGCCGCTGCCTGGATAGCAGTCGTTATAAGCATTTTTCCGAAGCCGCTGTCATCGTCCGTCTGACTTTCGATAGAGCTGTGGAGGATATCGACAAGTTGGTGGAAGGTCTGTTCATACTGCTCGCTGAAAAAGTTGAGCAACTCCTCCTCGGTGCGTGATTTGAGCAGATGTTCTATCATTGCGCCGATGACCTGTATCGGTAGGACGCTTTTCATTGCACAGATTATCAGCAGATGCGAAATATGCACCCTTGAATATTTCTTTTTGACGGGCGGAGGAAGTATGCCGAGCTTGACATAGTTATTTATCATTGACGGGGTAAGGTTGGCTTCGCCGTGAGAAAAGATGCGGATATACTTGCTCATAAGGGAAAGCACCTGATCCATATAAAGGCCTATATCGGGCAGATCGTTCCAGCGAGGAAGACGGCAGGAACGTTCCTGTTTGTCCCAGAACTGCGATGAAAGCTCCGAAATGTTTTCATTTGCCATAAAAGCTCCTCCTTTCGTTTCATCTATTATACAATATTTTTTTGCAAATTACAAGAGATTTTGCGTAATGTTACAAAAAATTGTTTCTCTTAATACTTGACAAAGCGAAAATAACGATGTATAATAGTTTTGAAAACCAGATGTGATACTTGGAGAAACCAAAATGAGCCTGAAATTAAAAAAATACACGATAATAACGGGTCATTACGGCAGCGGAAAGACGAATTTTGCCGCAAATCTTGCAGTCAAGGCTGCGAAAGAAGGTGAAAAAGTAACCGTTGTTGACCTTGATATAGTTAATCCGTATTTCAGAAGCGCTGATTTTGCAAAGCTTTTTGCGGAAAAGGGAATAACCCTTGCAGCGCCGATATATGCGAACACAAACCTTGATATCCCTGCGCTTTCGTTCAACATTGAGGAATTTATGAATTCACAGGGCAAAGTCATAATTGATGTTGGCGGCGATGATTCGGGCGCTTCGGCACTTTCACGCTACCGTGAGTTCCTTGCTCAAAATGCCGATGATATTGAGGGTATTTACGTTGTAAATATGTATCGGTATCTGACGGGAACAGCGCAGGAAGCGATAGATTTTATGCGTGAGATCGAAGCAGCGTCGGGACTTGTGATGTCATCGGTCGTGAACAACTCGAATCTCGGTGAGGAAACGACTTTTGAAACGATCGAAAAAAGCTCCGCTTATGCCGACGAGGTGTGCAGGCTTTCGGGGCTGCCGCTGAAATACACGGTTGATACGAGCGGCAGTGCAAAGGTCAAGAACCGCTTTGACGCCGAAATATTTGTAAAAAAAATATGGGAAACCTAAATGTAAAAGGAGAACAGTCTATGCCAAAAATAACCGTTGACAGGGAACGCTGCAAGGGCTGCGGTCTTTGCGCAAGCGTATGCCCGAAAAAAATTGTTGAGCTTGATAAAAACTCACGAAACAAGAAGGGATATTTCCCTGCACGCTGTATTGATGATTCTGCCTGCATAGGCTGTGCGATGTGCGCAACGATGTGTCCCGACTGTGCGATAAAGGTCGAAAAGTAAGGAGCTGAACTTAAAGTGGAAAGAAATCTTATGAAAGGCAACGAAGCCCTCGCCGAGGCTGCTATCCGTGCAGGCTGCAAATGCTTCTTCGGATATCCTATCACGCCGCAGACGGAGGTCGCTGCTTATCTTGCAAAATATATGCCGAAAAACGGCGGTGTTTTTCTTCAGGCTGAATCGGAGATCGCCGCAATAAACATGGTTCTCGGCGCAGCGTCGGCAGGCGTTCGTGCAATGACTTCTTCGTCGTCGCCCGGAATATCGCTCAAATCGGAGGGCGTTTCCTACATTGCAGGCTCCGATCTTCCATGCGTTATAATCAACGTTCAGAGGGGCGGCCCCGGACTCGGCGGAATACAGCCTTCGCAGTCGGACTACTGGCAGGCTACAAAGGCGCTCGGCCACGGCGATTATCAGCTTATCGTCTATGCGCCCTGCTCGGTTCAGGAAATGGTCGATAAGGTAACGCTTGCGTTCGATATGGCTGATGAGTTCCGTATGCCTGTGATGATACTTGCAGACGGTCTGCTCGGTCAGATGATGGAGCCTGTGACCTTCCCCGAGAGAAAAACCGAATTTGCGCCGAAGCCTTGGGCAACAAATGGTCACGGAAACAAGCGTGAACACAACATCATCAATTCGCTTTACCTTGTTCCCGAGGAGCTGGAAAACTCGATACGCAGCCGATATGAGCGCTATGAAGTGATAAAGGCGAACCACACCGAAGCGGAGAGCTATTTCTGCGATGATGCGGACATTGTTGTTACTGCTTACGGCGCCTCTGCAAGAGTTGCAAAATCCGCTGTGAACCGTGCCCGTGCAATGGGGATAAAAGCAGGACTTTTCCGTCCGATAACGCTCTGGCCTTTCCCCGTGAACGAGATCAATGAAGCCTGCAGAAGTGCAAAGGCTCTGCTCGATGTTGAAATGTCGATGGGGCAGATGATCGAGGATGTAAAGCTTGCTATAAACTGCTCAAAGCCTGTACATTTCTTTGGAAGAACGGGGGGAGTTATCCCTTCGCCCGATGAAGTGCTTGCGGAGATCAAAAAGTTATCGGAAATAAAGAACTAACGAAAGGATAATTTGCAATGGCTGTGATTTTTGACAGACCTAAAAGCCTTACCGATGTGCCCACGCACTACTGCCCGGGCTGCACACACGGCATTATACACCGCCTTATTGCGGAGGTCATAGATGAAATGGGCATTGAAGGCGATACGATAGGTGTTGCGCCTGTCGGATGCGCTGTAATGGCTTATGATTACTTTAACTGTGATATGATAGAAGCTGCTCACGGAAGAGCGCCTGCAACAGCAACGGGCGTAAAAAGAGCTCTTCCCGACAAGTTCGTTTTCACCTATCAGGGCGACGGTGACTGTGCTGCGATCGGAACAGCAGAAACCGTACACGCCGCAACGAGAGGGGAAAACATCGTTGTTATCTTCGTAAACAACGCCATATACGGAATGACGGGCGGACAGATGGCTCCGACCTCGCTCCCCGGACAGGTAACTCAGACGACCCCTTATGGCAGAGATGTTTCCATTGCGGGAAATCCGATAAAAATGGTGGAGATGCTCTCCGTTCTTGACGGTGTTGCACTTGCGGAAAGAGTGGCGGTCAATACCGTTCCTCATATAAAAGCGGCGAAAAAGGCCATTCGCAAGGCTTTTGAAAACCAGAAGGCAAAGCGTGGCTTCTCAATAATCGAAGTACTTTCCTCCTGCCCGACAAACTGGGGAGTTTCGCCGACCGAGGCTTTGCAGAAGATCGATGAAGTGATGATACCGTTCTATCCGCTCGGAGCATACAAAGATGTAACAAAGGAGGCTGCTCAAAATGAATTATGATATTCTTCTTGCCGGTTTTGGCGGTCAGGGAATACTTTTTGCAGGAAAGCTGCTTGTAAATCTCGGTCTTTACGATGACAAAGAGGTTTCGTGGCTGCCCTCCTACGGCCCCGAAATGAGAGGCGGGACCTGCAACTGTTCGGTCTGCGTTTCCGATGAACCTATTGGCTCTCCGCTTGTGGTGAATCCGAACGTGCTGATCGTTATGAACACGCCCTCGCTTGAAAAGTTCATTGACAAGGTACAGCCGGGCGGTCTGGTCATTATCGACAGCTCGATGGTTGACGCCGAGGTGACCCGTACCGATGTTAAGGTCTGCAAGGTTCCTGCGACTGCACTCACCGACACAGACCCTAACCTCAAGGGCGGTGCGAACATTATTCTTGCAGGAAAATTCATTGCAGAAACAGGCTTTACTTCTACCGATAATATCAGAACCGTGTTTGAAAAAATCATTCCTCCGCACAAAGCTGCGCTGATAGAAAACAACCTTAAAGCTATCGAAATTGGTATGAATTATGGAAGTAACGGTCGATTTGTAAAAATTGCATAAAAACTTTTAAATATTTGGTGCAATCATATAAATATTTCCCAAACGCTTGACTTTTGGTAATACCAATGTTATAATATATTCAGAAAATAAATCAAACAGCAATAGCTTATAAACAATTCCGATATTTATTTTTTATAATTTAGACAACCTTTCATTTTTTCTTTTTCATAAACTTCCTTAATTCCGAAAAACACCGTCCTTTATGGGCGGTGTTTTTCGTTGTTTTTGATTGTAATTAAAGGTCTTGAATATCTGCTGCGGTGAGGTCGTTTTCGAGATTGTCACGGGCAAGATCGGTGTCGATCTCTGCATAAGCGTCCGAGATCGGTTTGTCCGACTTGTGCGGAGTCGAGTGGTAGACCTTTAATGACGGTGCGGAAGTTCCTGCGATTATGGGGTTGGCTTTGACATCGGATGTGTGCGCTTTGCCTTGGATCTGCGGAACGGCTGCCTGTTCGTTCTTTGGCTTTGTATGTGTTCGGTCTATGCGGTTCATTCCTTGTTTGGACATAAAAATTCCCCCTTTGTTTTTATATTATACTAATCCCCGATTATAAAGTGTACAAAAAATCAAGCAAAATCTTGCATATATGGATTTTGCGCCGATTTTTTGTCTACACTTTAATGAGGGATTAGTATTAATAGTATATCCAAAGGGGGAGATTTGATTAATGTAAATTATTTGTACTCGTTTTCGATGAAATCCTTGACCTCCCGGGCAAGCTGCATATTTATTCCTGCAGCTTTGGCGATATCCTCGGCGGTGGCTTTTTTCAGCTCGTCCTTTGTTTTGAAAGCCGAGAGAAGCTTTTCCGCCTTTTTGTCGCCGATGCCTTTAATTTTTGTGATCTCAAGGCTGAACGACTGTTTGCTGTGCTTTTTGCGCTGATAGGTTATTGAATAGCGGTGGACTTCGTCCTGTATTCTGGTAAGGAGCATAAATGCCGCTTTGTTTTCGCTTATGGCTATTTCACCGCCGCCCGTTGCAATGGCTCTCGTGCGGTGCTTGTTATCCTTGACCATGCCGAAAAGCGGAACGTTGATGCCCATTTCACGCAGGATAGGTTCAACGGCGTTGACCTGACCCTTGCCGCCGTCAAGGAGTATAAGATCGGGCAGTCGGCAGAAGCCCTCGTCCGTTTCGTTTTCGTCCTTATAATGCTTGAAACGGCGCTGCAGGACTTCACGCATTGAAGCATAGTCGTTCTGTATCTCGGTTTCCTTTATCGAGAATTTTTTATAAGCCTTTTTATTCGGTCTGCCGTTTTCAAAGACGATCATACCTGCGACCATTGCCGAGCTTGCAAGATTTGAGATATCGTAGGATTCAATATACATCGGCGGATTTTCCAGACCGAGAAGCTTTGCAAGCTGTTCAAGAGCAACGATCTCTGCGCCTGTTCGTCCGACCTTGATAGCAAGGGATTCGCTTGCGTTCTCCTTTGCCATGTTGATAAGCTTCAGACCCTTTCCTCTTGTTCGGGAGAAAATATCAACGGCGTGACCGCTTTTTTCACGGAAAAGGCGGTTTATCATTTCGGCGTCGGGTATCTCTTCCTCGGTGATTATCTCACGGGGGATCGATTCGGGAGTTGTATAGAATGCAAGCATAAAATCCTGTATCATAACGGCAGTATCGTCGATCTCGCCCACGGGCAGCTCGCTTCGGTCGGTGAGTCTGCCGCCACGATATTGGAGGATGGCAACACAGGCATTGCTGCCGTTCTGCGCTGCGGCGATGATGTCGGTATCACGCATATCCTCGTTTATGATCTTCTGGCTGTCGGCAGCTTTTTTTATTGCGTTTATGCGGTCACGGAGCGAAGCGGCACGTTCAAATTCAAGGTTTTCCGCTGCTTCGTTCATTTTTTCGGTAAGGCTCTCGACCGAGGCTTCCGAGCCGCTTGCGATATATTCTTCCGCCTGTTCGATTATGGCTTTGTAATCATCGCAGGAAAATTTTCCCGTGCAAAGTCCCATACACTGCTTTATGTGGAAATTAAGGCAGGGTCTGCCCTTGCCAAAATCACGGGGGAAGACCTTTTTGCAGGTCGGGAGCATAAAGACCTTGTTTACCTCCTTGACGGTCTGCGTTGCAACGAATGAGCTTGTATACGGACCTATGAACTTTCCGCTGCCGCTTTTCTGCAGCTCGGAGGTGATACGGGGGAATTCCTCGTCCGAAATTTTGATATAGCTGTAGCCCTTGTCGTCCTTCAAAAGGATATTATACTTCGGTTTATGCTGCTTTATAAGTGAACATTCAAGGACGAGCGCTTCATACTCCGAGTCGGTGACGATAAAATCATAGTCATAGACGTTGGAAACCATTTTTGCGACCTTCGGTGTGTGGTCGGGCGACTTGCAGAAGTAGCTTGTAACACGGTTGCGAAGGTTTTTCGCCTTGCCGATATATATAATGTGCCCCGTTTTATCCCTCATTCGGTAAACTCCGGGCGAAGTCGTCAGAAGCGATGTCTTTTCACGCAGATAGGGAAGACGTTCATTCATTGTTTGCCTCTTTCAGAACATATTCTTTTATAGCTTTGGTCACACCCTCGTCATTGTTGCTTTCGGCGGTGTATCTGCCGAATTTTTTCATTTCGGGGTGAGCGTTTTTCATCACAAAGCCGTAGTCTGCGTCAAGGAGAAGCTCCGCATCGTTGAAATAGTCGCCGAAAGCCATAGTTTCCTCACGGCTTATGCCGAGCTTTTCACGAATTTCTTTAAGAGCTGCGCCCTTGTTGATGCCCTTGTTCATAATGTCTATCCATTTCGGCCCCGTTACGGCAACGGTGAAATCATCGGCAAACTCATTTGCGATGACAGGATAGCAGTGCTTTTCTGCGCCGTTATAGTCGCAGACGGCGATCTTGAAGATATCATCGTCAACGGCTGCGATATCGTCAACGCAGGTGTAATGGAGATAGTAGCGTGTTACCTCGTTGTAGAATTCCTCGTCCCTGCGTTCAAAATAGGTTCCGTGAACGCCGCAGAGAACGGGGGTCACTCTGTCCATTCCTCGGCATATTTCGATAAGTCGCTGTACGCAGCTTTTTTTGAGCAGACTCATGCTGACAAGCTCGCCGTTCGCAATGACATAAGCGCCGTTGTCGCAGATAAAGTCAAGCTTGTCAAGCTTTCCCTCAAAGTTGAGCTTTAGGGTGGAATAGGAGCGGCCGCTTGCGACTACGAAGTGTATGCCCTTTTCACACAGCTTGTCCAGCACTTCGTCAAAGTCGTGCGGAAATTCCTTTTTGTCGTTGAGAAGTGTTCCGTCCATATCAGACGCTATCAGTTTTATCATTTGAAGAGAGTTCCTTCCTGCGTTTTTTTGCATAAATAAGGTAAGAGATGCCGCATATTACCGATATTCCGACATTTATTGCGACAGAGAGTATAAATTTTACCGAGAGAGGGTCGTCAATGTAATTACCCATAAATGTACAGCAGATCATTCCCGGCAGCGTTCCGAGCATTGAGCCGATGATATAGTCGCGCCACTTCATATTGACCGAGCCGAGAAACATACTGACAACATCGTATGGCAGACAGTTTATTATCCGCAGAAAAAATGCGAAAAATATGCCGTTCGACATATTAAGGCTGATGATATCACGCATCTTTTTATGCTTCATAACAAGCTTTTCGACATATTCCCTTTGGGCAAATTTGCCGATGAGATAGGGAATGTTCATCATACAGAAAATGCCTATCGTGTTAATTGCGAGTGCCGCCCAGATATTCGGTGCTGTCATTCCGCAGGCGGTGACGATAACTAACATCGGGAAAAAGAAGGTCAGCGATTTTACCGAGAACATTGCTATTATAACCACGGCGGCGAGCCATATATTTTCGGGTGTATATTTAAGGAGCTGTTCTGCGGTGATGTTTCGGAAGGTCGTGAAATACAGTATGGCGCATATTGCGATCATTACAAAAGGAGCGATCGCAAATGCTGCCTTTGCGATCTTTGTTATTTTTTCACGGAGGTTTGATATTCTGTCGGTTTTCATTTTGTCAAGTCCTTTCTGCTTTATTCGGATATCTGCTATCGCTATTATAGCACGGGTGCTGTTAATTATCAACATATTTTTTATACAATATTGTGAAAAACAGATGAAACTATCGGCGCACTCCTTGTTATTTCGGGATGGTTGTGATATACTATTAAAAAATACCATTGCATTAAGGGAGTTACTATAAATGGCTGATTATACAGGAAGCAGATGTATCGTCTGCAGCGAGCAGTTCAGGGAAGACGATGATGTCGTTGTCTGCCCCGAATGCGGAACGCCTTACCACAGAGCCTGCTATGAAAAATACGGGAGCTGTGTAAATACCGAGCTTCACAAGGCTCATCGGAGCTGGAAACCCGTACCCGACACGGGAGTCCCGACAGATGCCGTTGAAAATGATCCCGAAAAGGACTGTGTATGTCCTCGCTGCGGTTATGTCAATCCGAAGCTGACGGCTTTCTGCGGAAGGTGCGGTTCGCCGATGCCTGCGCTTGAACGTCATAACGAGGAGCTTCGCAAAAATATGGAAGACGCTATGAACAATGACGGAAATTTCGGTGGGATCAATCTTGAACCGTATCTTATCAACTTCACCGACCCTCTCTGCGGATACAATCCCGATGAGGATTTTGACGGAGTTCGTCTTTGCGAGCTTGCCGATTATGTCGGAAGCAACACACATTATTATCTTCCGAATTTCAAAAGATTCAAGGAAACGGGAAGCTCTTTGAGCTGGAATTTCTCGGCTATGATAATTCCGGAGATGTATTTTTCATACAGGAAAATGCCGCTTTTGGCTCTTGCTGCGTTAGTTATCAGGATAATTTTTATGATTCCGCAGTATATCCCGATCCTTGCGGAGATGAATGTGGGCGTGCTTTCGCAGTTTGCAAAGGGGTTTGATGTAAGAAGCACAGCGTTTGGCATAGTCAGCGTTTTATCATACATTCTTGTCTATGCGGCGATGTTCTTTTTCGGCGCTTTTGCGAACAAGATATACTACAAAAAAGCGGTCAAGCGCACAGCCGAAATAAAGGCTTCGACCACTCCGCTCACGATACGTCAGACTCTCCGCTCAAAGGGCGGCACATCGGGCGGCTGGCTTGCACTTTTTATTTGTATTTATGTGTTGATGTATATGGCATTCAGTATGAGCATCTTTATTGGAGGAACTGCTTGATACCGAAAGGACAGGGGTAGGATGAAGATCAGAAAAGCGGTCATCACTGCAGGCGGACTCGGAACAAGGCTTCTTCCTGCGACAAAAGCGGTGCCGAAGGAGATGTTCCCGATAGTGGATAAGCCTGCGGTACAGTATATCGCAGAGGAGTGCGCAGCCGCAGGTATCACCGACATTCTTATCATTACTGCGGCAGGGAAAGAAGCTATCGAGGGGCATTTTAAGCGTTCGCCCGAGCTGGAAGAAAAGCTTGCCGAAAGCGGAAAGACAAAGCTGCTTGAAGATGTCCGCAGAATATATTCGGCTGCGAATTTTTCGTTCGTTCGTCAGCCTGTACAGAACGGGCTGGGCGGTGCGATACTCTGTGCGGAGGAATTTGCGGACGGTGAGCCTTTTGCCGTGCTGTACGGCGATGATGTCATAATCGGCGAAGACCCTGCTGTCGGACAGCTTGCCCGTGCTTATGAAAAGTACGGAAAGAGCGTTGTCGGCATTAACAGAGTGCCGCATGAAGATATCTGCAAATATAACTCGCTGAAGCTTGAACCTATGGAGGAAAGCGGAATCTATGCTGTTTCCGATATGATAGAAAAGCCTCGGGAAGGTGAGGAATTTTCCGATTTTTCCATTCTCGGGAGATGTATCCTTGAACCGAATATCTTTGATGTCCTGCGCAGGACGCCGAAGGGGAAGGGCGGAGAGCTTCAGCTTACGGACGCTATGCGTGAGGTCGCTGTTTCCGAGGGGATGACAGGCGTTGATTTCACGGGGAAGCGTTTCGATATGGGCAGCAGGATAGGCATTATCAAGGCTTCGGTCGAGGTCGGTCTTATGAATGAGGAGCTTCACGGCGAGCTTGCCGAATACATAAAGAAAATTGCCGAAAAACTGTAAAATACCGATCACGCTATTGACGAAAACAGTTCATTGTGGTATAATATATTTAATTGGTATAATAATATCGTTTTAAGCAAAGGAGCTTAATTTTAATGGCTGAACTCGTATATAATGAACAGGGACGTTTGCTTTTCACCGAAGAGATGAGGCAGGAGTATACGATACTTGTTCCGCAGATGCTCCCGATCCATTTTTCACTTATCGTAAAGATATTCAATAATCACGGATATAGAATGAAGCTGCTCACCTCAACGGGCAGAAAGGTCGTTGACGAGGGTCTGCGCAACGTTCATAACGATACCTGCTATCCTGCACTTCTCGTTATCGGACAGATGATGGATGCACTCAAATCGGGCGAATATGATATCCACAAGACCGCTCTTATGATAACCCAGACGGGCGGCGGCTGCAGAGCTTCAAACTACATAAACCTTCTCCGCAAGGCTCTCAAAAATAACAAGATGGAATTCGTTCCCGTTATTTCGCTTAATATCGCAAATCTTGAAAAGAACCCCGGCTTCAAGCTTTCTCTTCCGCTTCTTCAGGATCTTATCGTCGGCATCTGCTACGGTGATATCCTTATGTGGGCTGGAAATCAGGTTCGTCCCTACGAAAACAACAAGGGCGAAACCGACAAGCTTATCGAAGACTGGCAGAACAAGCTCATCAAAGAGGGCTTCTCGATCGGTTCGTTCAAGAAAAACGCTTTCCGGATGGTCAAGGACTTTGAAAAGATCGCTTACACCCCGAGCGTAAAGGCAAAGGTCGGCATCGTCGGAGAGATATACATCAAGTATGCACCGCTCGGTAACAACTGCCTTGAAGAATTCCTCCGAAGCGAAGACGTTGAGCCTGTTGTTCCGGGACTTCTTGACTTTATCATATTTATGTGCGATCACCACGTTGTCGATACGCAGCTTTATCATATCGCATACAAGAAATACATAGGCTCGGGTGCGCTTGAAATATTCCTTAAAAAGATGCAGGATATAATGATAAATGCATTCGAGGATTCACGTTTCAGAGCGCCTGCGCATTTTGACGAAACGAAGGAAAACAGCAAGGAATATGTTTCGCCTGCGAATAAAATGGGCGAAGGCTGGCTCCTTACCGCCGAAATGGTCGAGCTTATCGGCAGCGGCGTAAACAATATTATATGTGCGCAGCCGTTCGGCTGTCTGCCCAATCATATCATCGGCAAGGGCATGATAAGAAAGATACGCAACGTTTATCCCGATGCGAATATCGTTGCGATCGACTATGACCCGGGCGCAACAAGGGTAAATCAGGAAAACAGAATAAAGCTAATGCTTTCGACCGCAAAGACAAATCTTGCACAGCAGAACGATAAATAAAGTGGTTCTCTAAAAACCGAGACAAAGCAATACTTTGTATTGCTCGCAGATTTTCGTACATGACTTGTATCAGCTGCAAGGCAACAAACCGCAGGAATACTTGATGTATTACAAGGTTTGTTAACGCAGCAGATGATGCAAGGCATAGAAAATATGCCGTGAAGGAGGTTTTTAGAGGTTCACTAAAGGAGGAAAACGGCAATGTACGGAATAAACGCATACAAGTCCAACGCAATGTACACTTCTCTTCTTTCATCGAATTATAACAAAAAGAATTATGCACAGACCAATTCGACAAGCGATCTTCTTGCCCTTATGAAAAAGGCGGATCAGGTGCGCTCCAAGGATTATCAGAAAAATATGATAAAGGAGTACGAGAAGGCTTTTTCGGGCAGTGATGTCGGAACATACGAGAGCGAAAAGAAGCTCGCTTCCGATGCGTTTGACCTCGGAAAGAGCGCTTCCAAGCTTGCAGCCGCATCAAAGACCGATTTTGAGGACAAAGACAAGCTTGTTTCGAATGTGAACAGCTTTGTTGAGGACTACAACTCGGTCATCGACAGCCTTCAGAAGTCGGAGAGCGTTGACGCACTCAAAAAGGGTCTTTATATGACTAATACAGCAAAGGCTTATGCTTCCGCACTCGGCAGGATCGGCTTAAAGGTAGGTTCGGACAACAAGCTGACCGTGAACGAGGACACTCTCAAGGGTGCCGACACCAATGCGGTGAAGTCGCTCCTCGGCGGAACCTATTCATTCTCCGCAAAGGCTGCTGACAGAGCAACGCAGATAAGCAAGGCTGCAAATCTCAAAGCACAGGTAGTCAACTACAATCAGGAGGGCAAGTTCGATATCGGAACTATGTACTCTTTAAGCTCATTGTTCAGCGAAAAGATTTAAGGGAACCCTATAAGAGAACACTATAATATCACATCGCTGCCGCAACGGTGCGGCAGTGATTTTTTTATAAAGGGAGAAAGCTATGGCGATTCAGATATTCGGTAAATCGAAATGCTTCGATACAAAAAAGGCGGAACGCTGGTTCAAGGAGAGAAACATCAAAGTTCAGAGCATTGATATTCTTTCCAAAGGAATGAGCAAGGGAGAATTTGACAGCGTTGTTAAGGCGCTCGGCGGAATTGATATGGTCATTGACACAAATTCAAAGGACTACTGCAATATAAAATATCTTCTTGACGACGCAAAGTATGACAAGCTTTGCGAATGTCCGAAGCTGTACAGAACACCCATCGTTCGCTGCGGCAAAAAGGCTGCGGTGGGATTTTCCCCCGAAAAGTGGGAAGAATTTATTAGGGAAAATAAATGAGAGTGAGGGATAGTTTATGACAGCGCTTATTACGGGCGCAAGCTCGGGGATAGGACGTGAGATCGCCCGTGAGCTTGCGAAAAGAGGAGTAAGGCTCGTTATTTCCGGAAGAAATTATGAAGCTCTTAAAGAACTTCGTGACGAGATCGGTGAAAGAAGGGTGAAGATAATCCCTGCTGATCTTTCCAAGCCCGAGGAATGCTATAGGCTTTATTGCGAGGCAAAAAAATATGATATTGATATACTGGTGAACAACGCAGGCTTCGGACTGTTCGGTAAATTTGCCGAAACGGATCTTGAACGAGAGATCAATATGATAAGCGTGAACGTTACGGCTGTTCACATTCTGCAGAAGCTTTTTCTAAAGGATTTCCGCAAGCGTGACAGAGGATATATTCTGAATGTCGCTTCTTCGGCAGGCTTTATGCCGGGTCCGTATATGGCGACATATTACAGCACGAAAAACTATGTTGTCCGCCTGACCGAGGCTGTAAGCTCCGAGCTTAAAAGCGAAGGCAGCAAGGTTTCTGTGAGTGCGCTTTGCCCCGGACCTGTTGATACGAATTTCAACGATACGGCAGGAGTTTCGTTTGCACTGAAAGGAATTTCGGCTGAATATGCGGCAAAATGCGGTGTTAAGGGGATGTTTGCAGGGAAAACGCTTATTATCCCAACGCTGAAAATGAAAATCGCAGACTACAGCGCAGGCTTTGTTCCGCCGATGCTTCTTGCGAAGATCGCAGGTTATATGCAGAAGAAAAAGGGAGAGGTTTAAATGGAAAACGAACGCCTTAACAAGCAGCTTGAGTTTCTGCTCACGCTCGACAAGCTGAAAAACGTTTATCGTCAGACCTATATTCTTTGCGACGATCTTCCGCAGGGTTCAAAGGAATTTGATGATAATTTTAAGGAGAAAAAGCCGCTTCCCAGACGTGAAAACGACGCTGAACACTCGTTTTCGCTTGCGATCGCCGCAGCGGTGCTTTCGGAGTATTCCAACGAGCCTGTTGACATAACAAAGGTGATGAAAATGGTGCTTGTTCACGATGCGGTGGAGATTTATGCAGGCGACACCTACTGCTATGACGATGAGGGTGCAAAGACCAAGAAGGAGCGTGAAAACGCCGCTGCCGAAAAGATATTCGGTATGCTGCCCGAAGAGCAGGGCAGGGAGTACCGTGAGCTTTGGGACGAATTCGAGAGAAACGACACTCCCGAGGCTCGTTTTTCCAATGCGATGGACAGGATCCAGCCGCTTCTGCTCAACTATTCGAGAGAGGGGTATTCGTGGAAAGAACACGGCGTAAGCTCCGAACAGGTCAGAAAGCGTTTCGACAAAGTAAAAGACGGTTCGGCAGAACTCGGCAGAATGGTCGATTATCTGCTTGACAAAGCAATCGAAAACGGTTTCTTGATGCCGTAAATATTGGCTTGTTTTTGTTGATAATGAACAATTTTTATGTGAACTGTTGACTTTTCAATAGCAATATGCTAAAATTATAAACAACATATTAAGCACTTCTGTGCGGACATTAATTTTTATGAGGTGATTCTATGGCAAAAAAAGGACGTATGGGGATACTCGGGCGAAACTTAGTGATAGTTATCGATGCGTCGATAATTCTTGCGGTAACGCTCGTTATTATTTCTTCTGCAATGCGACTTATTAAGATGAACACCGAGGCTCTTGAAAACGAAGCAGCTATAGGCATCAATCTTATCAAGGACGAAATTACCTCTGCCGAAAACAATGTAAAGACTATTGCGGCTGATCTATGTGAAAACAAGGATTTCAGTCGTGCGTTCGATGTTGACCGAGGAAATGTTATTGGTGACAGATTTTCCGAGGAAATATCGAATGACAGTTACATAGGTATTTTCACTGATTCAGACGGGAACATTTTATGGTCAAGCGAAGGCATTGACGTTGATTTTTTCAAACCGCTGGTTGAAAATGACAACTATGAAGGCTATGTGATGAACGGGAACGAAATATATTATGTTTGCGTAATGCCTGTTCTTAACAGCCTTAGTTATCCTGTCGGCAAGGAGATAATTGCGGTCGATTTCACCCGTCCCCATGTGCTCGATGAGATAAAGAGTGTTGTAAACTTTGACATTACTATTTTCGGCGGAGATACACGAATCTCCACAACGATTATGGACGAAAACGGCGAGAGAGCCATCGGAACTCAGATGTCGGATAAGGTCAAGCAGATCGTTATCGACGGCGGTGAAAAATATCACGGCAGAGCCAATATTCTCGGGGAGAACTATTATACTATATATGAGCCTTTCAGGGATCAGAATGATAACATAATCGGTGCGATATTCTGCGGAACTACAACAGCAGAAAATGATGCAAATGCACGCGGCGTTGTTGTTATTTCGGTCATTATCGGTATTTCTGCCTGCGTTGTCTGCGGAGCATTTCTTATATATTATATTATCAAGCGTATTTCAAAACCTGTTTCTCAGGCCTGCGATATTCTTACTAAAATGGCTGACGGAAACATTATGTTCGACGTATCCGATATCAAGTATTCAAAAGATGAAATAGGCAAGATGCTTGATGGAATGATAAAGATGAAGGACGCTCTCGAAGCGTATGTTGCCGATATCAACAGAGTTACCTCTGCAATGGCAGACGGCGACTTTACGGTCGAGCCGGAGGTCAATTACAACGGTGATTTTATTGCATTGAAGGATTCGATCAATGAGATACGCACCAGGCTCAGCAGTGTTATCGACGGTATCAATGCTTCGGCGAGCGAAGTATCGGCAGGTTCATCGCAGATCGCCAACGGTTCACAGCTTCTTGCGGAGGGTACAACCCGTCAGGCTGCTGCGATCGAGGAGCTTTCGGCTACTATCAGCGAGGTCGCAGAGAAGATCGGCAACAATACCGAAAATGCAAGAGAAGCAGACAACTGCGCTTCACAGTCCGATGCGCTTATCAGCGAACAGGCTGCGGAAATGGAGCGTATGCGTGTTGCTATGGAGGATATCAGAGTAAAATCCGATCAGATCAACAACATCATAAAGACAATCGAAGATATCGCGTTCCAGACAAATATCCTTGCACTCAATGCTGCTGTTGAGGCTGCAAGAGCAGGTGAAGCAGGCAAGGGCTTCGCAGTAGTTGCGGACGAGGTAAGAAATCTTGCTATCAAGTCGGACGAAGCTACCAAGAGAACTGCTGCTATCATCAATGAAACCATGGAATCCGTTGCAAGGGGCAGCGAGGTCGTTGCAAATACGGTCGAGCTTATGGGAAAGGTATCGGAAATGTCTGCAACTTCAAAGGAGCTTGTCGGAAAGATTCACGCAGCTTCGGAGGAACAGGCTTCTGCTATCGGACAGATCAATTCGGGCATCGCACAAATATCCGAGGTCGTTCAGCAGAACTCCGCTACGGCAGAAGAAAGTGCTGCATCCTGCGAAGAGCTTAACGGACAGTCACAGGTTCTCTCGGAACAGGTTTCGATGTTCAAGATACTTTGATAAAAAACTGTGTATGCAAATTGTGCATACACAGTTTTCGTTTACAAGAATATGACCTCCTCGTTAACATTTGCTCCGAGGAGGTCGTTTTTACTCAACTGAAATAATATAATAGTAAACAGGCTGACCGCCGTTGACATTCATTATTTCAACCTTATCTCCGAATTTTGTCCGGACAAGCTCGGTGAGAGCTTCGGTGTTCTCATCATTGGTATCTGCGCCGCTGATAATGGTAACAAAGGAAGAATCGCCCGTTATCATCTTCTTGATGAGCTTATAGGCTGCTTTTGTGACTTCCCTGTCGGTCACGGCAAGCTTTCCGTTCTCAAGTCCGAGTATTTCGCCCTTTTTGATGTTCTTTCCGTCAAAGTCGCTGTCACGGGCTGCAAAGGTCACAAGTCCTGTTGAAACGTTCTCGAGAGCCTTTGACATATTCATACGGTTGGATTCATAATCCGCAGATGGGTCGAAGTTCATCATTGCGGTAAGACCCTGCGGTATTGTTTTGGTCTGGAGCACGCAGACACGTCTGTCGGCAAGCTTTACTGCCTGTTCGGCTGCCATGATGATGTTTTTGTTGTTCGGGAGCACAAAGACGGTTTCTGCAGGAGTTGCGAGGATAGCTTTCAGGATATCGTCCGTGGAGGGGTTCATCGTCTGACCGCCTGTTACGATATTATCTGCGCCGAGGTTTGTGAAGAGGTCTTCAATTCCCTTTCCCGATGCAACGGCAACAAATCCGTAAGGCTTTTCAGGCGCAGCAGGGGTGAATTCACGCACCTTCATAACGGCAGCTTCCTTCTGCTTGTTCTTATGCTGGTGGCGCATATTGTCTATTTTAAGGTTTGTGAGTGCGCCGAAGAGGATACCTTCTTCGATAGCCTTTCCGGGGTGGTCGGTGTGAACGTGAACCTTGATGATATCGTCGTCATCAACCGCAACAACGCAGTCGCCGATCGTTTCAAGGAACGCTCTTAAACGTGAAGCGTCGGGGCAGTCGGGATTTTTGTTCACGATGAATTCGGTGCAGTAGGTGAAGTTGATCTCCTCGTCAAAGTCGCCGACAGCGGTCTTTGCGGTGGAGCTTTCCTTGGCTTTTTCATCTGCAACGGCCTTTCCGCCGCTGAAAACGTCAAGCATTGCGCGCCAGATTATGATAAGACCTTTTCCGCCTGCGTCAACGACGCCTGCTTTTTTGAGGACTGGCAGCATTTCGGGAGTCTGTGCGAGCGCTTTTTCTGCCTCGTCGCAGACTGCGCTCCATAGCTGAACCTCGCTTTCGGCTGTCGGTGCGAGCTGTGAAGCTTTCTCGGATGCAAGACGGGCTACGGTAAGTATCGTGCCCTCGGTCGGGTTCATTACGGCTTTATATGCGCCCTTTACGCCGAGTTCAAGCGCATTTGCAAGGTCGGCACAGTTTATCTCGTTTTTGCCCTTGAAGGCTTTGGAAAATCCTCTGAACAGAAGAGAGAGGATAACGCCCGAGTTTCCTCTTGCGCCTCTCAAAAGAGCTGCAGCGGCGGTATCCGCAGCTGCCGATGCGGTGCAGTTGTCGTTCATGACTTCAAGCTCACGCATTGCATTGCCCATTGTCATAGACATATTTGTGCCCGTATCTCCGTCCGGGACGGGGTAGACATTCAGCTCGTCCACGGCACGTCTGTTGTTGGAGATGGATGCGGCACCGGAAATGAAGGCTTCCCTGAGCATTTTTCCGCTTATCACTATTTGTTATTCCCCTTTCGGTAATATGCTAATACTAATATCAAATCGTTCTATAGACAAAGCCGACAGATAGAATAATCCAAGTAGGTAAACTTGTTTACCTTGGAGAGCGACCGCAGGCAGGCTGTCTGCCGTCATTGCAATAATATTGCACGGGAGCTTGACGCAGAATTGGATTATTATATCCGAGGATTTAGTCTTACGGTTGATTTGATATTAGTATAAAGCGCTTTATTCAAGCATACCGTCAATAAAGACGGAGATCTTTGATATTTTGAGTTCTGTTTTATCCTCGACCGTATAGCGTATCTTATGAGCAAGATTCTCGGTAACGGCGGAGATGTTTGTTCCGTAGAGAACGGAGATATGCAGCGAAACGGTGATATTTCCGTCTTTGTCAGCGTTAAGCTTCACGCCGCGTCTGCCTTTTAGATCTGCCTTTTTGAACAGGCTGACAAGATGATATTTCTTTGTATCAACAGGGTTAAGATCCGCAACGCCGAAGCACTGTGACGCTGTACGGCTGATGAGTGAAACGAGGTAATCCTCGGAAATCCCTATCCTTCCGAGATAGTTTTCAACTGTGATCAATAGGATCATCTCCTTATAGTCATATAAATCAATTATAGCACATCCTTTGTTCTTTTTCAAGTATTACGGATTATTTTGAGCATTTTTCGGAAAAAACTCTCTTGACTTCCCCGTTTGTTTAACAAAAGTTAAGATTTTTATACAAGTTGCTGAAAAAATTAAAAATCTATTGCTTATTTTTTGAATATATGCTATAATATTTTTAATAATCAAAATGGGTGAATAATATCTTTTTTACAGCAAGACACAAAAAGGAAAGGGTCAAAGCTTGAAGAAGCGGAAAATGAACCTTGAAGGGATTTTTGTGGATTGGTGAAAAATGTTTTGATGTTTTCCGATTGGGGATGATGATATATGGGCAAATCTAAAAAAGTGAAAAGCAGCACTTTGAAGTATATTGCCGGTTTTTTTGCGTTGGTTGTAATTATACAAGCGGTCATCTATGCTTTTTCGGTGAATTCACGAGAAATGTTCAGGCAGATCAACAGCGAAGCGGAGAAGAATCTTTATTATTCCGCTGCGAAGCACAGCGAGCTGCTCAAGGACGGACTGCAGGAGTATTCCGATATGTCCGATGAGGTGTATGCGGCAAATGTTGTTCTTTCGGATGTGCTTAATGCAAGGGGACTGACCGCAAAAGCGTTTCTGTCCAATCCCGGTGCGCAGAGCCTGTTTATTGAGAAATATGCCGGAAATCTGATAGATTTTATGTCGGATCATTCGCCAAGCGGAGTTTTTATGGTGCTTTGCGGTGACGATGATTTCACAGCGGATCACTACAAGGGACTTTTTATCAAGAACGCAGACCCGAGCTCGTCGGATGATGTTGACACGCTAATGACGAGGGGAAACAAATCCGTATCCGTTCATTACAATATCCCTCTCGATATCAACTGGACGAGCGATTTTGCATTCAGCAAAAGCGATGCGGCAAAGTACAGGTTCTTTATCAAGCCCGTTACGGATGCGCGAAAGGATCCGAGCAAAAAAAGCAGCTATTACGGTTACTGGGCGGACAGCTTCGTGTTTGATGACGGAAGCAACGATCGCATTATAACCTATTCTCTGCCTTTGATATATGATAATCAGGTCTACGGCGTTATCGGAATAACTCTTTCCTGCGATAAGGTGAATGAACTGCTCGGCAATCAGGATCCCGATCTGGGGCTGCTGCTTATCAGTTCAAAGCAATATATTGAAAATGAAGAGCTCAGCGGTATCGTTCAGGCATCGAGCGGCATAAGCTCGATCAAAAAGCTCTCCCCAGGAAGTCAGATAAGGTTTGTCCCCGCAAAATATTCGGACATTGCTTATACGACGGACGGCATTGAGTTTGATGATGGAAGGGCATACTGTACGGTAAGCGCTGTGCGGTTCTACAGCAGAAACGCATATTACAACAACACCTGGTATGTTGCGGCTGTTGAAAGTGAGAAAAGTATTTACAGCGCTTATGATTATATGTGCAGACACTTTAACATTACAATGGCAGTAATGTCGGTATTCGGACTTGCCTGTGCGGCTGCATTTGTCGGTTTTATATTCAGGACATTTAAAAAGTTCCGCGACGGAGTTAAACAGCTTGCGGAAAATGGAAAAACAGAATCGGAGGTTACCTTTAAAAACAACAGCGTTCAGGAGCTTTTCTCACAGATCAGCGATATTGCCGAAGAATGCCGTGAGGCTTTGCTTTGTTATGACGGTGAACACGAGCTTTGCTCCATCGCATTAAGGTCGTCAAACAGCAATCTTATAGAGTATATGACTGCGGATGATGTTTTTGTCATTTACCATTTTGGTACGGACAATAAGAATTGCTTTGCACGCAGAAGCGTTTACAAGAATTTCCGAAAGCGTGTGATCGAGGGAGAAACCTGTCCCGAGGAAGACATCAACACGATGGTCGCATTCCTTGACGGAGAGATGGATGAACCGTTCAGGGCAAGGATATATGGCAAGAACGGTGAAATAATCTGGAATCTGGTTTCGGGCAAGGCGGTAAGGATAAACGGCGAAGTTGCAAGAGTCGTTGCCTGCATTCAGAACATCACAGAGCAGGTGCTTGAGGAACAGCGTCAGCTCGCACTCAAGAGCCGTGATAAGATAACCGGCTTCTACGACAGTGAGTACGGATACATACTTGCGAAAAAGCAGGTGCTTGAAAGCGGCGGAAAATTTGCGATAGTCATTTTCTCACTCAAAAATGTAAACGAATTTATCCGAAGCGAGGGTTCATATTATTTCAATGGCGTTATGGAGGAGATCGCAGCCATTATACGCCTTTTCAAGTCGGATAGCAATATTATTTGGAGAATGTCGGTTTCCGATATTGCGGTATATGTTCCGGATTATGATGAAGATTATGAAAGCGATAATTTGAAGAAGGCGCTTTCGTACATTGACCGTGTGTATTTTTCGGAAAACGATGCTTCCATCTATTGCGGAATAGGGATCTTCCGCGGCGGAGAGGCTGCACAATTTGCCGACGCAGTCGATAATGCCCGACTTGCAAGCCTTGCAAGTGAAATGCCGTTTTATCCGAGGATAACATATTACCGTGAAGCGCAGTTTGATCTTTCGGTAAGGGCAAAGCTTGCTGAGGCGAAATATGAATCGAGTGCGGGCATCAGTGAGCTTGAAAATGAATACAATCCCACCGATAATATGGTTTCCTACACCATTAATATGCTTGAAAAGTCGAAAAAGCTCACAAACGCCATTGATATAATCTTCTGCAAGATAGGACGTATGCTCGAGCTGGAGAGGATAGCTTTCTTCGATATGAACAGCGACCGACATTCGGTGCGTGTTTTCCGTCAGTGGAGCAAATTTGACAAGGAAAAGTTCATTGACAGCGCATTTTCGCTCGGCGACGGCTATAAGGAGCTTGTCGATCTTCTTTCGGCGGAGGAAAATATTCTTGCCGACAAGAATTTCTATGCTTCCTCAAATGAGCTTTCATCCTTCATTTCTATGCTTCGTGATAACGGAAAGACTCTGATAACGCCTGTTTTCCACAACGGTGCGCCGTATGCGTTCCTTGCGTTCAGCGCTGTTGAGCGTGAACACCGTGAGAGCGCTATAAAAGCAATGTCAGAGCTTTCGAGAGTTATCTCTGCACAGGTCATTTCATCGAGAACTGCTTCGGAAAACGTTGCAAGAAGCGAATTCTTCTCGAAGATGTCGCATGAGATCAGAACGCCGATGAACGCAGTTATGGGTATCACAAGGATACTTCTTGACAGCTGTGAGCTGAATGAGGAAACCCGTGATTATGTTGAAAAGATCGACAGCTCGTCGCACTATCTGCTTGAACTTATCAACAGCAATCTTGATCTTTCAAAGATCGAGAGCGGCAAGATGACGGTCAGCAGTATACCATTCGATCTTCAGACTCTCATTGATGATACCGAAACGATCATCCGTGTTCAGACCGAACGTAAGGGACTCTATTTTGAGGTCAAGGGTACGGTCGAACACCGCTATGTATTCGGCGACAGCCTGAAGCTTCGTCAGGTGCTCATAAACATACTCGGAAATGCGCTAAAATTCACATCGGAGGGCG
This sequence comes from Oscillospiraceae bacterium, assembly GCA_051881815.1. Lineage (GTDB taxonomy): Bacteria > Bacillota > Clostridia > Oscillospirales > Ruminococcaceae > UMGS363. The sequence goes on along the minus strand of JBJEQP010000026.1, from coordinate 7,563 downwards.
GTATCACGCTCACGGTGGATGAGATAGGAGCTGACGATCAGAACGTAAAGCTGCACTTCTCCGTTAAGGATATGGGTATTGGTATCAGCCGGGAGAATATTGAAAAGATTTTCGACTCGTTTGAACAGCTTGACGGCAGAATAACCGCAAAATACGGCGGAACGGGTCTTGGACTTGCGATAAGCAACGCTTATGTTGCAATGATGGGCGGAAAGCTCGATGTTGAGAGCGAACTCGGAAAGGGTTCGGAGTTCCACTTTGATCTTGAGCTTCCTATTGCCGACAAGTCAAAGGTCGAGAGCGAGGAGACTGAAAATGAAGAGGTCGTTATCGAGGGATGCAGGCTTCTTCTTGCAGAGGACGATGAGATGAACCGCATGATCGCACAGAAGCTGCTTGAAAATGACGGTCTTATCGTTGAAACTGCGGAAAACGGTGAGATAGCTGTGAAAATGTTTGCCGAATCCGAAGAAAAGCATTATGATGCTATCCTTATGGATATCCGTATGCCCGTTATGGACGGACTTGAGGCAACGAGGAGGATCAGAAGTCTTGATCGTGCCGACGCAAGGAGCGTTCCGATAATCGCATTGACGGCGAATGCCTTTGATGAGGATATCAAGAAATCCGCACAGAGCGGAATGAACGGTCATCTTTCAAAGCCGATCGACATAAGGCAGATACGAAAGGTTTTAAAGGCGACCTTGAAAAAACACAGTTAAGGGAACATCTAAATATTTATCAAATCGCACAGGTCGGCTTGGCTTGTGCGATTTTGGAGTTTTGGGAGTTTTAGGTGATAGAATGAAAAGTAAAAACAAAGCAATATTGTATATAATCTGTTCGGCATTCTGCTTTGCGGTGATGAATGCTACGATACAGCTTGCAGGGGAGCTTCCGTTTATGCAGAAGGTTTTCTTCCGCAATTTTGTGGCTGCGATAGCTGCGTTTATTGTTCTGAAAAGGGATCACATTAAGATAACCTGCAAAAAGGAAAACCGCATTTATATGTTTATGAGGGCATTCTGCGGAACGCTTGGAATGATATGCAATTTCTATGCGATAGACCATCTTATGATTGCGGACGCTTCGATGCTTAACAAGATGTCGCCGTTTTTTGCGGTTGTATTCTCGGCAATAATTCTCAAAGACAAGCCGACAGTTTTTCAGCTTTGCGCTGTGCTGACGGCATTTGTCGGAAGCTTGTTCATAATAAAGCCGACCTTTGCGAATGCTTCGCTTTTTCCGTCGCTGATAGGATTTCTCGGGGGACTTGGCGCAGGGGTGGCGTATGCTTTCGTCAGCAAGCTCGGAAAGGGCGGCGAAAAGGGACCCGTGATAGTGTTTGTGTTCTCGGTGTTTTCCTGCCTTTCCGTGCTGCCGTTTGTGGTGCTGAACTTTGTTCCGATGAGCTTATATCAGACGCTGATGCTGCTGCTGACGGGATTTTCTGCGGCAGGCGGTCAGTTCTCGATAACTGCGGCTTACACTCATGCGCCTGCTCGTGAAGTTTCGGTTTTTGACTACACACAGATACTTTTCTCAACGCTTCTGGGATTTTTTATATTCGGTCAGGTGCCTGACAAGTGGAGCTTTGTCGGATACGGCATAATTATTCTGGCAGCTGTTTCTATGTTCTTTTACAACAACAGAAAAGCTGCAAAATGAAGCTGGACGAGTTGCATGTTGCAAAATAATATTGAATAATGTTATAAAAAAGAAGATTATGCAAGATTAATTATAAAAACTTGCAAAAGCTATTGACAAAATGAAATAATTATGTTATTATAGCATTGTCAGCCAAAAAAATGTTTTCTGAAAGGAGTGCAGCAATGTCAGGTTCAAGTGCCCTTATTATCTCTTTAAATGAAGAGATGCGTGATAATCTTGCATTGACGGTCAAGTCCTGCGGTTTTGATTCGATCTCCGTTTCGGACGGAAAAAATGCAAGAAAAGCTGTCACTGACTGCGGATTTGATCTGATAATACTCAATACTCCGCTTGCGGACGAATACGGTCTGGAGCTTGCAGCCTTTATAACGGACAATACAGCAAGCGCACTCATCGTTACGGCTGCGCAGAAGAATTATGACGAGATATACCGCAAGATAGGCGACAAGGGTTGTTACATACTCTCTAAGCCGTTTACGAAGTCGGTGCTTGTTCAGGCTGTGAATTTCACGGTTTCTGCAAGAAAAAAACTGCTTGAAAATGAAAAAGAGCGCAGGGAGCTCGAAAAGAAGCTTTACAATCTGAAGCAGATCAACCGTGCAAAATGCGTACTTATCCAGTATCTCAGGATCACGGAGGAAGAGGCTCACCGTCAGATACAGAAGCGAGCTATGGATCAGCGTGTTCCCGAGGTCGAAGTCGCACTTGACATTCTTAAAACGTATGAAATGTAAGGAAGTGTTTTTATGCGCTTTACAAAGATGCAGGGGATCGGAAACGATTATATTTATGTCAACTGCTTTGAAGAAACAGTCGACGACCCCGAAGAGGTCTCGATAAGAGTAAGTGACCGTCATTTCGGAATAGGCGGCGACGGACTTGTGCTTATAATGCCGTCCGAAAAGGCGGACTTCCGCATGAGGATGTTCAACGCCGACGGTTCGGAGGGAATGATGTGCGGCAATGCGACTCGCTGCATAGGAAAATATGTTTATGACAACAAGCTTACCGACAAGACCGAGATAACTCTTGAAACGAAGAGCGGAATAAAGTATCTCACGCTTCATCCCGAAGACGGAGTTGTCAGAACGGTCGATGTTGATATGGGCGAGCCTATACTTGCGCCGAAGGATATACCGATGATTGCCAAAGGCGACAGCTTCATAAACAAGCCGATAGATGTCAACGGAAAGTGTGTGAATATAACGGCTGTTTCGATGGGAAATCCTCACGCTGTTGTTTTTACGAGCAAAATTGACGGACTTGATCTTGAAAAGATCGGCCCCGATTATGAAAATGATCCGATTTTCCCCGAGCGTGTGAACACGGAGTTCTGTGAGATCATTGACGGACATACAATCAAAATGCGCGTTTGGGAGCGTGGCTCGGGCGAAACATGGGCTTGCGGAACGGGAGCGTGTGCGACGGCTGTGGCTGCTGTGCTGAATGGCTTCTGCAAAAAGGATGAGCCTATAACGCTAAAGCTCAGAGGCGGCGATCTAACGATAACCTATCGAAGCGACGGTCATGTTATCATGAGCGGTCCAGCTGAAACCGTATTTGACGGTGAGATCAGACTTTGAAAAGGATGTGTTTGAAATGGCATATATAAACGAAAATTTTTTGAAGCTCAAGGAAAATTACCTTTTTATAGATATTGCGAAGAAGCTCAACGCTTATCGTGAGGAAAACCCCGACAAGCCGCTTATCAGAATGGGTATCGGCGATGTTACAAGACCGCTTGCGCCCGTTGTTGTTGAGGCGATGAAGAAGGCTGCCGATGAGATGGGCAGACCCGAAACGTTCCGCGGCTACGAGGACAGCGGAAAGGGTTATGATTTCCTCCGTGAGGCGATCTCGGGATACTATAAGAATTCGATCGGTGCTGATGTTTCGCCCGATGAAATACTTATAAGTGACGGTGCGAAGAGCGACTGCGGAAACATTGTTGATATTTTCAGCAGCAGCAACAAGGTTTTGGTCACCGATCCTGCCTATCCTGTTTATGTTGATTCCAACACGATGAGCGGAAAGGAGATCATTTACGCTTCTTCCAATGAGGAGAACGGTTTTGCGGCAATGCCCGATGAGAGCGTTGACTGCGACATTATATATCTTTGTTCGCCGAACAATCCGACAGGTTCGGTCTACACGAAGGAGCAGCTTGCTGTCTGGGTCGATTATGCGATCAGGAAGAATGCGATCATTATTTTTGACAGCGCTTATGAAGCATTTATCCGTGACAAGAGCCTTGTAAGAAGCATTTTCACGGTTGAGGGTGCAAGAAAATGTGCGATTGAGATATGCTCGCTTTCCAAGACTGCAGGCTTTACGGGAACACGATGCGGTTACACGGTCATCCCGAAGGAGCTTGAGGCAATGACTGCATCGGGTGAGAAGGTCAACGTCGGAAAGATCTGGTCAAGACGTCAGGGAAGCAAATTCAACGGTGTTTCTTATCCCGTTCAGAGGGCGGCTGAAGCCGTTTTCACCGAGGAGGGACAGAAGCAGACTCGTGCTGACATTGATTATTACATGGAAAATGCCAGAATTATGAGTGAGACCTGTGAGGAGCTTGGAATCAAGTACACGGGTGGAAGAAACTCACCTTATATCTGGCTCAAATGTCCGAACGGAATGGGAAGCTGGGAGTTTTTTGACTATCTTCTCCACGAGGTACAGGTTGTCGGAACTCCGGGTGAGGGCTTCGGTCCGAACGGCAAGGGTTGGTTCAGACTTACTGCTTTCGGAACGAGGGAAAACACTGTTGAGGCAATGAGCAGATTAAAGAAGCTTTTGAAATAACGAATTAATGAAGTCTTTGAAATAAGGAAATCAAAAAGCCGTGGAAAACGATCTTCCGCGGCTTTTTGATTTTGAGAAAAAAATATTCCGAGAAAGACGAACTTCCTCGGAATATTCGGATATGTATGAATCAGAAATCAACTTCGGTATCGTAGTAGCAGCACTTAAGAAGCTTTTCCATTTCTTCCTGTGAAGGCTGACGAGGATTGGAGCCTGTGCAAGCGTCGCCGATAGCGTTCTTTGCGATCTCGGGGAGTCTTTCAAGGAATACTTCCTCGGGAACGAAGCCCTGCTCTGTCGGATAGCTGTCTGCGCCGTAGTTCTTGATGCAGTGAGGGATCTTGAGGTCATCGTTCATCTTGCGGAGGAACTTGATGAGGAGATCAACCTTTTCATCATCGTTTGCGCCGCCGAGATTCATATAATCTGCGATAACGCCGTAACGTTTCTTTGCTGTGGGATCCTTTGCATTGAATGCGATTACCTTCGGGAGGTACATTGCGTTTGCAGCGCCGTGGATGATATGTGCACCATAGTCGGCAAATGCTGCGCCTGTTTTATGAGCCATTGAGTGAACGATACCGAGGAGAGCGTTAGAGAATGCCATACCTGCGAGGCACTGTGCGTCGTGCATTCTGTCACGAGCAGCCATATCTCCGTTGTAAGAATCAACGAGGTCAGCCTGGATCATTTCGATAGCGTGGATAGCGAGAGGATCGGAATAGTTGCTGTTAGCGGTGGAAACATAAGCTTCAACAGCGTGTGTGATAGCGTCCATACCTGTATGAGCAACAAGCTTCTGCGGCATTGTTTCTGCAAGATCGGGGTCAACGATAGCAACATCGGGAGTGATCTCAAAGTCAGCGATAGGATACTTAATGCCCTTTGAATAATCGGTGATGATGGAGAATGCAGTTACCTCGGTAGCAGTACCGGAAGTAGAGGAGATAGCACAGAATTTAGCCTTCTTACGAAGCTCGGGGATACCGAATACCTTGCACATATCTTCAAATGTACAATCGGGGTATTCATACTTGATCCACATTGCCTTTGCAGCGTCGATAGGTGAGCCGCCGCCGATAGCAACGATCCAGTCGGGACCGAAGTCGAGCATAGCCTGTGCGCCCTTCATAACGGTTTCAACGGATGGATCCGGCTCAACACCTTCAAAGAGAGCAACTTCCATGCCTGCTTCCTTAAGGCAGTCCTCTGCTTTCTGGAGGAATCCGAAGCGCTTCATAGAACCTCCGCCGACAACGATCATTGCCTTTTTGCCCTTGAACGATTTAAGATTCTCAATTGCGCCCTTTCCGAAATACAGATCTCTTGGTAAAGTAAATCTTGCCATAACAAATTCCTCCAATTAATTAAGTGATATTTTATACTATAGCAATCCAAAAAATATCCTGACAAGTTCGGCGGTGCAAAGCTTAAATAGTGTCGTCACTCACCCTTGACAGGCGGCAAGCCTGCCTACGGGTTCGTTCCTAACTCTTCAAGCTTTGCCCTCGCCTCCTTTTGTCAGTCTATTTTTATGTCTTGCTATAAACAACAATAAAATACAGGGAAAACTTCGCCAAGATCCAATATAAAAATGTTTTCAACAACTGCAAGATCGTCGGCTTGATTTCTTCCGAATTTTAATGTTTTTTAGTATTAAACACATTATGTTGTAAGAAGTTAAAAATAATCTTACACAAATTATACCACAAATGTTACAAAAAGTGAAATGCTTTTATTGGTATATTATGTTCAAATTATGGAATGACGCTTTTACAAAGGCAGTTTATGTCGTTCGCTTGACAAAAAAGATGAAAAATGATACTATTAAGAAGATAAAAATGGCAGGTTCCAATGTATTTATCTGAAAATACTATATAACATTAATCTTTAATCAACCGTAAGACTAAATCCTCGGCTATAATAATTCCACTCTGCGTCAAACTCCTATGCAAATTAATTGCATTGCAGGGCATCAAGCCTTGCTGCGGTCGCTCTCCAAGGTAAACAAGTTTACCTAATTGGAATTATTCTATCTGTCGGCTTTGTCTATAGAACGATTAAAGATTAGTATAAATGTATGATCATTGTGATAAATGTGATTTTTGACAAAACTAATGGAAGGGTTGACAAAGAATATGAAGTGTCCAAAGTGTGGATTTGAAAACGAAGACGGTGCTGCGTTCTGCGGCGGATGCGGAGAAGATCTTTCTTCGGAAAATATTATGAATGCACTTGATGAGAGTGCAAAGCAGACAGAAGCGAGATCCGCAAAGAAGTCCGGGAAAAAGAAAAAGCAGAGGAAGGATAAGGCTGCTGACGGTGCTGAAAAGGTTGAGAAAAAGCCAAAGGTCAAGGCGATACTTATTGCTGCTGCTTTGCTGCTTGTGCTGGCTGTTGCGGCGATGCTTATTCTGATGAATATGCCTTCCGAGGGCGAAAAGGTGCTGAAAAATGTGCCGATAGGACGAAATCTTGCTTATGCGGAGGCGAAAACGGAGGAAACCTTTGCAAAGATCTCGAAATACGATGCGGTGAACCGTTTCGGCGATTTTGACAATATTTGTGAGGGCAATCTGACAATAAAGGTCGAAGGGGTAAGCTTCCCTGAGTGGGCGATAGCTGTTACTCTGGCAGCGGATGATACTATTGACAAAGTGACGTATTATGATTTTTCGGCGCTTCAGAACAACTGGAAGGGACATCACAGTTCTGAAAAGATCGAACTTACGGCGGTTGAATACGGAATGAAGCGCAAGGCGGTTGACAGGGTGCTCGGATTTACCCCGTATTCTATAATAAAAGGGATAGACAACACGGTCACAAATGTATATCGCTATTATTACAGCGATGAAATGACCGGTGATGATGTTGTTTGCAATTTCTGTGTTGTATTCAATGACGTTGACGAGTGCGTTAAAAATGTTTATGTGAATGAACTTGACTATATCGGTTTTATGACATCGGTAAATTGATACTGCGTATTGTTGAATTTACACACAAAAACAATTAAAATGTCAAAAAAAACGAACAAAACATAGAATAAGCAAAAAGCTATTGACAAACCGAAAGAAAAGTGATAATATA
>JBJEQP010000025.1:0-4317 GCA_051881815.1 Oscillospiraceae bacterium | reverse complement strand
ACCTTATCACCCTTCATCAGCGTAAGCTGGAAACGCTGAAAAAATTGAAGAAATCAATGCTTCAAAAGATGTTTATATGAATAAGAATATAATACCATATACATTATATTATTACGATAAAGAGGTAATAAAACTGATCTGCGAGAAATATGGACTTACCGAATGGGAAGCTCTCAGGCGATTTATGAAATCGGAAACATATTCAATGCTTTCCGATACCTCGCTTGAAATGTGGGATTTTGGCTATCCTGCAATTTTCAATATGTGGGAGTGCGAACAGATAACGGGCGATCCAAGAAATTCAAGCTATTTCAGGGAGGGATAAGAATGTCAAAGGAAATGGATTTTTTTATCTTTCTGATCGAGCAGTATGCAAAAAGTCGTGGAACAACTGCTGATAAGGTTCTTGAGCTTTGGGATTCATTGCAGCTGACCGATTTTATTTACAATATGTATGAACGCTATCATTGTGAAGCACTTGATAATGCTTTTTGTGATATTGATTCTCTTGTGGAGGAGCGGAAAAAGGCTTGATTATGAACATATGAAAGGCGGTGTGATCATTGGCACTTGAAAATAAACTCGGAATTACCGAATCGGCACAGCTTGCCCGTGAAGAAGAACGTATAAGCAAGAAAAAAGCTGCGGAATTATTTGAAAACGGGGTACTCGATACACTGAAAGCAGGCAGCTTTTCGGCACTTGCAGCAATTCACAAATATCTTTTTGAGGATATTTATGATTTTGCAGGCAAAGTCAGAACGGTGAACATTGCGAAAGGTAATTTCCGTTTTGCCCCTGTTATGTATCTTGATGCGGCACTTGAAAATATTGATAAAATGCCGCAGGGTACTTTTGATGAGATAGTCGAGAAGTATGTGGAGATGAATGTTGCCCATCCGTTCAGAGAGGGCAACGGACGCAGCGGCAGAATATGGCTTGACCTTATGCTCAGAAAGGAGCTCGGCAAGGTCGTTGACTGGAGCAAGGTCGATAAGGAAGATTATCTTCTTGCTATGGAAAGAAGTCCTATCCGTGATACTGAAATAAAGGTCGTGCTTAAAGCCGCACTTACCGACAGAATAAATGACCGTGAGATCTATATGAAGGGTATTGACCACAGCTATTATTATGAGGGATATTCTTCATTCAAAACCGATGAACTTAACTGAAAGACGGTGAATTAAATATGGCTGAACTCGAACAGACCATTGAAGAAAAGTTAATAAATCAGCTTACTCAGGGCAAAAGTCAGTGGACATATCGCCCCGATCTTAACGATGAAAACAAGCTTTGGGAAAATATCAAGCTTATTCTTGAACGTGGAAATAAGGAACAGCTTGACGGAATGCCCTTGACAGACCGTGAATTTGAACAGGTGAAAAATCAGCTGTCATTTGCAACATTTTACGATGCGGCAAAATGGATAGCGGGAGAAAATGGCATTGCACACGTTTACGTTCAGAGAGATACCAAGACAGTACAGCTTACTGTCTTAAAGCGTGATGATATTGCAGGAGGTTCAAGTGTTTACGAAGTCATCAACCAATACAGAGCCTTAAAGGACGATGAATGTGATATTCACGATCAAAATCGCCGTTTTGATGTGTCCTTGCTGATAAATGGTATTCCTCTTATACATATTGAGCTGAAAAACCGTCAGCACTCATATTTAGACGGTTTCAGACAGATAAAAAAGTATATCCGTGAGGGCAAGTTTACGGGTGTGTTTTCGGCTGTTCAGATGTTTGTAGTATCAAATGCGGTGGATACCAAGTATTTTGCGGCAGCAAGCGAAGAACAGCTGAATGAAAAATTCCTTTCGGGCTGGGAAGATAATACAAATGCTCCCGTTACCGATTATCTGAAATTTGCTTCGGAGGTTCTGAAAATACCCGAAGCACACCAGATGGTAATGAAGTATGTAGTTTTAGACCAAGAGGACAAAAAGCTGCTTTTACTCCGTCCTTATCAGATACACGCTATTGAAGCGGTGAGAGCAGCATCACGTCAGGGAAAATCGGGATATATATGGCATACAACAGGCTCCGGCAAAACAATGACAAGCTATAAAACAGCGAGAAATCTGCTTATTGATATTCCGAGTATCGAAAAGACAATATTTCTTATCGATCGAAAAGACCTTGATATGCAGACAACACAGGCGTTTCAGTCATACGCCAACAATGATATTGTTGATGTTGATGAAACCGAAAATGTAGGCGATTTAATAAATAAGCTGAAAAATAAAAATCAACAGGTTATTGTAACCACGATTCAGAAGCTTTCTATTGCTGTCAAGAAACGGCTTCAGGAAGGTACGCCTGCTTATGAGCGTATAAAAAATCTTCGCATCGCTTTTGTTGTTGACGAGTGCCACAGAGCGGTTACACCGAGAACGCAAAGACTGCTTTCTCAGTTCTTCCGCAATTCTCTTTGGTATGGCTTTACGGGAACTCCACGTTTTGATGTTAATGCCTATCCTCCGGAGGGAGATCTGCCGAGGACAACAGAACAGCTTTATGGTCCCTGTCTGCATAAATATACCGTAAAAGAAGCTATCCGTGACGAAGCTGTTCTGGGATTTCAGACTGAACATCTCGGTGTAAAAAATCTTGATAAAGATGATGAAAACGAGGACCTTTCCATTTATGAAACCGAAGCTCATATGCTTGAGGTGCTGAATACCATAATAAATAAGTCAAGGGAAAAGCTCGGCTTCAAAAACGGCAGAGGTCAGACCTATGAAGCACTTCTGACGGTTAATTCAATTCAAAGGGCGCAGGCATATTATGATTTGCTCAAACGAGTAAAGAACGGCGAAACAAGCGTTGTGATAAGTGAAGAAACAAAGCGTGTTCTTCCCGATTTCCCGAAATTCGCAATTACATATTCGGTTTCCGGTGATGAAGATACCGAAAGTGCAGATTTGAACGTACCAAAAATGCAGGAGTCGCTTGACGATTATAATGCTATGTTCGGTACTCATCACAGTATCGGTGAGATAAAGGGATACAATGCTAATCTGAATGACAGGCTTGCAAGAAAGAAAACAAAATACAAGAGCCGTGACGAGCAGCTTGACCTTGTTATTGTTGTAAACAGACTGCTCACAGGCTTTGACGCTCCTTGCCTGTCAACCGTTTTTATGGACAGACAGCCTATGCACCCACACGACATTATTCAAGCGTTTTCACGAACAAACCGTCTTTTTGACCAATCCAAGCAGGCAGGACAGATAGTAACATTTCAGTCTCCGCATAAATTCAAAAAAGCGGTCGATGATGCTCTTTTTATGTATTCCGCAGGCGGAGCGTCTTCTGCTCTTGCCCCCGATTGGGAAACGGTTTATGACGAGTTCACAAAAGCACTTGCATATCTGCGTGTCACAGCAGAAACACCCGATATTATACCTACACTTTCTAAGGAAGGTCAGCTCAGATTTGCAAAGGCTTTTCAGGAGTTTGATAAGATATATTCAAGCCTGAAGGCATTTACAAGGTATGCAGAAAATCCGCCCGATTCCTATGGTATTACACAGGAAGAATATAATGATTATGCGGCTCATTACAAGAATATCCGTGAAAAGTATAAGACCAAGCCGGGTGATGATACTCCTCCCGATGAAATAATTGACCTTGAATATGAACTTAAGGCATACAGCAAGGAAAAAATTGACTATGATTATATAGTCAGTCTTATCCAGACTGTTGTATCTGCAACCGATGAAGAACGCAGTGAACAGCATTATCAGAACTTGCTTAATGAAATAAACGAATACATAGAAGAACTGCTTTCATCAAATCCGAAGCTCGGCGCTTTGATGCGTGAGCTGTGGGAGAATATAAGCGAGAATCCCGATGCGTTCAAGGACAAGAGGGTATCTTATGTTCTTGCCGATATGCGTAAGGAAGCTATCGACAGTGTTCTTGCGACTTTTGCGAAAGAATGGTGTGTTACACTTGAAGCGGTTGCCTATGCTGCTGATCGTTACGAATACGGTGACACGGAAATTCCGGGGCTTAACAATCTGAAAAAATCAGCTGATTTTGAAAGCTATTCTGCGGCTCATAGCGGTATATCCAAATTTAAGTATCATCAGGCAATGAAGAAAGCATTATACGATTTGCTTATTGATGAGATAATACCGCTTAAAGATGATAATTTCAGAGTTGATGATGCGAAATTAGCATTGCAGACAACAACTGAATAAATGTGCAGATATGCATAACTTATATGGAGCTAAGATTTTCTTGGCTCCATTTTTATGTTTGCCCCGAATGGGCAGTAACTCGGTGGTGAAAGTCCACTACAGAC
>JBJEQP010000024.1:0-77470 GCA_051881815.1 Oscillospiraceae bacterium | reverse complement strand
TGGACGTATTCTATCCGCCGTCTTTATCCATAGAACAAATGGTTATTAGTATAAATCCTCGGCTATAGGTTGATTAAAGATTAGGAAAACGCTGATTAAAGTGCAGCGTTCGTTTCGCCGTTTTGAAAAATGTACGAGTTTCCGTATTTGAGGACATTTTGAAAAACGGCATAAACGTATTAATCAGCGTTTCCTTGGTCACTTATTATTATACTTCATTTAACGGATACAATATATGTTTTAAAATAAATTATTTATATCATAAATATGGATTTAGGCACGGCGTATTATTGAAAATACTTCTCAAAGCTGTCTATTTCGTTTTGAAGTGCTTCAAGAAACCTGCTTATGTGATATCCGTCGGTCGTTGCGTGATGACAGGTGATCGAAAGCGGCATCAGCGTTCTGCCGTCCTTTTCAAAGAACTTTCCTGCTTCTAATGATGGGAAGTAGTACGGTTTGTTTTCATAGCTGTGTACGGCGAAGTGGCTGAACGATACCCACGGCAGGCAGGAAACGGTATATGCGTTCGGCGGCGGGAAGCTGTCGGGCTGTGAAAGGACTCCGTGATTATCGCCGTATTTTTTTCGATTTTCAATATAAGCGTTATAAAAAGCGTTGAAATCATAGTCAAACGCTGTCCACATGAGTGAAAAAGTTTTATCATCGTCATGGAAGGACGCATAAAGGGGAGTGAGATAGTTATACTCGCCAAGCTGTCCGTCCTTTTTGGCGATCCTGAACTCCTGCTGCTCGCTCAAAAGCTTTGTTACGATCCACAAGTATGCAGGGAAGAATTTTTTGCCGTTTTCCTTCAATACTTTTCTGATGTGTGTAACATCAACATTCACGGTAAGCGAATAACCCGTGGGTGCCATTTTGGAAAAGTAGTAAAAAATCTGTCCTCTTTTCCATGATTGGATATCAATAGGTGTGAAGCTTAATTCTCTCATAATAATACCTCCCTTGGTTGTTGTATTCATTATATCATGTGGGAGTTAAGCTTACAATCAACGAACCGTAGAGTTAATACTAATTCCAAACCAACCGTAAGACTAAATACTCGGATATAATAATCCAATTCTACGTCAGGCTCCCTTGATACTAATAACCATTTAACCTATGGATAAATACGGTGTCTATAATACGCCCACTCTGCGTAAAACTCCTTTGACAGGCGACAGCCTGACTGCAGTCGTTTTCCTTGATTGGACGTATTCTATCCACCGTCTTTATCCATAGAACAAATGGTTATTAGTATGACAGGCACCAGCCTTCCTGCGGTCGCCATCCTTGACTTGGATTATTCTATCTGTCGTATTTGTCTATAGAACGGTTTGGAATTAGTATAAAAAAACACAGCACCCGTTATGAGTGCTGTGAAGAAAAAGGTCTTGATCAAATCAATCCCTGATTATTTTAAAGCAAACGATATTTTCATTTATCAGCGGATTTGTGTACTCAAAGTAGATTATACCGTCAACGGGGGAACGTATCTCCGACTTTGTTTCACCGTCAAGAGGGTCGATGATCCTTCCGATAACGGCGTCCTTGCTTATATGCTGACCGATCTTAACGGAGCTTATGAAAATTCCTCCCGTTACCGTATGTATCTGTTCGATACCCTCCTCGGAGAGTATTTCGGTGTTATATCCCACGCGGATCTTTTTGGTGATTATTTCCGACTCATACATGAATCGTAAAATAGCGTCAACAGCCTGCTTTGCGGAATCGGGGTCAATAGAATCGGTTGCGCTCGTGTACAGCGAGAACGCCTTTGTTTCCCATATCTGCCAGTTGTAATTCAGCGTTGTGGTATCATAGGGACGAGGCTTTCTTATTATGCCGTATTCGAGGCCGAAACGCTTCAGAAGCTCGCTGTCCGTGAAGCCTGTTTCCATTATCTTTACATGGGAAAGGAAATTGCCCGGCTGATAGAAGCTTGCAAGCTGAATGCCGTATTCATAGCCTTCAAGCTTCTTGAATACGCCGTCTGCGATACGCTGCGTTGTTTCGCCGAGATCGTATCCCGGGAACATACGGTTGATATCGGTATTGTCCATTGCCCAGAAACGCTTGCCGATGTTCATGGAATAATAGTTGATGCAGGGGATAACGAGTATCTCCTTGCCCGATGTTATCCCACCGTGATTTTCAAGGCTTTTAAGCTCACGGATAAGCTGTGAGCAGACGTACATCTGCTGGACTTCATTTCCTCTGAACGAACCCACCACGGCAACAGCCTTCTGACCTCTGCCGAAGCGGAAGCCGGTAACGTCAAGGCTCTCACGGTAAGGAGATTTAAGCGAATACAATATCTCTCTGTGCATCACTCCTGCACCTCCTTGTCAAGCTTGTCCGTCATAAGGATCCTTGCAAGCAGCGAGCCGCCGTAAACGACTGGATAATCGCGGAGAGTAAATATCAAACCGTCACAGACAGCGTTTATATTAGCGTTGACCTTGCCTTCGAGAGGGTCTATGACCTGACCTATGCAGTCGCCTTTTCTGACCATGCTGCCAAACTCGACGAGCGGAACGAACATACCTGCAGCGTCGGAGTTCACAAAGCCTACTTCTCCGTTTTGGGAAATAAAAGGCTTTCTCACGGGCTTGGTTTCTCCCATCCACATTCCCGTCTGCTTCATCAGATTCAGTACGCCTTCAAGAAGCTGAACGCCGTAATTCTTTGTGATGCGCATACCGACGCCCATTTCCACAACAAGGGTCTTTGTGCCCTTTGAATTAAGAGCGTAAGCAAGAGTGGATTCAAGCACCGTGGCATTTTCGTGCACCCAGATAAAATCGACATTGAGCATCTCGCCGTATGGGATAAGCTCATCGGCGGATATTTTGTTTATGCGTATCTGGGGTATCTCGGTGAGAAAGATATTGCTTGCATGGACGTCTATGCAGATATCCGAGCCTTCAATATCCTCCATGATCGAAGCGCACAGCACCTCGGGCATGGTACCTTCCTTTGAACCGGGGAACATTCTGTTCATATCAAGGTCAAAGGACGGGATGCCTCTTGTAATTGAATCTATTCCGAGCGGATTCAGAGCGGGGTAGATATCCACCGTGCCGTTCAGACATTCAATATTATCCTGTATTGTCTTGTTGAGCAGATATGCAAAATACTGTCCTTCGAGCTCATCGCCGTGAGTTCCCGTAACGATGGAAAGTCTGCTTTTGCCGCTCCCGTTTTTAATGCTGTTCTTTTTTATTTTAAGCTGTTCATTGACGGCAAGAGTCGCCGCCGCTACTGTTTTTATCATTGGAAAACATCCTTTACACTAATGCTGACATAATAAGCTGAAGCTGCTTTGTATATGCTCCGAACATCACGCCTCTGTCAACGGCGCAGTCACGGAAATCTCTGCCCTGTGAAAGGATGAGATAATTGTCGGAGATCTCGCAGTTGTTGGTGGGGTCGATGCCTGTCCAGTGATCCTCATTCCAGAGCTCCACCCAGCTGTGGGTTTCTCCGTCGCAGCTTGCAAGACCTGCGATATATCGGCAGGCGATGCCGTCCATTCGCAGTAGCGAAAGCATTATATGTGAAAAATCCTGACAAACTCCCTGCTTTTTTTCAAAAGCTTGCGAGGCAGTTGTGTTGATGTCGGTGACGTTCTTGGTGTATGTCATGACCTCGTTGATAACATCCGAGAAAAACATTGCACGTTCAAAGGGAGAGCTTGCGGAACAGCTTTCGCTGATCTCTTTGTACAAAGCTTTCAGCGATTCATCCGGCTTTGTCATTGCGCTCTGATAAAGGTAGCAGGGCATATGATCGGTTTTTACCGCGCTGCAGTCTATATCGGCAGTTCCCTTTACTTCAAAATCGAGAAATCGGTGATCTGCTTTAAGATATCCCGTTGTTACATTGTTCCCGAATGCGTCTACTGTGTTCTGTGTTGACACAAAGGGAGATACAGTCAGTTCGCAGCTGACAATATGCTGTGACGGGCTTTCTATCGGAAGGCATCGCAGAGCAAAGGAATGGTCGTGAACGTAATTGTCAAAAGTAAGCTTTGTTGAAAAGGAAAAATTCAGCTTTTTCATAACAGCACAGCCTCCTTGTCAAATAATTTTCCGAGGGTGTCGAGTGCCTTTGAAACATTGCTGTGACAGCCGTCGTCCTGACCTATAAGCTCTCCGAGCTTGTCAAGCTGTGCCAGATTACAGTGGTAGGGCGTGTTTGCAGGGATCCTTCCCAGAGCTGTGCAAAGCCTGCCGTACTCCTTTTCGATAAGCTCGGGCTTGTATTTAAGCCTTATAAGCAGACTAAGGCGTTCGACATCCTTTCCGCAGAGGATGATATTTTTTATCTCCTCATCGTAAACATATTCATGTATGCAGCCGAAAAATCCGAAAAGAATATCCTCAACGGGCATAAGCGCCACTCCGAGAGAAGCATTCTCCGCCTTTGCGGCGGCAAGCTTATCCATAGCAAGCTGCAGGAATGCAAGCGCTTCCGTTGATATCTCCTCACGGAGAACTATTCCGTTGTCATACGCTTTTTCCAGGCTGAAAGCGATAGAATTGCAGTTTGAAGCGTCATAAACGAAGCTGTCAAAGAACTCCTCGCTGCTGCCGTATATATCGGGAAGTCCAAAGCAGTCAAGATATTTTACATAATGTGCTCTGTCCTTGTCTATTACCTTATCGTAAAGTCTTATAAGCGATCTTATGGTCATAAATGCTCTCTCGGAGTATCTTCCAAGCCAGAAAAGACGATCGCCGTGTTCTATCGAGATAGTACCCATGTATCCTTAAAGCCTCCTCCTTGTGATGAGTTTACAACGAATGAATCGGGGTTACGTGAGAATCTTGTCAGTCCCGACGCCCATACTCTTGTCGTTTCGCCCGATAATACAAATGCACGGAGATCTGCCTTTCGCATGACCTCTTCGCCGTTTTCGAGGATAGGAAGATCCTTGAAATCAATGACCTCCTGTGCGATAAATCTTCTCGGCTCTCTTATGATCGTCTGTCTGAAATCCTCCAGCTTCTCTTCATCGAGGTCGCTGCCGAACACTACGCCGTAGCCGCCTGCTTCCGCAACATCCTTGATAACAAGCTTGCCGATATTTGCAAGAACATATTCCCTGTCCTCCTCATAGAAGGGGAGATATGTGGGTGCGTTTTTCAGAATGGGTTCTTCGCCAAGGTAATATTTTATCATCTTCGGAACGAAATAATATATGCCCTTGTCATCCGCAACGCCGTTTCCGGGAGCGTTTATGATCGCAACATTTCCTGCGCGGTATGCTTCCATGAGGTTTGGGATCCCGATAAGCGAGCAGGGTTCAAAGGTCAGCGGATCGAGATAATCATCGGAAATGCGGCGGTAAAGTGCGCCGATACGGGTCTTTCCGCCCGAATAGGTCTTCTGATAGAGGAAATTATCCTCTACGAAAAGCTCATCGTTCTGGACAAGCACCGCTCCCGTCAGCTCGGCGAGATAGCTGTGCTCAAAATATGCGGCATTGTATCTTCCGGGAGTGAGAATAGCATTTATTCCGCCGCAGTTCACATAATCCATAGTGTCTTTTAAGAGCTTTGCATAGTTACGGTTGTCTACGATGCTGTTTTCGGAAAAAACAGTCGGAGAAGTCGTTCGTGTAAGCTCTCTTGCGATGAGCGGATAGGACGCTCCCGACGGTATGCGAAGATTGTCCTCGAGGATATACCACTCGTTGTCCTTTCCCTCGACAAGGTCGATGCCGGAAATATGACTGTATATATTTTGGGGAGGAGTTATGCCTTCGCACTGCGGAAGATATCCGCTTGATATGTATACAAAATCCTCGGGAACTATCCCGTCGCGAATGATATTCTTTTCGTGATAGATATCATACAGAAATTTATTCAGTGCGTCCACACGCTGGATAAGACCCTTCTCGATTTTCTGAAAATCATCCGCAGTGATAACACGGGGGATAGGGTCGAAGGGAAAAAGCTGCTCCTTGAACTGTCCGTTTTTGTATATTCCGAATTTAACGCCGTATCGGCGGAGCAGACTGTTTATCACATTTGCGTCAGCGACCGGGGTTAAGAGCTTGTCAGCAGTTACAGCCATATTCTTGCCACCTTTCATTGTTTTTATTTTGCAAAAAAGCAAAGGCGTTCTGTCATTATTAATAACAAAGCGCCTTTGCTTTACATATATTATAATAGCACTACTATTCCCAAATTTCAAGGGTATTTTTCACATATATTTTGTTCTGCAGAAAACTTTTATTGAACATAATGTGAACTGATATGAATTTTATGATTTTAAAACTTGCATTTTGTACATTTTTCCGAAAATACTTAAAAAGCCTGCAAATTAACAAAACTATCATTGACGAAAGCAGCTTTCACTGATAAAATTATAGAAAAAAAGGAAAATTGAGGAGGTATGCAGGGTGGTCGGAAGAAAGCTCCCCGGGATCGGCGCAAGGATAATCAAATCGGGCGCAGGGGTACTTATATGTATGCTGATCTACTTTTTGAGAGGCGGCTCGGGGATCCCGTTTTACAGTGCGCTCGCGGTGCTGTGGTGTATGCGGCAGTACACGAAGGATACAAAGGATATGGCGATCCAGCGCATTATCGGAACATTTATCGGTGCGGCATACGGACTGGGTGTTCTGCTTGTGATACGCTGCTTTGAAAGCGTTAATGTTATGGCAGTTTACTGCGTTTGTTCGCTGATGATAATACCGATAATCTATACAACTGTACTGCTTGACAAAAAGAACGCATCGTTTTTTTCCTGCGTTGTCTTTCTCAGCATAACGATAACTCACAGCTTTGACAGCAACCCTTATTTGTTTGTCTTGAACCGAATACTGGACACGCTTATCGGAATAGCTGTCGGTGTTTTGCTCAACATCACAAATCTTCACAGAAAGAGGGATAACGAAACTCTGTTTATCAGCGGCATAGATGCCGTTCTTGTGAGCAAAAACGATACTATGATACCCTACAACAAGGTCGAGCTTAACAGGCTTATTGCGGAAGGTGCGAAATTCACTGTTTCCACCACAAGGACGCCTGCTTCGCTGCTAACGCACATGAACGGCGTTGATCTGAAGTTCCCCGTTATTGCGATGGACGGTGCTGTGCTTTATGATATAAACGAGAATCGTTACCTTGAAAAGGAGCCGCTTTCACCCGATATAAGCAGCCGTGCGGAAAAGATAATCTCTGATATGGGCTGTCACTGCTTTGTCAATGCTTTGTATGACAACACGCTGCTAATTTATTACGGCGAGCTGAAAAATGATGCGGAGAAAAAGCTTTTCGGCGCTTGCAGAAAATCGCCGTACAGGAATTACACTCATATTGATTTTCGCACCGAAAAGGCGGAGGTCCTGTATCTTATGGTCATCGACACGGATGAAAGGATCGATATGCTTTATAAGGCGCTGTGTGCAGGAGATATCGCAAAGGACACAAGGATAAATCTTTCGCAGTCGGAAGAATATCCCGGATATACATACTTAAAGATATATTCCAAGACGGCGAGCAAGAAACGGATGATCGAAAAGCTGAAAATTATCGCAGGAACGGAAAAGGTCGTCACCTTTGGAAGCGTTGAGGGCGAATATGACATTTTCATTGATGATGACGGTGGAAATTCCGCCGTTAAAACGCTGAAAAAGCTGTACGAGAGATAATACTAATAACCATTTAACCTATGGATAAAATACGGCAGCTATAATACGCCCACTCTGCGTCAAACTCCTTTGACAGGCGGCAGCCTGCCTGCAGTCGTTTTCCTTGATTGGACGTATTCTATCTGCCGTCTTTATCCATAGAACAAATGGTTATTAGTATAATACAAACACTCCGCTTGAATTTATCCGGCGGAGTGCTTTTCATTTTGGGGATGTTTAGTTTTGAACGGGAGTTTTTTTATTCTTTTAGGATATAAACCTTGCCGTTTGAACCGTCAACACGGATCTTATCTCCCGTTTTCAGCACACGGGAAGCGCTGCCGCAGTTTACTGCCGCAGGGATGCCAAGCTCACGGGCAACTATAACTGCGTGGGAAAGCGGTGCGCCCACATCGGTAACAAGCGCCGATATCTTCGGGAAAACTCTCACCCAGCCTATATTTGCCGCAGGAACTACAAGTATCTCCCCGTTTTCTATCGTATCGGCTTCATTTGCGGAATTGAGCACACGGGCATATCCCTCGGCAATGCCGCAGGAGCCTGCCGAACCGCAGATAACATCCGTTCCGTCGGGCAGCGTATCGTTCGAACTGTATTCTTCGGGGACAAATCTGCCTCGTATAATGCTTGGGAAATTCGGCATTTCCAGCTGACGGGCATAGTTCTTTTTTCTTTCCCCGAGCTTATCGGGAACGCCGCCTTTGCCTGACAGCAGCGCTCTTGCTTCATCAATATAAAGCATAAAAATATCGTCGCCGAGGTTGGTCAGCTCACCTGCTTTGAGCAGGTATTCACGGATAACGCAGAAAAGTCTTAATGCGCTGCTGCGGATGCTTTCACGTCCGCATACTGCCGCCGAATACTTGTTCAGAAGCTTTTTGAGCCAAGCGGCCTTTTTCGGATACTTTTGCAGGAATTCTTCCTCTGCTTCCCGGCTTCGCTTTTCGCAGGAAGCTTTCATCATCATGACATCCGCACCCGATTCCTTATATTCTTTGATAACGTTATCGGGAAAATCGGGGTCTTCATACGGATAGGGCATTGAAAGTTCCATTTCATCGGTATGACGGTGACCGTATCTTGCCGTGTATTCCGACTTTGAGAGCTTGCCGCTGATCACGTCCTCAAGTGCAAGGAGCATACCAAGACTTTCGGGCGCTCCGTCATCGGCACGGCAGGACAGAAGACGGTCTGCAAGCTCTGCGCCGCATACTGCTTCGAGCTTCTTACGGGTCGAAAGCAGCGGTTTTACCGACAGTCCCGTTACTATTCCGCTCAAAGCGGAGGTCATATAAGGTGTGCAGCGTTCATCCCAGAAATCATAAAGCGCCTGCGGTGAAGATAGATGGTGTATCTCTTCAACGATATCCATACCCATACGGTTTATTTCATTCGGGATATCTCCTTTGAGCTTGCCGCCCTTCTTTTTCGGTGAAGAATTGAAGATGATGTTTTTGAACTTTTTCAGCAGTATTTTTTTATCATAGGGGAACAGCGGTATGTCGGAGCTGTCGGGTATTCCTCCAGCTATTTCGGAAACCATCGAAAAAGCCTTTTCTTTTTTTATACCGAATGAAGCGATCACGGAGCATACTCCGCTTATATTGCAGTAAAGCTGACCGCAGACATTTGATATCAGCGGTATGCCGAGAAAATCGGTGATTTTGCTTATCATACCGTATGTTGCAGGTGAAACGGGACGAAGAAATATCTCTCCGACGTTGGTTTTTGAAAGCAGGAAATCTCCGCAGAGAGAATCATTTATCAGAAATCGGTCACGGTCGTTGCGGAACAATGTCGTTATCGGACGGGACTGAAGAATATAAAGCCTGCCGCCCTCAATAGCCCATTCGATATCCTGCGGACAGCCGAAGATACGAACTGCTTTTTTGGCTTTATTATAAAGCTGCTTTGCATATCCTTCAAGCTCTTCGGGACCTTCATAGCTGTATTTCACGGCATTTATACTAAAGCTTCCGTCGCATTTTTCTCCCGACACAAGTGCTTCTCCGACGCCATGGACATAGCTGCCCGACATAAAGCCTGTTCCTGCAGTCATAGGGTCGGCGGTAAAAAGCACCCCTGCAAACTGCGGAGAAATAAAGCGCTGGATGACAACTCCGATGCTGCCCCTTTCGGTTCCTCTGCTTTGCGCATAAACGTCCGAACGTGCATTACGGGCAGAATCGGCAACCTTTTTAACGGCATCCGATATCATATCCGCAGTAACATCAAGCACGGTATCATACGCTCCTGCGAAGGAATCCTCTGTTCCGTCCTCGCCGACAGCGGAAGAACGAACGGCGTATTTATATTTTGTCGGAAGATCATTTATCAGCTTGGAAAGCTCCGTTTCCGCATCTGCGCAAAGCGTTCCGTTTTCAAATGATTCTGCGGCGATCGCATATCCGTTCGGTACGGGCATCCCGTTTTTCATCAGTATATCCAGCGATTCGGCTTTTCCGCCGAAGTTCAGTTCATTCGGAAGCTCCGACAGCTTATGTATATATTTCATTTTGTCCCCCTATTCTCCCAAAAACATATTTATATGATCTGTGACGTATTCCAGAAGCACCTTTTCATCGGAAAGGTCTGTTCCGCATACTGTTTTCAGTTCCTCCTGCTTTAGTATCGCAAGTTCATTTATGCTTGATATTTCGTATGCGATAAGGCGGCATTGACTTTCGGTCTTTCGTCCGCCGAAGTGAGCCTGTATAAAGGGCAGACTTCCTCGGTTTGCAGAGATACTGCGGTTGAGCAGCACATATTTTGTAATAGCCTTAACGTACTTGTTGTGCTTCAGCATCATTTTCATCACTTCAAAATGCAGCATGATAAGCTTTTCTTTCGGCGAAATTTCACTTTCGGCTATTCTATCAAATTCGGGATTCTGCTGCCGTGCTTCGTTCTGCAGCTTGTTGAACACCTCGAAAAGCAGAGCTTCCCGTGAGCCGAAGCAGTAATTTATCATTGCAAGGTTAACGCCTGCTTCTTTTGTGATGGCACGAGAGGTCACCTCGGAAGGGTCGTCGCATTCTGTCATAAGCTTTTCGGCGGCATTGAGCAGAGCTTCTTTTGTTGCTTCAATATTACGCTTTTCCAATTGCAAGCCTCCTTAATTAAACGTGTTTAATTAATTATAAACAATTAGGATAATGTTGTCAATAGTTTTTTTGTGGAAATAAAAAAACAGCGCAAGCTGTTCACTTACGCTGTTTAGCATTATACCCTTTAAAAAAATCTGATTGCAATTCCTGTTTTATTTCATTAATAATTGAAATCACTTCATACGCATTTTTTATCGCATTTTCAAGTGAAACAATAAGCTTGTCGCAGGCGGAAACGATATCTTCGTCATCATCGGGAGTGTTGAGAACATCAAGAAAACTGTTCCCGTCCATTCCGTCATCGTATTTTTTTAACATTCGCAGAATAGCGGATAAGGAATAATTTGCGCACCTTAACGAGCGGATGATTTTAAGGCGGTTTATGTCGTTTGAGTCGTACACCCGATAGCCGTTCTGCTTCCGCTTTACGGTGAGCAGTCCGTTCATTTCCCAGTTGCGTATCGTGTCTATCGTAAGACCCAGCTCCTTTGCCGCCTGCGCTCTCTTATAGACGATACCGTCCGCCGCAGGCTGCCGATACAGCATTTCGCATAGCTCTGCGGCTTCTTTGGCTTTTTCTGTTTCTTGTTCCGCTATGCGGATATATTCCTCTGCAAGCTTGATCGCTTCATCAAAGCGGTATTCTGCGGACAGCTTTATAACTTCGATCATCCGTTCACGAAGTCCTGCCTGCAGAACTTCGATCCGGAGAGCTTTTCGTGCTAACCGGAATTGTTTGATATGTATATCGGTATATATCCGATAGCCGTTCGCTTTTCGCTCGGGTTTAGGTATCAATCCCCATTCTTCATACATCCTTACGGTATTGGGGTGCAGCCCGACTTTTTTTGCGATCTGACTTGTGGAGTAGACGGCGGTGCTTGCTTTTTCCATTTTTACCTCTGATCTGATTTTACTCGATTTAAATGTCAGCGTATCTGTTTATCAGATTCATTATACCACGCTTCTGCAGAAAAAACAATACGCAGCTTTCCGCTGATTGAAGTAAACGAGTAAAAAATCAGTGTTTTCCGTCGTCAGTTTCCCATTATTTCAACAAGCTTATTTTTCAGATCGGTTTCTATCTGACCGAGAGCTTTTTCCGCTTCTTCACGCTTCTGTCTGCCCTCTTTTTGTATCTGAATAGTTTCCTCAATGGTGCTGATAAGGTTCTGATTTACCTTTTGAAGAGTTTCAACATCGACGATACCGCGGTTGGACTCTCTTGCGGTTTCGACCGTGTTTGTTTTCAGAAGCTCGGAGTTTTTCAGCAGCATTTTGTTGGTAGTATCCGTTATTTCACGCTGCATTTTAAGCACTCTCTGCTGATTGTTAAGTCCCATTGCGATAACGAACTGGCTTTTCCAGATCGGGATAGTATTGAGTACAGCCGTCTGTATCTTATCCACAAGAACACGGTCGTTGTTCTGTATCATTTTTATCTGCGGAGCAGTCTGAACAGCGATCGTGCGGCTGAGTTCAAGGTCGTATATCTTCTTTTCAAATCTGTCCGCATCGTCCTCAAAATCCCTTACAAGCTGTGCTGCCATGGGATCGCCGCTTTCCTGCGCTTCCGCTCTTAGACGTGGGATAGTGTTTGTTTTTATATCCTCGATAGTTTCCCTGCCTGCCTGAATATAAAGTCCAAGCTCACGGAAGCAGTCAAGATTCTGCTTGTACATGATATCAAAAACGCTGATGTCTTTCAGCATATCCATTCTTGCTTTTTCAAGTGCGGCTTCGATCTTGTCTATCTGCACCTCCGCTTTGCTGTAACGCTCGGCAAGCTTTTTCACGCTTTTTACAGCGTTTTTAACTCCCGGGAGCTTTGACAGAATGCCATTGTCGTTCGTAAGCGACGACGGGTCAAGGCTGTTTACCTCGACAACAAGGCTTGAAAGCAGATCGCCAACCTGTCCTCCGTCCTTTGAACGGACATTATCAAGTATGGAATCTGTAAACTCCGTAAGTCTTCGCTGTGCTCCGATGCCGAACTGCACAGTCGTGTTTGCGTCGGTAAGGTCGATGCTCTTTTTTATCTCGGCGATCTTTGCCTTTTCCTCGGGCGTGAAGTCGGGCTGGGTGTTCTCCGCATTAAGCGAAAGAGCGGTGTTTTCCTCGACCTTGATAGTTTTCGCTTGCGATAAGGTTGCTAAACTGATCTCTGACATGATTTAGTCCTCCAGTTCTTCAATTATATGTTTCATTACCTTGTAATCCGGCATATTTATGACCGAGTTAAGCTCGGGAGCGATGCCTGTAACGCTGACGTTTCCGCCGTCCGTTGAGATATCGCAGCCGCTCGTGCGGAAGCCGTGCTTTTCCCACGCAAGCTGCTGTATCTTTTCGTCGCAGAGTGCTTCGGCACCCGTTTTAGCTGTTTCGTCAAGTGATATGTAAATATGCGTTGACCATATTGTTGGCGTGGGATATATAATAACAATATCATCTGCAAGCTTTGCGTATTGTTCGGGATTTTCAGCCGCATATTCAAGCAGCTGGTTTTCATAGCCTGCGATCATAGGCTTTGCGCCTATTCCTGTTCGGATGAACTGATTGAAAAGATCGGAGGACGATGTTTCCATATATCCGAGCTCTTCAAATATCGCCTTGAGCTGCGGCATTACAGCCTGAACGCTCTCCTCATCTGCGGTCTTTCCGCCGCACAGAACGCTTGCAAGAAGCGCCGCAAACATATTTCCCGAATTTGAACGAACAGGGTCGGTCGTATCAACGGAAACATTTCCGTAAAGCTCGGGAAGTCCTGCCTGCGCCCATGATATATTGCCTGTTATCTTGTCCGTGAGCTTTTTCATATCGGCATAATAAACGCCCTCCGAGAGAGTGACTGTTCCGTCTGACATTAAAGCTTCTGCAACTGCTTTGTGGGAATAAAGCACTAACGGCGTGTTGAAGATTATCTCCTCGGAAACAGGCTCTCCGTGCTGTTCCTTGTAGTATTCCAGAGCTGTGCGGCTGGAGGGGAAAAGATAATCCCTTCCCGATTGGTCTGCCGTTACCATATCGAGCGAGCCTGCACGGGAATAATCAAAGGAAATATGATATTTTTTCGCAAGGATGCTTTTGATCTGTTCGTCCTCCATAATGCCGATCTTTTCTCCGCCGAGATATCCGTTCAGAACGGTGATATCGGCAGCTTTTCCGTATAAATAATATCCTGCCGCAGCCGCCGTAATTATTATAAGAATAATTGCTCCGATAAGCTTTGATTTCATTTATGTTTATGCTCCCTTTCTTTTTTGAGCTTATTTTTGTATGTCCATTTCCATTTTCACAGTCTGTTCAAGAAGCTCTATTTCCGCCTGCATATCGGTAAGCTCTCCTCTCATGAGCTTTTCAAACTGACCGCTGAACGCCTTGTTTAGGGTGGCAAGTGCGCTTCGGGTGTCCTTTTTAAGCTGAATGATCTCCGCAGTTTCGATATTTGCGTCCTGCAGTCCGATATACTTTGTAAGCAGCTTTGAAGCCGAGTCCTGATAATAGTCGATGAACTGTCTTGCCTGACGTATCTTTAATGGATTGTTTTCGAGATATTCTATTATCGCCGCCGATGTTTCCGCAAGCTTTTCCGCCTCGTTTTTAACCTGCAGGTCACGGATCTTTTTGATAGAGCCTTTTATGCTGTCAAAGTCCTCACGGGCTTCAAGCAGCTTCTGTTCAAGCTCGCCGCCGTTCTCTATGAATTCGATATCTGTATTTCCTATCCTGCGTTTCGGCTTTGTGATGAGAAACAATCCTGCGTATGCGCCTGCGGATATAAGTATATCAATAAGCATCGGCCATTCAAGCAGGAAAAGAAGAACTATAAACACCGCTCCTGCTGCAATTGCGGAAATTATCGCCGTGATATTCTGCCGAAAATCGTTTTTCACCTTAATTATATCCTTTCACACTTCGGAATGCGCCCGTAAGGTCGGTCCTTCCGTCAAAAACTCTTGCGTTTGTAAGCTCTGCAAGCTCATTGAGCTGTTCATCCTGCGCATTGCCGAACATTATAGAGAAAACAGGGATATCATAGCCCAAGGAATTATAGCTTTCTATGAATTTTTCACGATGATCGGTTTTTGATGCGCCGTCCGACATTATTATCACCGCAGGGCAGTAGTCATTTATGCTGTAATTCTGCACGGCATAGCCGATCCCGTCTTCGGCAGCCGCATACATATCCGTTTCTCCGTGCGGTTCTTCGGCTGCAATGCTGTTGAAAAGGCCTTCAAGCACAGCGCTGTCTGCGCCCTCGGCTGCATAAACCGAACGCACCTCTCCGTCAAAAACGACAACTATATTTACTTCGTTTTCCGCAGCCTGCAGCAGATTTTTCTCCGCATTTTCCTGAATAAGGATCTGCGACATTGCTTCAACGAGCCGGAGATTTCCTTCGCCCTTCATGCTGCCCGAATAATCAAGACAGTAGATGTTGAGCGAGGGCTTGCGGAATGCGGTCTGATACAGATTGAGCGCTTTCATGAGCGTTTCTTCCGAGGGCATTGTTATCGGCGAGAGCAGCTTTTCGGTGTCAATTCCCCATTCTGCTTTGAAAATATCGGCATATTGCGAATAATCATCGGTAAAGCTTGTCCGTCTTCCTGTCAGGCGTATCTCTTCCTGCACCTTGTCGGAAAGGAGATATTCCTGAACCTTGAGAAAAGCTTCTTCCTTATTCTTGTCGCCGTGGTCGGCATAGGCAAGGGGAGAATCGGCAACGGTCAGTCCGTCATAAGGATAAACGGCGTAAAGCGGCTCACGCCCCTGCGAAACGAGTTCGTTGTCGGCGGCGATGATAAGTGATTCATAGTTAACCATTGCATCGTAATTGCCTGCCAGGAACATATCCTTGAGCCAGTCGGAGCTGCCCGAGCTTCGGTCAATGCCCGAAAAGAGGGAGGATATCTTTTCTTTCAGTCCGGGAGAATCGAGGTCGTCAGCCGTGAGAGCGGATGTCTTGCCTGTGAGCGCATACAGAAAGCCTATGTATGCGGAAGCGCCCGAATTTGACTGCGTTGCGCTTGTCATGCAGAAGCTCAGCTTATCCGAATTTATCGCATCAAGAATATCATTTACGGACACATTTCCGCTTGTGAAGCCGAGCGATTCTGCGACCGATCTTTTTATCCCGAATACAACGGGCGATGACGATATTGAACTGTCGTGCTTGATGATATGCTTTTCATCGCCGAGAGAAAGCCATATACTTGAAGCAGGCCATACGGCATCATAATCCTCTGCGCCGTTTTTCAGCTCGTTCATGATATCGATCGAGCCTTTATAGGTCATTTCGATACCGACGCCTGTTTTTTTGGAGCATTCCTCAAGTATGTCCGAAAGCTCCTTATTTTCCGAGCCTGATAATATCCGTATAGTTTCCTTTGAAAAAGCGCCGCCGTCAAAGCTGTTTTCCGAAGCAGTCGTATCCGAAAGGGAGCAGGCAGAAAAAGTACTTGCAATAATTACAGAAGATAATATAACGCTGAATATCTTTTTCATATCAAAACCGTCCAATATAATTATATTTATTAATAATTATAATGTATTTAATGTAAATTCGGCAATCTATTCTATGTAAAACCTGCGTTAATACTATAAGCCCCATATTGTATCTGCTGCAATATGGGGCTTTTAGATTATTTTTGAGATCTGCAAATTCATCCGAATATCTTCGTATAATTTTCAAAGCTTTCCGCTTCGGCAGAAATAAGATTTTGTTCGGATATCCTGCCAAAGCCGTAAGCCGCATGGACGAACGGAATACCTGCACTGAATGCTGCCTGACAGTCGCCGTTTGTATCTCCGACATAAGCTGCGCTTGTGCAGCCGTGTTTTTCCATAAGCAGCCTTATTGTAAGGCTCTTCTGAACACCCGTATCTCCCCAGCAGAGATGTCCCGAAAAGTATTTTTCAAAGCCGCTTGACTGCAAAAAAGCTTCAATATAACCTTTCTGACAATTGCTGACGATAAAAAGTCTGTGATTTTCCGAAAGTGCTTTCAAAACGGCTTCTTCGTTTTCAAAAAGCTTTCCGCCGTGCTTTGCGACATATTCATTTTCTGTCTGCATACATTTTTCAAGGAGCTTCATCTGTCTGTCCTCGGTCAGCATAGGAAAAAAATGACGGGCAAGCTCGTCCATAGGTTTTCCCATTGCTCTGCGCAGCTCACCGCCTGTTATTTCAACGCTGTAAAACTGTGGAATATCGGCGCTTTTTATTGCCATATTCCACGAAGCGGCAACGTTGTCGGCGCTGTCCCAGAGTGTTCCGTCAAGGTCAAAAATAATGCTTTCTGCTTCAATTTTATTCATATTTCAAGTCGGTTCCTTTCCGGTGCCAAGCCGTGATCTTATTAGCCTTATTCCAAAAATGATATCGTCCGTATAAGCGGACGAATATTCGATAGTTCTGTCTGCGTTCGGCGCTGATTTTTTTATCGCATCAAAAATGCCGTTCCAGTCGGCTGTTCCGCTTTCGATCGGGGAGTGACTGTCACTTGCGCCGTCATTGTCATGAAAATGAAAACCGAGTATCCTTTCGCCAAGCGTATTTATAAGCGCAGGAATATCCCAGTCGTTTGCGTTTGCGTGACCGATATCAACAAGAAAGTTTAAATCTGAAGTCTTTGCAAGTGAAACAAAGTCGTCATATTCTGCTACAAGACTGTTGTTGAACCGAAAGCCTACATTTTCAACTGCGATCTTCAAGCTATACTCGTCTGCTGCTTCGGCGATCATTTCCATTCGTTTGGGGAGGATCATCCTCTGTTCCGCAATTTCTTCCGCACTTCTCGGTGCAAGGCTGTTCGTGTGGATAACGACATATTCGGCTCCGAGCTTTTGCGCAAGAGAAAAACATTCCCTGTGCTTTTCAAGCGTGTATTTAAGGTCAAGCGAACCTTTCGGCGCAAGCAGGCAGCAGCCTTCCATAGGACAATGCATACCAAGCCTTATGCCGTTCAAAAACCGTTTGAAGGCTTTGGCTTTATGAAAAGGGATATTGTCGTAAAAAAGCTCAAAGCCAACATTGTCAAGCTTGCTTCGCTTTAATTCATCCGAAAATTCAATAAGCTTTTTTCCTTTGAGCGGATATGTGCTGATGCTGTACATTTTGCTTCCCCCTTATTTGATGCCCGAAGTTGCAAAGCTTTGCATAAACTGCTTCTGGAAAATAATGAAAATGATAAGCAGCGGTGCAACTACTATAAGCGTAGCTGCGCAGGCGGCACTCCAGTTTGCTCCCGTTTCGGCTGACATTGCGAATATGGCAAGTCCAAGCGTGAGAGGACGCTTGCTCTCCGAATTTATCATTACCAGCGGCCAGAGAAAGTTGTTCCATTGATACGAAGCGGAAACAAGTCCGAATGCAATATAAACGGGCTTCAAAAGCGGAACATATATCGAAGTGAGCATACGAAGCTTTCCGCAGCCGTCTATTTTTGCTGCCTCTTCAAGCTCATAAGGGATAGTTTTCACCGTCTGGCGCATCATGAGGATACCCATAGCCGATGCAAAAAACGGCAGGATAACGCCTGTTCTTGTATCGGACAGTCCAAGGCTGCTGATGAACTTATAGTTCGGCATGATAAGCACATCGGCGGAAACCATCATCTGCGTCAGAAAAAGCATAAAAAGGACATTTTTTCCGTAAAAATCAATCCGTGCAAAAGCATAGCCTGCAAGGGTTATTGAAATGAACTGAACAAAAAGCACCGCTGCGACCATTGCTATCGTATTTATATAATACTGTCCGAACGGAGCAGAATTGAGGATCGCTTTCACATTATCAAGCGTAAATGACGAAATATGAAACAGCTTGAGTGCGTCCGACTGCGGAACAAGAGCCGTTTTGACCATCCATAAAAACGGTATCAACGTCACAACCGCAAAAGCAAACATAACTATATATGAGATAACGATAAAAGGAGTCACCTCAAATTTTTTCATGGGCTGCTGTCTTTCTGCATCACGCTCGGCTTTCATTTCGCGGATACGCTCGGATAAACGCATTGGCAGCGGTTTCATCTCTGTTTTTTCATTAAGCATACATTTCACTCCTTAACTGTAAAAAGTGTTTCTGTCCTGCGTAAAGAACTGTACTCCCGTGATAAAAAGCAGCATTGCAACAAGCACGACCGTCATTGCGGAGGCTCTTCCTGCGTCCCAGAAATCAAATCCCGTCTGGAAGATGTAGTAAAGCAGCATATTTGTAGTGTTGTTCGGACCGCCCTTTGTCATTATGTAGAGGTGATCGACCATTTTATAGGCGTTCGTAAGGGAGATTATCGAAACGTATATCGTTGTCGGACGGAGCATAGGCCATGTTATTGAACGGAATATCTGAATCGGAGAGGCTCCGTCGAGCTTTGCTGCTTCATAAAGCTCTTCCGAGATACCCTGCAAGCCCGAGATATAGAAGATCATAAGATAGCCTGCCTGCTTCCATATAAGCATTATGATAATGCCCCATATTGCAGTTTTCGGATCGGAAAGCACACGCAGATTTGAGCCAAGCTGTCCTAAAAGTCCGTAGCTCGGTGTGTAGATGAAAAGCCATATATTTGCAACGGCTACCATAGGCAGGATAGTAGGATAAAAGAACGCTGTTCGTGCGAATCCCTTGCCCAAACGTATCTTATCGGTGAAAATAGCCATTGCAACGGACAAAGCGATGCTCACGGGAACGGTTATGACTGCGATAAGAAGATTGTTTTTGAACGACTGTATAAAAACTGCGTCCCTTACAAGTCCCGTATAGTTTTTAAGACCTATAAACTGCGGAGTTATGACCGAGAGGTTATCCTTGAAAAAGCTTGACCATATACTGTTTCCTATCGGATAAAGAGTGAACATAACAAGAAATACGAACGCAGGCAAAAGCATTGCGTAAGCGATGAAAGAATTCTTTATTTTCCGCTTTCTGTCGGCTTTGGTAAGAACTATACGTTCTTTCTTCGGTTTTTTCCTGCGTTCAAGAGTTTTTTCAGACATATATCGACCAACTTTCAAAATATATACCCTAAAGAGAAAAGCTGATATTGCTGCGGCAATAATCAGCTTTTTCTTAAAGGAGAAGATTATGAAAAATCCAAAAAGGAGGATTTTTTGAAGAATTTTAAGAGGAGGATCGTTTATTTATACTGTGCAAGGATCGCGTCAGCCTGTTCCTGTGCCTGCTGCATTGCTGTTTCTGCGTCCATTGAACCTGTCATTACAGCTTCAATAGCGGTGTCGAGGATATCCTGAACGCTGCCCTGATCGTAAACGGAGAATTCTGCGTGACCGTATTCAAGCTGATCTCTTGCAACGAGCGCCTGCGGAAAATCTGCTGTGTAGTTCTTCATGCGCTCTGTTTCGTAAGCTTCGGGTCTTGTTGCAACGTAACCTGTGTCAATGCTCCACTGTGCAACTCTTTCGGGGTCGTTTGTCATCCACTTGATGAAGGTGTATGCAGCCTGTGTCTGCTCCTCAGGAACGTTCTTGAAGAGGTAGAAGTTTCCGCCGCCTGTCGGTGAGCCGTAGGATTCATCTGCAGGAAGCATTGCAGTACCGAAATCAAATGTCGCATTCTTCTTGATGTTTGTAAGGTTGCCCGTTGTGTGGTAGATCATTGCTGTCTTTCCTTCGAGGAAGTCGGTAGGAGTTGTTGACCAAGCGCTTGTTCCCGGAGCCTGACAGCCATTGTCGGAAAGGCTCTTCCAGAAGTTAAGTCCCTTGATAGTTCTCGGGTCGTTGAAGTAGACCTCTGTGCCCGTATCGTTCATAAGATTGAAGCCGTTCTGCTCGTTGCAGAAGGTCTGGAGCATCCAGTAAGCGTAGCCTGCCTTGTCGGACGGGATCTGGATACCGTATCTTGTTGTCACGCCGTTTTCGGTTTTGGTGAGCTTCTGTGCGTATTCTTCAAGCTCTGCCCAGGTCTTCGGCGGTGCTTC
Source organism: Oscillospiraceae bacterium (assembly GCA_051881815.1). Taxonomy (GTDB): domain Bacteria; phylum Bacillota; class Clostridia; order Oscillospirales; family Ruminococcaceae; genus UMGS363. The sequence goes on along the minus strand of JBJEQP010000024.1, from coordinate 56,757 downwards.
GGGGTCAAGTCCGACCTCTTTGTATGCGTCCTTGTTATAGTAAAGGATAATCGTGCTTCTCTGCCAAGGAATACCGTAGGTAAGGTCGCCGCAGCGGCTGTTTTCCATAAAGCCGTCATAGAATCCGCCAAGCCATTCCTTGTCCTCGTCGGAAGTTGCAAAGCTGTTGAAATCATAGATCGCATCCATTGAGAGCAGCGAGTAAAGGTCGATGGAGAACATCAGCGCAATAGCAGGAGTGTTTCCCGATTTGATCGCTGCCTGAACCTTTGTACGGGTTTCTGCATAAGTGCCTGCGTAAACCGGATTAACAGTGATGTTCGGATATTCCTTATGAAATTCATCACAAAGGTTGCTGATGAGAACATCGGGACCGCCGCCTACCGAAACGGGGAAATACATATCAAGGGTAATATTTTCTGCTGTCGTATTTGTACTGTCTTTTGAAGTGTCTGCCGAAGCTGCTTCGGTTGTTTTGTTTTCTGCTGCAGAAGTGCTTGCTGTTGTGCTGCTGTCCGAGCTTGCGCAGCCTGTGAGAGCTGAAAGGCTCATCAATCCTGCGAGAATACAAGTGAGGATTCTTTTCTTTTTCATTGTGGAATTTCGCTCCTTAACTTTTTTGTAAATCTCTTGAACTTACGAGCTTATATTATCATCACAGTGAATCAAAGTCAACGGTTTTTACAAGCATTTATCACGGCTTAACCTACATTTTAATTTATATTTAAAATGTTTTTCAAAGGTTTAATGAAGGAACAGATATGTTTACATAATTTTCTAATAGATAAGCCGCTGATTGCTGCGTCAAGGATTTTTGATCAATGCCGACACCGCACAATCAGCGGCTTAAATCTTTTATTACAGCATTTTTTTCTTTTTGAAAATTGCAATACAGATCGCTACGACCGCAATGCTGAGCAGAATAATATACGGATACCCGTTTTCAAGCTCGGGCATATTATTGAAGTTCATTCCGTACCAGCCGGTTATAAGCGTAAGCGGGAAAAATATGGTCGAGATGGCAGTTAAGAATGTCATATTGCTGTTCTGCTTTGCGTCAATATGAGCCTGATACGCATCACGCACCTGACCCGCATATTCCAGCAGATATATTGTTCTGTTCATAAGCCTGTCGGCACGGTCAAAGATAGTGCCGAAATACTTGCGCTGCTTTTTTTCAAACAGCTCATTCTCGTCCTGTTCAAGCTCCTTGCCCATATCACGCAGCTCGTCATAATAGCTGCGCAGCACAAGCAGTTCCCTTCGTATCGGAGTGATGCTTTCGGAGAAGCCGTCTGTTCTTCCGATCGAAATTTTCTCTTCAAGATTCATTATTTTCTGCTCATTCTGCAAAAGCAGCTCGGTATCACGCTGCATTATCTGCGAAAAATATCCGCAGACCATACGCTGTATAGTCATTCGCTGATTGACGCCGCTGTTCTGAACCTTTCGGATCATGTTCCGTGAAAAGCTGCTGTCGTCAATTATTACAAAGCTTCTGCGGTTGATAAAAAGCATTATCCTGTATCTGTTCGTTGCAACGTCAAGATGTTTTGGTATGCAAAGTGTTCCGAAAAGATAGTCATTCTGCGTTTCAATTTTTGAAAAAGCTATTCCTTTAAGGGCAAAATCGCCCTCGTGATCTATCCCCGATAATTCAAGTGCAGCTGCGGCTTCTGCGGAATTTGCAAGTATCACCGCAGGACATTTTTCCGTTTCAAGCTGCTCTGCATCAATGTTTATACCGTCAAGTCTGTAGATTTCCATTCATTTTCCGCCGATCAGCTCTGCAGCCTTAGCCTGCTCGTATGCTTTGTCATAGAAATGCTCCTGACTGTTTATCTTTTCTTCGTCATTTTCGACGCGAATATAATTGCCGTCGCTTTTCAGTTCTCTTGCCTGAACGTTGTCCGACATTATAGTGTTGAACATATAAACGATCTGCGACCTTATGCGTTCGTCATATATAGGCGCCGCCACTTCGACCCTGCGCAGAGTGTTCCTTGTCATAAAATCGGCGGAAGCAATGTATATTTTGGCAATTTCTCCCCTGCCGAAAATATATATTCTCGAATGTTCAAGGAAACGTCCCACAACGCTTACAACTCTGATATTTTCCGTTTCGCCCGCAACCCCGGGGATAAGGCAGCATATTCCTCTTACGGCAAGCTCGATTTTTACACCTGCCTGCGATGCCTTGATAAGCTCTTCCATTATCTTCTTATCGGTAAGCGAGTTGATCTTTATGCCGATGTAAGCCTCTTCGCCGTTACGGGCGAGAACTATCTGTTCATCTATCATTTCGATAACTCTGTTTTGCAGACAGTTCGGAGCAACAAGAAGCTCTGCGGATTCCTTTACCGTTGTATCGGATGCAAGAGCCGTGAAAACATCATTTGCATTTCTTCCGATAATGCTGTCGGCGGTCATAAGTGAAAGATCGGTATAAATACGGGAAGTCTTTTCGTTGTAATTTCCCGTTCCTATCTGGGTGTAATATTCAGGATTTCCGTTTACATTTTTCGTGATAAGGCAAAGCTTTGAATGTACCTTGAAGCCGTTAAGACCGTATATCACCGTGCAGCCTGCGGCTTCAAGGCGGCGTGACCATTCAATGTTGTTCTCCTCGTCAAATCTTGCTTTCAGCTCAACGAGCACAAGGACCTGCTTTCCGTTTTCGGCAGCTTCGATAAGTGCATTTATTACCTCGCTGTTTTTGGCTACTCTGTAAAGAGTCATTTTTATGGATACAACATCCTTGTCTGCAGCAGCCTCGTGGAGCATTGTCAGGAACGGCTTTATGCTGTCAAAAGGATATGCAAGCAGCTTGTCGCCGGCTTTTATCTGTTCAAGAACAGGTCTGTCGCTTGCGAACTGTGCCGATCTCTGCGGAACTCTTCTCGGATAGAAAAGCTCTGATTTCTGACGGAGCTCATCCTGCAGTTCAAACACAAAAGAGAGGTCAAGCGGAGAAATATTGCGAAAAACGTATTTCCTTTTAATGTCCATATAAGAGCAAAGACGATCTACGATCTCATCATCAAGCTCTCGTGAGAGTTCAAGACGGACGGGAGAAAGGCGCTTTCTCCGCCTGATGATATCTGCCATAAACTCACGGTAATCAAGGTCTTCATCATATAATGCGTCTGCGTCAATATCAGCGTTTCTCGTTACTCGCAGCAGGGATTTTGATTTTACCGTGTATTCCTTGAAGACCTGGGGAACAAAGTGCAGTATCAGCTCCTCGGAAAGGATATATGTACCGCTGTTTTTTCCTACCTCGATAAGCCGAGGAATAACTCCGCTGCCGCAGGGGATAATGCCGATCTTTTTCTTTCCGTTTTTCTTCTGAAGCACTGCTGCTGCGTAAATATCCTTGTTTTTAAGGAACGGGAAAGGCTGCCTGTCGCCGACAATTACGGGAGCAAGAAAGGGTGCTATTTCCGAATTGAAATATTCTTCAAGATGCTCGTTTTCCGTTTTGCCGATATTTCGGAAATTTACAATGCGGATATTATGCTCTTCCAGTCTGCCCATAAGCTTTCCGTAAACGCAGTCCTTGCGCTCGTTAAGGATATGCACCATGTCAAGAACTGCGTCAAGCTGTTCCTCGGCGGTCATATCTGTCTTGTTGTCACGGATATTTTTGTCAAGGAGCATCTGATCTATAAGTGAGCCGACACGAACCATAAAAAATTCATCAAGATTGCTCTGAAATATAGATACGAACGAAAGGCGTTCGCAAAGAGGATTTTTAGCGCTTTCCGCCTCTTCAAGAACTCTTTCATTGAATTTGAGCCATGATATCTCCCTGTTCATATAGACCTGCTTTTCACATATCGCAGTATTACTCATTTCAGATCGCTCCATTTCTCGGCATTATTATCATAAATTTGTTTTATCTGTTTTTCGGAAAGATCATTGACGGGATTTTCAGCGTTCACTATGACCGCAATTCCGTCTCTTGCCACCGCTTTCTTGTCAAGAAGCTCGTTTTCATAATCGGCTAACTCTCTTGAGGACATTGCAAAGTCACATTCTCCTCTGATGGCAGAATTAAGTCCGTCCGAAGAATCCGTTGCAGTTATTTCAATTACAACATTAGGATTGAATTGTTTGTAATCCTCCGTCATTTTCTCAATAAGCGTAAGCATTGACGTTGAACCGCATATCGTTATGCTTCCCGATGATTTATCCGATAAAAAGCCGGTGCTTTTCTTGACGGCAACGCAGTTTTCATCGGCAACCGCCTGACCTGCGCTCATTATATACGCAAGAAAATCGGTTTCGGCTGCGGATAATTCACCGCTGTAAGCAAGATAATAGTTTCTGCATAAAGGATATTTTCCGCTGCGGATATTTTCCTCGGTCAAGGCTATCCCGTTCACCGAAACAGCCTTCACATTATCCGTAACTGCCGCTGTGTATGCAGTATATCCGACTGCTCCCTTAATGGAAGAAACCATTTCCGAAACCTCGGCGGCAGACAATGCGATCTTGTCCGTTCCGTTCGCATCCGTTCCGATAATATTTTCAAATTCATCTCTCGTGCCCGAGCCTTCCTCACGGGAGATCACTGTTATTTCGCCCATTCCCGACAGATCGGGCATAGCCTTCTCCGCCGTACAGCCTGAAAGTGCAAGTGAGGCGCAAAGAACAGCGCTTATGATCAAACCGTTACGCATTCCGCACCTCCGGAAATGAGCTCTGCGGCAGACTGCGCTTCATCTCTGAGATCAATGAAGGAAATGTTGTCCGCTGCTTCCTCTGCAATGCCTATGCAGTTATCCGCAATTCTGTCAAGGCTGTGAAGTATATCAGTATATTCGGGAGTAAGCGCTGCGTCGCAGTCCTTCTTTTTTACTCTGGACAGATGCGCCTTGTTAAGCTTTTTCTGCGTTTTGCGCATTTTTTCCTTGCCCTTTGAAACTCTTTTCGTATAATCCTCGTCGCCGTTTTCCACGGACAGCATTGCTTTTTCAAAAAGCTCGTCCGCAATATCAAAGCACTCGCCAAGCTCCGATACAGCCGCTTTCGACAGCAGCTTTTTCTTGCCGGAAAGCTTGTTCAGCACCTCCGACATATCAAAGCAGCGGTCGGAGATACGCTCAATGTTGTTTGTCACAAACAGAAGTCCTGCCGTCTGTTCGGACTGTGCTTCTGTGAGATTTCCGCTTGAAAGCATTTTGGTTATGTAAGAGGAGATGCTGTCGTGCAGATTTTTTATAGTGCTGTAATCTCTGCTGAAATCCGAACGGACAACGTCCGAGTTTCCGCTCTCGAAAAGCGCTCTTGTTTTATAAAGCAGACTTGCCCCGAATTCGGAAAAACGCCTGATCTCTTCGGATACGAGGAACATTGCCGCAACAGGCTGACCGATAAGCTTTTCGTCAAGAAATCTCGGTTTTGAATCGGAAAAAATATTTTTATCCTCACCCTTGACAATAAGAGTTACTATCTTGACCATCAAAGGGATAAGGGGCAGCCAGATAAGCGTACATACAATATTGAAGGTTGTGTGCGCATTTGCGATCTGCCTTGCGATGACGTCAACCTCATTGCCCTTCGGAGAAATAAACTGAACGAATTTTGCAAGCAGCGGAATAAGAAATGCAAAAAGAATGCTGCCGCTGATATTGAATACGCTGTGCGCAATGGCTGTGCGCTTTGCGTTTTTCGACTGACCGATCGACGCAAGCAGAGCGGTGATAGTTGTACCGATATTGTCGCCCAGCAGGATAGGGATAGCTCCTGCAAGACCGATAACGCTTGTAACGCCGTCAGGTCCTGCCTGCGACGCAAAATTCTGGAGAACGGCAATAGTAGCCGAGCTGCTCTGTACAACAACAGTCATAACAGCGCCGAGCAGAATTCCAAGCACAGGTATTTCCGAGACCTTGCCCATAAGATCGGTGAATATCGGACTTCCTGCCAGCGGCTTCATAACGCCGCCCATTATCTCAATACCCTCGAAAAGCAGACCGAACGAGAATATGACCATTCCTATATTTTTCACCTTTTCTCTTTTTGACACAAAATACAGAATAAATCCAATGAAAATAATAGGATAGATGTAGTTGCTTATCTTGAACGCCATAAGCTGGGCAGTCATTGTCGTACCGATATTTGCGCCGAAAATGACCGATATCGCCTGCGGGAGAGTCATAAGCCCTGCGCTGACAAAACCGATCACCATTACCGTAGTCGCAGAGCTGCTCTGCAAAACAGCGGTAACAAGCGCACCTGCAAGAGCGCCCATTATCGGATTTTTAGTCAGAAAACCCAGCACCTTTTTCATTTTCTCTCCGGCGGCTTTTTGAAGAGCGTCGCTCATGCTGTTCATTCCGTAAAGGAACATAGCAAGTCCGCCCACAAGCCCGAAAACTATTTTTATATTCCCGTCCATATACTTCCTCCGTACAGTGAATTTTTTTACTTACATAATTTATTTTACCTCTTGGTATGTAAACTCCACAACAGAAGTAAGGTTAATTCTATGTAAAGTGAGCTGTTTAAGACAAGAAATGTTTGTATTAATCTATGAAAATTCATATTTGTTTAATGCAATTTAGTATATTTTGCTGTACAACCCCTGAAGATTTTATACATACTTATACTAAGGAAACGCTGATTAATACGTTTCAGCCGTTTTTCAAAATGTACTCAAAGGCGCAAACTCGTACATTTTTCAAAACGGCGAAACGAACGCTGCGCTTTAATCAGCTTTTTCCTAATCTTTAATCAACCGTAAGACTAATACTAATTCCAAACCAACCTATAGACAAATACTCGGATATAATAATCCAATTCTGCGTCAGACTCCCTTGACAGGCGACAGCCTGCCTGCGGTCGTCTTCCTTGACTTGAATTATTCTATCTGTCGTCTTTGTCTATAGAACGGTTTGGAATTAGTATAAATCCTCGGCTATAATAATTCCACTCTGCGTCAAGCTCCCTTGTAAGGCATCAAGCCTTGCTGCGGTCGCTTTTCTTGATTGGAATTATTCTATCTGTCGGCTTTGTCTATAGAACGATTTGATATCAGTATGACAGCAAAAAAGACCGTTCGTGTCAAACGATCTTTTTATAAAAATTTCTATCCGATGTTTTTCTTTTCCGTAAGCAGAAAACCGCAGGCTATAGCCGTAAGCGGAGCAACGCTCACAAGTCCGAAGCTGCCTACAACGGTATGAACGATCTCGGCGGCAACGTATTTGTAGTTGAGGATATTTCCAAGCGGTGTGCCCTGCGCCATGAACACCATAAGCAGCGCACAGCAGCTTCCCGAATATGCCAGCAGAAGAGTGGTCGTTATTGTTCCCATTGCCGCCCTGCCGACGTTAAGTCCCGATTTTACCGCCTCGATGCGGCTTATGTCGGGCTTTTTCTGTATTACTTCGTGGACGGCAGAGGTGATATCCACCGCAAGATCCATAACTGCGCCCGATGAACCGATAAAAATACTTGCCATAAATATTTTTGTAAGGTTCAGATCGTTGTAGCCGTTATACAAAAGGCTTTCCGAGAATGCCATAACCGCTCCGTGTATCTTGAAAATGTCCGTAAAAATAATACCCGTTACAGCAGTTGTTACTATTCCTGCTCCGACTCCGAGCGATGCCGCTGCTGTTCGTTTGTCAAATCCGTAAACAAGCGCAATTATCATAACCGAAAGCAGCAGAACAATAACTCCTCCCGTTATTATCGGGTCAAAGCCTTTTAGATACATCGGAACAAGCACCTTCCATATCGAAAGCACCGTAACAATGAACGAAAGCACCGCCCTCACACCTGTTTTTCCTGCAAAAGCGACAAGAAAAACAACAAAAACAGCTGATAAAATAAGCTCGCTGTTAAGGCGGTAGTGATCTACCATTGTCACCGACAGAATTGCATCGTCATGATAGCTTACAAGCACATAAGCCTTGTCCCCCTCGGCAAAAATTTTATCCTGTTCAAGCGAACCGTTCAGCATATTCACCGCTTCGGTTTCCTGACCCTTGAACAAACCGCCGAGCAGCCTGACTTTGCAGACCTGCTCACCCTGACGGACAAGTCCCGTGTCGATTATTGCGCTGTTATCGCAGGAAAGTACCTTTGCTGCGCACCGGTCGCTTCCGGTGTATATTGCTGCGCCCTCAAATCCCGTTGGTATCACAAGAAGTATTATTATCAGCAGTATCGCCGCTATTACGGGAGAATTGTACTTGATCTTTTCGGACATTAATATTTTTCCTTTCTGAAAAAAATTATAGCAAGACATAGAAATAGACTGACAAAAGGAGACGAGGGCAAAGCTTGAAGAGTTAGGAACGAACCCGCAGGCAGGCTTGATGCCTGTCAAGGGTGAGTGACGACACTATTCAAGCTTTGCACCGCCGAACTTGTCAGGATATTTTTGTGGATTGCTATAGGGAAACGTCCCCCATATTTATTACGGGGGACGCTTATGGAGAATATTATGAAAAATATGATGAAAGCTTTTTTTACTTTACATTTGTGAGAAGTGCAAGCTTGTCATAAATATCGGTGTTGTCATAATAGCCGCCGAAAAGCTCCTGACCTGCACCCTTTGCAAATACTGCAACGGGGAGTCCTGTGTGTGAGTAAGAGCTGAAATTGATGCCAGACTTGTTGTTGAGGATATGTGTGATAGTTACGGAGAGTGGTTCATAAGTGCCGTAGAGGATATATTCCTCATCGGTAAGCTCCTCTTCGCCGCCGTTCATTGTCTTGTCGTATGCAGCCTTGAGCTTTTCCATTTCCCAATCTGTAAGGATAAGGTTAGGATTTGTCTTGTCGGTCGCATTTTCGGGGGAAACAAGTCCGAAAAGCTTCTGAACATCTTTGAGTACCTTTTTAAATGAGGTGCCGTTTTCCTTGTACTTTGCTACATAATCGCTGTCATATTTTGCGTAGGAGATCTTCTGATTTTTGAGATTTGCAAGATATGTATCATAGTTTGTTCCTGCATAGCCGATAGTCAGACCGCCTGTTTCGTGGTCGCCTGTAACAAGGATAAGTGTTTCGTCGGGGTGCTTGTTGTAAAAATCAACTGCTTCTGCAACCGCAAAGCTGAGAGCTGCGGTATCGGAAATTGTTGAGCCTGCGTCGTTTGCGTGGCAAGCCCAGTCGATCTTTCCGCCTTCTACCATCATAAAGAAGCCTGTGTCATTGTCGAGGACTTCGATGCCCTTTTCAACATAGTTTGCAAGAGTCCATTCACCCTTTTTGCTGTCCTTTTGATATGACATTGAATCGCTGTCTGCAAGAGTTTCTGCAATAACGATCGATTTGCCGTCATTGGCTGTAAGCTTTTCGGCTTCTGCCTGAGTTTTGATAACATTGTAGCCTGCGTCCTCGGCAACCTTGTAGATATCCTTCTGATCGTCGTTTGCACCTGTGGGTTTAAGGAGTGCGCCGCCTGCAAAGTAGTCGAAGTCACTCTCTACCATTTCAAGTCCGATCTCATAATAGTTGCTTCTCTTTGCCTGATGTGCATAATATGCGGCAGGAGTTGCGTGGTTAAGGTTTACGGTCGTAACTACGCCGACCTTGTAGCCGTACTGCTTTTTCAGCTTTTCGGAGATGGTTTCATACTTTGTTGTGAAGGTTTCGTCCATATTTATAGTTCCGCTGTATGTCTTGTGACCTGTGGAAAGAGAAGTTGCGGTCGAAGCGGAGTCGGGGCAGAATGATGTGGAATCATAAGTTGCTGCCGAACCTGCAACGGGAAACTTCATGAAGTTAAGCACCTTTGTGTTATCAAGAATATCGTTGTTATTCGTATCGTTCAGAGCGGAGTAATAATCGGCTGTTGCCTGGATCTGGGGGTAGCTCATACCGTCACCGATAAACATGAAAATGTATTTTGGTGTCTTTCCGTTATACTGTGATGCCGAAACAGTTGTCTTTGCCGAATTGTCGTTCTTGGTGTTTGCCGCATAAACTGTACTTACTGTTGCAGTTGCCGCAACTGCGATAGCGGCGATCATTGCTGCTGTTTTTTTGAAGTTCATCATTATACTTCCTTTCATTTCCGCACAGCGTATCTGTGCATCTTCTCTGTAAATCATTTTCAATTTACGAGCTTATAATATCATCACAATGAAACGAAGTCAACGGATTTTACAAGCATTTATCGCAGCTTTACTTACATTTTAATTCATATTGAAAAATACTTTTCAAAGCTTTAATTAAGGATGGGAAACTATTTACATAAACTTTACCGTTTTCCCATTTCGGACAAATTTCCCTCATCATTAAACAAGAAAAACATCCCTTTGCTGTTTATATTGATTATTACAGCATAGTATAAATAGGGATTTATGGGGTGCATTATTCATCTGATACATCACAGACTTTTCATGTATAACATGGGTCAGCTGAGTTTTACAGAATAACGGAGACAGGCAGTGTTGGGTCAAAGCTCTCGCTTCCGTTTTCATGGCTTTCACCGATAAAAACAAAATCATCGGGCAGCTCTCTCGGCGTAAAGCCCGTGTAACGCTTGAAAATGCGGTTGAAGCTGCGTATGGTACCGAAGCCTGCCGCAAGAGCGGTTTCTCCTGCGGAGAGATCTCCATGTGAAAGCATTTTTACCGCCTCGCTTACACGGACGATGTTAAGATATTCGGAAAAAGTCATTCCCGACATCCTGCGGAAGTATTTCGAGAAATACGGCTTGCTAAAGCACATGAACTCCGCCGCTTCGTCAAAGGTTATGTCGGCGTAACGTTCACCGATCAGCCGCAGCAGCTCCTTATATGCGGTGCTTTCCGAATTGCTGTTCAGCGCTTCGGTCTTTTCGTTCCTGAAAATTTCCGCAATCATTGCCGTAACAAGTCCTGCGCAAACGACCTCACAGTATTTTTCTTCTGCGGATATTTCCTGTCTGATTTTTTCAAAAACCTCCGCTGTGGGATAACGGCTTTCAAGCAGCGGACAAACAGGCGTCTGTGCTCCGACAGCGGAGGAAATAAGCTCCGAATCTATTTTCATAACGGAAACAACGCTGTCCGTTTCGGCTTTTATATAATGCACAGCTCCGCTTCGGATAAAAACGCAGCCGCCCTCGGAAAGAGCATAGACCGTGTTTTCCGCCATTACTTCGGCAGAGCCTTTTTCGGCGAAGATAAGCTCGCTTTCAATATGCCAATGCGGAAGATTCTGCAAGCCGCCGTATCTCTGCACCGTGACCTGCGATTTCCCCGAAAGAACGCTTTGCTCGTATCGTGCTATCATAATGCTGCCTCCTTTTTCTCATTATACCACAAAGGTTAATAAATGTCTATAATTAGCGAATAGGCTTCTTGAAAAAATACGTCTTTTAAGATATAATACTTATAACAATTATGACACGGAGGGAACGGCTATGAAAACATTGTATTTTATCACGGGAAGTCAGGATCTTTACGGTGAAGAAACTCTTGCGCAGGCGGCAGCGAATTCAAAGGAAATGGCAGCTTTCCTTAACGAAAAGCTTGGCGGAATTGCAGAAGTTATTTTTCAGCCTGTTGTAAGGAACAGTGCAGAGGCTCTTGCGGTCTGCACAAAGGCTTCATCCGATGATGAATGTATCGGAGTTATAATGTGGATGCACACTTTTTCTCCTGCGAAGATGTGGATATCCGCACTTAAAGCGCTCAAAAAGCCAATGCTTCATCTGCACACGCAGTACAACGAAAGACTGCCTTATGAAAGCATCGACATGGACTTTATGAACCTTAACCAGTCCGCTCACGGCGACAGAGAGTTCGGATTTATCTGCACAAGGCTTGGCATAAAGCGTGAGGTAGTTTCGGGATATTACAAGCACGCCGATGTTATCGAAAAGATACGCCGCTTTGCACAAGCCGCAGCAGCCGTTGACTTCGGCAAGGGCATGAAAGTTGCAATGTTCGGAAACAATATGCGTGACGTTGCCGTTACCGACGGCGACAGAGTGGAAAGCGAGATAAAGTACGGCTGGAACGTGAACTACTACGGCATAGGCGACCTTTGCGACATTATCTCGGGAGTTACCGATGAAGAAATAAACGCAAAAATGTCCGAGTATTCCGAAAAATATGCAATGAACACGGACAATGTTTCCGCTGTAAGAGAGCAGGCGAAATATGAAACCGCTCTTGAAAAATTCCTTGAAAGAGAGAACGTTTCCGCATTTACCGACACGTTCCAGGACCTTCACGGGCTTGAACAGCTTCCGGGACTTGCAGTTCAGAACATTATGGCAAAGGGCGTAGGCTTCGGACCCGAGGGCGATTACAAGACCGCCGCTCTTGCCGCCGTTCTCTGCAAAATGGCAGAGGGAAGAACGGGCGCAACAGGTTTCCTTGAAGATTATACATACGACCTGCCCGAGGGAAACGAAACAGAGCTTGCTTCGCACATGCTGGAGGTTTCCCCTGTGTTTGCGGCTGAAAAGCCTAAAATAGAGGTTCACCCTCTCGGGATCGGCGGAAAGTCCGACCCTGCACGTCTTGTTTTTGAGGGAATAACGGGCGAGGGCGTCGCAGTTTCGATGATAGACATGGGCGACCGTTTCCGTCTTGTCTGTGCAGAAATTACCCTTGTAAAGCAGCCAGAAGCTATGCCGAAGCTGCCCGTTGCGAGAGTGATGTGGAAGCTGAAACCCGATTTTGCCACAGGCTCGGCAGCTTGGATATACGCAGGCGGAGCGCATCATGCGGTAGTTTCAACTGCGCTGACGGCGGATGATATACGCCTTTTTGCAAAGCTGACCGACACGGAGCTTGTTGTTATTGACGGCAAAACGGAGCTGAACGCATTTGAACAGCAGCTTGAAATGCTTGATACTTTGGCGAAAATACGGAGGTAAAAAATGATTTCACTTGATAATACTTATCTTGGAATAGAACTCGGCTCAACGAGGATAAAGGCTGTGCTTATTGACGAAAAGTATTCCCCTTTGGCATCGGGCAGCCACGAGTGGGAAAACCGACTTGAAAACGGCTATTGGACATATTCTCTTGACGATATCCACAGCGGAATAAGAAGCTGTTTTGATTCGCTTGCAGAGGATGTAAAGGAGAAATACGGCGTACCGCTCACGACTGTCGGCGCAATGGGAATTTCCGCAATGATGCACGGATATATGGCATTCGATAAGGACGATAATTTGCTCGTTCCGTTCCGCACTTGGAGAAATACGACTACAAAGCAAGCTGCGGACGATTTAACGGCTGCACTCGGCTTTAACATTCCTCAAAGGTGGAGCATTTCGCATCTTTATCAGGCGGTGCTTAACAAGGAAACTCACGTTCCCGAAATTGCACACATCACAACGCTTGCAGGCTACATAAACTATCTTCTCACGGGCGAAAGAGCGGTCGGAATAGGCGAGGGCTCGGGAATTTTCCCTGTTGAGAACGGCAAATACAACGAAAGTTATCTGAATATCACCGAAGAAAGGCTTGCGGCTCACGGTTTTGACAAAACGCTTTCGGAGGTTCTTCCTCCCGTTAAAATTGCAGGCGAAAAGGGTGCGGTTCTTACGGAAAGCGGCGCAAAATTCCTTGACCCAAGCGGAACACTAAAGGCAGGCGTTCCCGTTTGTCCTCCCGAGGGCGACGCAGGAACGGGAATGGCCGCAGCGAATGCTGTCCGAATCGGAACGGGCAATGTTTCCGCAGGAACTTCAATCTTCTCAATGCTTGTGCTTGACAAGAACCCCTCTGCGGCTTATCCCGAAATTGATATGGTGACAACTCCCGACGGTGCGCCCGTTGCAATGGTGCACTGCAACAACTGCTGCTCGGAGCTGGACGCTTGGGTGAAGATGTTCGGAGAGTTTGCGGAGCTTACGGGCAATAAAATCGACAAGTCCAAGCTGTATGAAACACTGTATAAAAACGCAATGACGGGCGATGCCGACTGCGGCGGAGTTACGGCGTTTAATCTCCTTTCGGGCGAACCCGTGGCAGGGGTTGATGAGGGCAGACCGATGTATTTCCGTATGCCTGACGGAAAAATGAACCTTGCGAACTTTTTCAGAGCCGAGATCTATTCGGCGTTTGCTTCGCTTAAGATCGGTATGGATATCCTTTTTGAAAAGGAGCAGGTCAAAGCGGAGCAGTTCACGGGTCACGGAGGTCTTTTCAAGGTAAAAGGCGCTGCGCAGCAGATACTTGCCGATGCGCTCAACACTCCCGTTTCCGTTATGGAAACAGCAGGCGAGGGCGGCGCTTGGGGAATGGCTCTGCTTGCGGCATATATGATAAAGGGCAAAGGAAAGAGCCTTGCGGACTGGCTCGATAATGATGTTTTCTCGGGAATGGAAAAGCTTACCGTTTCGCCCGAAGAAAATGGCAGAAACGGTTTCAATGAATATATGAAGAGATACAAAGCTGCACTCGGCGCAGAAAAAATGTTGGGAGAGGTGAAATAAAATGCTTGAAAGCTTAAAGCAGGAGGTTCTTAAAGCTAATCTTATGCTGCCGAAATACGGTCTTGTCACGTTCACTTGGGGCAATGTTTCGGCGGTTGACAGGGAAAGCGGAATGGTAGTGATCAAACCCTCGGGCGTTGAATATGACGGTATGACAGCCGATGATATGGTTGTTGTGGAGCTTGCCACAGGAAAGGTCGCAGAGGGAAAATACAAGCCTTCAAGTGATACTCCGACGCATCTTGAATTGTACCGTGCTTATGAAAATATCGGCGGTATCGTTCACACTCACAGCCGCTGGGCGACCTCGTTTGCGCAGGCAGGAAAGGGCATTATCCCTATGGGAACAACGCAGGGCGACTATTTTTACGGCGAGATACCCTGTACAAGAGCGATGACTCCCGAGGAGATCGGCGGCGAGTACGAAAAGGAAACGGGAACGGTCATAATCGAGGCGTTTAAAGGCGTGGACCCGATGACGATCCCTGCGGTGCTTGTTAAAAATCACGGACCTTTTGCTTGGGGCAAGGACGCTTTGGAGGCTGTTCACAATGCGGTGGTGCTTGAAGAGATCGCATTTATGAATTATCACGCCATGGAGATAGATCCCGATTCGGGACGTATGCCGCAGGAGCTTCTTGACAAGCATTATCTGCGCAAGCACGGCGCAAACGCTTATTACGGACAAAGATAAGGAGAATTTTATGATTTACACAAACCCGGTATTAAAGGGCTTTTATCCCGACCCGAGCGTATGTAAGGCGAACGGCAAGTATTATATGGTATGCAGCTCGTTCCAATACTTCCCGGGCGTTCCGCTTTTCGAGAGCGAGGACTTGGTGAACTGGAAGCAGATCGGACACGTTCTCACACGGAAAAGTCAGGTCATGCTTGAAAAGATAAACAGCTCGGGCGGCGTTTTTGCGCCGACTATCCGTTACAACAACGGACGCTTTTATATGGTCACGACCAACGACACCACGCACGAAAATTTCTACGTTTACACCGATGATATTTACGGCGAATGGTCGGAGCCTATCACGGTCAAGCAGGGCGGAATTGACCCGTCGCTTTACTTTGAGGATGGCAGGACATTTTTCATGAGCAACGGCAGCGATGACAACGGTGTTGGCGGAGTTGTACAATGCGAGATAAACGTTGAAACGGGCGAAAAGCTTTCCGCAAGCAAATGTATATGGCAAGGCTCGGGCGGACGTTACCTTGAAAGCCCTCATCTGTACAGGATAGGCGAATACTACTACCTTATGGCTGCCGAGGGCGGAACGGAATACGGTCACATGATAACCTACGCACGTTCAAAGTCGGTCTGGGGGCCGTTTGAGAATTATCCGCACAATCCCGTGCTTACAAACCGCAACAAAGCGCCTTTTATCATTCAGGGCATAGGTCACGGCGATCTTGTTGAGGATTATAACGGAAACTGGCACATTCTCTGTCTTGGTTTCCGTCAGAT
The DNA here is from genome assembly GCA_051881815.1 of Oscillospiraceae bacterium. Classification (GTDB taxonomy): domain Bacteria; phylum Bacillota; class Clostridia; order Oscillospirales; family Ruminococcaceae; genus UMGS363. The sequence goes on along the minus strand of JBJEQP010000024.1, from coordinate 40,873 downwards.
ACATATGTGGATGCCTTATCACAATCTCGGACGTGAGGTTTTCCTCATCCCTGCGCAGTTTGACGGTGACGGCTGGTTCACTGCGGGCGAGGATGGGACCTGTGCGGAAAGCTATGAGCTTGAGGGCGATTTTGTGCAGGCTCCGAAGAAAAGCTACACCTTTGAAAACACCGATTGGAGCATTGACTGGTGCTATCTCCGTCATCCTCACCTTGAAAATTACGAGCTTTCGGCAGACAAAGCCGTTCTGCACGGAACAGACATTACACTTGACGATACTGATTCACCGACCTTTATCGGTACACGACAGAGGGATTTTAAGCTTGACCTTTCCACCGAGCTTTCGGTTGACGGCGGCGAGGCAGGCGTTACCGTTTATATGTGTGAGGACGAGCATTATGAAGTCGCTCTGCGCAGGACGGACAGCGGCTTCGAAGCTGTGCTGAAGCTTAACATCGGCGGCATAAAGCACATTCAGACTGCTGTGCCTGTTGCTTCGGGCAGTGCAAAGCTGAGAATAACTGCCGATAATCTTTTCTACAACTTCTATGTTGGAGATACGCATCTCGGCTGCGGTCAGACAAAATATCTCACAAGCGAGGTTTCGGGCGGCTTTACAGGCGTTGTGGTCGGACTTTACGCTGTCGGCAATAACACTGCTGAATTTGAAAAGCTTGCGATCGATTATTTGGAATAACGAACGGCTTTGAGCTGTACACCACTTACGAGAACGTAGGCTGCTGCAGCATAAATACGTTCCTGCGATAAACGTACTGTAAATATTTTGATGTAAAAACAAGCAAAGGACTTGTCACCATTATGGGGCAAGTCCTTTGCTTGTTGAATTACCTAAACATTTTTTATTATAGCAGGCAGACCGTTTCTGAAGATACTGCTTATGTATTTTACGGTGTCAGCCTTATCTAACTTTATCTCACCCTTCATCCACTCTATGATTATGCCTGCAATACCCTCGGTGTAAAAGGTCACCACAAGCCGCTTGTAATCCTCGGACAGCTGCACACCAACCGCTTTTTCCGCACTTGAAACTATTATATTGCCGATCTCAAAGAAATCATTATACAGAAAAATTTTCAGCTCGTCACGTCCTACGGAATCATAAACGCAGTTTAGCATATGCTGATTTTTTTCAAGATAATCCATTACAAATAAAATAGCGTCCTCATAATCAATAAGCAGGTCGAAGCTTTTGACCACTTCAATGGCTTCCTGCTCAAACGTCCATTTAAGAAGATCTCTTGTATCTGCAAAATGGTAATAGAAGGTCTTTCGGTTCAGACCGCAGTCCTCAATAATTTCACTTACCGATATTTTTGAAAAAGGCTTTGTCTGCATAAATCGTTTCAGTGATTCGGACAGAGCCTTTTTTGTGTACATACTTGTTACTTCGTGCTTCATATTAACGCCTCCAAATTTATTATACAGCTGTCCGGCAAAAATTTCAATGGTCAATACTTATTATTTGACCGTCAATTTGGGACATCTGTCCGTTTTTTACACACTGCTCCGAAATTATCCGTTTTATTTTTATTCCGTCTGATGTATATTTATTTTATCAAATAGGAAAGGGTGGAGCAATGAAAACTTACATATACTCTATTTCACTTGATACGCAGATGGGCGTGAAAAAAGGAACATTGACAAGGTATGCCGAAAAAAACTTTGGCTCGGAAAGAGGATACATTGAAATACTCGGAGAGAAAAATACATATATTGCAAAGATCGAGTCAAACGGAAAATGCAGTATGAGCGGAACGCTGAAAACTCTTGTAAGCGATTATAATTATCGGGGTGACGGTTATTTTTATCCCGATAAGCTTGAGCTGACACTGTATGATGGAAAAACAAAGCTGCTTTTGCAGGGAGTAATAACGGAGGTGCGTTTCGAGAATGAAAAAGTTTTATGAAAAAGTAATTTCCCACCCTGTTGTCATTACGGTGATATTCGTGCTGCTGACAATTTTTTTTGCCTTGTGCAAGCCGCTTATACCGGTAAACTACGATATGAACGACTATCTCCCCGATGACAGCCATTCGACTGCTTCACTTGATGTTATGGAGCAAGAATTTGACGGCGGCATACCAAATGCAAGAGTAATGCTTAAAGATGTTACCATTCCGCAGGCGCTTGATTACAAGGAAAAGATAACTGCGGTGGACGGCGTTGACGATGTAATGTGGCTGGACGATTCCTGTGATATTACACAGCCTGTTGAAACTATGGACGCCGATACGGTCGAAACCTACTATAAGGACGGAAATGCGCTGCTGACGGTAACTATCTCCGAGGAGAAAAATCTGTCTGCGGTGAATGAGATACGGGATATTGTAGGCGATGGAAACTCTTTAACAGGCTCTGCGGTATCTACTGCTGTTGCAACGGAAAGCACCGTAAGTGAAATATCCCTTATCACAATAATTGCGGTGATCTTTGTAATTATAGTGCTGCTTCTGACCACAAATTCGTGGATAGAGCCTGTTGTAATTATGGCAGGCTTGGGCGTTTCGCTGATGATAAATGCAGGAAGCAATATAATTTTTGGAGAGATAAGCTTTGTAACAAATGCCGCAGGAATGATACTCCAGCTGGCAGTATCGCTCGATTATTCGGTATTCCTGCTTCACCGCTTTGAGGAAAGCCGAAAGGAATTTTCAAGTCCGATGGAAGCTATGGCGGACGCTCTGACAAAATCCACAAGCTCCATTTTGTCAAGCGGACTTACAACTGTTATCGGTTTTCTTGCCCTCGGACTTATGCGCTTTAAGATAGGTCCCGACTTAGGCTTTGCTCTTGCAAAGGGCGTTGCTATAAGCCTTATATGCGTGTTTGTATTTATGCCGTGCCTTATCATGCTTACATACAAGCTTCTTGACAAGACTCGTCACCATTCCCTTGTGCCGAAATTCGACAAATTCGGCAAGGCTGTAAGCAAAATCATGCTGCCTATGGCGGTAGTTTTCGCAGTAATAATTGCTCCCGTGTATCTTGCTTCAAACGCAAATGATTTTTACTACGGCTCATCCCACATTTTCGGCGAAGATACCCGTCTTGGCGCAGATACGGCGAAAATCGAGGACGTTTTCGGCAAGCAGGACACCTATGTTGTCCTTGTCCCGAACGGCAGCCGTCAGACGGAAAAGGCGCTTTCCGACGAGCTTCGCACTCTGCCGCAGGTCAAGGATATTATCTCCTACGTTGATACGGTAGGTGCGGAGATACCCGAACAGTATCTTGACAGCGATACATATTCAATGCTCTGCTCCGAAAATTACAGCAGAATGGTAGTAAGCGTTGATGCCGATTACGAGGGAAAGGAAACCTTTGCGCTTATCGAAAATGTCCGAGATATATGCGAAAAATATTATGCGGACGAATACTATCTTGCAGGCGAAGGCGTAAGCACCTACGACCTTATGGACACGGTAACAAAGGATATGGTAAAGGTAAATCTTATTGCGATAGGTGCGGTATTTGTCGTACTGCTTTTGACTATGAAATCACTTTCGCTGCCTGTTATACTTGTGCTTGCGATCGAAACGGCAATATGGCTGAATCTTTCTCTGCCGTATTTCAAAGGCAGCTATGTGTTCTATATTGCATATCTGATAATAAGTTCAGTACAGCTTGGTGCAACGGTGGATTATGCGATACTTATGACTGACAGATATATGGAATTCCGCCGTGAAATGCCTAAAAAAGAGGCTGTGCCCAAAACAATAGGAACGGTGTCCGTTTCGATTCTAACATCGGGCAGCGTGTTGACCGTTGTGGGACTTCTCCTCGGAAATCTTTCCACTCACGGACTTCTTGCCCAGCTGGGAATGTTTGTGGGAGTGGGTGCAATATTCTCACTTGTCATTGTATTTTTCGTTCTGCCGGGACTTCTGTATGTTTTTGACGGAGTTATCCGCAGAACAACGCTCAAATCCGATTTTGTTTCAAATAAGTAGTAAGGAGATATTCAGATGAAAAAGTCTACTAAAATTATTTCGGGGATACTTGCGTTAAGCCTTGTATCATCTTATGCAATGCCTGTTTTTGCAGCCGAAAAGGAAGAGGTCATATATGTAATGGCAGGCTCGGACGGAAGCGTGAACAGCATTTATGCCGTAAACAGCTTTGACGGCGGCGACATTACCGACTACGGCGATTATACCGATGTTAAGCTGCTGAATATGGGCGGAAATATCACGCAGAACGGCGATGAGATAACATTTTCATCTCCCGAAAATAACAAGGTTTATTATCAGGGTACGCTGAAAAATACGGAGATACCGTGGGATATTTCAATAAAATATTTTCTTGACGGAAAAGAGCATTCTGCGGAAGAAGTTGCAGGCAAAAGCGGCGCTCTTGAAATCAGAATAAGCATTTCCGAAAATGAAAAATGCAGTTCCGATTTCTATGAAAACTATGCTTTGCAGTGTTCTTTTACGCTTGATACGGAGCTTTGCAGTAATATTTCGGCAAACGGTGCGACCGTAGCAAACGTGGGCAGCAAAAAGCAGATAACCTACACCGTTCTGCCCGACAAGGGACTTGAAAAATCTATCTTTGCCGATGTGACCGATTTTGAAATGGCGGAAGGCTCTATAAACGGAATAAAAATGAGCCTTGGACTTGATATTGACAATGAGGATATAGACAAAAAAATAATCGACCTTACGGACGGTGCAAAAGAGCTTGATGACGGTGCAAAGGAGCTTTACGACGGTACTGTTGAGCTGAATAATGGTGTTTCCGATATGAACGAGGGTATCGGAAAGCTGCGTGACGGAATAGCCAAGGCACAGGAGGGACTCTCCGAACTTAACGGAAAATCTTCGGAGCTTGTGGATGGCTCTGCCGAGGTGAAAAGTGCGCTGATAAAGATACAGACCTCTCTTTCGGGCGTTTCTTCAAATGCAGATCAGCTTCAGCAGCTTGTTTCCGCATCAGCACAGATAAAATCGGGAATTGACGAGCTTTACGGCGGACTTGTACAGCTGAATAAAAGTCTTAATTATGCAAGCTATAAGGCGGCAATGAGTGCAAACGGGCTTGACATAGACACCTTGAAAGCAGGAAACGAGCAGGCAATTTCACAGCTCACGGCGCAAATCACAGAGCTTAAAACTCAGCTTGCAAAGATTGAAAAAATACCGCAGTATGCCGAAGAAGCCGCCAAGCTGAAAGCACAGATCGAACAGCTTGAAAGCACTCTTACTCTGCTTACGGGCAATAATGCCGCTCTGGGCGGAACGGAAACTTATCTGACCACCGTTTCACAGGCTTCCGCACAGCTTGAATCGGGCGCGAAGGAGTTAAAGACAAAGTATGCGGAATTTGACAAGGCAATAAACGAACTTACTGCTTCGCTTTCGGAAATGCTTGTGAATATGTCAGAGCTTTCAAGCGGAATCAACACTCTTGTTGCGGAATACGAAAAGCTTGACGGCGGAATAGGCGAATACACAGACGGCGTCAAAAAGCTGACGGACGGATTTTCGGAAATTTCCGACGGAGCAAAGGAGCTTGCGGAGGGCGGCTCTGACCTTTCGGACGGTGCAAAAAAGCTTATGGACGGAGCGGCTGAAATGCACGACGGCACTTCCGAGCTGCGTTCGGAAACGGATAAGATTGATGATACGTTCGGTGATGATCTGAGCGGTATGCTTGATTCTATGTCGGGCGATGATTATGAAGTGAGATCCTTTATTTCAGAGAAAAACACAGAGGTACAGTCGGTGCAGTTTGTCATAAAAACAGATGCCGTAGAGATACCCGAACCGGAAGAATCCGCTGCTGCGCCTGAAGAAAAGCTGACATTCTGGCAGAAGCTTTTGAGATTATTCGGGTTGTTCTGATCTTTAAACTTACAAAAAATCTTCGCATGATCTTCCGGCTGTTGAAAACAGTTTTATATAGATCATGCGAAGACTTTTGTCTGCAGTTTAAATGTTTTTTAGGAAAACGCTGATTAAAGCGAAGCGTATTAATCAGCGTTTCCTTAGTATAAGTATGATGAATTCAACGTTAATGAGCACCGCTTTTTTTCTTTTTCTTCTTTTTTTGAGGGTTACGCTGTGACGCTCCGAGGGTTGTCAGAAGTGCAAGGACAACAGCCGCCTGCGCACGGTATGTGAAAAAGTCATGCAGGTAGGAATGATTATTCAGCACGGCATACCTTATGTAAGGTACGGCGGCAAGGATAAATACCACAAGCGCATATTCCCTTGCGCATTTGTTGTGCCGTGAAAGATATAATACTGCACCGACAGCTGCGGCAATAAGGATAATGCCTATGACGGCAGGGAAAATATCCGCTCTTACCTTGCCGCCAAGCATTGTGGATATATTTGTAAAGGGTGCGGCAAATATCTGTGTGAAAGGGGATAAATCCTGTGCGCTGCCGCCAAATCTTTCTTCGGCGGAGGACAGTGCGGCGGAAAACTTGTTTTCTCCCGTGACCGCAGAGGCGGCTGTCCACTTTACAAGAAAAGTTCCGCCGTATGCCAATATCCAGCCGAGAGAGCATTTTGCCGAAGTAACAAGCTCTGTTTTCGCATTTTCAAACCGTCCCTCGCCGTATCTTACCGACATTATTGTTATAAGGGGGATAAGTATGGTAAGTGTTTCAGCAGTGAGAAAATCGAAAAACGCTATCATAGTACCGCTTACAATAGATAGGATAACAAGCGCAGTATCGCCTTTCTTTTCCAATATAAGGAAGAACGGCAGTATCGCAAGAGTGACCAGGACGGCAGGCTGATATTCCATCGAAAGCCGTATATTCCACGCCTGCACGCAGATAAATGCCAGCGGCAGGGCGGCTGCTTCGAGATAAAGTCGGCGCTTTGCAAGCATAATGCAGGATACCGTCAAAAGCAGGAGCGCAGCTGCCGCACCCGCGAGCCTTACACCGTTTATATCGGTAAGTGTCATAAGGGGACGAATGAAAACGGCAGAGCCATGCCAGTAGCGTGAGTAGTCAATGTTGGGCGGAGTGCCGTTTACTGCGGCGTAAAGTCCGTAATTTTCTCCGTAGTCGGTCACGCCGTCGTTGCCGTCAAAATACTTTGTGTCAAGTGACGAAACAAAGGGCTTGCTGCTGTCCATATTCCAAATAACATTCAGCAGGATAACATCCGCATAATTGTCGGTTATGGTGTTTCTGCCGTCCTTTTGCGGGAATGGGTCTGCGCCGTTCATAAGCAGGGCGGAATTCAGCATATTGTCCTTCAGCTTTTCATTTGGTATCATCGAGGTAAGAATAAGCGCCGACCACAGAATGATCATCGTACCAACAAAGCTTCCAATATAAAGCAGTATCTTCTTTATCATAAATCTTTTACCTTATGGGAACCTCTAAAAACCTCCTTCTCGGTAAATTTTCTATGACTTTGCTCATCTTCTGCGTTAACAAAGTAAACGCTGATTATATTTAATAAATGAAGCGTTTACTTACCTTGTAATACATAAGAATAAGCTGATCTATCAGCGTTTCCTTAGTATTGACTGCGGTTTGTTGCCTTGAAGCTGTGAATAGTCACTGACGAAAATTTGCGAGCAATACGAAGTATTAATATCGGTTTTTTGAGAACCCCTTACATTTATATAGTATTACATAAAGAAAGGTACATTAAAATGTACCTTTCATGTTGATTAAAGAATAACACGGTTTCTGCCGCTTTCCTTTGCGGTATAAAGCTTATCGTCGGCGTGTTTGATGTTTTCCTCAATGGAGAATATCGGGTCAATGCTTGTAACGCCAAAGCTCATTGTGATCTTTATTTCCAGATCCTCGTAGCGACATACGGAATCCATTATGCAAACTCGCAGACGTTCTGCAGCCTCTGCCGCTTTTTCAAGATCGGTATCGGGGAGAATAACGATAAACTCCTCGCCGCCCCAGCGGTAAACGCCGTCGCAGATACGGCAGTTTTTGCGGAAGATATCTGCGACGTGGCGGAGAACAGCATCTCCTGCATTGTGTCCGTATGTATCATTTATGCGCTTGAAATGGTCAATATCGCAGATAAAAAGAGAAACGCTGCACGTTTTTTCCGTGTCCATAAGCAGCTTTTCATAATTTTTGCTGTAATCGCTGTAAAAGCCCATGCGGTTTTTCAACTCGGTAAGCTTATCGTGGCGTGAATCGTCAAGGAAGCTGTCCGATTCCAACGTGATACCGCAGATGAAAGCCGCCAGGGAAAGACGTCTTACGTCCTCCTCCAGATCGAATCCATCCTCATCCAGCTTGTTTATTGCCTGATATGCTCCGATAAACTCACCTTTGCAGTTGGAAATGGGCATAACAAGGATAGACCTTGTCACATAACCTGTTTTCTTATCGACATCAGAGTTGAAATCGGGACAATTGTATGGATCATTGGTGACAATAGCACGTTTTTCGGCAAGAGCTTTTCCCACAAGTCCCGTTCCCTCGGGGATAGTTATTCTTCCTGCGCCAACAGCTGCGGTGGTCCAGAGGGTGTGATTGCGTTTATCCCACTTCCAGAAGCTGGCTCTGTCAGCATTCACCAATGTCCTGCCAAGGTCGGTAAGCAGTCTGTAGATAACCTTGTGGTCGTCCTCCGCATTGCTGTCGTCCTTTGACATTTCGGTATACAGCTCCTGAGTTATATTGAATATCCTATCAAGTAAAACTTCCGAGGCTGTTTTTGTTTCCATATCCGCAGCATCCTTTCATCAGCATATATAGCAATCCCCAAAATATCCTGACAAGTTCGGCGGTTCAAAGCTTGAATAGTGTTGTCACTCACCCTTGACAGGCGTCAAGCCTGCCTGCGGATCCGTTCCTAAGGAAACGCTGATATTGCTGCGGCAAATACGTTTCATCCGTTTTTCAAAATGTCTATGTCAGAATGACATTAAAGACGGAAACTCGTACATTTCTCAAAACGGCGAAACGAACGCTTCGCTTTAATCAGCTTTTTCCTAACTCTTTAAGCTTTGCCCCCGTTTCCTTTTATCAGTCTGATTTTATGTCTTGCTATAGTACATTTTATTTTTTTAATTATATCATATTTTTGTGCTTGTGTAAATAGTATTTTAAAAAACTTTTTTTAAATATAAAAAAATAGTGACAAATGCAATTAAATGTGATATAATTATATAAATAAGTGCATGGGGGATAAATTATGAAAAAACATTCGGTATGGACAGATATAGCCGAGTCGGCGGCGGTATTTTTATTGGCGTTTCTCATATCCTTTTATGATGTCTTTTATTCTTTTGACAGTCTTATGAGGGATAAGCTGTATCAGCAGCCGCGCGGTATCAATAACAAAATAAAAATAATCGCTATTGATGATGAAACATTAAGGGAAGTCGGCGCTTTCGGCACATGGTCAAGGGGAGTTTATGCCGACGTTATCAACAAGCTTGGGGATATGCCTGCGGTCATTGGTATGGATATAATGGTGTTCGGAGAAATGGACAGCGAGGGCGATGAAGCTCTGAAAGCTGCCTGCATCCAAAGCGGCAGAGTGGTTTCCGGCTCCTACATAAACTATACCACTGCGTATTGTGTTGACGAAAACGGCAAGCCTTACATAGACCACCTTAACATTGCGGACATTGAAGAGCCCATTATCAGCGACTGTGCTTACACGGGTTTTGTCAACGCCGTCCCCGATGATGACGGTATCGTGCGCTCTGCTATGCTTACTGTTGAATACAATGGCGGTACATACCCTGCATTTGCCGAAAAAATATACTCTGTATATTGCGAAAGAATGGGAAGTTCACAGGAAATGCCGCGTCTGGATGAAAACGGACGTATGTGGATAAATTACGCAGGACGCCCCTGCGATTATGAGCATATACCATTGAGCGCGGTGCTGGATGGCTCCGTTGATACGAAAATTTTTAAGGACTGTGTTGTACTCATAGGCGCTTATGCATCGGGACTGCAGGATCAGTTCTCCGTGCCCAACAGCGCCGATCAGATGTACGGTGTGGAGATACACGCAAATATCATACAGGGTCTGCTGGATGGCAAAAGCTCCGTGCCTGCACCAAGGTGGGCGGCTGCGCTTATTACGGCTGCATTTTCCTGCCTTGCGTACATATTTACAAAAAAGCTGAAGCTGAAATTCTCGACGCCTCTGACGATCGTGCTTATTGCAGGAAGTATTTTTGTATTTACTGCGCTGAACAGTGCAGGTACATCATTCCCCCTTATCTACCTTGCGCTGGGTGTGCTTGTCTGCTACCTTATAAACCTTATCAGGAAGTATGTTGAGGAGAATATCGAAAAGAAGAAGATAACGGACGCTTTTAAAAAGTATGTTGCTCCGCAGGTCGTTGAGGAGATAGCCAAAAAGGGTGGATATCATATCCGTCTTGGCGGAGAAAACCGTAATATTGCGGTGCTTTTTGTGGATATTCGCGGATTTACGCCTATGTCTGAAAGCCTTGAGCCTGAGCAGGTGGTGGATATTCTCAACAGCTATCTTAACCTTACCACAAATGCTATTTTTGCCAATGGCGGCACGCTGGATAAATTCATAGGTGACGCGACTATGGCTGTATTCAATGCGCCATTCGACCTTGATGATTATGTTTATCGTGCCGTCAAGACCGCATGGGATATTGTAAGCGGTGGAAATGCTATCGAAAGCAAGTTCCTTGAACGGTACGGCAAATCGGTCAGCTTTGGTGTGGGAGTTAACTGCGGCCCTGCGGTAGTGGGAAATATCGGCTGTGACTTCCGTATGGATTATACCGCCATCGGAGATACGGTAAATACGGCGGCGCGTCTTGAATCCAATGCAAAAAGGGGTCAGGTACTCATCAGCGAAAATGTATATGAGCAGGTCAAGGACAGGGTAACGGTCGAGCCTATCGGTGAGATACCGCTGAAGGGCAAGTCAAAAGGAGTATTCGTATACTCGCTGACGGGTATCGCGGAAGAAGTAAAGGAGTATGAAGATGAGCAGATTTCTGATAATACCGCGGTTGGACGAGCTTGACAAAAGCCTTGAGCTTGCCGAAAAATACGGTCTTGGCTTTGAGTATAACGACTTTTTCATACCCGATATAATGGACGACAAAAAGCTTGCCGATGAGATTATCAGCCGCTATAAGGCGCATGAGCTGCCCGATTGCTGTACAATGCACGGTGCGTTCTTTGATGTGCTCATATTCAGCGAGGATAAGCTCATACGCCGGGTTTCCGAGGACAGAATACGCACAAGCCTTGACTTTGCCCGCAGCCTTGGGGTAAAGGGGGTCGTTTTTCACACGAACCACACTCCTGCGCTTACTGCGGATTTTTATATCAACGGCTGGCTCAATAAGAACGAGTCATTCTGGCGCAGCATTCTTCCTCAATATCCCGATATAAATGTTTACATGGAGAATATGTTTGATTCATCGCCTTTTATGCTGTCGGCTCTGGCGAAACGTATGACGGATGTGCCCAACTTTGGCGTTTGTCTGGACTATGCTCACGCTGTCATTTACGGTTCGGACATCAACAGTTGGATCACGGAGCTTTCACCTTATATAAGGCATCTGCATATAAATGACAACGATCTGAAAAATGACCTGCATCTTGCTGTGGGCGACGGGCAGATCAACTGGCAGGCTTTCAAGCAAAGCTACGATAGCTGTCTTTGCCGCGCGGATACAGCGCTTATCGAAACTTCGTCCCTTGAAAATCAGAAGCGCTCGGCGGAGTATCTTCTTGAACTTGGTGTCGATTTACGGGGAAATACGCTTTAACGAGGTAATGCAACGCTTTGGCATTGTAATATTTGTTGCTAAAATATTGCAAAAAATTGTGACATATAGCTAATTTTACAAAATTATTAAAAAACTATTGCAACCTTACATAAAATGTGCTATAATACGAGTAATGAATTTAATGGCAAAACCGATGAAAGTCGGTGACGCAAAGCACGAGCCTAAACTTTGTACATTACGGAGTATGGCGGTCGGGTTGCATTTGTAAGGTATCCTTATTATGCGGCACGGTCGCATACTCCTTTTATTTTTGCCTTGAAAGGTTGATGACGATATGGGTGTAAAGACGCTTCTGACAACAATGTCAATGAAGGTTAAGATAATTGTTTTGTGCGCGGTAATATCTATCGCGGGCGGAATTACTGCTGTAGTGTTGGTGAACGCATCGAAGGCGGATACATACCGTGTACTGAAGGTTTTTGAGTTGACGGGCTCTGCCATTGTAACACGTCAGGGTACGGGAGATATTGACGCTTATGTGGGTATGAATCTGGAAAGCGGCGATATGCTTACTGTCTGTGATGGAAGTGTTATGCGAGTATCAATGGACGGCGACAAGTATGTGCTCCTTGACGAAGGTACAGTGCTGGAGCTTGTGGCGGAGGGTACTCGTGCCGACAGCAGAACGTCTATCAATCTGAAAGAGGGTACTATACTAAATGAGCTGACTACATCACTTTCGGCAAATTCAAGCTATGAGATATCTACTCCCAAGGCAACTATGGCGGTCAGAGGTACCAGCTTCATGGTATCGGTGGAACAAAACGAGGACGGCAGCTATAACATAAGGACGAATACTTTCCACGGCAAGGTGGAGGTAATGCTTCTTGATTCCGAGGGAAATCCTACCGGCAAGAGCGTAATGGTGACAGAGGATAATGGTGTTGTCATAAGGACAGTGCCTAATTCCGAAACGGGAAATCCTGCCGAGGTGGACGGTACATCGTTCTTTGTATATGAGCTCGAGCCGGGTGTGTTTGTTGAAGTTCCCGATGGTGAAGATCCTGTCAGAAATATTGTATATGAGTATATTTCCAATGTCATAAAGGAATATGCCCTGCGTTCAAATGATGACCGTACTATGGTGCTGAGCGAGTACATTATCAGGAAGCTTAGGGGAGATTTGGGTGATGTGTCTGTTTCTACCACAACGGTAACGACAACGGTTCCTGAAACGGAAGTGACCACAGTTTCAACAACGGAAACGACAACGGTTCCTGAAACGGAAGTGACCACAGTTCCAACAACGGAAACGACTACGGTTCCTGAAACGGAAGTTACCACAGTTCCAACAACGAAAACGACTACAGTTCCCAAAGCGAAAACTACTGCGGTTCCAACAACGAAAACAACAACAGCTCCAACAACGAAAACGACCACAGTTCCCGAAACGAAAACAACTACGGTTCCAACAACTAAAACGACTACTGTTCCAAAACCGAAAACAACCACAGTTCCGACAACGAAAACTACCACGGCTCCTACAACAAAAACAACTACGGTCCCAACAATTGAAACAGTCACAATCCCACCGACGGGAACAACTACCGTTCCCACAACATGGATCATTACGAACCCCGAAACAACTACAACTCCTGCAGAGATCAAATCATTTAAGGTATCATTTTTAAAAGACGGTATAACTATTTATACTGTGGTGGTCGATAAAGGCGGTACAGTAGCCAATATCCCCGATGTTCCTGAAAAGGAAGGACACACAGGCAAGTGGAAGTACAACGGTGCAGAGTTCACGTCTGAAACGGTTATCACGGGAAATACACTCGTTGTGGCAGAATATACCCCAATTGAATATACAGTTGTATTCAAGTCGGGAAGTAATGTAATAAGCACAAAGACCGTGGCGTATGGCTCAACGGTACTTGAACTGCCTATTGTTCCCGCGAAAACAGGATATACGGGTAAGTGGACATACAATGGCGCAGAATTTACAGAGGAAACTGTTGTCACCGGTAATATGATAGTTGATGCGGAGTACACGCTGACAGAATACACAGTTACCTTCAAGGCAGATGGAACTACCGTAAGCACACAGACAGCTGCATACGGTCAGACAGTAGCCACACTTCCTACCGTACCCGATAAGACGGGATATACAGGCAAGTGGATGTACAACGGTGCAGAATTCACTGCATCGACAGTTATCACAGGCAATATAACCGTCGAAGCCGAATACACGGCAATTGAATATACAGTAACCTTCAAGGCGGATGGAACTACCGTAAGCACACGGACAGCTGCATACGGTCAGACAGTAACCACACTTCCTACCGTACCCGATAAGACGGGATATACGGGCAAGTGGATGTACAACGGTTCCGAATTCACTGCATCGACAGTAATTACAGGCAATATAACTGTCGAAGCCGAATACACCGCAATTGAATACACAGTAACCTTCAAGGCGGATGGAACTACCGTAAGCACCCAGACAGCTGCATACGGTCAGACCGTAGCCACGCTTCCTACCGTACCCGATAAGACGGGATATACGGGCAAGTGGATGTACAACGGTTCCGAATTCACTGCATCGACAGTAATCACAGGCAATATAACGGTCGAAGCTGAATATACCGCAAATGAATATACAGTAACATTCATAGCTAACAATGATAGCATTATGACAACAAGGACAGCTGCTTATGGTACGACGGTGACAGACATTCCCGATGTACCGGGAAAGACGGGATATACAGGCAAGTGGATGTACAACGGTTCCGAATTCACCACATCGACAGTAATCACAGGCAATATAACCGTCGAAGCCGAATACACCGCAATTGAATACACAGTAACATTCACAGCTAACAATGATAGCATTATGACAACAAGGACAGCTGCTTATGGTACGACAGTGACAGACATTCCCGATGTACCGGGAAAGACGGGATATACGGGCAAGTGGATGTACAACGGTGCCGAATTCACTGCATCGACAGTAATCACAGGCAATATAACGGTCGAAGCCGAATATACCGCAATTGAATATACCGTAACCTTCAAGGCGGATGGAACTACCGTAAGCACACGGACAGCTGCATACAGTCAGACCGTAACCACACTTCCTACCGTACCCGATAAGACGGGATATACGGGCAAGTGGATGTACAACGGTTCCGAATTCACCGCATCGACAGTAATCACAGGCAATATAACGGTCGAAGCCGAATATACCGCAATTGAATATACCGTAACCTTCAAGGCGGATGGAACTACCGTAAGCACACAGACAGCTGCATACGGTCAGACAGTAACCACACTTCCTACCGTACCCGACAAGACGGGATATACAGGCAAGTGGATGTACAACGGTTCCGAATTCACCGCATTGACAGTAATCACAGGCAATATAACAGTCGAAGCCGAATACACCGCAATTGAATACACAGTAACCTTCAAGGCGGATGGAACTACCGTAAGCACACAGACAGCTGCATACGGTCAGACAGTAACCACACTCCCTACAGTACCCGATAAGACGGGATATACAGGCAAGTGGATGTACAACGGTTCCGAATTCACTGCATCGACAGTTATCACAGGCAATATAACTGTCGAAGCGGAGTACACTATAGGTATGTTTAAAGTAACTTATGTGCTTAGCGCCGATCCAACTGTGGTGATTGACAGTCAGGAGGATGTGCCTTATGGAGAGGTGCCTCCGGCAGTATCTCTTCCGACAGTGCTGGACACGGATAGTGACGGTACTTACGATTA
Source organism: Oscillospiraceae bacterium (assembly GCA_051881815.1). GTDB lineage: Bacteria > Bacillota > Clostridia > Oscillospirales > Ruminococcaceae > UMGS363. The sequence goes on along the minus strand of JBJEQP010000024.1, from coordinate 25,362 downwards.
CTATCTTCTGAACTGGTCACAGCCTACCGACCCTATCACAGATAATACAGTTATTTCTGTTGCTTATGAAGAATATGCTAATGTTGTGGAAGTAAAGATAACCGATGCCGACGGAGAGATCTGTCATTATCTTGCAAAGCTCGGTGATACTATAACACTTCCGCCAGCAGCCGCAGACCATGCCGGCTTTGAGTTTGTTGGATGGGGAGCTGTTACTTCCGGCGGATATGCAGATTCAAGCTATAAGGAAGGCTGCACTGACATAACGGATAGTACATATAGCGACTATTATGAGTACGATTCCGGTACTGCTCCGCTTGCCAAGGGCGGAACCGTTACATTAACAGGCGGCAACAGACTGTACGATTATTATTATGGAGAAACAAACTTCAAATTTGTTGCAGTTTATGTTCGTAAATATACGGTAACCTTTGTTGAAGGCGGCGTTACATTGGCAACTGCAGAGATCCGCGGCGGCGAAAATCTCAGTGCCGCGATCAATAAGGTAAATCTTACACGAAGCGGTTATGATATTGTGTTTAAGAGCGGCGATACCGTTATTGATCCGGATTCATGGACGATATACGGTGATGAAGAAATAACGGTAGAGTATGTCAGCCAATAACTTAACAGCGGTCTGTAACCTATAAGCAAAATAACATATAATACTAATATCAAATCAACCGTAAGACTAAATCCTCGGCTATAATAATCCAATTCTGCGTCTGGCTCCCTTGCAAGGCGGCAAGCCTTCCTGCGGTCGCCAACCTTGACTTGGATTATCTATCTGTCGGCTTTGTCTATAGAACGATTAAAGATTAGTATAAGCGGCTGCGGAAACAATTCTGCAGCCGCTGTTTTTTCTGCCGTATTTGTATACAGAAATATCGAAAATCAGCATAAACCGTAAACAAAAAATCTTCACATAACCATATCATAAGGTTATGTGAAGATTTTTTACATTTAATACTAATAACCATTTGTTCTATGGATAAAGACGGTGGATAGAATACGACCAATCAAGGAAAACGACCGCAGGCAGGCTGCCGCCTGTCAAGGGAGTTTGACGCAGAGTGGGCGTATTATAGCCGCCGTATTTTATCCATAGGTTAAATGGTTATTAGTATAATACTTTGATGATAAAATCGTCTGATAGTATAAAGCTCTATCGTGAAACGACACGGTTTTTTCCGCTTTTCTTGCCGTTGTAAAGCCGTTCATCTGCCTTTGCGATAAGCAGATCAAGCCCCAGTTCGGGGAAGCTTTCCGTTCCTGCTACGCCGAAAGTCATAGTAATATCCGGAGCACCCGACTCAAAGGAGAAATCGGCTTCCTCTATGTCACGGCGTATATTTTCGGTTATTTCCGCAGCTTTCTCCGTTTCCGTATCATTGAAAAGGATAAGGAATTCCTCTCCGCCCCATCGGCAGACGCCGTTGCTGCATTTTTCCGCTGCTGTGGAAATGACCTCTGCTACTTTTTTCAGGACATCATCGCCGCAGCCGTGACCGTATGTATCATTTACACGTTTGAAATTGTCAATGTCGCATATAGTTATGGAATATATGCTTCCACTGCTTCGGAGCTTTTCCGATTCGTGCAGCTGTTCGTACATACTTCGTCTGTTCATAAGTCCTGTAAGGGGATCAATGCCCGCGATCTTCCGAAGTTCCTTGTTCTGCTCGTTCAACATCTGCTGCTTATTGTCTATACTTTTCTTGAAAAGGATAGAAAAATAGGTCAACATAAAGAAGGAGAACATAGAGTTGAAAAGATAAAGCACTTGCGATACGTTTATCTGTATATCCGACTGAATTGGCTGAAAAAAACAGCAATACAGCTTTGTCGCAAGAAATGTAAAGGTGAAAATAAAAGCTAATGCCGTTGCCTGTTTACGTTTTACTGTCGGCCAATAGAACACCAGCGTAACAATGCAAATAACATAAAGCATAAAACCCGAATTCCACCCGGTGAATATTGTTGCGACAACGCCGTGAAACGCTATTTCACCGATGATAGGTATGATAGGAGGAACACTTTCTGCTTTTTTTGTTCTGATGCAGAGAATTGCGTATAATCCCACGCTGACCATATTGAAGATCATCATAGGATATATTTTTAAAACTGCAAATATCGCCAAAAATATCGCATGAATTAAACAGCAGCAGCCCATAAAGAACACATAGACAGTGCTGCTCTTGATATCGAACAGTTCATCAAAGAACTTGCGGAAGCTGCTCTTTTCAACGGTTTTATTTTTATATGAATCCACTTTTTATTACTTCTCCTCTGTGGTCTGTATTTTTATTAATATGTAATATATTATACCATATATTTTTGGTTATTTCAAGAAAAAAGTAAAATATTGCGCAAATTTGTTTTGACGAAAATACCGTGTTTTTTTGTCAATATCTATTGCATTTTGCAATTGTATATGGTATAATAAATTATGAATGGTAAAATGATTGTCATCTTACGTGCCATTTATGTTATTTAAATGAATTCACTTGAATGGCATTTGTTGGGTCGAAATTAATCGCTATATATTATATCGGATTGTTTTTTTCGTTGTTTTATATGGAATTCATTCACTCAAAACAAATTAAGCATAAAAAGAACAGGGGGTAAACAGAGATGATGCTGATAGAATGATGCCGCTTTTCTTCTCGAAAGGAAGGTAAGCATATTATTTGCGGCGGTACTGCTTCATCTATAGCTGCCAAATTTCTTGGAAAGCCCGTTCGGTCAAGTCCGGATTTTAAGAAAAGAGATATTCCGCCTATTGCAAAAATAGAAGGGGTTGACCTTGTAACCGAGGGCGTTATTACGATGAACAAGGTGATTCGGTACGCGAAAGACTATCTTGGCGAACACGAACTCTATGAGGAATGAAAATTTCAAAAGGACGGTTCAGCACTGATAAGCCGACTTTTGTTTGAAGATGCGGCGGAAATCAACTTCTATGTGGGCAGAGCTGTGAACCTCGCCCGTCAGGATCCCGACTTTCCGATTAACTTCAATATGAAAATGAACCTTGTTGAAGAGCCTTCATTTTGCCTGAAAAATTGGGCAAATGTATAAAAGTAAGTTATTTTTAATAATACAGGAGGATTAATATGCAAAAGAAAGTTACAATCATTGGTGCAGGCTCCGTGGGTGCCACTACTGCATTCGCACTGCTGACCAGAGGTGCTGCATCCGAAGTCGTTCTTATCGACGTTGATACCGAAAAGGCGAAGGGTGAAGCGCTTGACATCAAACAGGCAACGCCTTTTATCGGCAACTGTGACATTTATGCCGGAGGCTATGAGGACGCGATCGGCTCTGACGTTGTAATTATCACCTCGGGAATCGGAAGAAAGCCCGGTCAGAGCAGACTTGAACTGGTGCAGACCAACATTGGTATTATCAAACAGATATCAACTGAAATCGTAAAGGTCTGCCCAAATGCAATTTATCTCATTGTTGCAAACCCTGTTGATATTTTGACATACGCATTCCTGAAATATACGGGACTGCCCAAAAATCAGGTCTTTGGTACCGGAACATCTCTTGATACCATTCGTCTGCGTACACGCCTTGCTGAAATTTACAATATAAACCAGCAGCAGGTTCATGCAAACGTTCTGGGTGAGCATGGTGATACCTCATTTGTTGCTTGGTCCAATGCAACGATCGCCGGTGTTCCGCTTTCCGAGTTCAACGGTGCTATAAAGTCTGCTGATTACGTTCCGAGCGAATATACACACGAAGATGTTGAGACCTATGTAAGAAAGTCCGGCGGTAACATTATTGCGCGTAAAGGCTGCACTGTATATGGTATTGCTATGGCTTCAACTCATATTGTTAAATCGTTCAGCGGAAGCGCAGATACAGCACTGACGGTTTCCTCTCTCCACGAGGGTGAATACGGAATAACGGATGTATGTTTAAGCTCGCTTTCACTTGTTGACCATACAGGTGTCCGCTCTATTGTAGTCCAGAATCTTGCCGATGAAGAGATCGCAAAGCTTCATAAATCGGCAGAAGCACTTAAAGAGGTAATAAAAAACGTTACTTTTTAAAGTAAGAAGCAACAAGAAATTTTGTTACAAAAATATAACTTTGAATTTATAAGTTTTTGTGAGAATTATCTTGACTTTTGCGTAAGGATAAGCTTCTTGATGATATAATGAAAATCGTTCCCTAAAACAAGTCTGCAATGCGTTGCTGTGCTTGTTTTGAAATAAAGTTTTGGAATAAGGAAGGATCAAAAAACTATGGACTATCGTATCGAACATGATTCTATGGGCGAAATGAAGGTGCCCGCTGACCGTCTTTGGGCGGCGCAAACACAGAGAAGCCATGAAAATTTTGAGATCGGCGTAGGAATTGAAACTATGCCTGCCGAAATTATTCACGCTTTCGGCATACTCAAAAAGGCTGCTGCTATTACTAACAATAAGCTTCGCCCCGAAAAAATGACCGACGAAAAGCTTGCGGCTATCACAGCGGCTTGCGATGAGGTCATGGCAGGTAAGCTCAATGACCATTTTCCGCTTGTTGTGTGGCAGACAGGTTCCGGAACTCAGTCGAATATGAACTCCAACGAGGTTATTGCAAATCGCGGTAATCAGATCGCCGGTAAGACCTTGCTCCACCCAAACGACGATTCAAATATGAGCCAGTCCTCTAACGATACGTTCCCCACCGCAATGCACATTGCCGCAGTTCTCAGCCTTGAAGATAAGCTTATTCCTGCGGTCAAGGAGCTCATCGCAACATTCGTCAGACTTGAAGAAGAGAATGAGGGCATTGTTAAGAGCGGAAGAACACATCTTCAGGACGCAACTCCCATTAAGTTCAGCCAGGAGATCAGCGGATGGAGAGCCAGCCTTGAAAGAGATGTTGAGCTGATAGAGCGTGCGGTAGAACCGCTGCGTGAGCTTGCTCTCGGAGGCACTGCGGTAGGTACAGGACTTAACACTCCCAAGGGCTTTGACGTTGGAGTTGCGGAAGAGGTTTCAAAGATCACCGGCAAGAAGTTCATTACTGCTCCCAACAAGTTCCACGCACTCACATCCAAGGATGAACTTGTTTTTGCTCACGGTGCCGTTAAGGCGCTTGCCTGCGATATGATGAAGATCGCAAACGACGTACGCTGGCTTGCATCGGGCCCCAGAGATGGTCTTGGAGAAATATTTATCCCCGAGAACGAGCCCGGTTCTTCCATTATGCCGGGTAAGGTGAACCCAACTCAGTGCGAGGCTGTTACTATGGTGGCAGTTCAGGTCATGGGTAACGATGTAGCGGTAACTATGGCGGCATCTCAGGGTAACTTTGAGCTTAATGTATTTATGCCGGTTTGCATCTACAATTTCCTTCAGTCAGTAAGACTTCTTGCAGAGGCGATCGTTTCCTTTAACAAGAACTGTGCTGTAGGCATTAAGGCAAACCGTGAGAAGATGCATCACAATCTTCATAACTCTCTTATGCTCGTAACTGCGCTTAATCCTTACATAGGTTATGAAAACGCCGCAAAGACTGCAAAGAAGGCGTTCAAAGATAACATTTCTCTCAAAGAAGCTTGCGTTGAGCTTGGCTTCTTGACCGCTGAAAAATTTGATGAGGTATTCCATCCTGAACAGATGGTATAAATCGGAGGTAATTTAATGAAAGTAAGTTATTTCCCCGGGTGCACCTTAAAAAATAAGGCAAAGGAGCTTGACCTTTACTCATACAGAGCTGCCGAAGCTCTTGGTGTAACCTTGGAAGAAATTGAAAACTGGCAGTGCTGCGGAGGCGTATTTACAACTGCAAAAAACGAGGTGGCTACAAAGCTTTCGTCCGTTCGTGCCCTTAAAGCGGCAAACGACAAGGCCCAGCCGCTCGTAACGGTTTGTTCCGCCTGCCACAACGTTATCAAGCAAACCAATCACGCAATGCAGACGAATCCCGAGTTTGCAGCTAAAGTAAATCGATATATGGCGGCTGACAGCGATTATAACGGCGAAACAGAGGTATATCATTATCTTGAAATGCTTCGTGATATTGTCGGCTTTGACAAGGTAAAGGAAAAGGTTGTAAACAGCCTTAACGGAAAGAAGATCGCAGCATATTACGGCTGTCTTCTTCTCAGACCTAACAAGGTCATGCGTATGGATGATCCCGAAAATCCTACGATCATGGAGGATCTTATCCGTGCGCTTGGTGCAGAAGCTGTGGTATATGCAAGAAGAAACGAGTGCTGTGGCGGATATATTTCGGTTGAAAATCCCGATACTGCAAAGAAAAACGCTTTGGCTGTCATTGAAAACGCAAAAGCTGCAGGAGCCGAAATGATCATCACCGCTTGTCCATTGTGCAAGTTTAATCTTGAAAAATGCGGCACAGATATGCCCATCGTATATTTCACCGAAATTCTTGCCGAGGCTCTCGGTGTAAAGGAGGATACAAATGGAAAATAATAAGTATCTTCGTGAAGAAATTTTAAGAATGAGCGGAGTCAACACAAGTAAGTGTATGAAGTGCGGAAAATGTTCCGCAACTTGTCCCGCTTATGACGAAATGGAATATCATCCGCATCAGTTTGTGGGTATGGTTGAAACAGGTGACATTGAGCCGCTTCTCAAATCGGAGTCACTTTATAAATGCCTGTCCTGTTTTGCGTGCGTTGACAGATGCCCCAGAGGCGTCGAGCCTGCAAAGGTGGTTGAGGCAGTTCGCCTTGCCGCAATAAGACAGCAGGGCAATAACCGAATGACAGCAAACGACGTGCCCGATATTATTGAAGATGATACTCCACAGCAGCTTCTTGTAAGCGCATTCAGAAAATATACAAAGTAAAGGAGGAAAAGGCAAATGCAAAGAGTTGGTGTTTTTGTATGTTGGTGCGGAAGCAATATCGCCGGTACGGTTGACGTAGCAGCGGTTTCCGAGGCTCTTAAGAACGAGCCGGGCGTAGTCTTTTCCACCAATTATCAATATATGTGCTCTCAGGCAGGTCAGGATATAATAAAGAATGCTGTTCATGAGCACAATCTTACGGGCATTGTTGTATGCTCGTGCTCTCCAAGAATGCACGAGGCTACTTTCCGTAAAACGGCTGCTGCGGCAGGAATTAATCCATATATGGTTGAGATCGCCAATATCCGTGAGCAGTGTTCCTGGGTACATAAGGATATGATGACCGGAACCGAAAAGGCAATTATTCTCGGTAAGGCGGCTATTGCAAAAGTCAACCTCAATGCTCCCCTTACTCCGGGCGAGTCCCCTGTAACCAAGCGTGCACTCGTTATCGGAGGCGGCATTGCAGGTATTCAGACTGCACTTGATATTGCCGAAGCAGGTTTCCCGGTCGATATTGTAGAGAAAAAGCCTACGATAGGCGGTAAAATGGCTCAGCTTGATAAGACCTTCCCGACCCTTGACTGTGCTGCTTGTATTCTTACACCTAAAATGGTTGACGTTGCACAGAATGATAAAATTCGTATCTTCTCATACAGCGAAGTTACAGATGTACATGGCTTTGTAGGTAACTTTGACGTTACGATCAAGAAAAAGGCAAGATATGTCAAGGAGGACGTTTGCACGGGCTGCGGCGCGTGTGTAGAGAAATGTCCTATGAAGAAGGTGCCTAACGAGTTTAACCTCGGTATGGATAATCGTCACGCTATTTACATTCCTTTTGCACAGGCTGTTCCTAAGGTAGCAACCATTGACCCAAATGCCTGCAATATGCTTAAAAACGGCAAGTGCGGCGTTTGTGCCAAGGTTTGTGCGGCAGGTGCTATAGATTATACTCAGAAGGACGAAATTATTGAAGAAAAGTACGGTGCGATCGTAGTTGCAACCGGCTTCAATCCTATCAGCATGGATAAGTTCGATGAGTTTGCATACAGCCAGTCAAAGGATGTAATTACTTCTCTTGAATTTGAGCGTCTGACCAATGCGGCAGGTCCTACGGCGGGTAAGTTACTTCGTCCGTCCGACGGAAAACATCCCCATACTATTGTTTTTGTTCAGTGCGTCGGCTCACGCTGCGAATCCTGTGCTGAAAAGGGCAAGGAGTACTGTTCAAAGATCTGTTGTATGTACACCGCAAAGCATGCGATGCTCACGCGTGATAAATATCCCGATACCGAGGTATATGTTTTCTATATCGATGTAAGAACTCCGGGCAAGAACTTTGACGAGTTCTATCGCCGTGCAGTAGAGGAATACGGTGTTAAGTATGTTAAGGGTATGGTAGGTAAGATCGTTCCCGAGGGCGATAAGCTCAAGGTTCAGGCATCTGACCTGATCGCCAACAAGCAGCTTCATATTGACGCCGACCTCGTCGTTCTGGCAGCGGCTATTGAGCCTGATAAGTCTGCACGTCCTCTTGCGACTATGCTTACCGCAAGTATGGATACCAACGACTTCTTTACAGAAGCACATCCGAAGCTTCGTCCCGTAGAAAGCCCTACAGCAGGTGTGTTCCTCTCGGGTGCTTGTCAGGGACCTAAGGATATTCCCGAAACCGTATCTCAGGCGAGTGCGGCGGCTGCAAAGGTCATAGGACTTCTCGTTAAGGATAAGCTTACAGGCAATCCTTGCGTTGCAAGCTCCAATGAGCTGATGTGCAACGGCTGTTCAAGTTGTGAAAGAGTATGTCCGTACGGGGCTATTACCTATATCGATAAGGAATTCCGTATGCCCGACAGAACAACAAGGATAAGAAGGGTAGCTTCCGTAAACCCTGCAGTTTGCCAGGGATGCGGTGCTTGTACCGTTGCTTGTCCTTCCGGCGCAATGGATCTTAACGGATTCAAGAACAATCAAATTATGGCGGAGGTTGACGCAATATGCAAGTAAATGAATATAAACCTTTAATAGTTGCATTTTGCTGCAACTGGTGCTCATACGCAGGTGCAGACCTTGCGGGAAATAATCGTCTTGCATATCCTGCAGACGTAAAGATCATCAGAGTTCCCTGTTCTTGCAGGGTCAACCCTATGTTTATTCTGCGTGCATTCCAGAGAGGTGCTGACGGTGTAATTATCTGTGGATGCCATCCCGGTGACTGTCACTACACTTCGGGTAACTATTATGCACGCCGCCGAATGGCAGCACTCTTCTCAATGCTGGATTACCTCGGCATTGAACGTGAACGTACCCGTGTTGAATGGGTATCTGCTGCGGAGGGTGCCAAGTTTGCCGCTACGATGAATGATTTCGCAGAAAAGGTAGCTGCTCTTGGAGAAAATAAGAGATTGGAGGATTTGAGATGCAAAAAATAACTCGTGAAAATTTGATTGATAAGGCATCTGAACTTCTCGCAAATGGCACGGTCAGCTGTGTTCTCGGATGGGGTAAGGGTGAATTCGGTTACGACGTAACTCCTACTATTTTTAAAACTGCAGATGATATGAAGAACGGCTTTGTTTTCAATGATTTCTGCGGAGCAAATTTTTCTAAATATCTTGTTTCCAAAACACATAAGATCGATGGAAAGATCCTTGTTTTCCTCAAGCCTTGCGATACATACAGCTTCAATCAGCTTCTTACCGAACACAGATTTGATCGTGAAAAGGTATATGCGGTAGGTATTCCCTGCGAGGGAATGGCAGATATTTCAAAGATAAAAGATATCGCAGGCGACGGTATTACTTCCGTTGACTCGGACGGAAACGCTATCATCGTTTCCACTCTTTACAGTGACGAACCCGTGAAAGTTAATGCTGCCGATGTTCTTGCAGAGCGCTGCATAAACTGCAAGAGTAAAAAGCACGTCGCTTATGACGAGCTGCTTGGTGAAGAGGGCGAGGTTATAGAGTCTGCACGTTTTGACGAGGTTGCACGCCTTGAGGCTATGACGCCGGACGAGAGGTTTGCTTTCTGGCAGAATGAGCTTTCAAAGTGTATTCGCTGCAACGCTTGCCGTGACGCTTGTCCTGCCTGCACCTGCGAAAAGTGTGTTTTTGATAACCCTGCTTCGGGTGTGGAAAATAAATCCCCCGCAAACAGCTTTGAAGAAAAAATGTTCCACATCATAAGAGCATTCCACGTTGCAGGTCGCTGCACCGACTGCGGAGAATGCTCAAGAGTATGTCCGCAGAATATTCCGCTCCACCTTCTCAACCGTAAGTTTATAAAGGATATCAACGAATTTTACGGCGAGTATCAGGCGGGCGCAGAGGTCGGTTCGAGAGCGCCTCTCGTTAATTATACTACCGAGGATCTTGAGCCGGGCGAGGTTTTTGATAGGAGGGATGAAAATGCGTAAGATTTCTCTTGATAAAATTCAGTCTCTCTTTGCAAAAATAGCAGAAAATGCAAAGCTTTATATGCCTGTTGACAATGCTGACGGATCTGCCTCATACGGAGAATGGTCTGAAGGTACAGTGTGGTCTGACGCTCTTAACACAGCAAAAAGCCCCAAGGACTTATTCTTCCCACAGACCGAGGATCTTATGAGATTTAAGACTGAGGGAAAAAACATTGAATGTATCGATATAAGAAGTGAGATCGAAGACTTTGTAGTTTTCGGCGTTCGTGCTTGCGATGCAAAGAGCTTTGATATACTTGACAGAGTATTCCTTTCCGAACCTCGTGACAGCTTCTATGCTATGAAACGCGAAAAAGGCATCATCATTTCGGTTGCGTGTACAAGACCTGCCGAAACCTGCTTCTGTTCTGCATTCGGTATAAATGCGGCAGAGCCGACAGGTGATGTTTCCGCATGGAAAACAGAGGATTCTCTCTATCTTCAGGCAAATACAGAAAAGGGCAGCAAGCTTCTTGACAGCCTTGGCGATATCCTTGAGGATGCTTCCGATGCAGATGTAGCTGCACAGAAGGAAAAAATCGCTAAAATAATGGATAAGCTTCCCCTTAAAGATGTTTCCACCGACGCTTTCGGCGCAGGCAAGACAAAGGAGCTTTTCGACGATCCTGCTTGGGACGAGCTTTCCTCTGCTTGCTTGGGCTGCGGAACCTGCACATTCGTTTGTCCTACCTGTCAGTGCTACGATATCAAGGACTTTAACACAGGCAACGGCGTTATCCGTTACAGATGCTGGGATTCCTGTATGTATTCGGAATTTACCAGAATGGCGCACGGAAACAACAGACTTTCCCAAAAGGAACGTTTCCGTCAGAGATTTATGCATAAGCTTGTTTATTATCCCGAAAACAACGATGGTATTTTCAGCTGTGTAGGATGCGGCAGATGCCTTGCAAAGTGTCCGATTTCCATGAATATAGTAAAAGTTATGAAGAAGATTGGAGGAAATAAAGGTGAATAATATCAACGATACTTTGATTCCTGCGGTCGGAGTCATAACCGACGTGCGCATAGACACTCCGGATATCAAAACCTTCCGTGTGGTAACCCCTGACGGAAAGAAGGCGTTTGACCATCGTCCGGGACAGTGTGCGATGCTCTCTATCCCCGGTGTCGGCGAGGCAATGTTCTCAATTACTTCCTCTCCCACAAATACCGAATATATGGAATTCTCAATCAAAAAGTGCGGCTGCGTGACCGAATGGCTCCATCAGGCAGAGGTGGGTCAGCAGATCACAATCAGAGGCCCTTACGGCAATCCCTTCCCCGTGGACGATGTATTTGCAGGTAAAAACCTTCTCTTCATTGCAGGCGGTGTTGGTCTTGCTCCTCTTCGCTCTGTAATCAACTACTGCCGTCACTACCGTGACCGTTACGGTGATATCGACATCGTTTACGGCTCACGCAGCAAGGCAGACCTTCTTGACTATCAGGAGATCATCGAGGAATGGTCAAATGATGCCGGTGTTAAGGTGCACCTCACTATTGATAATGCACAGCCCGATTGGGACGGTCACGTTGGATTTGTTCCCAATTATGTTAAGGAGCTGGGCTTCGATACCAATAAAACTGCAGTGCTTTGCGGTCCGCCTATTATGATCAAGTTTACGCTTGAAGGTCTTATATCACTTGGATTTGATAAAACACAGGTCTACACGACCCTCGAACTTCGTATGAAGTGCGGCGTTGGTAAATGCGGAAGATGTAATGTTGGTGCAAAATACGTATGCAAGGACGGTCCTGTATTCAGATGTGACGAACTGGAAGAGCTGCCCAGCGAATATTAAAGGAGAATAAAAAATGGAAAAGACAGTAAACATATTTCTTTTCGGTAAAAAGTATGAGGTCCCGGAAAATCTTACGATCATGACCGCTATGGAGTATGCAGGATATCAGCTCGTTCGCGGATGCGGATGCAGAAACGGATTTTGCGGTGCCTGTGCTACCATTTACCGTATCAAAGGCGACAAGGAGCTTCATGCTTGTCTTGCTTGCCAGACAAAGGTTGAGGACAATATGTATATTGCGACCTTGCCTTTCTTCCCACTTGTAAAAGAGGTTTACAATATTAATGAGATCTCTGTGAATGAATCTGTTATGATGCAGCTTTATCCCGAAATTTACGCTTGTATCGGATGCAACGCCTGCACCAAAGCCTGCACACAGAAGCTTAATGTTATGCAGTATATCGCCTATGCACAGCGCGGCGATTTTGAAAAGTGCGCAGAGGAGTCTTTCGACTGCGTTATGTGCGGTGTTTGTTCGTCCAGATGCCCTGCAGGAATTTCACACCCTCAGGTTGCAATGCTTGCAAGAAGAATTAACGGTAAGTACCTTGCTCCCGGATGCGGTCATCTTGAGGACCGTGTAAAGGAAATTAAAAACGGCGATTTCAAAGACCTTATCGAGGCACTTATGCAGAAGCCTATCGATGAGATGAAAGAACTCTATAACAATCGCGATATCGAAAAGTAAGGAGGAAGTTTAGATGTATTCTGAACAGTTTAAGGAGTCTCTTGCTTTGGTAGAAGCCTCCAGAGAAAAAAATATTGCTCTCGAGCCGGTTCGTATGACGGCTGAAGAAAAGGACAAGGTGCTCGCTTCCTTCCACCCCGACTATAAGGTTGACGAGTTTGAGGTTTTGAAAATAGGTCCTAACAAGGGTGACAAGGTTCCGAAGGAACTTGCAGCGATACTTCAGGCTCACAGCCGTATCACTGCTGACAGCGTATGTCTTGATAAGCCCGATTACGAGACTGATGTTCTTGTTATCGGAGGCGGCGGCGCAGGTGCTTCGGCTGCAATTGAAGCAAACGAAGCAGGTGCTGATGTTATGGTCGTTACCAAGCTTCGTATGGGCGACGCAAACACTATGATGGCAGAGGGTGGTATTCAGGCAGCGGATAAGCCCAACGACTCTCCTGCGATACACTTTGTTGACGCATACGGCGGCGGACATTTTGCCGCTAAGAAAGAGCTTCTTGCAAAGCTCGTATGTGACGCTCCCGAGGCAATTCAATGGCTCTCCGAGCTTGGCGTTGAGTTTGACAAGGAAGCTGACGGAACTATGATCACCACTCACGGCGGCGGAACCTCTCGTAAGCGTATGCACGCAGCAAAGGACTACTCTGGTGCAGAGATCATGAGAACTCTTCGTGACGAGGTGCTTAACCGTAGGATCCCTGTGATTGATTTCACCGCAGCTATCGAGCTTATCCTTGATGAAAACGGCAATGCTGCAGGTGCGGTCCTTATGAATATGGAAACCAAGGAGCTGCTTGTAGCAAAGGCAAAGACCGTTGTTATCGCAACAGGCGGTGCAGGAAGAATGCACTATCAGGGCTTCCCCACATCTAACCACTACGGTGCAACTGCTGACGGCCTTGTTCTCGGATACCGTGCAGGTGCAAAGCTGCTTTATGCCGAAACACTTCAGTACCACCCGACAGGCGTTGCTTTCCCCGATCAGATCTTTGGCGCACTCGTAACCGAAAAGGTTCGTTCTCTCGGAGCAAAGCTTGTCAACAAGAACGGTGAAGTATTTATGCATCCGCTGGAAACTCGTGACGTAACTGCTGCTTCGATAATCCGTGAGTGCAGTGAGCGTGGAAACGGAATTGACTGCGGCAACGGTATGGGCGTTTGGCTTGACACACCGATGATCGAAAAGATCGGCGGCGAGGGAACTATTATGAACAGAATCCCCGCTATGTGGAGAATGTTCGAAAAGTACGGTATTGATATTCGCTATGAACCGATCCTTGTTTATCCTACACTTCATTATCAGAATGGCGGTCTTGATATTAACGTAAACGGAATGACCACAAATATCAAGAATCTTTTCGTTGCAGGTGAGGCTGTCGGCGGTATTCACGGAAAGAACAGACTTATGGGTAACTCCCTGCTTGATATCATTGTATTCGGACGTAATGCAGGTATCAATGCAGCGGCTGCGGCTTCTTCGGTAAACCTTGGAAAGCTTACCCTCTCTCACATTGAGAAGTTTGAAAAAGAAATTGCTGAAGCAGGTATCAATACTGATACAGTATCTCCTAAACTTCTGCCCGACTACACAAAGAAAAGATAAGAAAGAAGGCATTATATTATGAGTTTTTTTGACGGAGTTATTTCTGTCAACAATATCACAACGATGCTTTTCGTTGTGTTTGCCGTGCTTATGACGGGTTATGCGCTCGGAAGAATAACGATCAAAGGCATTTCACTTGGTGATGCAGGTGTGTTCATTGTGGCGCTTTTGTTCGGTGCTTTGTTTTTCGGCGTGAACGATTCGGGAATGCTTGTATTTGACGCATCGTCTAAGCCCTACGATTTCTCAGAAGGGTTAAAACTTATTGAGAATCTTGGACTTATTCTCTTTGTAACATCTGTCGGATATATTGCAGGTCCTAAGTTCTTTGGTAATTTCAAGAAAAACTTCAAGTCGTATGTACTGATCGCTCTTGTTATTATCCTTGCCGGCGGAGCTGCGGCAGCAGGTTGTATCGGACTTGGCGAGGTGCTTGGTTACGGTTCATCCATTGAGGATCAGGACGGCTTCGTTGCAATGATCGTAGGACTTCTTTCGGGTTCTCTTACCTCTACTCCTGCATTTTCAGCGGCAAAAGCAACTGTTGCCGAAGAGTATGAGGGTCTGGTTTCTGTAGGACACGGTATAGCGTACATCTTCGGCGTTATCGGCGTAGTTCTTTTCATTCAGATCGTTCCCAAACTCTCAAAGGCAAATATGGAGGAAGAGAGAGCAAAGATCGTTGTCAAGGAAGAAAGCAAAAAGGAAGCTTTCAGCGGTAAGCTTTTCGAGTTTGACCATATGGGTATTGCCCCATTTGCTTTAGCGGCTATTGTCGGCGTTCTCGTCGGTGCTGTAAAGATCCCTCTTTCAGGCGCAGGATATTCAAGCCTGTTTTCGGGAAACGGTGTAACAGGAACTTGCTTCTCGCTCACCACAACAGGCGGATGCCTGCTTGTATCCTTGATCCTCGGTCATTTCGGAAGATTCGGCAAGGTAAGCGTTATGCCTTCAACCACTACACTTAAGCTCTTCCGTGAGCTTGGACTGGTGCTTTTCCTTGTGGGCGCAGGTATCCCCGGCGGCGCAAAGTTTGTTGCAAACTTCGATATTATGTACTTCGTATATGGAATGATCATGACTCTCGTTCCTATGCTTATTGGCTTTATTTTTGCAAAGTACGTCCTGAAACTCAGCCTGCTTAACAATCTTGGCGCTATTACAGGAGGTATGACAAGTACACCTGCTTTGGGTACTCTTATCAACACCGCAGGTACGGAAGATGTGGCTGCCGCATACGCTTCAACCTACCCTGTTGCTTTGATCTCGGTCGTATTAGTGTCGCAATTCCTTGTAATTTTGTTCTAAATATTACAAATTACGGCTCTTGAGTCAAGTGTTGAATTACTAAAAGATCCATCGTATAATGCAAAGCCACTTTTGATGTTTGTGTCAAAAGTGGCTTTGATGTTTTATTTTCAACAATCAGAATTGTGAAACAAAAAACCGCAGTCAAAATCAATGACTGCGGTTTTTGTGTATGTATATCAACTGCTCTTCCTGAAATTATTATCGGTAAGAATTCGCGCAAAAACAAGTCCCAGCGGCAATGCAAGAACGATCAGAAATGCTTTTGCAAGCCACAAGCTGCCCGTTGAAATATCATTAAGCGCCAAAAAGTATATGCCCTTATACATAAACATTCCGGGAACCATAATAACTATTGACGGCACTGTGAGCGTAATTCTCGGATAGCCGATTTTCACCTTTATAGCGGATGCAATAAGTCCTGCCGATAACGCACCAATAAATGCGGCAACCGCTACGGGGATATCGGTAAGATCTATAAGCTCCAGTCGCAGAGTATTTGCGATCATTCCGATAATACCTGCCGTGATCGCCATTTTTTGTTTGCTGTTATAAAGGAACGAAAATCCGTAAACACTGCAGAAGCTTGTTATCATACGCAATACAAGTTTAAGAACGGGGTTCATATCGATTTCCGCAAAATCCGATGGCGATAAATTAAATATCAGGGCGGTTACCCAGCCTGTTAAAGTAGCCATAATAATTATTATCAAAGCGTATGTTATACGTTCAAAACCCGAGCGTATATCAAGCTTTGCAAGGTCGATACCTCCAGTAATAAGCGGAAATCCCGGTATCACGAACAGCATTGAGCAAATATAACCTGCCTGATGAACGGGAGATATTCCGAAAATAAGCTCCGCAAGCTTGATCAGCACAGCGTATGTACTGCCTGCCGTTGCAACTGATACGGCTACATTTGCCAGTAGGGTTATGTGATGTTCAAGCAGTTTTTTTCTGACAAACTGACCTATTCCCGCACCTAAAAAAGCACAAATCATTTCTATTATACCGCCGCCGAGCAAAAACGTAAATCCAAAACACGCAAGCGCCGAAGCGAATGCAAGATGCCACGCAGTATAATTCGAAGGCATATCTTGTATCTTGTCAAGAATTCGGTGAAATTGCGTTATGGTATATTTTTCCGCTCTTTCGCCGAATCCGTCGGCAAAACTCTCGAGCTGATTAAGCTTGTCGGTGTTTATTCCGGTTGTATTGATTGATATTGCGTTTGTGTAAGTTTCACTGTTTTCTACACAGGTGTATTCTATCGACAGCAGTCCGATATCGGCGTTACACACTATATTCAGAGCTCTTGCAATTTTATTCATTGACGCACGTACCCGCCATGCACCTGTACCCACTGAAAGCATCATCAGTCCAACACGTCCGACAAGAGTTGCTTTTTCTTTGAGCGAGGCATTAACAGCGGGTTCGTAATTTTCATTATGAACAATGTCGTGCCATTCAATGGCCATATGCTGTTTTCTGAATTTACTCATTGTTTCCCTCCGTTGATATATAATGAATTTCCCAAAACAGTTATTTTTTTGGCAGAAAAGACAGTTACAATTATAGCACAGATATATATAAATTTCAAGTTACAGCTATTAAGCGTTTGTTATTTCAGACATTCTTGAAAATCATTTCTTCCATTTTCTTGGCTGCAATACTGAGAGTGTGGTCCTTGCGTTTGATCAAACAAATATGTCTTGGAGGGATCTCTTCCAAGAGATCAATTTTATGTATTTCATCAATTGGCTTTATCATTTCTTCGGGAATGAAGCTTATCCCAAGATCCGCTTTTAGCATTAAAAGTATCTGGTCGGTAGTGGCTGCTTCAATGCTTGGATTAAATTGGCAGCCTTTTTCGTCAAAAAACGACGCAAATCTCTTGTACGTCATAGTTTCTGTTCCCAAGGATATAATTGGATAGGTCGAAAGCTGTTCAAGCGTCACAGTATTATGCAGCAGCTCTTTATATGCGCCGCTGCATACAGCTATTTCTTTTATCTGTTTTATTATTTTCTCATTTATGTTGCTTGATCTTACAGTCGGAGTTGTCACTAATGCAAAATCGAGAAGTCCGTTTTTGACAGCATTGGTTGCCTGGGGAGTGGACTGATTGGTGATGTTGATTTTTACATTAGGATAGAGCTTTTTAAATTGTTGGAGTACAGGCAAAAGCAGACAGTGTAAAGCGATCTCGGTTGCACCAATAGATACAGCGCCTCTTTGAAGTGTTTTATTAAGAGCAATTTCCTCTTCCCCTGATTCCAAGTGATCAAATGCGATCTGCACGTGTTTAAAAAGCCGCTCGCCTTCGTATGTAAGGGAAACACCGTGGTTGCTGCGAACAAATAATTTGCATCCTAAGGCGTTTTCAAGAGATTTAATTGTCCTTGTAACATTTGGCTGGTTGTTTAACAAAATTTTTGCAGCTTGAGAAATGTTTTTGTATTTTGCAACATAGTAGAAAACTCTATAATAATCATAACTGATATACATTAGATCCTCCATACAAAATTGATATATCAAACATATAAAATAAAGATTTTTAATATATTTCTTTTTATATTATAATATAAACGTTGTGAAAAATCAATAACATAGGAGGAGCTATAAATGGATTATTTAAAGCTTACTGTTGAAGAACTGCTTGCTGAAAAAGAAAAATGCAGTGCAAAATTACAGCAATTATCCGAAG
Source organism: Oscillospiraceae bacterium (assembly GCA_051881815.1). Taxonomy (GTDB): domain Bacteria; phylum Bacillota; class Clostridia; order Oscillospirales; family Ruminococcaceae; genus UMGS363. The sequence continues at coordinate 6,954 of JBJEQP010000024.1, read as the reverse complement.
AAAATCTGAATCTGGATCTATCAAGAGGAAAACCCTCCAAGGAACAGTTAGAGTTATCTCTTAATATGCTGGATGTTATCAACCATAATACATTATTTGATTCAGAATCCGGCATGGACTGCAGAAACTATGGCGGACTTGACGGAATTCCCGAAGCCAAGCAGCTTATGGCGAGCATTATGAATACGCATATGGATAATGTTATTATCGGCGGAAACAGCAGCTTGACTTTAATGTATCAGCTTATCAGCCATGGCATGACGGAGGGAATTTGCGGGAATAAGCCTTGGTACGAAGTAGAAAAAAGAAAATTTCTCTGTCCTGTTCCGGGATATGACAGACATTTTGCTATAACAGAGCACTTTGGCTTTGAACTTATTCCGATCGCAATGAATGAAAACGGACCGGATATGGATGCAATAGAAGAATACATTATGGATGACTCGGTCAAAGGGATCTGGTGTGTTCCGAAATATCAAAATCCAACAGGAATTGTTTTCAGCGACGAGGTAGTAAAAAGATTTGCTAATCTGAAGCCTGCCGCAAATGATTTCAGGATCTTCTGGGATAATGCGTACTGTGTACATGACTTTACCGAGGAATATATCACGATACCTGACATTATTGCGGAATGTAATTCGGCGGGAAATCCCGATCTGGTATATGAATTTGCATCCACAAGCAAAATAACCTTCCCCGGTGCCGGAATAAGTGCAGTAGCTACAAGTCCTGCAAATTTAATTGATATAAAAAGCTTTTTGAAATACGCAACGATCGGACCTGACAAAATAAATCAATTGATGCACGCAAGATACTTCAAAAATTTGAGCGGCGTCAAAAAGCATATGAAAAAACATGCAGATATCATGCGTCCGAAATTCGAGGCAGCCTACGATATTTTATCGAAAGAGCTTTCGGACTTGAATATAGCAAGCTGGACTAAAGCTTTGGGCGGATATTTCTTTTCGTTCAATACTCTGCCCGGATGTGCCTCTAAAATAGTAGATATGTGCAAAAAAACAGGAGTAATATTTACACCTGCAGGTGCCACTCATCCCAAAGGGTATAACAAAGATGATAATGATATTCGTATCGCACCTTCATTTGCTACTGAAAGTGAGATCAAAACTGCAATATATATACTTTCGCTGTGTACAAAGATCGTAAGTATAGATTACTTGGCAGAAAATAAAAAGGAGAAAAACTTATGTTAAGACATTTACTCGAATCGAATAATTTCACAAAAAGCGAAACAGAGTTATTACTGATGGTTGCCGAAAATATTTCTAAGCATCCCGAAGAATACAGAGAATTAGCAAAATATAAACGCCTTGCAACATTATTTTACGAATCAAGCACTCGTACAAGGATCTCATTTGAAACAGCTATGCAAAAACTGGGCGGAGATGTTATTGGGTTTCCGTCGGCAGAAGTTTCAAGCGCGAGCAAAGGCGAGTCTGTTGAAGATACAATCCGAGTTATACAATGTTATGCGGACATCGTGGCTATGCGTCACCCTAAAGAAGGAACATCCAGACTTGCATCTGAGTTTTCAAGGATCCCTGTAATAAATGCAGGTGATGGAAGCAACGAGCATCCTTCACAAACCATGCTTGATCTATATACAATAAAGCAAAGACTTGGAAGACTCGACAATTTTGTTATTGGATTTTGCGGCGATTTAAAATACGGTCGTACAGTTCATTCTCTTACACAAATTCTGAATAAATACTATAGCGGCATTGAATTTTATTTTATATCTCCGGAAGAACTCAAAATGCCGGATCGTTTTTTAGAAAAAAGCATGAAATATTCAGAAGTAAACAATTTAGAAACAACGATAGATAAATTAGATATTCTTTATATGACAAGAATTCAGCAGGAACGATTTTCAAGCAAAGAAGAATATATGAGATTTAATGGCGTATATGTGTTGGACGAAAACAAAATGAAGCGTGCGAAGAACAATATGGCTGTTTTGCATCCGTTCCCAAGGGTCAATGAGATCACACTTGAGGTCGATAAAGATCCCCGTGCCGCATATTTTGATCAGGTTCAAAACGGTTTATATATTAGAATGGCATTGATCATGGCTTTATTAGGTATAAAGGATCCGATAAGCGGTCAATTGATTTTAAATTAACATTCATTGTGTAAATTATCTTATACTAAACACCATTTATAATTTGGAAAAAATCAAGCCGACAATCTCGAATATATAGGATTTCGGCGCAGATTTTTTCCTGTATTTTATTGGTGTTTAGTATTAGGAAAAAGCTGATTAAAGCGAAGCGTTCGTTTCGCCGTTTTGAAAAATGTACGAGTTTCCGTCTTTGAGTACATTTTGAAAAACGGCTGAAACGTATTAATCAGCGTTTCCTTAGAGCTGTTGTACGCTCTATTTGTTTTTGTTTTAGGAGTTTTTCTGTTCAAAGGGTTTGAGCGAATGTTTTTTCAGTGCTGCCTCAAGCAGTTCCGGAAGTCTTTCGGGCGGGCAGGCAAAGCAGGGAATATCAAGAGCAGCAGCCTTGTCTGCCATAGCTGCATCATAAATAGGCTTTCCGCTGTCGGATATGGCAAGCAGTATCACAAGATTAACGCCCGAATCCTTTAATTCCTCCAGCCTGCGGATAAGTCCGTTTCTGTTGCCGCCCTCACAAAGGTCGGTAACGAGAAACATTGTGGTCTTTTCAGGCTCCTCGATAAGCTCTGTGCAGTATGCAACGGATTTTTCAATGTCCGTACCGCCGCCCAGCTGTATTCCGTACAAAAGCTCCACAGGGTCGGAGCAATGCTCGGTAAGGTCGGTCACGTTGGTATCAAATACAACTACATGAGTTTTCAGAGAATTCATACTTGCAAGTATACACCCCACCACAGAAGAATAAATCGCAGATTCGCCCATTGAGCCGCTTTGGTCAATATCAATGATAACTGTTCTTGAAGCAGAACGTGAAGCTCTCTCGTAAAAATAAAATCTCTCGGGAAGTAGCGTATTGGACTTTGTATCAAAATTTTTCAGATTGCGCCTTATGGTAAACTTGAAATCAAGTGCCGCTGTCGAGGGTATGGGGGAATGATTTTTCTTGTTCAGAGCAGATGTTACAGAACGCTTTATATCATCGGAAAGACGGCGGTTTATATCCTCCACGATCTTTGCGATATATGCTCTTGCATTGTCCTTTGACTTCTGCGGTATCTGATCCTTGAGCATTAGTAGAAGTGAGGCTGTGTTTATATCAGGCTCGATGGAATCAAGCATTTCAGGCTCAAAAAGCAGCTGCTTCAAGCCTTTTCTTTCAATGGCGTCATTCTGTATCACCTTTATTTCCATAGGAGAAAAAAGTGTTCGCAGATCGCCAAGCCATTTTGTAAGCTTAGGTGAGGAAGGACCTCTGCCTGCGCTGCCCGACAGTCCGACTCCGTCATTGCCGTATATCTGCGACAGAGCGCTGTCCATCAGCATTTCCTCCGCAGAAAGTGTCGCTGCGCCTCCCATCTGCTCCATCATCTTTTCGCTGTCTGCTCCCAATATGAGCCGCCAGCGTTTCAATATTTCCTTATTTTCCATCATATATCACCAAAATCAAAATCGTCAAGCTCGTCAATTGACTGCTGTTCATCGGAGTTCAGCTGCATTGTCACAAACTCCGCCGCCGCTTCCTTTGATATTCCCAGAACCTCACCGATATTTTCAGCAATATCGGATCTTTCAGCAGGAGAAAAGTCGGAAAATGTCCTTCGAAGTGCAACAAGAACAGGCTTGAATTCCTCATCATCAAGACCCGATACAAAATTACATAGCTTTTCCCATACGGACAGCCTGCTGATAAGGGAGCGTCTGTTTCGCCTTGCAAGTCCTTCAAACCACATTGCAGCTTCCCCGGGAGGTGTGCCGGCAGAAAGCCGCCTGTTTATCAGTTCGGACAGCTTTTCGGAAGATATTTTTCCCCGTTCCGTCAGAAGTGCGGTGGAATATCCCGACAAAAGCGGATTTGCAAAGTTATTGTCTGCAATGTCCGTGAGCAATGTGATAAATCTGTCGGTATCAAGAAAATCATGGGCAAGGCAGGCATCGTTCACAGCCGCCATTGATGTTATAAGCAGCTCCGCAGCATTTCTGTCGCACACGACCGCAGAAGGCATACACAGACAAAATCTCAGATACAGCTTTTCCATCAGAGGATAAATGGGTTCGGTATCTATTTTTCTGATACTTCCGAAACGGACAATGGTGGAAAGCGTTCCTATGGTTTTTCCCGTATCTTCTGCCGAGGAGCAGTCCGCAGTCTGTTTCTGAATTGTGGAAATTGCCGCAGAAATGCAGTCAATCAGTCCGCTGTCAAATGCATCGGAAAGAATCATTGCCGCAGCATTTACGGTATCCGCTTCATAAAGTTTCATATTCAGCTCATATTCCGCCGCAAGCTTTACTGTATCGCCTTTCAGAGATGCTTCTACTATCTCAATCTCCGCCTCGGGAGTCCACTGCAATCTCCACCGTTCAGCCCATGTTGCATTGTCCTGACTTCTGGGCTGAGCTTCGGCAAAGCAAATGCCTAAAATACGCAGTCTGTGCAGGAAGAATGACCTGTTCAGATCAAGAAATGCAGACTTTTCCGTTTTCACCCGAAGATTTTCACGCAGATCAAGCTCTATATCCTCTGCGGCGGCTTTTCTGTATTTTTCAAGCTTTAATTCTTTGAGCTGCCTTGTGAAATCCTCCTGAACCGAAGTGCAGACAGTGCCTTCGGGAAGAGAACCGATTTTTGTGCCTATTTCCGTATCGGCGCAGGCAAGGGATATTTCTCCGAATGAACCGTGACCTATGCAGGTAACTGCGGCATCGCGGAGGTCGGTCATACTTGGGTATCTTCCGCCGCGCATAGCCGCAAGGGTGTCTGCAAGACGCTTTGCTTCTATTACCTCAGCAGTAGATGCGGCATAGCCGTTCTCTCGCTGATATGCTGCTATCATGGAAAGATATCTGTTTGCACTGCTTCCCATAACGCCTTGTATCCTGCTTTTCCACAAAAGTTCAAAATATGCAGGTGCTTTGCTTCCTGCGCCGTAGCCCGAACGTGAGGATAATCTGTAATAGGAATATGGCATCAGGGTAGCCTTTGACTTGACGGAGGGAAGCTTATCGGTGAGTTTCTTGTCTTCATGGGTAAATGGGATATCCTTTATCCCTGCGGTATGAAATGCGCCTGTTATAACGCATATTTTTTCCGACGGGACTTCATTTTCACATTCGGATATAACCTTTCGCATATACGCTTCACGGAGTCTGTTATGCTCGTCATTCTCGGAAAACTCACGAAGGCTTTTTCCGTATTCGGAAACTGCTTCAATAAAATCCTCATAGCTTTCGCACTGCTCGAAGGTGTATTCCCAGAAGGAATCATTATCCGTTCCCGAAACCCTTTCCAATTCGGTATAAACCGAAACACGTTCGGGTATATCCTTGTCTTTTTTTTCTTCCTCTTCATTCTGATGCGCAAGCAAGCAGTCTGAAGGCAGATCGCAGAACATGACCCGTCTGCCATTCCTTATCGCCCATCTCATAGTCTGATACTCGGGCGAAAAATCTGCAAGAGGAAATAACACCGTCTTAACGGGCGCTTCTTCGGTATATGCAAGGATAGCCGCAGGCATTACAGTATCATTGCTGCAAAGCGGTTCGATAAGGTAACTCAAGTCGGAGGGACCTTCTATCAGAACGATCTCGGGGTCGTTTCTGTCAAGAAATTCCCTCACATAATAAGCGCAGGCAGGCGAAAGATGACGCACGCCGAAATATGCTGCCATTATGAATTTCTCTCCTTACATTCGGCATAAAGCTTTGAGCAGCCGCTTCTTTTGCGCATAACGTTTTCAAGATATTCTGTCCATACGGCCTTGTCCTTGTTATCGTCCTTTACGACTGCTCCCTGTAATGCGCCTGCAAGGTCGGAATCGGTTATAACGCCATTTCCGAAGCTGCCTGCAAGAGCCATACTGTTGATAAGCAGGGAAATTGCTTCTGCGGAGGACAATACTCCCGATGTTGTCTTGAGCTTTACCTGTCCGTCAAGGGTCTGACCGCTTCTGAGCTCTCTGAAAATGGTAACAACTCTTTCAACGGCAGTCCTGTCGGGAAGCTTAGCGTTAAGCCCGAAGCTGTCGGCAAGCTGTGCAACTCTTGTGGAAACTATTTCTATCTCCGTTTCGATATTTGCCGGAGCAGGAAGCACAACAATATTGAAACGTCTTTTCAGCGCCGAGGACATTTCATTTACGCCCTTGTCCCTTGTGTTTGCGGTTGCAATAACAGAAAATCCCTTCTTTGCAGCCACCTCTTCGTTAAGCTCGGGAACGGAAATGTGCTTTTCGGAAAGTATGGAAATAAGTGCGTCCTGCACCTCGGAGGCACATCGGGAAATCTCTTCGATTCGTGCAATAGTTCCCGTTTCCATTGCGTTATATACGGGACTTTTTACAAGTGACTCGTGTGATGGACCCTTTGCAAGGAGCATTGCATAGTTCCATGAATAGCGTATCTGCTCCTCGGTAGTTCCTGCTGTTCCCTGAATAACTCTCGATGAATTACCGTTTATTGCAGCAGTAAGATGCTCGGAAAGCCAGGATTTTGCCGTTCCCGGTTCGCCTATGAGAAGGAGCGCACGGTCTGTTATAAGGGTGGAGATGCATATCTCGGCAATGCGCCTGTCACCCATATATTTTGGTGTGATAATTGTATCTCCCGACTTGCCGCCCATGATGTATGTAAGCACCGATTTCGGTGACATTCTCCAGCCTGTGGGAACGGGATTTTTCTCGTTTGCGATTAGAGCTTCAAGCTCGGTTTTGTATAATTCCTCTGCGGGAAGTCTTAAAATATCGGACATAGCGGTTTATCCTCGTATAATAAATTTAAGGGTAATTTAAAGAGAACCCCTATAAAAACTCTTG
>JBJEQP010000023.1:0-77476 GCA_051881815.1 Oscillospiraceae bacterium | reverse complement strand
GATGCTGAATGTATCAGTTGTATTTGCAAAGCTCTTCCATGTTGTGCCGCCGTCAGTGCTGATCTGCCACTGATAAGAAATTGTTCCTTCGCCGGTTGCAGTTACAACAAATTTAGCCTTTTCACCAACAGCAACAGTCTGATCGGTTGGCTGTGATGTGATAGTGCATGTATCATTTCTAACGATGAGCTTAGCTGCATCGGATGTAACGGAATTGCCGTTAGCATCAGTAACGATACATCTGTACATATATCCGTTATAAGCAGCCTTTGCAGTGATGCTGAATGTATCAGTTGTATTTGCAAAGCTCTTCCATGTTGTGCCGCCGTCAGTGCTGATCTGCCACTGATAAGAAATTGTTCCTTCGCCGGTTGCAGTTACAACAAATTTAGCCTTTTCACCAACAGCAACAGTCTGATCGGTTGGCTGTGATGTGATAGTGCATGTATCATTTCTAACGATGAGCTTAGCTGCATCGGATGTAACGGAATTGCCGTTAGCATCAGTAACGATACATCTGTACATATATCCGTTATAAGCAGCCTTTGCAGTGATGCTGAATGTATCAGTTGTATTTGCAAAGCTCTTCCATGTAGAACCGCTATTAGTGCTGATCTGCCACTGATATGTAAGACCTTCGCCGCTTGCAGCAACAGTAAATGTAGCCTTTTCACCAACAGCAACAGTCTGATCTTTAGGCTGCGATGTGATCTCAACGGTGCTCTTCAAAGCTTCTCTTCCCGCAGGAGTCTTATATTCTGCCTTTGTGAAAAGAACAATTACATTGTGCTTTGATTCGGCGTCAGCAGTGTTGAATGCAACTCTGTCAAGCACAGCGTATTTACCGGAATCCTGGATCTGCTCAACAACAGCCTCCAGTTCGGCTTTTGTGCCGCCGGTGCTTAATTCGATCTTTGCGAAAACAAGTGTAGATAATGAAACGTCCGAATTGACAAATTCTTTACAAGCAGCAGTGATCTTTTCGTACGCTTCCTGCTGGACAGCATTCAAGGTAGTTGCGTCGTCTGTAATTTCCACAACTGCGTTTGTTGCTTCGTTATCCGCATAAACGGATATTCCGGCAAAAGCAGATGAAGATGCAGTCAGAGCAACAGCCATGATAAGCGCCAGGATCTTTTTTGTGCTTTTTTTCATGATTGATTCTCCTTACATTTTACATTTTACATCTAAAAAATGACATGTAATAAAATACTATTTAGATTATACAACATTTTTTTCCTAATGTCAATAATAATTAGAAAAAAATTAATATTTTTTTAAGGCATGATTTGTATTAAAAAGAATTACTCTTATTTAACTATTTTTGGGTGTGTTTTATATGTTAAAAATCGGTTTCTTAAATTATACTATTTAATATATTATATTTATAAAACAGCAGATCTGTATTTTATAACCTATAAAGCATAAAAAGCTTGTGCAATAATTGTAACAAGCAGCTCAAGACATTATAACAAGTGAATTATTATTATCCGAAATATTAATAAACTGTTATAAGGACATGTTTCCGTCCGTTATCACCAATACTTTCAAAAAACGGGACGGGTGACCCATCCCCTACAGTAAAATACGACAGTTGCGACTATATTTTCATAAAAATTTCGTTATTTGTTTACTCGTTGAAATATCATGCAAGTACCTAAAAAAACTTGACAATGATAATGCAGTTGAGTTATAATAATAAAAAGAAAAAAATCGTAAATACCAATGATCAAGCCTATAAAAAATCATCATATCTTTGATTTATTCCTGAATTCAGTAAATATCATCGAAAATCACATTAAATGAAAGAGTAGTCGTTCTGCCCCGATGCAGACAATATTTTAAAGAGCAGGAGGTCCCGAAATGTCAGATAAACTCAAAAAATCAATAATATCCTGCCTGTTGGCATTTGGTATCTGTATTTCGTATGTCGGAACGGATGTCGCAATGACCGATTCCTATGCCACAGAATCAAACACCGAAAGCGTTGTGGTATCTCCCGAAGAATTTGATAACCTTACGCTTACCGATTGTGAAAAAATAGTCGAGGGTATCGACTTAAACCCGGACGAAAACGGCGATATTGCCGTTGAACTTACGGAAGAGGAGTTGTATGCGCTTATCGAGGTCGTCGATAATGATAAGGCTGATATTTACGGCACTTCGTTTTATGACTGTGAAACAGACGACACAGCTTATTCGGAGGGTTATGGCGACTTTTACTATAATCAGCTCAATTCCGCAGAAAAAGACCTCTATAACAGCTTCAAGAGCGTTACCGAAAGCTTTCTTGCAAGTGAAAAAGATTATACCTCTGCAACTTTGTATGCGTATTATGATACATCAATTGATTACGAGAGAGCAAATGCGGTTTTTGCAGCGTTTTACTATGAAAATCCGCAGTACGGCGCATTTCCCGGAAGATACTATCTGACAAAGAATTATACATACGGAGATCAGTACAGATTTCCTTTCGCCGTGTATGATATGCTTCTGACTTCAAGCGGAAGAACCGAAGTAAAAGAACAGATAGATCTTGCGACCGATGGGTGGCGAGAAAATATAAGTGAATATGATACTCCAGAGGAAAAAGAAAAATATATCGCCGAAGCCCTATGCAATACTATTACATATACAAAGGGCACATACGATCAGTCGATATACGGTGCGCTTATCCAGGAAAACTGCGTTTGCAACGGCTATGCAATGGCGTTCACATATCTCTGCAGTATCGCAGGACTTGATACATTTGCCGTTACCTGCAATAATCACGCCTGGAATATGGTCAATGTGGGGGATTACTGGTACTGCGTTGACGCAACTTGGATGGATAAAGTAACCTATATCAGTTATAAATGGTTCAATAAGAGCTATGAAACCTTTCAGCTTAACGATTCAAGCGGTGCGCATACGTTAAGACCTGTAATTGCTGATAACTTTACATTTCCCTTTACAATAGACGAGGGCGGAGTCGGAATAGCTTCACAGCCGACAGATACCACAGTTGTCCCGGGTCAGAACGCCGTTTTCACGGTCGATGCAGTGGGCGAGGAACTTACATATCAGTGGCAGTACAGCGCAGACGGCGGCACAAACTGGATAGATACATCCGTAAAAACAGCTTCATATACGACCGCCGATACAACAATGAACGGCTGTATGTTCCGATGTGTTATTGTCAACGCAAACGGCATATCTGTCACAAGCAAGACTGTAACCCTCAATGTAAAGGCTATGGACGAGGTTACAGAAGACGATGTGCTTGGATTGAGCATCACCGAGCTGATCAGGTTTGTTGATCTTTTTGATGAAAACAGTGATATACTTACGGACGCACAGCTCAAAGCGATCGAAATCGTTCTGGAATATGATCACAATAAATGAATTATCGGTTTTTTATCCGAATACATTTGTGAAAACAGATGTGTTCGGAATTTTTTATAAAATAAACAAGTCCCTGTCAGGTCTTCCGACAGGGACTTATAAATAATAATTGTTAGATGTTTACACAATGCTTTGCAGCATCTTATTTCCAAGTACTTTTATAAAGGTCAGGTATCAAAACTCTATATTATCATATTTCAGTACTCTTTCGATTGCATAAAGCTGTGCATCCGTTAAAATGAAGTTTTTGTCATTCTGTTTTGAGATAAACGTGTTCACAAAACTAATGCATTGCTCAATTGTCATGTTTTTCACTTGTGAAACAGTGACCTGTTCAGCCGGAATCACAGTAATTGTCGCACTCCGAGAGATTATGCCCAAATTCGTACCGCAGACAATACATCTGTAACGACAACCGTTCATATCAGATGTAACATTATTCAGAGTAAGAACAGGATCAACCGCTCCGCTGATAGTTACCCAGCCGTTATCGGTGTATTTCTGCCAATAATACTTGAGAGAACTGCCTTCTGCCGTTACCGACAAGGTTGCGTCGAGACCTTCTATCACTGTTACATTTGTCGGGTTTGCACTGATATAGACAGAATTATAAGCGTCTGCAGAAAGGGTAAATGTGGCACGGAATCCTTTTCCCAGATCATAAGTATAGGTGACGGTAGTGCTTGTAAAGTTTTTCAGTGAATTGGTGCTGCTGTCATATTCAGCGCCATTCCAGTTTGAAGCCTTGGAAGGATCAAATCCCGGGAGTCCCGAAAGGGAATAGCTGACATTTACTGTGCCAATATTGTAAGTATTGTTTAAGCATCTTACGATCGTCAATGCACTATTATTACTCAGATCAAGGCTTGTAAGGTTATTATTTGTGCAGGTAAGTTCTTTCAGAAGGGTATTTGTGCCAAGTTCCAATGAAGTAAGCTTGTTGGTGTGAACGTTGATCTCTGTCAGCTTAATGTTCTTGCTTACATCTAATTCTGTCAGCTGATTACCGTATATTGACAAGAATTCAAGCAGAGTGTTTTTGGAAATATCAATAGAAGAAAGCTCGTTGTCTGCACATTCGAGTCTCTGAAGCATTGTATTGCTGTCTGCGTTTAAGTTAGTAATGTTGTTATTTTCACAATTAAGGCTTGTCAAAGCAGTGTTCTTGCTTATATCAAGAGCAGAGAGCTTATTATAGCTGCAATCCAAGGTTTTGAGTGCAGTATTCAGGCTGAGATCAAGCGAGCTGATGCGATTCATTGAGCAATTCAGGTCTGTAAGATTTTTAAAATACTCAATACCCGTAAGATTTTGTGCTCCTAATCCGTCAACATGCCTTTCAAGAGAAATACTTGTAACAGCTTCGATCTCGGATTTGGAAAGCTTTCCGTCTTTATCCGTGTCGATTTTTTCTTCAACATAGCTTCTGAAATCGCTGTCGGGGAAGTTGTCTGAATTTATGTCTATATAATATGTATAGCTTGTGCAGTGAATTGTAAAGTCAGCCTTAAAACCGTTTCCGCAGTCGTATGTATAAGTTACGTCGTTGCCTGTAAAGTCATAAAGAGTATTTGAAGCGGCATCGTATTTTGCTCCGCTCCAGTTGCTCGCTTTTGCAGGATCGAAGCCTTTGATGTCGGAAAGACTGAATTTATTTACAATATCACCTACATAATAGATATTGCTTTCACAAATGAATGTTTCAAGCTTTTTATTGCTGCTTACATCAATATATGCAAGCCAGTTCTTTGAAACCTTAAGATACTCAAGATTCGGTGCATTTGAAATATCTAAATATGAAATATTAACTCTGCTGACATTAACACTTTTGAGTGCCGAGCTGTTAAATGAAATAGAAGAGATAGGAACATATACAGCTGAAAATGTTTCCAGTGCAGTGTTTTTTGAAAGGTCGATGGAGTGTAGGCGTGTATAGTCTATCACAAGCTTTTTAAGCTTGGTACATTTTGTAATATCAAGACTTGCTATACTGTTGTTATTGCAAATGAGGGTTGTAAGTGATGTCAGATTTGTTACATCAAGCGATGTAAGACTGTTATTGGAACAGTCAAGTGATGTGAGAGAAGTGAAATACTCAATTCCTTTGAGGGAACTGATAGACTTGCCGGAAACATTTATTGACGTAACAGCAGCGATTTCTTTTACAGACAATCCTCCGTTTCCGTTTTTGTCAAAGCTGCTGATATAGCTTCTGAAATTGCTGTCGGGGAAATTGGTGGAATTAATGGGTAAATATTCGGTAAATGAATCCACCACGATAGTAACCTTCATTGTATGACCATTTCCGCAGTCATAGTCATATGTGACAGTATCGCCGCAAATATCGGTGATATGACCGATCGAAGAATCATAATCAGCATTTGTCCAGTTTGATGTTCTGGAAGCGACCAGACCATATGAGCTGAAGTTTGAAAGTGCATAAGAAGTAACTATATTAAGATTAAAAGAATTTCCGCTTGCTTCAAAGGTTGTGATCGAGGTATTGTTATTGAGATTCAGACATCTGAGTTTATTGTTTGAACATTTTAAAATCTGAAGTGCCGTATTCTTGCTGAGATCAAGCTTTGTAAGCAAGTTATTATCACAGACGATCTTATTGATCGCTGTATTATTTGAAACGTTCAATTCCGTAAGCTTATTGTTTTTACAATATACATTTTCAATTTTCGGACATTTGCTGACATTAAGGCTTGTAAGACTGTTATCGGCGCAGTTAATTGCCAGTACATTTGGATTATTGCTCAGATCTATGCTTGTGATACTGTTGTTCTCGCAGGAAAAATACTTTAATGCTGTCAGGTATTCGATTCCCTTGACGCTCGTTATTCCCATATTCGGAATAGAAATGATCTCTATCTTTGCAATTTCATCCGCTGTTAATCCGCCGTTCTGGTCATAATCCCACTGCTTGAGATACTCTCTGAACTTGCTGTCGGGGAAGTTTGTTGAATTGAATGCTAAAGAATCGGGAGATAATCTTACTCCGACAGCGTGTTCGTTATCTGCTGCGTCATAAGCATACATGTGGAAATTATAAACGCCTGTTTCGTTATTATGGTCGCTCATGGGAACATATACATAAGCTGAACCGCCGCTCATTGTCATATCATACCAAACGAGATCGTCCTGCCCGTTATTCTCTGTCCAAGCTGCAACTCTGCATCTTGTTACACCCACATTATCCGAATAATTTCCCGTGATCTTGAATCGTTTTGAGGAGCCTTCGAATACTACGTTAACATTGGAAACAACAGGATTTTCGGTATCGGAGCTTGCCTTTGTGATCTGCCATTTCTGACCGTAGATATCCCTGTATCTCTGAATGGTAATAGCCGAACCGTCGGAAGCTCCCGTCATACCCATTACATAATTGGGGTCATTTACACATTCGATGACATAATTGCCGTTTCCTACAGGAACAATATTGAAGGTCTGATAATCCTCCATTCCGGCTTGTTCGGTATAAAGCTCAACTCGCTGTCCTTGTCTGACGCCGCCGTCGTTTCCGACATCAATATCGACGAGCTTGCCCGTTGAAGAGCCTTTCCAGTATATTTTGTAAGCTCCGCCGCCCTGATGCTTCAGAGTGAATATCTGATCGGTGTCATTAGTTGTTGACCAGGTCGAGATGTTTGCGCCGTCGTTATCCGAAAAACCTACGCAGGTCATATAGGAATAGCCTATCTCGCAGTTTCGGAGTATGTAGTCACCGTCTGCAAGGCAGCCCGGTACGGGGTCGGGGACTGATGCTGTGCTACCTATAAGTGTATTTCCGGGTGCTCGTACAATATAACAAGGAGTTTTTGAATTATAAACCATGTTGGATTTAGACATAACAACGTCCCATCTTATTATGCAGTGATCGCCATTACTATTACAATCAGTTAAATATATGGTGTCTCCTTCAACAGCAGTTACAAACATAGAATGACCTTTATTATCTGAGCCAAACCTTATATTATCACCTGCATATATCTCTGAAAAATCATATACTTTTTTTCCGCGTATATTTTCACCAAAAACAAGACATTGTAGCAAACTAACATATCAATCCTACACATAAAATTATAAAAAATCAATATCGAGCTGAAGATCAGTTGTCATATCGTTATAGCATTGTCTTTTTGTCTTGCTGTAGTCAATGCGATGTATTACCGTTTTTAGCAGCTGGTTTTTAGTTTCGGGGGTCGCTTCGTCAAATTCGGCCATTACCTTTTTAAGCCTTACAAGCAGCTCGGCGTCCGAAAGCTTTGTGGGTGGTGCTTTCTCGTCCAATTTTTTCAACTCAGTTTCACAGCTTTTTATTTTTTCGGCCACAGCAGCGGAACGTTCAAGAAAATCATCTGTTGAATAAACTCCTTGTTCGAGCAGGTCATATATCTTTGCTTTTTGATTCTTCAGCTTTGTAAGCTCGGATTCGATGATCGGGCGCTTATCCGGCACCAACGGAATATCTTCTTTTCCTTGTTTTTCGATATATTCAAACTTTGCTATCTTTATTTCAAGAGCTGCTTTCAGAGCATCGTCAACAGCGTCCATTGTGCTGCTGACTGTTATGCCTCTACAGCTGTTATATCTGCAAAGCATGTGTGCTTTGCAGCTGCTCTTGACATATCGTCTTATCATCTGATGTCCGCAGCTTTTGCAGAACAATATTCCGCTGTAATAATTGAGCAGCTCGGAATTATTATTGACATGAGCGAGCGGATGTTCCTGAATAAGCTTTTGCACACGCATGAAAGTATCCTCGGGAATAATAGCTTCATGGCGGCCGTCACATAGTATATTGCCGTCACGCTTTGAATTCCAGTGAATTTTCCCCATATAGATAGGATTTTCAAGTATCTTTTTTACAGAAACACGCTCCCAAAGCTGTGACTTCATCGGTTCAACTCCCATACTGTTCAGCTCGGCAGCGATCGCACGGGATCCTATACCCTGAATGCGGCGGTTAAATATGAGCCTTACTATCTCAGCTTGCTCGGGGACGATCTCCAACGTGTACACCTTAGGCTCGGGGTGTATTTTTTTATATCCGTATGGGGGAGTAGGTGTAATATAGTTTCCGTCTTTTATGGTTGCAATCCTGCCGGCGTTCATTCGGCGCCGAATTGTCTTGTATTCTCGGCGGCTCATGAACAGTGAAAACTCGAAATATTCCTCGTCATATTCATTGTTCGGGTCATACGTCTTGATTGGCGTTATTATCTTTGTGTGTGATGTCTTGAAAGCCTGCGCAACTACGCCCTGATCTATCGTATCGCCACGAGCAAGGCGCTCGATCTCCATAACAAGCACACCATCATATTTTCCATCGTTCACATCGGCAAGCAAGGCCTGCATCTGCGGTCGGGCAGCGATATTCTCACCGCTGACTATCTCACGATATTGCTTTATTATGGACAAGCCTTGCCGCTTTGCAAGCTCGGTCAGAGCCTTTTCGTGCTTTGCAAGCGTTTCGCCCTCTCCTCGGGCCTCAGCCTCTACATCGGCGCGGGATTTTCGGAGGTACATTGCGTATGCCATGAAATCACTCCTTTGCAGTCAAATGCAAAATTATTTCTGATAAGCGCAGTCTTTGCAAACTCTCTGGGAAATAGGGTTCATCTTTCCGCACTTGGGGCATCTCCATTCACTTCCGACATTCTTGCTTGCGAGTTCGGAAAGATTCAATTTTGAATTTGAAGCACCTTCGGGAGCGTGGGACGTTGAACGTTTCATTTCTTTTTCCATTAACGATATCTTTTCGGCAGTGTATTCCGTATTTTCAAGAATTTTCGTAATAGCAAAGAGTATAACGGCGAAGAGAGCCGTTCCGACTAAACCGGATAGAATAACGGTTGTTTTCAGATCATCCAGAGCAGGTATATCATCGAACTTTGAACCTGACACAAAGCTTCCAATAACACCTACAACTGTTACGACCCATGCGATAACTCTCATAATTGATGAATTCATTTGTTTTTCCTCCTATTGATTTATTTTATTATAAACAATGTGTTCCTACATCATTTGTAGCATTTTTGCCGTAAAAAATTCTTCCTGCTTCAAGGTTTTTACGGTAATAACAAGCACGAGCATAAAATGTATTATTATGTAAGCATTTCTTTGCATCTGAACATTTTACATACTTTCCGCAGCATCCAAATTTTTCGGAAGGCTCAAAGTGCTCAAGGCTATATGTCAATACGTCAGTAAGGTATTGACGAAGAGAATTATGGTTCAATGGGAAAAATATTGTTGATTTCTGTACTTCGTCAAAAGAAACTCCTTCAGGGATAGGCACAGAATGGATTCTCTTATGTATTATTTCAACGGCATAAACGGGTTCAGATTTGTTTTTTAATGCAATACTGAACGCTCTGAAATTGTCTTTCAAATCAATCGGATCACGGATCCATACAGAATAGCCGTCCTTTTTCTGTCGGCAAACAACATATTTTGTATCAACTTCATGCAATTTGCAAACACTTGATATAATATTATTTATTTCATTTTTTAATGATTCGGGTTCAATTGCATCATTAAAAAATGAAAGCTGCAGTTCATCATTCATTTATATCACTCCATTGTCAAAATAAAATCCTTTTCGTATACAACCGAAACTCCAAAATTTTGCGCATCTGTTATTTTATGGGTGGTAGTTGTCCCGTTATCGCCAATAAGAAGATAATTTGTTTTGGCACTAATGCTTCCCGTGACCTTTGCTCCCATTTCTGTAAGACGTTCTTTAATTATATCACGAGGGGCAGCTTTAAAATCTCCCGTCAAGCATATACGTTTACCAACAATATCTTCGGTACATGAAAAACTTTGACAAGGTTTTTCTGTTTTTTTATTGCTCGACTCTGTTTTATCGCAGCAATTTTTATAATGTTTCATGTGCTGATAGCATTCATTAGTTGCTAAAACATCAGAAATGGCACGGTGAGCATTATCGTTACGTACTCCATAATACTCGCAAAGGTCAGAGAGCCTATAATGTGATAGAACAATGTTTTTTCTGGCAATGGCAAGTGTATCAATTGTTGGATTTTTTATAGTTGTGCCACAGACTTTCATTGTATTATTTGATAAGATTTTCATATCAAATGAATTAATATTATGTCCTATTAAAATATCATCTTGTATAAAATCAAGGAATTTTTTTATGACTTCACAAAACGAAGGAGCGTTTTGCACCATTTCATTTGTTATGCCGGTAATTGATGTTATGTTGTATGGAATAGGTACAGATGGTTTTATTAGCATATCAAATTTATCTACAACTTCATTATTTCTTACTTTTATAGCTCCGATTTCTATTATCTCGCTGTCCCTAGATAATCCTGTTGTTTCAAGATCGATTACGGTATAGTTATCTACTGATCTATTGAATTGATCCTCTTTTTTATTCTGAATGTTTTGAGGAACAGTCTTGATTATTTTTTCTGATTCAATATTAAGATTGAAATGAATAATTTTAAATGCATTAATAATCAAGTCTGTTACTTCTTCGATATTTGAAACGGAATTCAATGATATTTTCCAATGGCGTTTTTGTTTATTTGAAACATTTGCAAATCGATAATCATCTTGTAGCTGTTTGCAACTCCCCATATCAAGCGAAATCCATGTAGAAAGAGGTCCAGCTTTAATTCTACAAAAATCATTATCGTATTCGCAATTATACTCTTTGGTTAAAAGAGTAAGGTAACTTTCAGAACGGCGGCGCAAAATAACTTCATCAAACGACAAATGTTCATTATTGAATGCATTTTTTATTATTGTTATTGCTTTCTCTTCAAGTAATGATAATTCAGGTTCTTTGTAATATCTATCAATTGAACTTTCAAAAAAGAATTCATCATTTTCAAAATCAAATCCCAAAGTAGACATAAATTTCTCCTTTGCACAAAATTATATTTAATACATCACGATACACTTTCTTTCTTTTCGGGTGAATAATCCTCATATCTCTGCTCCATGCGTGCAATGAATTCAATTTTATCATCAGGCGAGAGATTATTGAAAGCGTTCAAGCATCTTTGCTGTTTTTCGTCAAGCTCCAATTTGGAGCTTTTTTCTTTGCCATAAACTAAGTAATCTAATGACAACTGGAATTTTTCCGAAATACTGATTATATCAGAAAGTTTATAACTTGATTTCCCTCGCAGTATATCATCATATTTTTGTGCTGAAAATCCGTTATTAATCATTTCTTGTCTGCCTATATTAATTTTTGACAAATTATCAATTATAGATTTAGGCATAGTTAACAAACTTCCTTTCCTGACTGGAAAAATTCCAAAAATGATATTGACAGCTGGAATATTTCCAGTATAATATAATCATAGCAACAAGTTGTTGTTAATCAAGGGTATAAAAATCCACCATTAGTATAACACAAGGCGACATAAAAGTCAATAAATTCGGAAAAGGAGTGTGAAATAAATGGGAATGTATGTAGCGACTTATAAATGTCCGCTTTGCGGAACGCTATCAAGAATCGGAGAACTGCATGAAGTAAATTATAACGATTTACCTAAACTTTTAGGAAAGGTTATGCAAAGTCAGCCATTTTTGAGCAAAGTGCCACTGTATGCCACATGTAAATGTAAGGATGGTAATGCAGGATTTGTAAAGGTATGACGATAAAGAAAAAGTAAGGTGAGAAATAATTTTTAGAATTACAACTCAAACGACAGATTATATGAGTATAGTCACAACTCATAAATGCCAATTAAATTGTCCTTTTTGCGTTGATATGCACAGAAAAACAAGTGAAGAGATAAGTATTGATAATGTAACTCAAGCTTTAAGCTTTGCTAAAACCAAAAAAATAAAAGATATTCTATTGGTTGGCGGTGAACCCACGTTACATACTCATATAGTCGAAATAGCTCAATTAATTAAATCAAATGGATTTAGGTGCATATTGACTACTAATTATCAGCGACCAGATATTGTTCGTCAACTTGACGAAATTGTTGATTGCTTTAATATTTCATACTATAATCAATCCGAATTGCCGAAACAACGGCATTTCAAATCCGATTTAACATTATCTGTATTATTATATAAAAACAGATTTAATGGAAAAGAGGATTTAGACCTTTTCATTGACAAATACCAAAAAGATATGAATATTAAGTTTTCGACGCTTACTCCATGTAATAAATGGGCTATGTCGAATCAACGAGTAGAATGGTTAGATAATTTACCGTTTGAATGGACAGGCATATTATTTGACGAAATTATAGGACATATTTACAGAAACTGCATAATCAAGAGATACGACAGGGTTGTTAATCCAAATGCTGTGCAAAGCTATAAATGCCTTGTTGATGGAACGATTGCAAAGCATTGGTGAAATAATTCGGAAAAGGAGTGTGAAAGAAATGCCATTCAACATTAAAGTAAGGATAACAGCACTTGGACGTTATCAGAACGAGCTTATCCCCGAGCTTAAAAAAAGAGATATCATAACAGAGCCGGGGCAGCTCTGCAACGTTCTGAAAGGACGTTTGCAGGGTCAAAAGGCAGATGATATATTATCCGCCGCAAATGAGATCGTGACCGAGTGGGAACACGAACAGCGCAGGACTTCATAAAAAGAAAGGAGTCAAAACTATATGACACCAAAAGAAAAATCCTATATAATCAGCATACTTGCCGAAAAGAGAGTAGAACAGCAGAATTGTATTTCATCTCTTTATCACCTAAATGTTTCAGCACAGGCAAGAACAGATGCAGAGGGAATCTATATCAATCATATCAACGCTATTGATAAGGCAATTGAATTTTTCAATAAATAAAAGAAGGAGTCAAAACTATATGACAAAGCATGAATTTTTAACCAATTTGCCCGAGGGTGCAAGAGCTCCGAGTGAAAAAGAATACGAGCTCATTGATTTCGTGTACAACTATCACCCAAGCATACATCCAGTCGAGGGCAAGAAGCAGATCGCAATGCTTTACAACACATTCGGAATGCGCATTATCCTCGATATGCAGGAAACCGCCAAGCGAGCGCAAGAGATCAGCAATGAAATACGAAAGCTCAGATGGCGGATAGAGGAGCTTGAAGATGAACAGCAGGAGTTGTCCGGGATATAGGACATACAGCCTTCCGAATATGATGTAACGAGGTGATTTTATGTACGAAATACTATCCGTTGAGGAAAAGGACAACATGACTATAACCGTTTTTCGTGCGTCCAAGGGTGCGCTCGTAACTATGCGCGAGCCGCATCATACGCCCGAGGAACAGCAGGAAATCAACGAGAATTTCCTTATGGCTGCGGCGGCTATCTGCTATCCCGATGTTGATCTCAGTAAAGTTAAAAAAATCGCTATGATCTGTGATTAAAAACAAAGGAGTTAAAAATGACAGACAAAGAATTTTACGCAAAGATTGAATACGCAAAAAGTTCGCACGATTATGGCGAGCTGTTTAAACTCACCAAAGAGAGATCATTCTATTTCTTTGAAAGAATGACTATCAATGAGCTTAAAGGGTATGACAAGCTCCCGATCTATATTGCGGCAATCAAGCTTAAGGAGCTATACAGTAAACTCTTATCAAAAGAAGAGATCGAAACAGCCGAAGAAATAGCAGAACATTTATTGGTAGGAGGAGAGATCATACAATTTAATACGAGTGCTGCAAAGGCAGGTGACAATAATGGCCTTTAAAAAACCAACACGCAAAGATGCGATGCTAAAGCTTATATCATCAATAAAGCTTTGCATAGCGACATTTGCAGACGATTATCCCAACTTTTGTGAAATGCTCACAGAGTGGGAAAATAGTCTTAAAACTCATATCAAATATATGGTCAAAAAGCAATGACAGCAGCTGAATTTATTCAAGCTTGCCAAGAGTGTAACACGGTAGAAAAAGCCGCCGAATTGCTTCGAAACGCTTGTACGCTTGCCGTGAAATATAACGAACAAGCTGAAATAATTCAGCAATACTCCGAGCAGGTCGCAAGGCTTACCGAGCAGGTCGAGGAACTCACGGCGGAACTTGAAGAAAAACGCATCGAGCTTGCCGAGCTTGGGAGCCTTAACGCTCTTATAGGGCGGCTCGGTGCGGTAACTATTCAGAACGAGGAATCGGCTGAAAAGCTTACTGCAGCTGTTGAGCAGGTGGACAAGCTTTCCGCCGAAAAGCTACAGCCGGACAAGCCCGAACCGAAGCCTAAAAAGCAGGTGTCCAAAAAAACGGACAGTAAAGAGCCGCGCGCCAAGTACGGCGAATACAAGCACGTTCTTCTGACGGGCGCGCAGTACGCAAGGCTTGTCAAGGAATTCGGCGCAAAGACAACGGACGAGTATATACGCAAGGTGGACGAGTATTGCGAGCTGAATGGCAAGAGCTATAAAAATTACAATCTGGCAATACAAAAGTTCATGCGTGAGGACAATATCAAGAAAGAAGCCGAAAAAGCCGAAAGCTCGGACAGCGGTATTCATTCTTACGATCTGGACAAGCTGTTGGATCATGCCAAGAAAAATATACCAAAGTTAGATGGGAGTGATAATAATGAGGGTGAAAAGGGCACATGATGAGAGCCTTAACAATCAGATGTATGAATGTTTGCTTGATAATCTGCTCATATCGTGTTATGTGCTTAATGAAGAATTCGGATTTGGCGAATCCCGAATTGACAGATACATAAAAGCCGTTGCGGAAATGGCAAAGCGTTTTGATGAACAGGTCGCAGACGGTGTACTGGACTGCAAGACGGCTGCGGATCGTCTAAAATATCAGCAGGGATTCAGAGAGATACTGCGGATCACTACCAAAAACATTCTTCCAGAGTGGTTTTATAATGAAGTTTTTCACCACCGATGTCCGACAAGATCAGAGGCGGTTCTCAAATCAAAGAATATTCAGCGCAAAAATGCTGTATCTCTTGCCGATGCTTCGAGAATGCAAGCGCAGATGCAGGCATTTAGCGATTATTTAAAAGACAAGGAGGAAAACCAAAATGTACATATTGGCAATGATCATAATTCTCGGTGCTTACGTCGGCCTGCTGATCCTGCAGGTCGCACAGAACATTGATATCTCTTTCACGGAAGAGGAAAAAGCAATCATAAAAGCGGCTGTAAAAGCAGCTGTACGCAAGTTTATCGGTCTGATCGGACGGTTAAGACATGGCATATTCAACAAATGACGAGATTCTTGCCAATGCAAGGCAGCGGCATAGGCGAGTGTATAACATTGATAATCCTTACGGCTACGAGTTTAACGTCTGCAATGATGTTCTTGGCGCTTGGTATAAGAGATATATCGCCAAGCTCGACCACAAAGACGGGACTGAACCTTCTGTACGCTTGGAATGGGAGCGCAAGGTAAAGGAGCTTATCAAGCGAGAATATAAAAAGTTTTACCATGAAAATCTCCGAGAGCCCGTTGTCGGATGGACGAAGACAAGGGTCGAGGAGTTGATAATTATGTTAGGAGCTGATTATGGAAAAGAAATGTGAAGCACAAAAAAGAGATCGACCCAAAAGGACGATCCCCGAAAAGAAAGATAAAAACTATATGACAGTTTTATTATATCATAAGGCTGTCGGAATGTCAAGGAGTAAGACTATATGATAAACGAAGCAATAAACAAGCTGACCAAAGAGAAAAAAGATTTTAAAGGCGGAAACAAAGAAAAAGTTATGGTAGGCGCAGTTTATGATGCTCTGATAAACTTTTGCAAGCAGGACGAGGAGTTTGCACAGGCAATTGCGCAGAGTGACAAGACTTTGAGCGATTGCTTGGCATACATAGCAAAAGGCAGCGGCAATGCACTATCCGATATTGCGGCATACACCAAAGCGGTGCAGTTTTATTTTCCCTGCGCGAAGATACGCTATACAATGACTATTGACCTTATCGGAGCCGCAGCAGGGGACAAGCCGCCGATCGAAATGACGTCCAAACAGCAGGAGCCGGCCAAGAAGTCGGCACTTAATATTTCGCTGGATGACTTGTTTGGAGGTGACTGCCATGAAATATAAAGACTTGATATCTGACGCTCCCGAAGTCAGCGAAGAAGAACGACTCGAAATGAATCGGGAATACATGAAGCCGTATATTTTTTATCATAAGACCAAGACACAGACCGACTGTTTTTGCACCTGTTGTCTTAAGCGCTATACTCTCAGGCGGTCAATGGACATAGAATCTCCAATGGACGAGGAGCAGGTCATGTTTGCTAACAATATATCCCGTGGAAATCCTATCCGATGCTTTTCATGCGGTAGAACTGCAATTGCTAAGACTACCGGCGTAAATCGCGGACAACTTGCGGAATGGCATTACTTTTGCCGTTGGTATTCCGCTGATGATGGCAATACCGTGTACGCTGTCTGTGGGGAGCTTGGAAGCGGATTTGGCCGAATCGGAATGAGCATTGAAGAAATGGCTAAAGATTACGGTGGCGCATTATGGTTACCTCTGCATGTGGTACGTTATCGAAAAGGAGAGATTACGAACGTATATTACAACTATGATGGCACTTGGAAATACTCCGAAAATTTCACAGAACCCAAATGCTGTATAGCAGGCGGATTATATCCGCAGTACGCCTATTTTGAGGATATAAACGCAAAAGATGTACTCAAAAATACGTTTATGCGGTATTATCTGCCGAGTGAATACAAAAAGCAGCCATATTACAGAGTAGATTGCAAATGTTTTTTGATGTTTTCGGCGAAATATCCTTCAATCGAAATGATCATGAAAATAGGCGGTAACAATATAGTCCGTGACATTGTTAGCGGCAGGCATTACAAACGTGCAATAGACCTTGACGGCAAAAACGTAGCTGAGGTTTTTCGCACAGACGTTAATACAGCTGCTATTATAAGGCAGAATATCAGAAAACTTGATGTATCGACTCTGCAGGCTTTCCGATATTTGCGAAAGATTTTTCCGAAAGCAACGGTCGATGAAGCTATAAAGATATGCAGCCCCGAGAATAACAATAATTACACAAAAATCATATCATTGCTCAGGAAAACAGGCCTTACTCCTGCAAAGTATTATAACTATATTGACAAGCAGGGCGGCTTGGGCGGCTGTTGGCATTGTCCGACGGCAGCGGCAGACAGACTTTATTATGACTATATCAAAGAATGTGAGCAATTAGGATATGACCTCAAAGACAGCCAGATAAACCGCCCGAAAGACCTCAGAGCGGCACACGAAAGGACGGCATCAGCGGTTAATGCAATAATTGCCGAGCAGGAGGCAAAGAAACTTGCCAATAAGCAGCGTAAATATGAAGAGATCTATCAAAAGTACATCCGTGAATACGAGTATTCCGACGGGGAATTTTGCATAATTGTACCAAAGAGTGCCGCCGAAATCATAAAAGAGGGCAAGGATCAACATCATTGTGTTGCAGGTTATGCCGAGCGGCATATAACGGGCAAGTTGGCCATATTGTTCATGCGTCGATGCGATAAGCCGGGAAAAGCGCTGTACACCATTGAAATGAACAAGCACAGTGTTGTCCAGATAAGAGGAGCAGGCAACATTACACAAATGACGGACGCAGAAAAGCTGTTTTGGAAAAAATGGCAGGAATGGTGCAAGCTGCCTATGTCGGAAAAGCACCCGAAAGTAAAGCAAAAATCAGCATAACAGGAGGAAATAAAAATGTCGGAAAATCAGATCATTACAGCAGATACAAGCAGCCCCGAATACACAGCGGCGCTTTCTCTTCATCAGCAGATCATCACCAACGGCACGATCGCCGCAAATGCTCTTTATGAGATGTGCCGCTGCTTGAAGCAGATGAGGGACGAAAAGCTTTATACAGCGCTCGGTTACGAGGAGTTCGATACATACTGCGAGGATAAGGCAAACATCAAGTCAAGGCAGGCATACAACTACATAAAAATATACGAACAGCTTGGAAAGGACTTTTTGCAGTCAAATGCAAATCTCGGCATAACCAAGCTGGAGCTTCTTACCCATGTAAATCCGCTTGACCGTCCCGAATTTCTGGAGCAGGTCGACGTCGGGGAGCTGTCTGTCGATAAGCTTAAAGCAGAGATTGAACGGCTCAAGGCCGAGAACGGTGAAAAAGGCGAGCAGCTTTCCATGTTCGAGCAGGAAACGAAAGGCCTTAAAAAGAAGAATAGCGAACTGCTTAACGAAAAGGCAGACGCAATGCTCAGAGCAAATGAACTTGAAAAAAAGGTAAAAGAGCTTTCGGAAAAGCCTGCCGAGGTCGCAGTCCGTGAACCCGATCCCGAGGAGATCGACAAGCTTGTACAGCAGGCTCTTGCGGAGAGCAAAGCCAAGCAGGAAAAAGAGGTCAAGGCTCTGAAGGACAAGCTTGGAGAAGCTGACAAGAATATATCAGAGCTTAAGGCATCGCTTGACAGTGAAAAGAGCAATGCGGCGGCACGGCAGGAAGAGCTTGAAAAGAAGCTGGAAAATGCGCAGGGTGCCGATAAAGAGCTTGTTATGTTTGAGTACAGATTTAAAAGTCTGCAGGAAGATCTCCAAAAATTTGTTAAGACGCTTGGAGAGATTGGCGACGAGGACAAGCGCAGCAAATTCAAGGCGGCCGCTGTAAAATATATCGGTATGATTTCAGAGAAGTTGAGCAGCAATGACTGACGAAAATATCATAAAAACGCTCAAACGCTGCACCAGAGAGGGCAACTGCAAGGGTTGTCCTCTTTGCACCAAGCACAGCTCCGACTGCATCGGCAGGCTCAATATTGAGGTTATCGGGCTTATTAAGCGTTTGCAGAATAAGATACGCAAGCTTGAAACAACAAAATCGCCGTGCGACCTCTGCAAGCATTATCAAACGTCAAACACGGCAATAAATCCTTGCGGCGTTTGCCCTGCGAGCAGAAAAAGGGGCGTGAGGAAATGATCGAGTGCGGAAATATCCCTAAAAAGCCTGATAAGCTTGATGCGCTTATTGATAGGATCCCCGTTGAGAGTTTTCGTATATCTGTAGAAAAGAACCGTCAGAATGGAGATTGTGACGGCTGCGAGAAGTGCGCAGGCTATTGCGCTAACTGCAATAGGAGGAAAAAATGAGCAAGGCAGTATTAATAAGCATACAGCCGCAATGGTGCGAGCTGATTTTAAGAGGCAAGAAAACCATTGAAGTCCGCAAGAGCAGACCGAAGCTCAAGCCGCCGTTTAAGTGCTATATCTACCAGTCCAAAGGCAGAGATAGATTGATTGAAGTAATGAAAGACGGCGACTTGAATTACGGAGAAATATATCACGGTAAGCCCGTATTTATCAAGACTATGGGATATAGAAGCGGATATAAAGGTTTATTCGACAGGGAGCAAAAAATTGTAGGTGAGTTCGTGTGTGACTGTATTATAAGTCATTGTGAAATGGCTAATGCGGACATAGCTGAACAGCAGGGATGCATAAAAAGGGAAGAATTTTTTGAGTATTCCAACGGCAAAGAACTGTTCGGTTGGCACATATCCGACCTTATTATATACGACAAGCCGAAAGAGTTGAGCGAGTTTTATGCCCCATGCAATAAGGATTGCACAAATTGCGATATGTGGCAATATATCAGAGTGAATGCCGATGAATACGATATGGAATGTTCAAGCGAGATCTACGGCCATAAGCCGCTGGAAAAAACACCGCAATCTTGGTGTTATGTGGAGGAGTGCAAAGAATAATGATATCAATTGAACTGAACGAACATTCCGCCGAGGATTTCAAGCAGATACAGGAATTGCAAAAAATGAAACTATCTGATGAAACGATACAAGCAGCTTATAACAACACATTGAATGCTCGAAAGGAATCAGACGTTACAGATAACGAAAAATGGATTGAAGAAATATCAGGTATGGTATTTGACGTAAATCCTGCTGAAATTGCTTCTCACATTGAAAATGGAACGCTGAAAGAATGGTGTTTGAACTGGCAGAAATCAATGAATATGTTAATTATAACAGCGCCGTTAGATTATTCGAAGGAGCGTGAGGATAATGCGTGAAATATTATTTAGAGGAAAAGCCATAAATCGTGATAAAGGCTATCACAGGACAAAATATAAAAACGGAGATTGGGTGTACGGATTGGTTACCCGATTATATGATGACCGTTTTGAAAATCTGCCTGCTGAAATGGCTGATATAAACGGTGTAAGCGGTATTGAAGTCGATCATAAAACATTTGGACAGTACACAGGCTTGACCGACAAGAACGGCGTTAAGATATTTGAGGGGGATATTTTGCGTGACGATGATAACGAGGAAAACGGAGTTGTTGAATTTGTAGACGGTGAATTTTATGTTGTATTTGGCAACGTAGAAACACACGGAATTGCAGATATTGCTTGCTGTTGTTATGTCATCGGCAACATTCACGATAACCCCGAATTGCTGAAAGGTGGTGCTGACAATGACTGATAACGAGATTATAAAGGCTTTGGAGCATTGTTCAAATCAAAAATATATAAGTGATTGTGAAAAATGTCAATATTTTGCCTTTGATTGCAGAGATACTCTAATAGAACAAGCCCTTGACCTTATCAACCGCCAAAAGGCAGAGATTGAGAAGTCAAGAGCCGAAGCAGTCAGAGAGTTTGCGGAGAGGTTGAAAAACACTATGTCTAATATGGAGGCTAATTCTCAGAATAATGCTTATAAAACAGCAATGGAAGATATGCTATCATATTATGTCCCCAAAATAATCGACAAACTTGTGAAGGAAATGGAGTGCGAAAATGGCTAAATTAAAATCTTGCAAATGCGGAGGTAACGGAATAACTGTTGACGGAGAACCAACCGAACACGACATTAAAATGTTGAACGAATACGGGCTTTCTCTTATAAGGCGTTACAAGGTTGTTTGCGACAAATGCAAAAA
Source organism: Oscillospiraceae bacterium (assembly GCA_051881815.1). GTDB lineage: Bacteria > Bacillota > Clostridia > Oscillospirales > Ruminococcaceae > UMGS363. The sequence continues at coordinate 56,202 of JBJEQP010000023.1, read as the reverse complement.
GGAAACGCAAAGCTACACTTGTAAAGAGCCTGCGTGGAAAGAATGGAACAAGATTAACAAGACCGCACAAATTAAGTCCAAAAAAAGGGTTCAAGACTACGGAGAAGTTTTCACACCTGCGCACATTGTAAAGGATATGTGCAATTTGATACCCTCTGACGTTTGGGAAAATATCAGCAGTACATTTCTTGAACCCTGCTGCGGAAATGGAAACTTCCTTGCCGAAATACTTGAACGCAAGTTAAGCCGCTGCGAAAATGCAGAACAGGGCTTGACGGCATTAAAAAGCATTTATGCTATTGATATTCAGCAAGACAACGTAGAGGAAAGCAAGCTGCGGCTGTTTGATATTTTTATCAAGCATTTTCCGAAAGCGCCTGCAACGACTGGAATTGAAGCGGCGGCTATATTGGAGCACAACATTATTTGCGGCAATAGTCTTGAAATTATGGAAAGGTGGAAAAATAATGGCTGAAAAAGAATATATAGAGCGTGAAGCTGTTATTAACAGTATTAAAAAAATGAGATTAAAATATCAGACAACCAGAATGTATAGAGGGGTACGCTTTGGGATAGACTCAGCGATTAATTATATAATACAAGAACCTGCCGCTGATGTTATTCCCGTTGTGCGCTGTAAGGATTGCAAGCATTTATTTCAAGACCTTTCGGAGCGAGAAGCCCATTTATGTATGCAACATAGGTTTGAAAGGGTACGGGTAAATCTTGACGATTTTTGCAGCTACGGAGAGAAAGGAGAATGAAAATGCCGAGATACATTAATCTTGACGAATTATTAACCGCTATTGACAGGCGAAACGGCAGATTACCTTTGTGGCTTGATGAAATACTAATGGAAGATTGCAAGGTTTCTGACGTTGTGCCTGTTCGTCACGGGAAATGGGTAAAGGAAAAGAAAGACGTACTTATACATTGGCATTGTTCAGCTTGCAGAGAATGTTATTTTCTTGAAGAGCCGAACGCTAAGTATTGCCCCAACTGTGGGGCAAAGATGGACGGTGCTAAAAATGATTGAAAAACTCAAACACAAGATAAAAATCAACCTCGGCAACGGAATATTTCACGATTCCCGAGCCGATGTAAACGCCCTCGCGGAATACTGTGAGGCGCTTACAAAGAAAATAAACGAACTTGTTGATGCGGTTAATGAATTACAGGCGAATAGGAGTGATGATAATGGGTCAGCACAAACATAACCCGAAAGCGATTGCAGCCAAGAAAGGCGAAATAAAGCCGAAAGAACGGATAACAAAAGCTCAACAGAAAAGAGCGATTGAAGCCGCTACAAAATCGGCGTTGCGTGGCTTGTTCCCGTTTCCGTTCAATCCAAGATATATAGATTAAAAAGCAAGAAGAGCGTGATCCGCTGCATAGGATAACGCCGTTTTTGTCCTGCTGTTTTTGGTAATTCGAGCAGCAGGACTATGCCATTACGGCGCATCGATTACATATAAGCAAGGGTGAGCAGGTCAGGCTTGCCCTGTTGCTGTCTTTAGGCGTATATACTATTATAATGTAAAAATCAAGGGGAGTAGACCCTTTTATCAGTCTTGTTAAAGGGGTTAACTTTTGAAATGTCATACTTCAAAACTACGGTCAAATGCTGCAACGGCATGACCTTTGTCACAAAATACTCGGGCGCGGAGAAGCTGAACGGCAAGCGCGCGCCGAAGTCACAGCCGACCTCGGAACAAAAAAAGCAATACAACATTCGTAAGACGATCGAGAAGCTGTTCTATACCTTGCTCTGCAATTTCTTTCCGGGAGATTACAACGTTGTGCTGACATACCCGAAGGACGACCGCCGAACGGTCAGCGAGGCCAAGGCAACGGTCAGGAAGTTTTTGCAGCTCTATCGCGACTACTGCAGAGAGCGCGGATATAAGCCCGATTATATTTACAACACGGAGATAGGCAAAAAAGGCGCGCTGCATCATCACATTATTCTGCATTCACATCGCAACATTGAGGACATCGAGGACTTATGGCGAGAAGCTTCGGGCGGCGCGGTTCAGCACCGCGGCAATTGGCGGCTGTGGGACAACTATGATTGGAAAGGTCTTGCAGAGTATTATGTTGACAGGACAAAGGGCGGCAAGCTTCCCGACACGCACATTCCGGGAGAGCGGCGGTATGTTCCGAGCAAGGGGCTGAAAAAGCCCGAGGTCACTCACGAGCGCATCGATGCCGAAAAGTGGTATGCGCCGAAAGCACCGAAAGGCTATGAACTTATACCCGACAGCGTTTACAGCGGCAAGCATGAGCTGACGGGCGGCAGTTACATCAAATACGGGATGAGGAGGCTGATCTGATGCGGTACAACAATACACCGAGCGAGGACGTCGAGCAGGCACAGCTGTTCACTTGGGCGGCGTATGCAAGCGGCAAATATCCCGAGCTTGCACTTATGCATCATATTCCGAACGGCGGCAAGCGTGGCAAGGCTGAGGCGGCAAGGTTCAAAGCGCAGGGCGTAAAGGCAGGAGTTCCGGATATATTCTTACCGTGTGCAAGAGGCGGTTATCACGGCTTATACATAGAGCTAAAGCGAATAAAGGGTGGCCGTGTATCGGAGGCGCAGGAAGAGTTTATTGCGGCCTTGCGCAAACAGGGTTACAAGGTTGAGGTCTGCTTTGGTATGGAGCAGGCGAGAGAGGCTATTGTTGAGTATTTGGAGGGATAAGCAAACATGAAATGCTGTTTAACAAAAGAGCAAACTATAAAGGCGTGGAAACTCGAAAAAGCAGGAATGAGCAGAACAGCGGTGGCAATGAAGTTTTATGTTTCTGAAAGAACGCTTCAAAGGTCGTATAAATATTATAATCTTGACAGTCCCAAACAAAAAAATAGGGTAATAAAATGAAAAAAGCATGTCCTTATTGCAATAAAATACATGATATAAATTATATTTGCCCCAAACGTCCGCAATTTAGATCAAAAAAATCTGACACAGCAATTATAAAATTCCGAAACTCAAAGCAGTGGCAATATAAACGTGAGGATATCCGCAAAAGGGACCGCAACATGTGCCGCTTGTGCGCTATCGGTTACGCTGATGAGCAGGTAAAGTATGAGCATGATGTAAGTGTGCATCATATAGTGCCTTTGTACGCAGCGTGGGAGCTTAGGTTAGATGACGATAATCTGATATGCTTATGCAATCGTCATCACGAGCTGGCCGAAAGTGGAAAAATACCTGCGGATTTCCTCAAAAAAATTGCAAAATCGGAGTTTTTTGCTTGCCTGCCCTAAAAATTACAGTAGTACCCCCCGAGGGTCACGGTTTTTCGGGGGTCGATTTTGGACACCTACTCCTGCCCTCTGTAAACAATTTATTCCCAAAATGGGCAAAATAAAATTTCAGTTCTGATTTTTAGGGAAATAAATGTCCGTTTTTCATTTTGGTTTTATGATAAGATTTAACCAAAGGGAGCAAGGAGATGAGATTTTGGGCAGACCTTCAAAAACAGCAGGAGTTATAAAAGCAGAGGGGAAAAGTCATCGCACCAAAGCCGAGCTTAAAGCGAGGGAAGAAGCGGAGCAGTCTGTCCTTAGTGGGAAAGAGCTGTTTGAGCGTAGCGAGGTCAAGAATAACCGAACCGCACACAAGGAATTTTTGCGAGTATCAAAGCTGATGTCGAAGATAGGCAAGAACGATGCTCTTTATTCTTCCGGTATAAATACATACTGCGAGCTTTATTCGGAAATAATCAAGCTTGAAAAGGATATTCACCACATAGAAGTGCTTGCCGAAACGCTTGAGGAAAAATTCAATGAGCTTAAAGATTTGGATTTTGAGCAGGTCATGTCATTCACGAGGCAGATCATAAAGCTGCAATCGCAGAAAGTTACGCTTGGTACGGCAATCGACAGGAAAAGAAACATGATGCTTGCTATCGACAAAGAAAACGTAATGACGATCTCTGCAGCTTTGCGGAATATACCGAAGACACCGCAGAAAAAGGAGAATCCGTTGCTTGCAGCTCTTGCCGATGATGAGGACGACGAGGCGGAAGATAAATAACTGTCCGTTTTTCGGCTTTGTTTTATGTTAAGATAAAATAAAGCGGAGGTGGACAGGGTGACGATAAAGGAAAGCCCGGCGTATGAATACGCGCTGTGGTGCATTGAAAAAGACAACAGAAAAGCTCCGAAGTATGTCAAAAAGCAATGTGCCGCTTGGCTTGATATCGTTCACGGCCGAGATCCCGACGCTTATGTTTGTGAAAAAACATTCCGCAAGATATGCAAGCTTCTAAAGCTAATCATACACCCCGATCTGCATCAGCCGCTCATCAGCTGTATGGAACGCTATGCGTGGCTGCTTATCGTTGCCGTTTTCTGCACAAAGAACAGAGCCGACAACACTCGGTATTACCGTACGGCACTGCTTGAGATATGCCGAAAGAATTTCAAGACATTCTATTCGGGTGTTATTTTCATAATCGGAATGCTGACGGAGGGACAGTTCGGCCGTTTCTTCTCGGTTGCGCCTGACCTCAAGCTTTCCAAGGAGCTTCAGTCGGCTATCCGCAAGATAATTAAATCCTCTCCTGCGCTCAATGACGGAACGATATTCAAGTCTCTTCGAAGTGAGATTCGGTGTCTTATTACCGACAGCGAATACACGCCGCTTGCTTATTCCGAAGACAAGATGGACGGCAAAATGGCGAACATCTTTCTTGCAGATGAAGCCGGAGCAATGGACGATTACCCGGTTGAAGCGATGCGTTCGTCACAGATCACGCTGCGGAACAAGCTCGGAATTATCATTTCTACACAATATCCGAACGACAACAATGTACTGTTGACGGAAATTGACATTGCAAAAAAGGTGCTTGACGGTTTCGGTGGAAATATGCTCAGCAAGCGGTATTTTGCGCTGCTGTATGAGCCGGACGATGATCTTCTGACGGGTGAGCAATGGCAGACGAATGACCTTGTTATCTATCAGAGCAACCCCGTTGCGGTAGATCATGAATACATTTTCGAGGATCTATGCGAAAAGAGAGCAACGGCTATTCTGTATGAAAGCAAGCGTGAGAACTTCCTCTGTAAGCATTGCAACATCAGATACAAGAGTCTTGGAGTCGAAGGCTTTATTGATATCACGCTCGTAAGGGAATGCCGCATTGAAGAAAATATTGATTTCTGGCGAGGTCGCAGAGTATGGCTCGGACTTGACCTTTCGCAGACGGATGATAATACTTCCGCTGCAATGGTCACGTTTGACGATGAAAATATCTATGCCAAAGTGTGGGGCTTTATTCCTGCTGACAGTGTTGATTATAAATCCAAGCGTGAGCAGGTCGATTACAGAAGGCTCATTCGTGAAAACGTATGTTTTGACTGCGGCGACAGGATAATTGATTATAAATTTATTGAAGATTTCATACTTGCGCTTCCCCAAAAATACGGAGTTGACATTGTACAGCTTGGATTTGACCGATATAATGCGATATCAACGGTCCAGAAGCTGGAAAGTGCGGAAGATCCTATCGAATGCGTTGAGATAAAGCAGCATTCAAGCCTGCTTCACAGGCCAACAAAACTGTTGAAAGAATCGGTGCTGCACAAGACGTTCCATTACGACAAAAACGAAATTCTTGAAATAAACTTTGAGAACGCACGATGCACTAAAGACACCAACCTCAATCTATACGTCAACAAGAAAAAGAGTGCAGGAAAGGTTGACTGCGTTGTATCGCTTATCAATGCAATGTACCTTATGCAGCTTGAAATGGAAGCTGTTGTTTCATGGGGCGCACAGGTATTTTAAGGCAAAGGAGATAATAAAATGGCTTTATTCAGAAAAAAAGAAAAAAGAGCGGAATCCGATCTTACAGAGGCAGATGTAAATCTGCTTAAAGCTCTTATCGGCGGTATATCGGACATTGACAAAACTTCTGCAATGGAAATCCCTGCGGTGCAGGCTTGCATCAATCTTATTTCCGATATAATCTCCACTCTGCCTATAAAGCTTTATGAGGAAAAAGACGGAGAAGTCAATGAGCTGACTGATGACCCGAGAGTGTTGTTGCTTAATGGAGATACCGGAGATACGCTTAACGGTACGCAGCTGAAAAAGCTATGGGTGCTTGATTATTTCCTCGGAAAAGGTTCATATACATACATTGATCGTGATATATACAGCAGGGTAAAGGGGCTGTATTATGTTGACGAATCAAGAGTTTGCATAATTCCGAATACAAATGCGATCTTCAAGGACTACACGGTATCGGTAGACGGCAGAGGATATCCGAGAAGTGATTTTCTGAAAATTCTGCGCAAAAGCAAAGGAAAAGGCGTTGGAACGAGCATTATAAGCGAAAGCAAGACGATATTGCTTGTTGCATACAATACGATGAAGTTTGAAAACGCTGTTGTAAAGAAAGGCGGCAACAAAAGAGGTTTTCTGACATCACAGAAGCAGCAGACTGTGGGATCAATGAAAAGAATAAAAGAAGCATGGAAAAAGATGTTTTCCAACTCACAGGATGCCGAGGATAATGTCTGTGTTCTGAATGAAGGAATGGACTTCAAGGAAGCTTCGGAAACTTCCCTTGAAATGCAGCTGAATGAGAACAAGAAGACCAACTCGGACGAAATATGCCGTTTGTTCTGCGTTCCGCCGCAGATATTCTCCGAATCTGCCGAGGGGGCAAAGAATGCGCTTATTTCTAACTGCATAATGCCTACTCTCAACACTATCGAAGCTGCGCTTGACACCGATCTTCTTCTCGAAAGCGAAAAAGGAACGATATACTTTGCTTTTGACACAAGAGAGCTGACGAGGGGCAATATAATACAGAGATATCAGGCATACGAAATAGGGCTTCATAACGGTTTCCTGCAGCTCCCGGACGTAAGAGAGCAGGAAGATCTGCCGCCTATCGACTTCCCGTATATAAAGCTTGGACTCAACGATGTATTCTACAATCCGCAGACTAAGGTTATTTATACTCCGAACACTAACCAAACGGCGGTTATGGGTGAGAACACGGCGAATGTTATGGGGGAAATTACGGAAAATATATTGCCAAGCGAAAACAGAGGTGGTATAATTGAAGAAAGAGGGAATCCAAATCACGCTAAAGACGGAAAGTTCACGTTCGGAAAAGTGAGAATGAGTGATTTTGAAAGAAAGCACATTTCAAGCTATATTTTCACAAACTTCCCGGAGCTTGCCAAAGATAGCACTCATGCAAAAGAAATCGGAGATTATTTTTATGCCTTCACAGTAAAAGAGCCGGGTACATATAGATTTATTGTAAAGAAAAAGATAACGCTCAAAAGCAAAGAATTTATTGATGAAATGAGGAAAATGTTCAATGAATGCGAATGAATTTGCTGTTAAAGTAAAAGAAATTGCAGATAAATCAGACCTTGACAAAGAAACGAAAAAAGATTATGCTTTGTTTATTGCCGCTGCCTGTGATTCAGATGAACATCAAAGTCTGATTGAAGAATACATGCAAAAAGATGGAATAACCCTTGAATCTTTATTCGATTATGTTCTTTCTATTATGCCACCTGTCGAAATCGTTGACGATGAGGAGGAATAATGATTTGAAAATCACAGAATTGAAAGATACTTCCGCACTTATGGAAAGTCCTGACTACAAAGACAGATTCAGAGCAGAATACTATCAGGTAGCAATACGCCATGAAAAGTTGAAAGCAATGCTTGATAAATGGGATAAGGGTGAACTGAACTTCACCCCAACTTGTTCACGAGTTACTTATGATTCCCAAATGCGTGCGATGGAAGACTATATAGCCATTCTTGAGGAAAGAGCCAATATAGAACACGTTGAGCTTTAACCCAATCGAATTCGAGGGGGAAAGAAGCTGATTTATAATAGCCGCTTTGCAGTCAAATGCAAGGCGGTTATTTTTCATTCAGAGTAAAACAACTGTCCGTTTTACTCTGTTTTTTTGTGCTACAATGATTGAAAGGGGCAAAATCCCTTATTTGTAACGGAATATTACAGAGGAGGAAAATAACATGAGCAAAATGAGCAGAACTATGAAAAAGCGCACCGCAGAATTCAGAGCGGAGCAGGTCAAGAGCCTTGAAGAGAAAAGAGGCAGCCTTATTTCCGAAATGGACAGTATTCTCAACGGCGCAAAGGCAGAAGTAAGAGCGTTCACAGAGGAAGAAAATGCGAGAATGGACGCTATCACCGCAGAGATCGAGAGCCTTAACGGCACTATCGAAGCAGAACGCAGAGCAGTTGCGCTCAAGGCGCAGATCGAAGCCGGCAAGGAAGCGGACAAGCACGATGAAAACAAACCGCAGGAACAGAGAGCCGAAGGTGCAAAGCCTACCGAAGCAGAAGTAAGGGCTTTTGTAAACTTTATCAAGAAAGAGATCGGAATGCCTGTTCCCGAAGAAAGAGCAGATTCCAACTTTACCACGGGCGAAAACGGTGCTGTTATATCCACATCTATCAGCAGCATGATAATCAGCAAGGTTAAAGAGATATGTCCTATCCTTCAGGGTGCAACAATGTTTGCCGTAAAGGGCACACTCAAGGTTCCCGTATGGGGTGCGAACAGTGACGGCGGAAATATCACAGTAGGTTTCCACAAGGAATTTGACGAACTGACAGCGACCGCAGGAAGATTTGTTTCTATTGACCTCAGCGGTTATCTTGCAGGCGTTCTCACCAAGATCGGCAAGTCCCTCATCAACAACAGCGAGATCGACATTCTCGGCTTTATCACCGATGAAATGGCAAAGGAGATCGCATATTTCCTTGAAAAGATACTTCTTGTTGAAGAAACTGTTGTTGATTCTGAAAAGAATATCGTTGTAAAGGGCGCACTTTCCACAGAAACGATCGTAACGGCGGCAAACAAGAACGGTGTTACCGTGGACGACCTTATCGCACTCCAGTCGGCTGTTCCTAACGTATATCAGGCTAATGCGTGCTGGACGATGAACAATGCGACATTCCTTTCCATAAAGAAGCTCAAGGACAGCACAGGACAGTATTTGCTTAATGCGAATACCGGCAATGTTTCCGGCGCAATTCCGTATATGATCCTCGGAAAGCCTGTGTATATCTCGGAGAATATGCCCGTAGCTGCAGCAGGTAACAGATCTGTGCTTTACGGCGATTACAGCGGTCTTGGTGTAAATATGCGTCAGCAGGTCGAAATGCAGGTACTTAACGAAAAGTACGCTACACAGCACGCAGTCGGAATTGTCGGCTGGTTTGAAGTTGACTGCAATGTTATCAATCATCAGAAGCTTGCGGCTCTCGTTCACGAGGAGTGATGACAAATGAAGTTAAGCGCAATACCCGAAGATGTTGTATGCAGATATATCAGGCTGACCGATGACGATGCAGAGGAAAAGGCACTTATCCCCGGCATTATGGAAACGGCAAAGGCATATATCCTCGGATATACGGGGCTTACAGAGGAAGAAGCGGACAAAATAGAAGATTTTCAGTACGCCTTCCTCTGTTTATGCTCCGATATGTACAACACAAGGGATATGTGCGTACAGCAGGACAAGTTGAACCCGATCGCAATGTGCATACTTGATATGCATCGTGCAAACTGCATAGGTTAGGCGGTGATAAAGTGATAAACTCTACGGTGCTTCGGGAAAAGATAACATTTCAGGTGCTTGACGATGACGAGCAATGGCAGGATCTCATAACTGTTTATGCTTCGCTGTCGGGTCTGCGAAACTCGGAATACTGGGTCAATTATGCAGGCGGCAATGCAGAAGAATGTCTGAATGTTTCCGTACGGTATAACAGGCGGCTTATGGAGATCATACCGCAAAGAGGCCGTATCATTCGCGGCGGCGTTATATACGAGCTTATCACGCCGCCCGATGATGTGCTTTTCCTGCACAAAGAGATAAAATTCAAGGTGAGGAGGCAGATAAGCTGATGGGAATTGATGAAGTTTTATCCGTGATGAAAAAATGCTTCGGAGATATCCCGTGCAAAAACGGAGGATTTATTTCTCTTCCGAAGCAACATCACCATACTTTCGCCGTATGGCGCATTTCTCACCGCAGAGCGGACGGAGCAGACGGTTACAACCTGTACTGGGATGTGACATACGAACTGCGTATTTTCTATCGTGATACAAAAACGGAACTTGACTGGCAGAACGAAAAGGAGTTCGAGGACGGAATAAGGGAATGTAACGGCCTTGAAAGTGATTATGAATACGATGACAGTGACAAGCTTGATATCACGGTATATAAATTCACTGATACGATCGAATTTTAGGAGGTATAAATAATGTTTGAAACGAAGGAATACACACTCGGGAGCGGTCATCTTCACGTTGAATTGCGTGACGCCGAAACCTTTGACCCCGATACATACGACTGGGAGAAATTTTTCAAAAGTGAGGAAAATCTTCTCGGAAGAATAAAGGGCGGCGCAAAGTTTGAATACAGCACCGAAAAGTACGAGGATGAAGACGATCTCGGATATGTAAAGATAAGCGAGATCACAAAGGAAAACGTAAAGCTTACATCCGGCGTTATGACGTGGAACGGCTATACGCTTGAAACGCTTTGCTCGACCGCAAGAGTGACCGATAACGAGGACGGCTCTTACAGAGTAAAGATCGGCGGTCTTGGAAATCAGAACGATAAGGTCTACATTATCGGCTTTGAACACAAGAGCAAGAAGCTGCGTGTTATCATTGTCGGCAAGAATACGGAAGGATTTTCCTTTGACTTTACGCAGGACAAGGCAACTGTTATCGACACTGTATTTACAGCGGAAGCGGCAGACAAGGAAGGTACACTTATCATCATTGACGACCGCAGAAAGATGGTTGCTTCCGAGGCTGCAAGCACCACTAACGCTGACAGTTCCGATGGAACAGTCGATGAGGAAAACACAGGAGTATGATATTAAATGCTTGATCTCGGCCTAAAAGAAATACCTATACAGCTCATGTGCGGCAGGGTGAAAGTTCCTATATGCACAAAAGCTGTATGGAATGCTTTAAGCACCTTTGACGGCTCGGATAAAGCGGCGGTGAAATTAGGAGGTATGCTGCTTGACGGCATACCTCTTGATATATGTGACAGCAAGCTTCTTATTGCTGTTTATACAGAATCGCTTAAGCTTATCCGAGAGCAGACGGGACTTGAAGTGCCTTATTATCCCGGCAGAAAAAACACGGAAGATGAAGTAAAATACACCGCATACACAGTTACCGACAAGCTTGTTGCCGATTATGCGAACATGAGTATATACGAAATAGATAATATATCTATACTCGATTACTGGCTGCTTGAGCGTGACGCTTTTATTGAGGCGCTGTCAAAGACAAAGGAAGGAAGAGAGTATCTCAACAATGCTTATCGTATAAAGCAGGTCGATGCGGACGAAGACTTGAAGCTTTAAGGAGTGAAAATAATGCAGATAGAAATCAGAGGGGACAAGGTTATAATTGACGGATATGTAAACGCTGTAGGCCGTGACAGCCGCCCTATCCGCTGTCAGACGGGAGATTTTGTTGAACAGGTCGAGCCGGGAGTGTTCCGAAAGGCGCTTTCAAGGGCGAAAAATATTGACCTTCTGCTCAATCACAGACAGGACAGAAAGCTTGGTTCTACCGAAGACGGTGTTCTCACGCTCTCCGAGGATAATATAGGTTTAAGGGCGCATGCGGAAGTCGGAGATGAGGAAGTCATCCAAAAGGCAAGAAAAAATCTGCTTTCGGGTTGGTCTTTCGGAATGTATGTCAATGAATGTGAAATGGAGCAGCGAAGCAATGCAGTTCCGAGGAGAAAGCTCAAGGATATTGATATGTTTGAGGTTTCGATCATTGACAACACAATGCTCCCATGTTATGCAGGAACTTCCGTCGAATGCCGTGCAGAGGGTGAAAATACGCTTCTTGAAACAAGGGCGTTTGAAGATACTGTTGAAGTAAATGAGATTATTCCCGATGAATACTATTCGGAGCGTGAGAAGCAGCTTGAACAGCTTCGTACGGAGAGTCAATGGCTTGATGCGGAGAAGCGTTTGCAGGAACTGAGGTACAATCCTTATCATGACCCGAAGAATGGAAGGTTTACATCCGGCACCGGTGGAGGTGAATACATTTTTATGGTTCCCAAAGGAAAAGCCAAAGAAGGAATATTAGTCAAGGATATTGGTATAGGGGATAAGGATGCGGCTAATTTCTATTACAATGCGGTATATCAAAATTCAAATATAAATAATGGCAAACATCATCTTGTAAATGGAAATAAAAACTTCAATTCATCTTCTCCTGCTGATCTCTCTTCCGGTGATAGGTTTGGTGTAAGCGGTGGTGCAGGAACTGCATATACTTTAGTTCAGACCGAAAATGGAAATCGTCTTGTTAGGAACGATTATCTTATAGAAAAGTCGGACGGCAGACTTTTAATTTCAACAAGAAGTACAGCGACTGCAAGAGAAGGAGCTAAATCGGGAATTGATTATTCAAAGTCACCACATTCCGCAATTCCTGAAAGCATTGCAGATGTAAAACCCGGAAAGCCAATGTCGTTTAATGAAGCTGATAATGGGAATGCTAATCCTAATTATTCCCCCTTAAGTTATGGATATTCTCACAATTGTCAAAGCTGCGTTGTTACGCATGAAGCTAGAATAAGAGGATTTGATGTTGAAACAAAGCCCAAAACTAGCGCAGTTGCAAAGGAATTATCACGAGATACAACACTAGCCTGGATCGACCCGAAAACAGGTTCAAAGCCAAAGCTTGAAGCATTAACAGGAAATAAGGGTGTAGAACTTGATAGAATAATAAAAAATGGAGAGAGATATTCTATTCAATATGAACATAACAGAGGCGGACATATAATAACTGCTTCAAGAGATGACAAAGGAAATATTAGATTATATGACCCTCAAACAAATAAAAAAGTAACAGGAAAAAGGGAAATCAATGATTATTTTTCATCACATAATGCTCGCAATGTTAAATTTGTGAGAGTAGATAATCTTGATTTTAATGAAGATGTTGCAAACGCAATAATGAAGAAATCAAAAAAGAAAAAACGTTGACAAAACAGTCACCAATATGTATAATGATTACAGAGGTGATATTATGAAAAATATTAGCAAAGAAACACAAGAGCTTGTAATAAAAGAGTTAGAAAAACTTGGAGAATACGATTCAGCCGAATATCTTGGCGAATGGAACGGATATGACGTTTTTTCTCCTACATTTGAAGATTTATCAAATGCTCCGATAATTGGGATACCTCCGTTTTTCTTGGTAAAAAACAACAAGCTTAGTGTTGTAATGTATGGCATCGACAGTAGGTTTGAAACTATCGAAAAGTTATTTAATTAATCAATAACCGCTTTGCAGTCAAATGCAAGGCGGTTTTTTATCTCTTCCCGTCCGAACTGTCCGTTTTGGGCGTTTTTTTTATGGTATTATAAAATCAGAACATACGAAACAGGGTGTGCAAGATGGATATAGAGCAGATACCGGAAGCAATTCTCGATGACTTGAAGAAATACACGGAAGAAAAATCCAAGAAAATATCCGAGGCTGTAAAGGAATGCACAGAAATGGCTTTTGAGGATATTCAGAACGATTCACCCGTTCGAAAAAAAGTTCCGAAAAGCGAAGTTGTTCTTGTGCATGGAGTTGCAAAGGAGAATTATCAACCGGGAAGCTACAAAAAAGGCTGGATGACCGTTACCAAAAGCTATGAAAAAGGGCGTGTGCAGGGTTATGTCCGCAACAAGACCAACTATCAGCTCACACATCTGCTTGAACGAGGTCACAAGGCAAGGGACGGATCGAACGTTGCCCCTATTCCGCATATTGTTGATAATCAGAATAAGGCTCGTGAAGAACTTGGCCGCATGATAGAAGAAATTTTGGAGGAGTGAGATCGTGGCAAGCAAATACGGTTACATGGCGAAGATCGGCGCTGATACTTCCGGACTTACGGCGGCACTATCCGATGTTGAAAACAGTCTTCGGAATACATCTGCAGAGCTTAAAGCAGTAAATCAAGGCTTAAAGCTTGAAGGCGGAGAAAACACCGAAAACCTGAAAAATAAATATGATTTGCTTGGAACAGCGATTGAAAACACGAAGAAAAAGCTTGAACAGCTTAAAAGTGCAGAGGAAGCGGTAAACCAAGCAGCAGCAAACGGAACTATATCCGTAACGGAGCAGAAAAAGTACCAGCAGGAAATTACTAACACCGAGAGCCGATTAAGGCAGTATGAACAGGAGCTTGCAAATACAAGGCTGCAACTTCAAAATGCCGAAAAAAGCACTGATGAACTCACCGATGAAACAAAGAAGCTCGGGAACTCAATGGATGATGCAGGAAAAAGCGCTGCAACATTCGGAGATGTATTCAAGGCTAATGTTCTTTCCGATATTGTAATGTCTGGACTGCGCAGACTGAAAGACGAGTTTGTAGATTTTGCAAAGGAAGGAATTGAGCTTGCTTCCGACCTTTCGGAGGTACAGAATGTTGTTGATACTACTTTCGGAAGCGCAGCGGATAAAATAAACACATGGGCGCAGCAGGCGGCGACTTCTTTCGGAATGTCCGAACTCGCGGCAAAGCAGTACACGGGAACGCTCGGTGCGATGCTCAAATCACAGGGCATAACAAGCGACAGCGTTGTACAGCTTTCCACAGATCTTGTAGGGCTTGCCGGGGATATGGCATCCTTCTACAATCTCGATATTGAAACAGCATTTGAAAAGATACGTTCGGGAATATCGGGCGAGACCGAGCCGTTAAAACAGCTTGGTATAAATATGTCTGTAACCAATATGGAGGCTTACGCTCTTGCAGAGGGCATCGAAAAGCCATGGAGAAAAATGTCGCAGCAGGAGCAGACGATGCTGCGATATCAGTATCTATTACAGCAGACAGCAGATGCGCAGGGAGATTTTGCCAAAACTTCCGACAGCTATGCAAATCAGCAGCGTATCATGGAGCTGACTATGCAGAATCTTTCCGCCGAGCTTGGCGAAAAGCTTCTCCCGGTTGCGCTTGAACTGACGGAGCTTATAACGTCCTCTGCACCTTCAATAATGAATGATATTGAGGGTATAGGCGATGCTGCTGTTACGGTTGCAAAATATCTTATTGAACACAAAGAGGCAGTAATATCGCTTGTAACGGCTTACGGAACGTTCAAGGGTGCAGTTGCTGTCGGTTCGGCTGTTTCGGGTGCTATAAAAGCATACAAAACTCTTACGACTGCTACGCAGGCGGCAACGGCTGCGCAAGAAGCAAACAATGCTGCAGCTGCCGCAAATCCTTATGTACTGCTTATTTCTGCAATTGTAGCCGCAGGCGTTGCGATCGGTTCCTATGTAATGCAGCTTGACAGCGCAATTGAAAAGGAAAAAGATATAAAAAAGGCTGCCGATGAAATGGTAGCAAGCTCGGAAGCCGAGGCAAGGACTGTTGAAGCGAAAGCCGAGAGATACAAACGCCTTTACAATGAATACGAGAAAACAGGTGTTGCAACCTCTGAAATGATAGAGCTTGCAAAGGAACTGCAGGAGCTTTCTCCCGGTACTATCGACCTTATTGACGAGGAAACGGGTGCATACAAGGAGCTTTCCGGCAGCATTGATGATGTTATTCAGAAAATAAGGCTCAAGGGTATAGAAGAAGCTAAGAGCAATTCGTTGGAGAGCTATTATAACAATATTACGGAATACTACACGGCGCAGGCTAAAGCATATCAGCTTTATTCTAACGCCGTTGCAAGCATTTCCAATGAAACGCTTGCAGAGCTTGAAAAGGGTGCTGCAGGTGCATATGCTGAATTTTTTGATACAACCAAGACCGAATACGGTGAATTTGGCGGTGATCGAAATGCAGCAATGTTTGCGGTCGGACTTGATCCCGATGCTTTTCAGAAATATCAGGATGCGCAGTATCAATTGAACCTGGTACTTGACAGCACAAATACCAAAATTGCAGAAAATGAAAAGCTTATCGAGGAAACTTCTTCAAGCTATGACAAGCTTGCGGAATCAATAAGCGGTGCAAGGACAGAAGCACAGTCAACATCATCTGTTTCATACTGGGGCGATTATTACCGAAAGCGAAGTGAAGAAGCCGCCGCCTTTCTTGATGATCTTTCCGAAAAGCAACAGGAAGAGATCAAACAGTATGAAGAAACGCTTCAGGCGAAAGTCGACAGTTTGGATGTAAGTCTTGGACTTCGCAAAAAAAGCGAGGATGAGTATTATAGTGATTTAAAGGCTTATCTTGACGAAAATACAAACACAGAATCGCAGCTTTATTTCAAACAACTTTCCAGATACGAAGATTATCTTGAAAAGAAAAAGCAGCAGGAAGAAAAGGCTGAAAATGAGAGAATAAAACTGGAAGAAGAAGCTGCGAAAGAGCGTGAAAAACAGGTCGAAGATGAAGAAAAGGCCGAAAAAGAGCGTATAGAGGATAATATAGATGCTCTGAAGCTGAAACAGGAGATCGATAACAGTTACACGGAAGAAATGATGTGGAACGATATTGAGATCATTGTTAACGGGCTTGACAAGCAGAGTGAGCTATATAAGAAGTATAATGCTGAAATACTGAAAGGTCGAAAAAAACTTTCGGATGAGCTAAAAAAAGAAGAGGAAAAAGCCGCCAAAGAGCAGCTTGATCAATGGAAAGACACTTCGAAAGAATTATCAAAAGAGCTTGAATCTTCATACAAAGAAATTGTAAAACAGAAGGAAAAAGCAAAAGACGAGCTGCTTGACATTGATCTTTCGGAAACTGTCACGGATAAGGATGGGAAAAATAAGGAAGTTCTCACGGATCTTAACGAAGAGATCAAAAAAATTGACAGGTATAACCAGACGCTTGAAAAGCTAAAAACTGCCGGAGCATCGGATAGCCTTATTGAACGCATACAGTCCATGAATTACAGCGACGGCAGCCGTCAGAGTTTTATTGATACATTGCTTGGGCTTTCAAAAGAAAAGCTTGATCTTTATTTTTCCGACTGGGACAGGCTGCAGGCAAAAGCGGAAGAAGAATCACAAAATCTCGTTTCCGATGATCTTGAAAATCTTAATATCAAAACAGCGGATGCTGTAAAAGGAATTTTTTCCGATATGCCTGCAAGCGCTTATAAAGAAGGAGCAGCCACGGCGCAAAGCTATATTCAGGGTATTATTGACAGTATGGATGATATCAACGATATAAAAGCAATATCGTCCATTCTTGGAATTACTTCCGTAACAGGAGCAGGTACAGCACCGGCAGGAACGTCCCAAAACAATGGCGGTTCAAACGGATCATCAAATGATACGAGCAACAAAACACCGATAATTATAAACCTTAACGACAAAGAATATATCAACACGACCATTGAGGACCTTATAGCAGAAGGGAAGCGTTCAGGCGGAAATACATTCAACTTATAAAGGAGGCTTTATTGATGGAAGAATATGTTCTGAAAAAAGGCGAAGTCCTCAACGGCGGTTACACTGTTGCGATCGGTGATTATACGCTGAATCTCATCGGCGGTTACGATGCAACATGGACAAATGAATATGATACCGAAAATCAGTTTACCGATTTTAATGGTAATCCCGTGAGGATCCTCAAGGGCAGGAGATTCAGACTTGAAATTTCCACGGGAAGGCTTACTGCCGAGGATAAAAATGCTTTGGTAGAAGAGCTGAAAAATAAAACTATCGCTGTAAGCTGTCCTGATTTTACGGGAAATTGTTATACTGATGCTATTACCGCAAAGCTGGCACAGGCGAACTTTCTCGGTACACGATACAGTTCGAATATAACTCTGACGGCGTGCGAGCTTGATAAAACAGGCATTGAGGACGGTCTTTAGCTGTGCTGTTTTCATTGATGGATTCTCTTACAATACATTTTGTGATATTCAATTAAAGCAAAATGCGGACGGAATGGGAATATCGGGGGTAAGTTCGGCGGAATTTGATTTTTCGATATCTTATGATGAGTATGCAAAAAAGCCGCCAAAATCGGGAGCGGAAGTGATATTCAGCATAGGAGAAGAACGAACGACTCTTTATACTTTTTATATCTCTCAACGATCAAGAAAAGGCGGAAAAGTATCTTTCAAATGCTATGATAGGCTTTCGTTATTAGAGATCTCGACGGATCTCATGGAAATACCATATGAAAATATAGAAGAAGATGACGAAAACAGCGGAGATATAACGTTATTTTCCATTGCAAGCTATATTGCCGGATATGTCGGTTTGGGACTTGATGAATCAATAGCTTCAAATGTTGGTTATTTTGGTGGATTGAAGCTTAAAAAAACAGAAATTCTTGGCAAAACAGCGAGGGCGTTGTTTGATACAATTTCTGCTGCATGGTGCGGATTTTTCACGATGAAGGCAAATAATATCGTTGATTTTGTGTTCTTCGGGCAGTCTGCAAACAATTCCTTTACCGTAAAGAATCACGCTGCTATAACAATGCAGTCAGAACGATCGGCAATATCGAAGGTGATCGCTTATTCAGGGTCAGAGTATTTCTATGCGACAGATGATGAAAACGATGATAAAACTGATGTATTATCAACGCTTAAAATACAAACCGATTTTGCATCGGAGCAATACGCTGAACAGCTTCTTTACAGAGTAAAGGGATTCACTTATATTTCGTGGAGATGCAGTAAAGCAATAGTAGATGTATCAAAGCTGACAGACAGTCAACTTCCGATAATCACTGCCAATATAGCAGGATTGAATTACCCCGATGACGTTGATCCGTTTGCTGAATTTATAGTAAATTCGATGATCTTGAAGTTTACAAGCACAGGCATTTATGCCGAAATGAGCAGCAATGAAGTGACCGAGGACGAGCAGTCTTATATAGGTTTCTTCTCCCGTAAGCTTGCCGATAAGATCACAAACGGAGAAAAACTCGGGAATGATACGATGATAACCCGATATCAGGGAATCGTACATCTTGGAGAAAAGAAGGAGGACGAAAAAACAGGTGAGGTCAAACAAACCCGATACAGTTATTCGAAGGCAACTTCAAGCGGCATTGTTGAATTTAGCGGAGCCATGGTATCAAAGGTAGTGCCGAGTTCTGCGATCTGGAATGCCGACAAGAGCGAAGCAGTCGTCAGCTATGACGGAAAGCGGTACAAATACACGATCGAGAAGGACGATGAAGGCAATGTGCTCTCATTTAAAAAGTCGGAGGTAAAGGAGTGATGAAAAATGAGCTTCGATGACGGATTCATTTTAGGTGTATCTATGGGCGGCGGAAGTGACGATTACAAAAACAGGGATCCCGATTTTGCTCTGTACAAGGCGATGGAAGAGCCTGCGGCTAATCAGATCAGAGTGCTTGTTAGGGTTACTGACAAAGGTGCAGGGCAAGAAATGACGTATATTACGCCTTGCGACAGAATGGACACGCCCGTTGCAAATATAAACGTTGTGGATTGGGGTGACGGTACGCCCACAGAGTTATTCGATGCAACTACAGGATTAAGCCATACATACGGCGTGGCAGGAGATTACATAATCACTGTGACCGATAATGCTGGGGACTATGATTATTATAAATGCAGTGATAACGCAAGTTCAAAGCAAGCATATTTAATAGCTATTAAGGTAGGCACAGATCTTGTTTATGCTGACGGAAAAACTTTCAATGGAACTTACTATATATCATCGGGTTCAAATTTCAAGTATATGCAGTTTGGGAGTGGCGATGTGTTGAGTGGAGCATTCAGTATAAATAACTGTTCAAGGCTGACAGAAATTGATGTTCTTGATGCAACGGTCAGACCTATATCCCTTCCGAATGGAATGTTCAACGGCTGCTATGCTCTGGATTTTCGTAATATCATGCCTTTGCTTTCGGAATTGACCGAAATCGGCGATAATGCCTTTTACAGCTGCAATGGATTAAAAAAGCTTTCTCTTCTTAAATGTACAAAAGTAGGCAGTAATTCGTTAAGGTTCTGTGAAAGCCTTACTCACGTTGATCTTCCCGAATGTTTGGACATAGGCAGCGATTCGCTCTATGGCAATGATTCTTTGCGTGAAGTAAATCTCCCGAAGTGCCAAACTATCGGCGACAACTGCCTTACAAACAGTTACATCCTCAACAAGATAACCGTTCCCGATAATTGCACCTTTGGTTCAAATGCAATGAAGTACAACTATTGCCTTATCCCAACGCCAAACGGTATTTACCCTTAAAAATGAAAGGAGAATTTCTATGATCACAGATCCCGTAACAACCATAACATTGACCGCAGACACGCCGCAGAGCGTTAAGTTTGCGTCAAACTATCCGTATTACTGGATAGACAACAAAACTCCCGGAAATGTCTATGCCCGAATCGGCGGCGTACCGGTTCCCGATTCGGACGGCACTTTCACTATTGCAGCAGGCTCGCAGCTTCGTATTTCGGGCGGTGCATTCGACAATGATATCACCCTGCTCGGCAGCGGAAAGGTTCAGATCATCGCAAGTGAAATTGCAAGCTGCCCTTTTAAGCTCGGCTCGAAAGGGGGTGGGAATGAAATATCGGGTGCGTCCTCTTATTCCGTTGATGCTGTTGAATATCCTCTGCTTGGACTTAATGTTTATGGTAAGTCGGTGCAGGACGGAACGCCTACTCCCGATGCGCCTGTGGATATTGTTTCTGTTGGGGACAGCGGAAGTATAGCGATAACAAGTACGGATCAGAACGGTCAGTCGCTGACAGCGGAAATAACATCCGCTTTACCGTTATGCGGAATACCCGTTGGATCTGATGGAAATTACACTGATTCAACGGGACAGAAATGGTTTTGCGATGAACTTGTCTATAATGCTGACGGTACCTGTAAGATCATCAAAAGATGTGAAAAAATTAAATTAACATCTGCGGATATAAAAAGCATGACGGAACAAACAACAAGCGGTAATTATTTCGTAACATATATTATTGCTAATACATCAAGCTCGTTAATGCCAATCAGTAATTTTTTCGTGGGAGTAAATTTAGACGTTGCAAATACTGCTGAAAACAGAAACAAATTCAGATGTTTCATAATGAACACAGGTTCAATAATATTAAGAAACTCCGTTGCAGAAAATGATAAAT
Organism: Oscillospiraceae bacterium; assembly: GCA_051881815.1. Classification (GTDB taxonomy): domain Bacteria; phylum Bacillota; class Clostridia; order Oscillospirales; family Ruminococcaceae; genus UMGS363. Next base: position 35,068 of record JBJEQP010000023.1, on the reverse strand, counting down.
TTACATCGTTGGACGATATGAAAAATTTCGTTGACAGCAACGATGTGTATATTATTTATCCGCTTGAAACACCATATGAAATCGAGTTGACATCTGCGGAAGTAGCTGCATTGAAGACTTTGCAGACATTTGACGGAGTGACGAATTTTTCAAACAGTGCCGATGCTGATATGTCCGTGAAATACTGTACGAACAAGGCTTTTTCGGAGTATGTTCTGCCGATTTTCAACGGTATGCAGGCGCAAATAGATGAATTGAGAGCCGCTGTTTTGAGCCTTGGCGGAAATGTATAAATTTTGAGGAGGAAAAAATTATGTTTAGTCTTGAAAATTTTATCAAAAACGGGTTTATCGCAGCTGTTGGAAAAATGGCTGATTATCAAATCATTCTCAACGCTGCAGGATGGTTTGAAAAGGGCGTTCTTTCCGAAGCCAATCTTGCGGAGATCCAGTCGGCTATTGATGAAAAGAATGCTCGTATTGAAGCGGAACGTGCGGCTGCGGAAGAGGCGGAAAGCTCTGAATCTGTTGATGAGGTAGCAGAATAAGGAGGGAAATATTATGAACAACGAACAGAAAAATGAGATCGTAAAGTCATTTGCTCTCGGTATGACGGCGGCAGAAATAGCCGAGGTCGAGGGCATAACCGAAGCCGAAGCGGAGCAGATCTCCTACGATTGCGCCGATGAGATTGCTCGGAAGAAAGCGTTCATGGAACGCATTGGGAGGGCGTGAGCATGGTAAAGATCATTGATATTTCCAAGCACAACGGCGTTATCGACTTCAACAAGGTCAAGGCTGACGGCATTTCGGGGGTTATAATCCGTGCCGGTTATGGTCGGTATATTTCGCAGAAAGACTACACCTTTGAAACATACTACACCAATGCTAAAGCTGCAGGGCTGAACGTGGGTGCTTACTGGTACTCTTATGCGTCATCGGCTGCCGAAGCCAAGGTTGAAGCGGCGGTTTTCCTTGAAGCTATAAAGGACAAGCAGTTTGAACTGCCTGTTTACTATGACATTGAGGAAGAAAAACACGTTGCACTCGGCAAAACTGTCTGCACAGCAATGGTTGAAGCTTTCTGCAGAGTAATGGAAAAGGCAGGATATTTTGCAGGAGTGTACAGCTTTGACGGATTTTTCAAAACTAACATCACGGCAGAGATACAGCAAAAATACTCCTGCTGGGTTGCTCGTGTAGAGAACATCAAGCCTACATACTGCACGGTCTACGGAATGTGGCAGTACACATGGAAAGGTGTTGTTAAGGGCGTTTCGGGAGCGGTGGACGTTTCATACTGCTATAAGGATTTACCGAAAATTATCAAAAAGGCAGGGCTTAACGGGTGGAAAAAGGCTGTTACTTACGCTGTGATGGCGAATATCGGCGGCTGCTGTTATGAAAAGGCAGCTTCTATTGCGGAAACCTGTTCAAAGCTTGGAATGACGGTTATTACGAAGGAGGGATAAAAATGGACGCAGTAACAATAAAAAATGCAGTTCTCGGCTTTATTGCGGCGGCAGGAAGCTTCATTGCAAACGCTCTCGGGGGTTGGGACGCTGCATTAACGGTACTTATCGGAATGATGGTCGCAGATTATGTCACGGGTGTGCTGGTCGCTCTGATCTGGCACAGGTCGAACAAGACCGATGACGGAACGCTTTCATCGAAGGCAGGGTTCAAGGGGCTTTGCAAGAAAGGTGTTATAATACTTATCGTATGGCTTGCGGTTCTGCTTGATGATGCTATGGGTACGAATTATGTTCGTACGGCGGTTATACTGTTCTTCATTGGCAACGAGGGAATTTCGTTGCTTGAAAATGTTGGACTTATGGGAGTGCCTTATCCACAGTTTCTCAAAAAGGCTTTGCAGGCTTTGAGGGATAAGGGGGATAACGGGGGAAGTGAATGAAATTTTTAAACCGCCTCGATTTTCGGGGCGGTTTGTATTTTGCATAAATTACAATAGATTTTTTGTGCATATATACAAATTATGATAATATTATCATAATTTGTATCAAAGGTGTTGACATTATGACAATATTATCATATAATATGATTAAAGAAAGTGAAGGAGGAATCATTAATGAAGTGCAGAATCAGAGAATTAAGGCAGGCGGCAGGGCTTAAACAGTCGAAGCTTGCGGAACTTTCCGGGATCGCGCAAGAAAATATAAGCAGATACGAGAAAGGCCGATTGAGCATTGAAAATATGACGCTGGCTTCAGCTAATTCAATAGCTAAGGCTTGTGGATGCCGAATAGAAGATCTTTTCGAGGAGGAAAAAACTATGGAGAAAGAAATTTTCATTTAAAAAAAATACAGTACAACTATAAAAGATAAGAGCTTCGAATATACCGAAGGATGTACTGTTGACTATGAACTTGAAAGAGGCTGTACAAACATCTGCATCGAAGAAATCTTCCGTACCGAAGATAAGGACGCTGCGCTTAAAGAGTTAAGCAAGTTTCGGAGTTGCGCAAGGAAAAATAGCTTTAAAGAAAATGAATGGGATGTAACTGAATACTGGGTAGATATAGAGCGTTGGGATATTGATGACGATGATCCGGTATTCATAGATTTAGTAGGATCCGAGGCTTTTGCGAAATTTGATATTAAAGATTGATATATGATACCGCCTCGGGTTCGGGGCGGTTTTTATGTTGACTTTAAAAATATGTATTTTTTATTGAAAAACAGCTATGTGTAGGATTGATATTAAATTAAATCAGCATATCCCATACATTGAGATGAATATTTAACATTATCATAATAATATGTACCGCAGTTACTTTCATTACATGGATACGGAACAGATGCAAGTGCAGTATTCAGTGTTCCTGCTACCAGATGAGGATCTGTAATTCTGATTTTTGATTCATCAACATCACAATCTACCCAGTATTCACCATCAACAAATTGTTGACGCAATTGCGACATCATATATTGAAATTCAGCTTCAGATGGCAAATCTAATGCATTTACTTTGATTGATGTGAAATTACATGCCAGTATTCCGATTGAGAATAAAAATAGTATAACATACTTGATATGTATTGCATACTTGATATGTTTTTGGTGTGTTTTTGTTTTAACCATAATAATACCCCCACTATTCATTTTTTTCTATGATTCACCATAATATGAACTGGAAAAATTGTATGTGTTACAAAATCAATAATATTTTCTATAAAAATTACTTTGATTAACAAAAAAATATTAGCCTGTCACATCGTCAGACCCGGTTATTAAATCATATGATGATACCACCTCAATGCTTCTTTAATAGTTTCCTGCACATAGAACTGCAAAATTTCCGTATTTTTCTTTTTTATTATATAGTATTAAGCGCTAATTGTCAATGTTTTCTTGTGTTTATTGCAATATAATCTTGTGTTTGTTGCAATTTATTCACCTCAAGACAGAATTCCAACTTCATTACATTGACAGACGCACAGCTCAAAGCGATCGAAATCGTTCTTGAACACGATCTCGGAAAATAAAAAATACAAAAAAATCGCCCCGTCTGCACCATTATCCAAGTGCAGATGGGGCGTTGCTTTGCCTAAAATCTTTATCAGCTGTAATCATATTCAAGAACAAGCTCAATAGCCTTTATCTGTGCGTCGGTGAGAATGTCCGCGTTTTCATCGAAGAGATGGAATCCGCCCCTACGAGGATAGTCTACTTTTGGAATAAAGAATAAGCGCAATTCACATTAACGGTTTTAACGGCTTGATTTCTCATATCCGTTTTACCATTTGATTGTGAATTGCGCTTTTTGGTATCAGAACGTCATTCCATCGTATGAAATGGAATCGATCTTCCAAAGTCCGTCTTCAAAAACGATATGAAGCTCCATTTCGTCCTCTCCGCCGTAGTTATCGAACTTCGCAGCCGCTGTGTAATGTTCGTCTGCCGATTCGGTTATCTCAACAACAGGCTCCTCGTTCTCCATTATCCAAATATATCCGCAGCCCTTTGCCGTAACATATCCGTAAAGCTGTCCGTCAACGTCAATGTAGTAGGGTTCGTCACCGCCTAAAATTCCCGAATAACGGCTTTGGATAAGATTTTCGGTCAGATTCTCGTGCAAAAAGCTGTCAAGGTCAAGTGTGTTCCCGAACTGTGCCTGAACACGCTGATACTGTCTTCCGTCGATCTCAACGGTGGTTTCCTCGTCCTTCGGGATATTTCCTCCGCCGATCCGGTCGATGTAGTCGAGCGCACCCATGAGCTGTTTTGCATAGAACAGCTGGTCTTCCAAAAGTGTATCAAAGACCGTTCCGTCAGCGTCCTCATCAGGAGCGTCATCGGGTTCTTCCGATGCTTCTGTTGTTTCGGACGTTTCGGCAGCTTCGGAAGCTGCGGCAGTTTCAGCTTCGGTCTGTTTATTTTCGGAAACGGTTTCTTCGGCAGCGGTTGTAACGTTTGCTTCTCCCGTGCTTTCCGCAGGCTTGTCATTTACTGCGGAGCAGGACGTCAGTATAAGGCACACAGCACCTATCATTGCAATAATCTTTTTCATAAGTATCATCCTTTCGTTATGTCGCTTTATACCAATCTTTAAACTCAAAGTGTACAAAAAATCAAACAAAAGCTCGCATATATGGATTTTGTGCAGATTTTTTGTCTACACTTTGATTAAAGATTAGTATTTCTGCCTGTGTTCAACATTATACATTACCGAAAACGCATTGTCAAGAAAAGTACCGTTTTGTAGCCATTCTGTAAAAATTTGTTATTCCCGAACGTCCCAAGGCATTATTTCATCCTTTACCGTGAATTCTGAAGTTCCGCTCTCCCTATCATAAGCAATGCAGCTGTGAACATATTCGCTTCCGTTCCATACTATGTAGTTGTTCTCGTCAGGATAATTTATGTCGGAGTTTTCGGGTACGCCGCCGCTTAAATAGAAGTCAGCCTCCTGCTCGGCGGTAACACCGCATTCAATGCAGTAATAATCACAGAAACCTCGGAGCTTTTCATTCGGCTCGGAGTATTCGATGGAAAGGTGCTTGCTGCCCCAGAAAAGATCGGCGCCGTAATCCATAGGGTAGGAGATAGCCCGATCCCAGAAAAGCTGCTTGCTGTCGCCATAGTCGATTATCTGCGGCGGCATAAGATGAATATAGCCGCATAAAACCTCAAACAACATATTATCCTCGCTGACGGTGTACGGTTCAGTCGGATTTTCGGGCGCTTCAAGGTCAAGCAGCTTGCCGAGAGAAAGCTGATATTCGCCGCTGTCCTCAATATAGTAAACCGAGAAAAGCGAAGATACGTCATATTGCGCAATATGGTTTCCCATTTCGTCAACAGAAGAGTCCTCGTAAGTGTCACGCTTTGTATTCAGATATTCCACCATACAAAGATAGTATTCGTCCTTGCCGTCAAAGTCGAAATCGTCCTTTACATAAGAAAGCACGGGCGAAGCGTTGTCAAATGAATAGCCGTAGTGCGTTTCGGCGTATTCGACAGCATTTACATAGGTGTAATCGAACGAATTCGTTTCCTCATTGAAAGTTCGGTCGGTGGGATAGGGATCAGCGTATTTCACCATATCATCACGGCGCGAAGCCATAACAGCGTCAATGTCGCAAACCTCGGGCGCACCCTTGAAAACCTCGGGAGTGCTGACATTGTCGGGCGTTATCTGATGAAAATATTCAAATGCATAATCAATTGTCGTTTCTTCCGTTTCGCTTTCGGCGGTTTCTTCGCTGACGGTCGTTGTTTCTTCCGTTTTGCTTTCTGTCGTTTCCGCTGTTTCGCTCACAGCAGTTTCCTCCGAGATCGTGACCGTTTCCGTCGTTTCGGAAGATGTATCCGTGACCTCTTCGGCTGAATCGTTTCCGCAGGCGGAAAGCATTATCATCGCAAATGCAAGCATAAAAACTGTAATTTTCTTAATACTTTTCATTGTGTTTCTCCTTTATCCTTTTTTCAGTATATCAAAAATATCTTCCCAAGAAAACACCCTCACAATGTTTTCATGCGAAATGCCTTGGTTGTACGGCGCATCAAAAAGCAGTACCCTTATCCCGTTTTCGGCAAGATAAAGCGCCGTTTTGACATTGTCCTCTATCATAACATCGGCGGAAATTCGCCTGCAGTAAGAAAGCTTCTGCGGCGGCGTGTCGACCTCGGAGCAGTAGAAAATGTCCGCAAAATCAAAACCGTTTTTGTCCGCCCATTTTCGGAACAAACGCCTGCTCAATGCGCCGAGCGGAGTGCGCTGTGTGGAAAATTTCCGTGCCGTTATAACGTAGACCTTGCCAAGCCTGCTGCAGACCTCGACAGCGTTTTCGCGCGGCGAAAGCCGACTGCAGTAATCGTAAAAATGCCGCAATCCGAAAAGGAATTCTCGCCGCTTGCTCTCACCGAATATCTCCGCCGTTGTGTAGCCGCTCGGGTCGGCAGGCTTGTGCCCGAAAAAACGCTCGCCGTAAACAAAATTGAACCCCGACATATCCGTGAGAACGCCGTCAGCGTCAGTTGCAATTACCATTGTGTTTCTCCTTCATCTCTGCGACGGCACGGTACAAAAGCTCGGTCATCTCCTCCGTGCTTTTTCCGTTCGGGTCAACAGGTTCGCCGAAATCTATCGTCAGAGTGTATTTTTTCAGCTTTTCAACGTCAAAAAGCCGAGGTATATTTCTGTAAACGGGGAAGATGCGCCCCGAACCTCCGATGTAAACGGGAACGACCTTTATCCCCGACCTTTTTGACAGCAAGGCCGCACCCTTCTTGAATTTTCCAAGCCGTCCCGACCGAGTTCTCGTGCCCTCGGGGTGAACGAGCAGAAACCGCTTTTCGCTCCTCATAATTTCAAGCGCACGTTCAAGCGCAGGCGCAAAATCCCCCTTGCGCTCGATAGGAATACCGCCCGAAATTCGGAAAACTCGCCGCGGCAAAGCCTTGTCCAGATGCTCCGCCGCAATAAGTGCGCAAACCTCGTCAAGCTTCGCCGTCTTGCAAAGCGCCGCCCATACCCACATACAGTCAAGGTCGCTTTCATGATTAGGGCAGAGAATGTATTTTTCATTCGGCAGGAGCTTTTCAAGTCCTGTGACCTTAAAACCGTAAAGCTGATGCGAAAGTCTTGTAAATGCCGTATAAAGTGCCTTGTCGCCGCTTGTCCTCTCCATAGGATAAACGCTGTAGTCCGTGCGCGTTTCCGCAGTCTTGTCCGAAATGGCGGCGCAGAGTGCCTTTATTGTTCGGCTGATGTAAATATCCTTCGGCGTGAACGTGAAACCCTCCTGCATCGCAAGAGCCGTAAGCTCCATTGCGGAAAAGCTGTCATAGCCAAGCTCAAAAAGGTCATCGGTCGTGCCTATCTTAACACCGCCGAGGACTTTCGCCGCAAGCCTGCAAAGCTTCTCCTCGGCTTCATTCTCGGGTGCAGTATATTCACGCTCGTCAGGTTCAAGGCTGACCTCGGGGAGAGCCTTTCTGTCCGTCTTTCCGCTCGCCGTCAGCGGCATTTTCGCAAGCCTTGCAAAGCAGTTCGGTATCATATAAGAGGGGAGCTTGCCCGAAATAAACGCACGCAAAGCCTTTTCATCACATTTGCCCGAGTAAAACGCCGCAAGATATTTCTCGCCCCTGCCGTCCGTCCTGCAAACCACGGCGGCATTCTCGATCCCATCGAATGAACAGATAACATTTTCAATTTCGCCAAGCTCGATGCGAAGTCCTCGGAGCTTTATCTGAAAGTCCTTTCGCCCGAGAAATTCAATGTTCCCGTCAGTGCGTATAAGTCCCAGATCGCCCGTGCGGTACATCGTTTCGCCGTCAAAAAACGGGTCGGGGAGGAACTTCTCCGCCGTCAGCTTTTCCTCGCCGATGTAACCCTTGCCAACTCCGCTTCCCGAAATGAATATCTCGCCGCCGATGCCGACGGGAACAGGCTTCAAGTCTTCGTCAAGAATATATATCCGAGTGTTTGCGATAGGCTTTCCTATCGTTATATCATCACCGTTTATCTCCGTGAGCGCCGACCAAACAGTCGTTTCCGCAGGACCGTAAATGTTGTATATCTTTGCGTCCGTAAGCTTTTTCAGCTTGACGTAAAGTGACGATGAAAACTCCTCGCCGCCGAGAATTATCGCCTTAAGCCTTGAAAGATAGCCAAGACAGCTGTCGTCAAAAAGGTAGCTTCGCATCTTTGTCGGCGTTGTCTGAATGCCCTGTGCGCCGCTTTCTTCAATAAGCCTGCCGAGTGCCCTCTGCGAAACCGCCTGCTCCTCATCGGCAAGGTAAATAGTTATCCCGTTCAAAAGCGGCAGAATGCTCTCCGTCACAAAAATATCGAATACAATGTCCGTCACCGAAACAATGCTCCGAATATCCTCGCCGAGAATTTTTCCGACAACGTTGAAACGGTTCGCCGAGCAGTAGTTCATAACGTTTCTGTGCGTTATCGCCGTGCCTTTAGGCTTGCCCGTTGAACCCGATGTGAAAATTATATAGCAAATATCCTCGGGCGAAGCTTTCACGGGCAAAGCGTCGTAAACGCAGGAATAATCGAACTCGTCAAGCCTTATTCCCTCGGAAATATCATATCCGTAAGTCAGCGCAAGGCTTGCTCTGACGCTTTGCATCATAAATTCAATGCGCTCGCTCGGATGATCGGGCGAAACGGGCATATACGCACCGCCCGTTTTCATCACCGCAAGCATTGACACAATAAGGTACGGACTTCTGCGTGAAATTATCGGCACAATATCACCGCGCGATATGCCTTTGCTGCGAAGATAAGCCGCAAGTGCGTACGACATTGCATCAAGCTTGCCGTAAGTAAAGCTTTCACCTCGGAAAACAAGCGCCGTCTTTTCGGGCATCTTCGCCGCAAGCTCGGAGAAAGCCTCGTGAACGCATTTGTCCGATGAAAACCCGATATTGGTAGCATTGAACCGCCTTATCAGCATATCAAATTCATCATCGGGAAGAACGGATATCTCCCCGACAGCCTTGCCCGAAACGATTTGTTTTAATATATGTATAAAACGCTGCGCAAGCAATTCAACTTCACTGCGCTGCGAAAAAACAGCCGTGCGGAAATCAATGGTCAGCGTGTATGAACCGCTGCTGTCACGGTCGTCGATGTGAACGGAGAGCGGAACTTCAAGTGAACCGTTCCCGAACCATTCCGTCCTCGCAGGGATATCCGTCCGTGCGTTCTGAAAGCTGAAAGCCACATCAAAAAATCGTGCAGTTGACTTTAAACCGTGCGAAATATCGCTCAATGCCGCATCACGGTGACGGAAGATATCCTTGTGACCTTCCGAAATGTGCGCAAAAAGCTCGGCTGTATCTTCGCCGACTTCGACCGTCAGCGGCAGGGTCGAAATGAACATTCCCGCAAGACTTTTTTCCTTTGCACCGCTCCTGCCGAGAACGGGAACGCCGATAGTCACTTTTCCACCGCCGTTTATCTTCGAAAGATATATCATCAGCACTGATTCAAAAACGACCGCCTCGGAAGCTCCGCTTTGTCCGCAGAATTCCTTTACCGCCGCCGAAATTTCGCATGGTATCTTTACCGTGAACCTCTCAGCAGCAGCGTTCGTTTCCTCTTTTCGGTAAGTCCTAACGGGCGTTGGAGAAACACCGCCGGCGTATTTTTTTACCCAAAATTTCAAGTCGCCGTCCTGCTTTTCAAGTGCCTTTGCGCTGTTCCTGCGCTCGATTGCCGCCGTGTAGCTCTGCACTTCAACGTCTGCATTTTCTCCGAGTGATATCTTATTGTAAATATCATAAACATCGTGCGCAAGAACACTGTAAGTCCAAGCGTCTGCGATAAGATGACTTGCGCAGAGCATTATCCCAACGCTTTCGGGCAGCGTGAAAACCGTCATTCGGAACATCTCGCCGCCGAATGAAAACGGTATGTGCGCCTGCGCTTCACAGTAGCTGCGAAGCTCGCTCTCATTGCGGAATTCCGCAAAAGCTATGTCATTTCGACCCTCGGACGAAACATACTGCATTGTCCTGCCGTTTTCCAAACAGAACCGCAAACGAAGTGCCTCCTGACGTTTTATAACAAGCAGCGCCGCTTGCAAAAGCAGCTTTGCATCAAGCTTTTCTTCAAATATCACCGCTCCGCACAGAACGGATATCGCCGTGCCGCTGTAAAAACGCTGCATATCGTCTATATTTTTCTGCGCAGGCGTAAGATAAAACTTTTCCATTTTTTGTACCCCAATAAAATGTTTTGTATAATAATTATACTACAAAACAACAGCTATTGCAATTGTTTTTGCTTCGTTCATTTTTAATTGTTGAAATATATCTGAATAAATTGTTATAATTAGGAAAATCCGCAAAGGAGAATGTCTATGAAAAGAATAATTTCACTTGTCTGTGCATTTTGTATTGCGTTGTCAATGACCGCCTGCACAGCAAAAACAGATTCCGCAATTCAAACCGATGCAGCAACAGTTCCCACCGTACAAACGGATAAGCTCACACTCTCAAACCCCGATGCAACAAAGGAAGCAGCCGCACTTTTTGACTATATCTGCGATGTTTACGGCAAAAACATCCTCTCGGGACAGCAGGAGTCAACATGGATGGGCAGCGATCAGTATGAGTTCGACTATATCTATAAGAATACGGGAAAATATCCTGCCATTCGAGGTCTTGACTATATGAACGATGACTTTGACGGCGTAAATAAACGTGCAAAGGATTGGTACGACAAGGGCGGCATCGTAACGATCTGCTGGCATTGCGGCTGCGACTTCAGCGGTAGCTGGTCGGAGTCGATGAACACCGAGATAAAGGACTGGGATAAGGCTCTCACCGAGGGTACGCCCGAGTACGAAACGCTTATAAAAGGTATGGATAAGGGCGCCGAAGCATTGAAAAAGCTGCAGGAGCAGAACATACCCGTTCTTTGGCGACCCTTCCACGAGTTCGACGGCAAGTGGTTCTGGTGGGGAAAAGGCGGCGCAGAGAATTTCAAAAAGCTCTGGAAATTGATGTATGACCGCTATACAAATTATTGGGAGCTTGACAACCTTATCTGGGTGCTCGGCTATTCGCAGAACGGCTCGGGCTATGATAAGTGGTACCCGGGCGACGAGTATGTCGATATTGCAGGCGCAGATTCCTATAAGGACGGCGCAAACGGAAAGCTTTATGAGAATACCGTCAAGGTCGTAGGGGAGAAGCGCCCCGTTGTCTTCCACGAGTGCGGAAAAGTCCCGACCGTCGAGCAGCTTAAAAAAGAAAATGCAAACTGGGCGTGGTTCATGACCTGGCACACTGAGTATATCACCGACCACAACGACATTGAAACCCTCAAAGAGATATACAATTCCGATTATGTTATAACGCTGGATGAGGTAAGCATCAACCTGTGATTCGTAGTTTTGCACAATTTCTTTCAAGCAAAGCGGAAACAATTCTACTTGTGTTTTTCCGAAATTTGGAGTAAAATAGAAAGGTCGGATTTTCACCGATTTATTAGAATTAAGGGGTGTTTTTTCTTGAATATCTTCAAAAATTACGGAACAAGACTCAAGAACGAATTCAGCGGATATAACGCAGGCGCTTTTGCAAAGGACGCACTCGCAGGCGTTACCGTTGCAGCTGTCGCACTTCCGCTTGCGCTTGCATTCGGAGTTTCCTCGGGCGCAACCGCCGCAGCAGGTCTTGTTACAGCTATCATCGCAGGTATAGTCATCGGCGCACTTTCGGGCGGCTCTTATCAGATAAGCGGACCGACAGGAGCAATGACAGCTATCCTGCTCTCACTCGTTGCAAAATATGAGCTGCAGGGCGTTTTCATCGCAAGCCTTATGTCGGGCGTTATCCTGCTTGTATGCGGACTTTTAAAACTCGGCAAGATCGTTTCCTACATACCGCTGCCCGTTATTACAGGCTTTACCTCGGGTATTGCGATCATTATCGCTTTCGGTCAGATCGGCAACTTCACAGGACTTGTCTGCGAAGGCGATTCCACGATCTCAAAAACGGTCAGCTACTTTACGCTTGAACAGCACTTCGACCTTACAGCATTTCTTATCGCAGCCGCAGTTGTCGTGTTTATGGCAGTTTATCCGAAAAAGATAAACCAGTATTTTCCCGGCTCGCTCGCAGCGATAATACTCGCAACCGTTGCAGAGTTCATCTTCGGCTTTGACGTTAAGCAGGTCGGAGAGATCCCGAAGAGCATCTTCCTCCCCGACAGACTTGACGTTTCCGCTATCACAATACCGCAGATCGAAGCTCTCATCGTTCCTGCGATCTCTATCGCAGCTCTCGGACTTATCGAAAGCCTGCTCTGCGGCGCTTCCGCAGGAAGAATGAAGGACGAAAAGCTTGACGCAAACCAGGAGCTTCTCGCACAGGGCATCGGCAATATCGTCATCCCGTTTTTCGGCGGCGTCCCTGCAACAGCAGCAATCGCAAGAACAGCCGTTGCTATTAAATCGGGCGGAAAAACAAGAATCACAAGCGTTTTCCACTCCGTTGTCCTTCTCGCAGCAATGTTCTTCCTCGCTCCCGTCATTTCGAGAATACCGCTCGCTGCACTCGCAGGCGTGCTCCTTATGACAGCGTGGAGAATGAACGACTGGAAGGTAATCAAGGGCATCTTCACAAGAAAGATCAAAACACAGATGGCGCAGTTTATCCTTACAATGGTTGCAACAGTCATCTTTGACCTTACAATAGCGATCCTTATCGGCATACTCTTCTCGGTCGTAATGTTCGTACTCAAAGTGTCGGATATGCAGATCAGCGTTTCGGAAGTCGACCCCGAAAGACTCCCGAACCATCCCGACCACCTCAAGGATAAGAGAACAGCCGTTGTGTATATGACAGGACCGCTCTATTTCGGAACAGCGAATATCCTCGAGGACAAGCTTGCCGAAATAGCAGACCGTGAAATAATCATCCTCTCAATGCGAGGCGTGCCGTTCGCAGACGCAAGCGGAGTACAAGCATTGCAGGAGATCGTTTCCGAGCTTTCAAAGAAGGACGTAATGGTGTTCTTTACCGCAATACAGCCGCCGGTAATGGAAATGATCGACCGCTGCGGATTAAGCGCAGATGTCGGCAGCGATAAGTTCTTCTGGAGTACGGATAAAGCAATCGATGCGATACTTACGGAAAATTAAGACAAACAACATTTTGTTAAATGCGAAGCCAAGCAAAAGTTTCGTCCACCTTTTCAAAGGTGGTGGGTGTCCAGAGGGCAAAGCCCTTTGGTCGCTTCCGCAGAAGCGAAATACCTTAAACTATGGCATATAATTAGCATCAAAAACGAAATATTTTGCAAATTAAAAAGCGCAATTCACGAAAAAAAGCTAAAACAGAACGTGAGAAATCAGTCTGTAAAACTCAAATCGTGAATTGCGCTTGTTCTTTCTTATCGGAACAACTATCCTTGAAGCGTAAATACACGAACGCAGTGAGCGAATTTACACTTCAACTCAATATGAACAGCTATTCAATATAAACGTGTAAACACATTTTACTGTATGGGACGGGTCACCCGTTACGCAGCGGTTACGTCTTTGTGCATAACTCCACGAAACAATGCGGTTGTTATTTTTGGGTAGAATATAGATACTGCATTACCGTTTGTAATCTATGGCTTGTTCCGTTGTGTGAAAACACATTCGCTTTGCTCATTGTTTTCACAGTCATTTCCCATAGCTGTTCATATTTTGTCTGACATCAAATATACTCACTTCGTTCGTATATTTGATGTCAGAGGATAGTTGTTCCAATAAAATAGAATTTGCGCAATTCACGAATTTTCGGTTTACGAAACTGTATTTCTCATATTTCGTTTCCGTTTCTTTTCGTGAATTGCGCTTTATATTTGATAGATATTTCGCTTTAATTGCTGATTATGTGCCGTAGTTTTAAGTGTTTCGCTTCTGCGGAAGCGACAAGGGACTCCGTCCCCTTGACCCCTGCAAGCCTTTGAAAAGGCTTGACCGAAACTTTTGGGCGCTTCGCGTGTGTTTCCTCAACTTACTTAAAAAAGTTCACCTTTTCTATTGATTTTTCTTTTATATCATGTTATAATAATTTATAAGTATTTGTTAAAGGAATTATTACAAAATGAGCTACGCAGATCAGATTTTTATAAATAATGTTAAGGATATACTCGAAAACGGCACTTGGGACACCGAAATGGACGTCAGACCCAAGTGGGAGGACGGTACCCCTGCGCATACCGTCAGCCTTTTCAGCGTTGTCAACCGCTACGATCTCTCAAAAGAGTTTCCGATAATAACCTTAAGACGTACATATCTTAAAACCGCTGTCAAGGAGCTTCTTTGGATATGGCAGAAAAAATCCAACAATATCGCTGACCTTGACGCTCATATCTGGGACAGCTGGGCTGACGAAAACGGCTCTATCGGCAAGGCTTACGGCTATCAGCTCGGCGTCAAGCATCACTACCCCGAGGGCGATTTCGACCAGGTCGACCGTGTGCTTTACGATCTTAAAAACAACCCGTCAAGCAGACGTATCATCACGAATCTTTACAATCACCACGACCTTTCGGAAATGGGACTTTACCCCTGCGCATACAGCATGACCTTCAACGTTTCGGGCGGAAAGCTCAATGCTCTTCTCAACCAGCGTTCGCAGGATATGCTCACGGCGAACAACTGGAACGTTTGCCAGTACGCCGTACTTGTTTATATGCTTGCGCAGGTGAGCGGACTTGAACCGGGCGAGCTTGTTCACGTTATCGCAAACGCTCATATCTATGACAGGCACGTTCCTATCATTAAGGAAATTATCAAAAACGAACCCTACGATGCTCCGAAATTCAACATCGACAAGAGCATTGACGATTTCTATAAATTCACGCCCGACAGCTTTTCGCTCGACGGTTACAGATATCACGACGGCGATTTCAAGATCGAAGTTGCCATATAATACTAAGGAAACGCTGATTAAATCGTTTCTGCCGTTTTTCAAAACGGCGAAACGATTGCTTTGCATTAATCAGCGTATTCCTAATTCCCAATCAACCTATAGACAAATCCTTGGATATAATAATCCAATTCTGCGTCAAACTCCCTTGACAGGCGGCAAGCTTGCCTGCGGTCGTCTTCAAGGTGAACAAGTTCACCTAACTTGGATTATTCTATCTGTCGGCTTTGTCTATAGAACGATTTGTAATTAGTATAAAAAGGAGACGGACTTATGCTTACTGCGATCGTTGCGGCTGACGCTGATTACGGCATCGGCAAAAACGGGGATCTGCTTTTCCATATTCCCGAGGATATGAAGTTTTTCCGCAGCACAACGCTTCACCACGCTGTTATAATGGGAAGAAAAACGCTCGACTCTCTGCCGAACGGAAAGCCGTTCAAGGACAGGCGCAATATCGTTCTTTCAAGGGATGAAGGCTTCGCTCCCGAGGGTGTTGAGGTCGTGCACAGCGTTGAAGAAGCCGTGAAGCTTGCCGAGGGTGATGAGGAATTCTTCGTCTGCGGCGGCGGTGAGATATATCGTCAGCTTCTTCCGTACTGCAAAAAGGTTCTTATCACGAAGATAGACGCTCACGCAAATGCCGAGGTGTTTTTTCCCGACCTTGACAAGCTCCCCGAATGGAAGCTTTCCGAATGTTCGGACGAACGTGAACACGAGGGGATAAGGTTCAGATTTTGCACATACCTTAATAATGCGTAATTCGTAATTATTTTGTTTTACATAATGTAGGGGGCGGGTTTCCCGTCCCGATATACCCGATAATGCGTAATTTTTTAATTCTGTAAAAATTGTGTTTTAGGAATTTTGAAATCAATTCCGAATTCTGCGTTTTAATTATTATGCCGTAGGACGAAAAGAGGTTTATATGGACGAAAAATTGGAGCAGTTCAAAAAATGGATAATTGAAGCGGAAAAGATCGTATTTTTCGGCGGTGCAGGCGTTTCGACCGAAAGCGGAATACCCGACTTCCGAAGCGTTGACGGACTTTACAACCAGAAATACAAATATCCGCCCGAAACGATCCTGAGCAGATCGTTTTACGTCAACCACCTTGCGGATTTTTATGAATTCTACCGTGAAAAGATGCTCTGCCTTGACGCAAAGCCGAACTCTGCTCACTATGCGCTCGCAAAGCTTGAACAGATGGGAAAGCTGACGGCTGTCGTTACGCAGAACATTGACGGTCTGCACTATGCCGCAGGAAGCAAGACGGTCTATGAGCTTCACGGCTCTGTCCACCGAAATTACTGCCTGCGCTGCGGAGAAAATCACACTGCGGAATACATAAAGAGCGTTGACGGTCCTCCGCCATGCCTTAAATGCGGCGGACTTGTAAAGCCCGATGTTGTGCTTTACGAGGAGGGGCTTAATCAGAACACCGTGAACGGCGCTGTCAAGGCGATTTCCGAAGCAGATATGCTCATTATCGGCGGAACCTCGCTGACGGTATATCCTGCCTGCGGACTTATCGACTATTTCAAGGGCGATCATCTTGTGCTTATAAATAAAACTCCGACTCCGAAGGACAGCGCTGCCGATCTGCTCATTCAGGACAGTATCTGCAAGGCGTTCAGCGTTGTTGACGAGCTTTAAGGAGCGGCTTATGAAAAAGCTTACAGCTGCCATAATTCTTTCTGTGCTTCTTCTCACCGCCTGCGGAACAGACAAGGACGATACCGAACAGGCACAGACTGTACTTGCTTCCGAGGAAATTACTGCACAGGATGGGGAAGGCGGAATCCTTTTTCACGGCTCTGATTCAGGCGACGCACAGGGCTCTTACGCAGGTGATTCGGGTGCAAAACAGCTCACTTCTGCGAAAAAAGCCGAAAATATCCCGCTTGAAGAAACAACAAGCAGCTCCCGTACAAAGGAAGAGGAAGAAGAGTACTCACGGATGATGGGTACGGCGAACTGCATTGTTACACCTGAGGTAGTATCTGTCGAGGGCGAACCAACTATTGCATTTAAATAAAAGGAGTTCAAATAAATGAATTTACCACAGTTTATCACAGATGAAATAATCGAACGTGCGCTGCGTGAGGACATCAATTATGTCGATGCGGCTACCGATTATCTTCTTGACGATGATGATGTTTCGACCGCTCGTTTTGTTGCAAAGGCAAGCGGCGTTCTCTGCGGCATCGACATCGCAGTCCGTGTTTTTGAGATGCTCGATAAGGATGTTTCCGTTCAGATCAACATCAAGGACGGCGGCAAGGTCGAAAAGGGCGATGTTATCGCTGTTGTAACGGGCAGGACAAAGGCTATTCTCAAAGCCGAGAGAACCTCTCTCAACATCCTCCAGCACATGTCGGGTATCGCAACCGAAACCGCAAAATACGCCGAGTGCTGCAAGGGCACAAAGGCTCACGTTACCGAAACGAGAAAGACCCTCCCGGGACTTCGTGCAATTGAAAAGTATGCCGTAACAGTCGGCGGCGGCAAGAATCACCGCTATAATCTCTCCGACGGCGCAATGCTCAAGGACAACCACATCGACGCTTACGGCAGCATCACAAAGGCTGTTGAAGCTCTCCGCAGCAGAATGGGTCACATGATAAAGATCGAAGTCGAAGTCCGCAACGAGGACGAGCTTCGTGAAGCGCTTGCCTGCAACGCAGACGTTATCATGCTCGACAATATGACCTGCGAGCAGATGAAAAAGTGTGTTGCTATCGCAGACGGAAAAGCCGTTCTCGAAGCTTCGGGCAACGTTACCCTTGACAATATGGCAGAGGTCGCAGCTACGGGTGTTGACATCGTTTCCGTCGGTGCGCTCACACATTCCGTTAAGGCGTTTGATATATCCTTAAAGATTGATAAAAAGTAAGGCTTTGTAAATGAAAAAAAGAATGACAATTTTATACGATGTGGGCGGAAAGCTCTACATCAACCTCACAAATAAATGTCCCTGCAACTGTACGTTCTGTATCCGTCACAACGGCGACGGCGCATACGGCAGCGACAGCCTTTGGCTTGAACACGAACCCTCTCTTGACGAGATAAAAGCGGCTTTTGCAAAGGTCGATATGTCAAAGTATAAGGAAGTCGTGTTCTGCGGCTACGGCGAACCAATGGAGAGGGTGAACGAGGTCGTCGCTGTCGGCGAATTCGTCAAGGCAACATACGGCGATGTGACCGTCCGACTTAACACGAACGGACTTGGCGACAGGATACACGGCGTTCCCACCGCAAAGCTCCTTCAGGGCGCAGTCGATATCGTTTCTATCTCGCTCAATTCCTACTGCAAGGAAAAATACAACGAAGTTACCCGTCCGAAGTGGGACGACGCCTTTGATTCGATGCTTGCGTTCGCTGCAGACTGCAAGACCTACATTCCGCAGGTCGTTTTCACGGTCGTTGACGTTATCCCTCCCGAGGATATAAGCCGTGCAAAGGCTCTTGCAATGAGCATCGGCATACCGCTCCGTGTCAGAGAATATGAATCCTAATCTTATATAAAAGGAATGATGAAAATGTCAAAAAGCAGTGCTGAAATGACTAAATTTAAGGGCGCAGACGCAGTCGAGCTGTGGTTCGGCGGCTATCACGCTTTTGTAATGCCAACGCTCGGTTCAAACGTTATGCGTTTCCGTGACGAGAATAAGGGAATGGAGATCTTCCGCTATTCGGACGACCTGACGATCGCCGAATTTATGCAGTCGCCCGAGATATGGGGACTTCCGACGCTCTATCTTCCGAATCGTCACGACAGGGGAGTGCTCCGCACCTCGGACGCCGTTTATTACCTTCCCGAGAACGAAACACGCTTCAAAAACCACCTCCACGGCTTCCTCCATAAGCGTGTCCACAAGGTAAAGGAAATGGGCGCAGACGAAAATCACGCTTTCGTTACAACTACATATAAGTACGATGAAAACGACTTTTTCTTCAACTGCTTCCCGATAAAATTCACCGCCGAGATCACGATCGACCTTTCAGCAAAGGGACTTACACATACGCTCACACTTAAAAACTGCTCAAAGGTAATGATGCCGATCTCAATCGCAACGCATACGACTATCAACGCTCCGTTCGTTGACGGCGCAAAGCAGGAGGATATCACACTCCAAGTCCCTGCGGTAAAGAAGCTCCAGTTCAATAAAAAACGCTGGCTCCCGAACGGCAGACAGCTTGCACTTTCCGATTATGATATGGAGTATGTCAACGGCACAAAATGCCCCGTTCTTACCGATATCTGCAACGATATGTACACCGCAGGCACAGTAAAGCTCGACGGAGAGGACTTCTACGGCTGCGTTATGACCGATAAGGCAAGCGGCAAGCGCATCTGCTATGAAGTAGATGACGATTATATGTTCTGGATCGTCTGGAACCACGAGGGCTTCAAGGGCTACTTCTGTCCCGAGCCTATGACCGCACAGGTCAACGCCGCTAACCTCGATATGCCGTATGAAAAGTCCGGCTATTTCGAGCTTGAACCAAAGGAAAGCTATTCCGTTTCGCAGAGATTTTTCACAAAGTAAGCACAATCCAAAAAAAATAAAGTTTAGGTCAAGCCTTTTCAAAGGCTTGCAGGGGTCAAGGGGGCGGCGCCACCTTGTCGCTTCCGCAGAAGCGAAACACCCTAAACTTTAGCATATAATTTCCATAAAAAGCGAAATATCTATCAAATCCAAAAGCGCAATTCACGAAAATAAGGTTAAAACAGAACGTGAGAAATCAGTCTGTAAAACCGAAAATTCGTGAATTGCGCTTATTCTTTATGAACCGAATAACTATCCTTGAAAAATAAATTCACGAACGCAGTGAGTGGATTTATTTTTCAACTCAATATGAACAGCTATTCAATATGACCATGAAAACAACGAGCGAAGCGAGTGTGTTTTCACACCAACGGAACAGCTGTAGGTTACAAACGGTAACGCCGTATCTTTATTCTCCCCTAAAAAATATTAGCCGTCTTGTTTCGTGGAACACTCTGCAAAGGGAAAACCAAAAGGAGAGGGGGGAGCATTACCATAGCTAACATTCGCCGACATCTCCCCCCTCTCCTTATGGTCTTCCCTTAAGTGTATTTATACACTTTGCACTCATCTTTCCTTTACCACACCCCTCTCCGTCTAAAGCTCACGGGGAGTCTGGCAAATTAACATATAAAATTGGTTTGCATCGTTCCAGAAATTCGGACTATATAATAATCGTGAGGCAGTTTTTATTAAGTTCCTGCAACCGGCGAAAGGATTGAATTTTAGGATAACCCGTACCTACAAGTTTTTTGCCAAACCAAGATAATTAAGGAAACGCTGATTAATACGTTTCTGCCGTTTTTCAAAATGTACTCAAATACGGAAACTCGTACATTTTTCAAAACGGCGAAACGAACGCTTCGCTTTAATCAGCGTTTTCTTAATAAACAGATATAAAAACGGGCAGAAACAATATCCGCCCGTTTTAATGTTTCGAAGAAATAAAGTTTTATTCAATTCTCCGAATATGTAATACTAAAGTATCAAATCAAAGCTTAACAATTACGCCTGTGAGATTGGGAACAGCACCGATAGCGTTAGCTTCATCCGTGTCGATGTGCATTGCTCTTGCATAAGAATCGGAAACTCTGCAAACAACATCGCCGAGGACAGCCTTTCTCTCGGGAGTTTCAACCTTTACCCAAACAACATCCTTGTCCTTAACGCCAAGCTCTTCTGCATCGGCAGGTGTGAGGTGGATGTGTCTTTTTGCAACGATAACGCCTTCATTGAGCTCAACCTCGCCGCAGGGACCTACAAGCTTGCAAGCGCCCGAACCTGCTGTGTCGCCGCTCTCCCTGATAGGAGCAGCAATGCCGATAGAACGTGCGTCGGTAGCGGAAAGCTCAACCTGATTGGACTTTCTGCAGGGACCGAGGATAGAAACGCCTGCAAGGGACTTCTTGGGACCTACAACTTCAACACGCTCTTCGCAAGCGTACTGACCCGGCTGCGAAAGATCCTTTTTCTTGGTAAGAGCGTGACCCTTGCCGAAAAGAACTTCAAGAGCTTCCTCGGTAACGTGAACGTGACGGGCGGATGTTTCAACGATAAATTCCTGTGACATAATTATTGCCTCCAAAACGATAATTTTAGGTAACGCTCTAAATGCTCGAGCGCACCTTTCTCCATTAAAAAGTATATCACTTCTGCAAAAAATGTCAAGTTTTTTTGTGTGTCCTGCGCATATTTGCATAAATCATATAGATTTTGGAATAACACTACACATTAAGGCAGCTTTATTCCGACAGCATTTCTTGACGATACCGTGAAGGTCGAAACGTAAAGCGCAGTCGCAATGTAAGCGTCAATTCGGCGGATGTCCGACTCCGTCTGCGCAAGCGAATCAAGTACAAGACAGATGTTATCCGACGTCAGCTTGCCAAAACGCTCCGCCGCATAATCCGCAGGGATAGGCTTTCCCTCATAGGTTACCTTCCTGCGATGAAGTATGACCTCCGCAATAATGTCACGCATCTCTTCAAGTGTCCCCTCGGACAGAGGATACCTCGCCTTTAGCAGCTCAAATTCAAGCATCTCGTTTAATTGCTCAATTAAATCCGCTGTGTTTGTAACTCCCGTCACATCGCTCGGCTCCGATTGACTTGGATAAGTCTTGATATTATAAAGCTGACTATTTTTATTCTGATTAGGATAAGTATTGATCGCAGCGCCGTCGCCGTCATCCTGAACACCGCTTTCACCGCCTTCGGAAACCGTTTTTTCCGACTTCTGAATATCGCCGCATCCGACATCCGAAGATTCGACTACAGCGTTTACATATATTAAAGTCGGACGGGCAAGATACTGCTTTTTCTGTTCGATAAGTCCTGCCGATTCAAGCTCGGAGTAAACGCGCGCCGCCTTGTCCTTGCCGAATCCGAGTGTCTGACAGGCTTCGTCCCTCGTGAAGATTATGTAAACTCTGCCGTGACCGTCACGCCAGTTGTTTTTTTCTGACAGCTTCACCCTGTCAAGCATAAGGCAGTATAAAAGCTTGCCGTCATTGGAAATATTTCTGTATTTTTCGGAAAAAAGCGCCTGCGGAAGCTTGTAGAATAAATTCTCCGTAAAATTACCCCCTTGAAGAATCTTTTTTTCTTCATTTTACAACGGAACGAAACTAACATACAATCACATTTTTTTATTGCAAAATGCACAAATATTTCAATGCGAGGTTTTTGAGCAGCCGACTTTTTTTGCTATGATTCTCCCGACAGACAATAATTCCGAATTAAAAACCGTTGACTTTTTAAGGAAAAAAATGTATAATTATATCATAAATCTTATTTAAGGGTGGTATAAATGAACAAAAAAGAGCTTGCCGAAATAAAGAAGAATTTCGGCGAACACAGCGGCTTTTTCACGCTTAACCGTGTATTGACCGCTTACATAGATACGCAGAAAAACGTCCGCTGTCAGACGAACGAGCTGTATTCGATCACTCCCGAGGAGATCGGCGCTGTCCTTATGGAATCGCTCTCAAAGGTATTCAAGGGAAACCTCGGAAAAGGCTTGCTCGAATATCCTTTCCCCCGTGAACAGTATGACGAGGGCGGTTCGCAGAAGATACTGTGGGAAGCCGTTAAAACAAAGCTTGCCGATGAAGCGGCCTGCGCAGCACTTCTGGAAAAAATTATCAATAATCTTGCTTATGAGCCTGCATATACTATCATCATCGGACACTGCTCCTACAGTATAATGTCAAGGGATAAAAATGATGACGACCTCGGCAACGCTGCCGACGAGTACAACTTTATCGTCTGCGCAATTTGCCCTGCGGTCACAAATGATGACGGACTTATGTTTGACGGCGATTCCAACTCGATCTCAAAGAAGCCGAATACCGAGCTTGTCATTGCAAGAGAACCGACAGACGGCTTCTTCTATCCCGTTTTCAGCGACAGAGCGCCCGATGTGAACAGCGTTATGTACTTCACAAAAACACCGAGAAAGCCGAATGTTTCGTTCGTCAATGATGTCCTCGGCTGCTCGTTCAGAATGAGCGCAAACGGCGAAAAGAAGACCTTCCAGCAGGTAATGCACGACGTCTGCGGCGATGAGCTGAACTATACAGTCATTACGCAGGTCAACGAAAAGCTCCGTGAATTCGTTGCCGAAGCCAAGAACGACACCGAGCTGCCGGTCGTTGACGGAAACAGAATGTACAACATCCTCTCCGATTCGGGCGTAAGCGATGAGAGGCTTGAAAGCCTGAAAACCATCTTTGAAAATAAGGTCGAAGGGGGAGTGCTCACCGCAACGAACCTTGTCGAGCCAAAGACGAAGCTCTCCACACCCGAGATCACCGTCAGCATCAGCAAGGACGCAACCGATAAGGTCAGAACCGCCACAATGGACGGCAGACGCTGCCTTATTATCGACCTTGACGATCCTGCGATCGAGATAAACGGACTTGCGACAAGAATAAAGGGCAATTCAATATAAGGGAAGGATAAATATGGTAACAAAAGTAACATCACAAAACTTTGAACAGGAAGTGTTGAAGTCGGATAAGCCTGTGCTCGTGGATTTCTGGGCGTCGTGGTGCGGACCCTGTATGATGATGTCCCCGATAGTGGACGAGCTTGCAGAAGAGGAAACAAGCGTAAAGTTCTGTAAGGTGAATGTCGACGAGGAACAGCAGCTTGCGATAAAATTCGGCATAGAAAGCATACCGTCATTACTGCTTTTCGAGAACGGCAGATTAAAGGATAAGATCATTGGCGCAGTACCGAAAGCACAGCTGAAAAGCTTCATCACAAATGCGTAAGTAATAAAACATTCGCCGTTAACTGCGAAGCCAAGCAGCAGTGCGAATTGTATCAAAAAAACGTAGGGCGGATTCCATATCCGCCCCTACAGCAAAATGTGTTTTCACGTTCATATTGAATAGCTGTTCATATTGAGTTAAAACATAAATCCACTTACTGCGTTCGTGAATTTATATTTCAAGGATAGTTATTCGGTTCATAAAGAACAAGCGCAATTCACGATTTGAGGTTTACAGACTGATTTCTCACGTTCTGTTTTAACCTTCTTTTCGTGAATTGCGCTTTTTGAATTTGTTAGATATTACGCTATTGCAGAAAGCGTTTCGCTAAAGTTTAAGGAGTTTCGCTTCTGCGGAAGCGACAAGGGACGCTGTCCCCTTGACCCCTGCAAGCCTTTGAAAAGGCTTGACTAAACTTTTGCTTGGCTTCGCAGTTAACAAAAATGTGTTTTTAACCCAAGATCATACTGTCGTTTATCGTTGATGCGCCGCCGTCTTCTTCAAATTTCTTTAAGAGATCTTCAACGGTGAGCTTCTTCTTTTCTTCGCCTTCCGCTTCAAATATGATCCTGCCGTTGTTCATCATTACGATCTTATTTCCGTGGATGATCGCATCGTGCATATTGTGCGTTACCATAAGCGCGGTAAGCTTATTCTCCGAGATGATCTTATCAGAAAGCTCAAGCACCTTTGCTGCTGTTTTCGGGTCAAGCGCAGCTGTATGCTCGTCAAGAAGAAGCACCTGCGGCTTTTTCAGCGTTGCCATAAGCAATGTGAGAGCCTGACGCTGACCGCCCGAGAGAAGTCCTACCTTTGAGGTCATTCTGTCTTCAAGTCCGAGGTCGAGCATTTTGAGCAGTTCGTGATACTCCTCACGCTCCTGCTTTGTGATGCCCCATTTGAGCGAGCGGCTTTGTCCTCTTCTTGCTGCAAGGGCAAGGTTTTCCTGTATCTCCATTGTAGCGGTCGTTCCCGTCATAGGATCCTGGAAAACTCTTCCGAGGTACTGCGCACGTTTATGCTCGCAAAGTCCTGTTACGTCAATTCCGCCGATCTTGATCGAACCCGAATCAACAGGCCACACGCCTGCTACAGCGTTTAGAGTTGTGGATTTGCCCGAGCCGTTGCCGCCGATAACAGTGCAGAAGTCGCCTTCGTTGAGTTTGAGCGTAACGCCGTTGAGCGCTTTCTTTTCGTTTATTGTTCCTGCGTTGAATGTCTTTTTAATGCAGTTTATCTCAAGCATTTTCCGAACCGCCTTTCTCATTTATACTTTCTGCGGAATTCTTTGCAGCTGCACGGAATGAATTCTTCGATGTCTTTTTGATGTAGGGGACAGCGAGGAATACAGCAACGACGATAGCCGAGAAAAGCTTTGTGTTCTGTGTTGAAAGTCCGAGCCAGAGAACTATCTGGATAACGATGAAGTAGATGATCGCACCGATTGCTGTGAAAGCAAGTCTTCCGCTGAAATTAAGATGCTTGCCGAGGAAAAGCTCACCGAATACTTCACCGATGATAACTGCTGCAAGTCCGATTACGATAGCGCCTCGTCCCATATTAACGTCGGAGTTGCCCTGATACTGTGCAAGAAGTCCGCCTGCAAGTCCGACAAGTCCGTTTGAAAGGATAAGTGCGATAACGGTCGATTTTTTCGTGTTGATGCCCTGCGCACGAGCCATGTTCGCATTGCAGCCCGTTGCACGGATAGTAAATCCGTATTCCGTTCCGAAGAACCAGTAGAGAACTGCGATGATAGCCGTTACAACGATAACGCCCTTGAGAATGGTCATCGGGATAAATCGGAGCGACATAAAGAGGGGATACTTGTCAACGTTGATAGCCGTGTTGGCCTGTCCCATAATGTCAAGGTTGATCGAGTAAAGAGCAAGCTGTGTGAGGATACCTGCGAGGATGCCGGGGATGCCGAGGAGCGTGTTGAGAAGTCCCGTTACAAGTCCTGCAAGGCAGCCTGCGAAAAATGCGCATATAATAGCGAGTGGAACGGGAACTCCGTTTAAAATAAGAACGACTGCAACAGCGCCGCCCGTTCCAAGACTTCCGTCAACGGTAAGATCGGCGAAATCGAGGATCTTGTAGGTTATGTAAACGCCGATGGCAAGGATTCCCCAGATAAGACCCTGGGCAACCGATCCCGGAAGTGCGTTCACGAGCGTCATAATGTTCATAGAGCAAATTCCTTTCAAAGTTGTTGTTTAATTAACACATAATTAAACTTAATTTGGAAAC
Organism: Oscillospiraceae bacterium; assembly: GCA_051881815.1. Classification (GTDB taxonomy): domain Bacteria; phylum Bacillota; class Clostridia; order Oscillospirales; family Ruminococcaceae; genus UMGS363. Next base: position 9,067 of record JBJEQP010000023.1, on the reverse strand, counting down.
GGAACAGATCAAAAGACTGCTCCGTTTCCGCATTAAGTCTGATTAATAGGCATTATTATTCAGCAATTGCAACGTAGTCATCGGGAACTGTAACTCCGAGTGTGCTGCAGATCTCTGTGTTGTATTCCTTTACAACGCTGGGAGCGTAACGGATCTCCATTTCGCCGGGGTTTGTTCCCTTTGTGAGAACTTCGTAAGCCATTTCGCCTGTTGCTGTACCGAGGTCATAGTAGCTGATGGAAAGAGTTGCAACGCCGCAGCCCTTGCAGATGCCCTCTTCGCCTGCGATTACGGGGATGCCTGCAGGAACGCAGATGTTCTTGATGATCTCTGCGTTGGAAGCCATTGTGTTATCGGTAGGAACGTAGAGAACGTCGCATTCGCCGATAGCAGCGTTTGTGATAGACTGGATCTCGTTGCTGTCAGCAGCTGTGTATTCCTTGAAAGCGATACCGTCAGCTGTGAGAGCTTCGCCGAACTTCTGTGCCTGGAACTTGGAGTTTGCTTCGGAAGAGCAGTAGAGGATACCTACCTGCTTAACATCGGGGAAAAGCTCCTTGAGCATCTTTTCCTGCTCGTCGATAGGAGCAAGGTCAGCTGTACCCGAGATGTTTGTGCCTGTCTTGCCTGTCCAGTCAGCAATGTCAAGTGCTGTGCCATAGTCGGTAACGGAAGTTCCGAGAACAGGGATGGAATTTGTAGCAGCAGCTGCAGCCTGGAGTGCAGGTGTAGCGTTTGCAAGGATAAGGTCGTAGCCGTTGGAAACGAAGCCCTGGCAGATAGTAGCGCAGTTAGTGCTTTCGCCCTGTGCGTTCTGCTCATAGAAAACAACATTGTCTGCGCCGAGGAGTTCGGTGAGCTTGTCCTTGAAGCCCTGTGTAGCAGCGTCAAGAGCAGGGTGTTCAACGAGCTGGCAGATACCAACGTTGTAAACCTTGTTTCCGTCGTCAGCAGTCTTGCTTGCGCAGCCTGCGAATGTCATTGCAGCAGTAACGCAAGCGAGTGCGCAAGCTGCGATCTTCTTGATGGATTTCATAAACATTCCCCTTTTTATAATAGTATGGTGTTAATAATAGTATAAGCCGTTACACTTTAACAAAATAAACCGCACAGACTTTAGCAATATGTACCGTTAAACTCTGCTGCGCTTTAAATCTTTAAAGCCTATAACTCATACGTTATTATTATAGCATTACAATCGACAATTGTCAACAGTTTTAAAATGCTTCTTTACGGTATTTCAACAAGTAAATTATTTCTTATAAAATTATTAACAAACTATTGTAGAAGACGGGTTTCCCGTCCCGTTTTTTTATGTTATTGGTGACAACGGGACGGGCGACCCATCCCCTACAGTTTTGATTGAAGGTTTACTCCACAATAATTACGCATTAAGCATTACGCATTACGCATTAAAAAGTTGCATTACGCATTAAAAAAGGCGCATTACGAATTATATAAAATTTTTCCAAAAGTACTTGACATTTACCTTAAAGTGTGTTATAACTGTATTACAACAAGTAGTACAGTTAGTACAAGGGGGGTGATACAATGTTTGCAATTGACCTGCGTGAACGTACTCCGATATATGAGCAGCTGTATAAAAGAATAACAGAGCTTGTCATAAAGGGCGAGCTTAAACAGGACGATAAGCTGCCGAGCGTCCGTGAGCTTGCAAAGGAGCTTGGCGTGAACCCGAATACGGTAGCTAAAGCGTTCCAGATGCTTGAACGTGATAAGGTCATCTATTCCCTGCAGGGCAGAGGAAGCTTTATAGCTGCCGTTCAGACCGACAGCCTGAAGGAACGCGCACTTTCGGGCTTCGACCTGGCGGTGAACGAGGCGCTGAAGGCAGGACTTTCGGCGGATGAGCTTATAAACAGAATACAGAATATGAAAGGAACAAAGCTATGATAGAATTAAAGGGCGTAAAAAAGCAGTTCGAGGACTTTACCGCACTTGACGGCGTTGATCTCACGGTCGGAAGCGGAGCGGCTTTTGGTCTTTTGGGCTCGAACGGCGCAGGAAAATCGACTGTCCTCCGTCTTTTGTCGGGAATATATGAAGCGGACGGCGGAACGGTCAAGATCGACGGTGAAAATGTCTTTGACAATGCCGAGGTAAAGCGCAGAGTGTTCTTTATCAACGATGAAACGGTGCAGTTCGGAGGTATGAGCCTTGCCGAGATGAAAAAATATTACAGCGGATTTTATCCGAACTTCTCCGCCGAGCTTTTCGACAAGCTAAACGATACGATAAAGCTCCCCGAGAAAAAGAAAATGGACAAATTCTCAAAGGGAATGAAGCGGCAGGCTGTCGTTATGACAGGTCTTGCCTGCAGAACGGATTATCTTTTCCTCGATGAAGCCTTTGACGGACTTGACCCGACAATGCGAAATATCGTAAAGCGAATGCTTGTTGACGCAATGCTTGACCGAAAGCTGACAGCGGTAATATCTTCGCACAATTTGAAGGAAATAAACGAGATATGCGACTCGGCTGCGCTTATGCACAAGGGCAAAGTGCTTTTCTGCCGCGACCTTGACAGCCTTAAAGGAAGCGTTCACAAGGTTCAGGCGGCGTTCGACAAGCCTTGCGCAAAAGAGGATTTCGAGGGACTTGAGGTGCTGCATTTCGAGCAGAATCAGAGCCTTACATATATGATAGCAAAGGGCGATGAAGCAGCCGTTTCCGAAGCGGTGAAAAAGAAAGACCCGAAGCTTTTTGATATGATACCTCTTACGCTGGAGGAAATATTTATATATGAAATGGAGGAAATGGGATATGACTTCAAAGGTATCGAATAATTATTCTCCGTCCGTTCATAACGGATACTGGAATGTCAGAAGCTGTATGAAAATTTCAATTATCATATTTTTGCTTCATCTGATCGGAGCACCTGCCGTGCTGCTGAATACGATGTATAACATCTCAAATAGTATTGATAATCAGCCGAGCGAGAGCGTTTTGTATATTGCAGCAGGAGCGACCGCTTTTGCAGGTGCGCTCGGGGTGATAATAGCTTTCATGAACTTCCGCTATCTTTTCGGCAAAAATCAGGTGGATATGAGCCTTTCTGCACCTCTTTCGATGAAGCAGAAGTTCCTTTCCGATTATATTTCGGGACTGGTTTCCTACATACTGCCGTTCCTTGCGGTGCAGTTTTTCGGGATCATACTCTTTGCCGTCGGTCTTATCGGCTATGACGGACACGAATTCACAATTTTAAGAATAAACAGTAACGACATCGAGTGGCTTGAACCATATATCTGTGAAAGCTTCGGAAAGGCTCTCCCAATGTACGGACGTTTATTCTTCGGCGGCATACTGCTTATGATAATGCTTTATACGCTGACCGTCCTTGTGTTGGTATGCTGCGGAACGCTGTTTGATGCGATCGCGCACACGATACTTTTAAACGGAGCTATTCCTGCATTTCTTATCATATTATTTGAAAAAGTATTCCTTGACAGGTTTATGATCGATTTTAAAAAGACGTATCTTCATATTCTTTCATGGACATCTCCCGCAGGCGGACTTTTTACGCTGATAAGCGGCGTCGGATTAGATAATACTTATAACTATATCGCAGTGCCGATCATTTCATGGGCGGCAGGAGTTATAGTGTTCTCGGCAGCGATTTTTGCTCTCGCATATCGTTTCTACAAAAAGCGCAGAGCCGAGGATGTTTCAAAGCCGCTCGTCTTCAGAGGTGTTTATGCCGTTATGATAACGCTTATTCTCTTCGCGGCGGAGATACTCGCTTTCGGTCCGAATATGGATATGATAAAGAAGTTCGACAAATACTTTTTTGGCGTTTTTGCGGCAGGCTTCGGTATCTATATCCTCTTTGAGATAATCACCAACAGAGGTCTTAAAAAGCTTTGGAGAGGCGTAGTCCGATTTGTTTCGACTCTCGCCGTGTTCCTTATCTGCATTAATGTTATAAATACGACAAGATGCTTCGGTGCAGAGTTTATAATGCCAGAGGCTGATAAGGTGGAAACGGTATATCTTGGTTACGGCGGAGTTTACAACGAATTTTATAACCTATCCTTTACATATTTCGGAGGAAATGAAGCTTCGGGAGCGTTTGTGATAAAGGACAGGGATAATATCGAAAACCTCGTTAAAGCCTATAAAGATATTGTTTCGTCAATGAAAGAAGCTTTGGGCAAAAACAAGGATAAGGACGATCTTGAAAACGGTTATTTTGAAAATATACTGCTTGATTCCGATGCTTCGTATGCGCATAATTATTTATCCGTCTGCTACGAGTTTAAAAACGGAATAAGGCTGACAAGATGCTTCCCTGTTTTAACAGCCGAAGCGGTAAGATGCCTTATGAATGTTGAAACCTCGGAGGAATACAAGGTACAGGCTGCACAATTTAAGAAAGAGGATTTTCCGCAGTATGACGAGTTTGTTGAGAGCAGAAAAACATGGGCTGAACTTAACGGAAAAGCGGACGATCCCGAGCTGACGGGTGTATATATTAATGTGATCGACCCACTGAAAAGTATCGTTTATCAAGACTTTGGCAATAGAATTTACAATAAAGCCGTAGACAAGGAGTTTTACGAGGAGTTCCGTGACGCACTTGCAGAAGATATCGTAAACCGCACCGCAGCGGAATACTTTACGCCCTGCACGGACAGAAGCTATGAAATATACATAACTGGATTATCCTCATGGTCGATAGACGGAAGCTTTACCGAAACGCTGAAGGTTCTCGCAAAACACGGCTGTCTTGACGGAGTTGATGCGGATATTGACTATATCCTTGATGAGGAAAATTATATCAACGGAGTTCTCCCGAAGATGACAGTTGCGGTATATGAAAACAATTTTAACAACGCTTCGGCAAAAGCACTGTTCTGTCAGAGAGAGGGTTTATCCAACAAGGAATACTTTGATAAGTATCTTTTGGACAAGGGAAGATATATCATTCATTATTCGGATGAACTTAAAGAGCTGTTCGGTGTAATGCAGTCAAGGTATATCACGGACGAATCCTGTTTCACGATAGCTATTAACGGAAACGATTTTATTATTCCTCCCGAGTATTCCGACATTGCGAAAAAGCTGTTTATGTCGGGCGAAAGCAAGGATGATTACCCCGAGGATGCTGTTATTTATTATGGAATAGGTGCAGAATAAGCAAGTACCGACCGGACTTTCCCCGTGAATATCCGGTCGGTTTACTTTATCACCGATTTAACGGCATAAATTTCATATTTCACATAAAAAAGATACTAAAAAATCTGCATTTTGTATAAAAATGACGAAAAGGGCATATAATGTTGATGCTGCAAAAATTTTTGAGAAAAATTTGGTCAAAATGCTTGACAAATCGCCATTTTGTGTATATAATATTTAATTGTTTGATGCCGTCATAACATAACTATGCCTTGACAAGCATACAAACGATAATTTTTTGGGAAAGGAGATAGATTATGCCTACATTTAACCAGTTGGTTCGTAAGGGAAGAGAGGTTTCTGAAAAGAAGTCCACAGCTCCTGCTCTTCAGAAGGGTTACAACTCCAAGAAGAAGATCCAGATCGACCAGAGCGCACCTCAGAAGAGAGGCGTATGCACAGCTGTAAGAACTGCTACACCTAAAAAGCCTAACTCTGCTATGAGAAAGATCGCCAGAGTAAAGCTCACAAACGGTACAGAAGTAACAGCTTACATTCCGGGTATCGGTCATAACCTCCAGGAACACTCCGTTGTTCTTATCAGAGGCGGACGTGTAAAGGATCTCCCCGGTGTACGTTACCACATCATCAGAGGCACACTTGACGCACAGGGCGTAGCAAAGAGAAATCAGGCTCGTTCCAAGTACGGCGCAAAGAAGCCTAAGGCGGGCGCAGCTAAGTAATCAAAGCGCAAAATTCGAAAATCAAAAACCATTGGCATATCATTAGTAGAATAACTCAATGAAACCACATATTTGATGTGGAGTATTCATTTTAATATATATGGATACCTCGCATTGGACGTGCGTGTCATCGCAGAGATGTGGATTGAAACGAGTACCTATGATATCATTTCTATGAAGGAGGGAAGAACTGTGCCAAGAAGAGGTAAAATCGCAAAGCGTGAAGTTTTGTGTGATCCGGTTTACAATTCTGAGATCGTAACACGTCTTATCAACAACATTATGCTTGACGGTAAGAAGGGTGTTGCCCAGAAGATCGTTTACGGTGCATTCGACATCGTAGCAGAGAAGACAGGCAAGGACGCTCTCGAAGCTTTCAATGAAGCTCTCGAAAACATCATGCCTCTCCTCGAAGTAAAGGCTCGCCGTGTAGGTGGTGCAACATATCAGGTTCCTATGGAGGTACGTCCCGAAAGACGTCAGACTCTCGGACTCAGATGGCTCACAACCTATTCCAGAGCAAGAAGCGAAAGAACCATGAAGGAAAGACTTGCAGCTGAGATCATGGACGCTCTTAACGGTACCGGCGGTGCTTGCAAGAAGCGCGAAGATACTCACAAGATGGCTGAAGCTAACAAGGCATTTGCACATTACCGTTGGTAAGACGGCTTGATGCGCAATTTATGGAGGTTTAATTTATGCCAAGAGATTGTTCACTTGTAGATACAAGAAATATTGGTATAATGGCCCACATTGACGCAGGTAAAACAACCACAACAGAGCGTATCCTTTTCTATACAGGTGTAAACCATAAGATCGGTGAAACTCACGATGGTGCTGCAACAATGGACTGGATGGCACAGGAGCAGGAGAGAGGTATCACAATTACTTCCGCTGCTACAACTGCGCACTGGGCAGGTCATAGAATCAATATCATCGACACCCCCGGCCACGTTGACTTTACAGTTGAAGTTGAACGTTCACTTCGTGTACTCGACGGTTCTGTAACGGTTCTCTGTGCAAAGGGCGGCGTTGAGCCCCAGACAGAAACAGTTTGGAGACAGGCAAATAAGTATCAGGTACCGAGAATGGTATATGTAAATAAGATGGATATCATGGGTGCAAACTTCTACCACGTTGTAGATATGATGCACGACCGTCTTAAGTGTAACGCTGTTCCGATCCAGCTCCCTATCGGTGCTGAGGACGACTTCAAGGGACTTGTTGACCTTGTTGAAATGAAGGCTTACGTTTACTATGACGACCTCGGAAAGGATATCAGAGTTGAAGATATCCCTGCTGATTTGGTTGACAAGGCTCAGGAATACCACGAGGCTTTGCTCGAAGCGGTTGCTGAGCAGGATGATGAGATCATGGAAAAATACCTCGGCGGTGAGGAAATTACCATTGATGAGATCAAGAAATGTATCCGTAAGGGTACTATCGCAAATACAATGGTTCCCGTTGTTTGCGGTACTTCTTACAGAAATAAGGGCGTTCAGAAGCTTCTCGACGCGATCGTTGACTATATGCCTTCTCCGCTCGATATTCCTCACATCAAGGGCGTAAATCCCGAAACAGGTGAGGAAGAGGAAAGACCTTCCTCTGACGAAGAGCCGTTTGCAGCTCTCGCATTCAAGATCGCTACCGACCCGTTCGTTGGTAAGCTCTGCTACTTCCGTGTTTACTCCGGTAAGGTTGACGCAGGTGCTACAGTCCTCAATGCTACAAAGGACAACAGCGAAAGAATGGGACGTATCCTCCAGATGCATTCTAACCACAGAAAGGACATCGACACTTGCTATGCAGGTGATATCGCTGCCTGTGTTGGTCTTAAGAATACAACAACAGGTGATACGCTCTGCGATCCTAAGCATCCGATCATTCTCGAATCCATGGAATTCCCCGAGCCTGTTATCCAGCTCGCTATCGAGCCTAAGACAAAGGCAGGTCAGGAAAAGATGGGTATCGGTCTTTCAAAGCTTGCTGAAGAAGACCCGACCTTCAAGACATGGACAGACGAAGAAACAGGACAGACTATCATCGCAGGTATGGGTGAGCTCCACCTCGATATCATCGTTGACCGTCTTCTCAGAGAATTCAAGGTTGAAGCTAACGTTGGTGCTCCGCAGGTTGCTTACAAGGAAACTGTCAAGACTCTTGCTGATGTAGATCACAAGTATGCTCGTCAGTCCGGTGGTAAGGGTCAGTACGGTCACGTTAAGATCAAGCTTGAACCTAATGAGTCCGGTAAGGGTTACGAGTTTATCAATGCAGTTGTCGGCGGTGCTATTCCGAAGGAATACATCCCTGCTGTTGATAAGGGTATCCAGGGTGCTATGAAGTCCGGTATCCTCGCAGGCTACCCCGTAGTTGACGTAAAGGTTACTCTTTACGATGGTTCTTACCATGAAGTCGACTCCTCTGAAATGGCATTCTCGATCGCCGGTTCTATGGCATTCAAGGAAGCTATGAAGAAGGCTAACCCCTGCATTCTCGAACCTATCATGAAGGTATCCGCTATCGTTCCCGAAGATTTCATGGGAACTGTAATCGGCGACCTCAACTCCAGAAGAGGACAGATCCTCGGTCAGGAGATCAACAACGGAACAGCACAGGTTGACGCTCTCGTTCCGCTTTCTGAAATGTTCGGCTACTCCAACGACCTCCGTTCCAAGACACAGGGTCGTGGTCAGTACACAATGGAACCGCACAGCTATGTTGAAGTTCCGAAGAACGTTGCAGAGAAGATCATGACTGCAAGAGGCAAGGCTGAATAAGTTTTTTTGTAAAATTTATATAAAATGCTTGCATTTTCAGTTCAAATCTGTTATTATAGTAATATAAAAATCCTATTATATAATCATTAAGGAGGAAATTCCAATGGCAAAGGCACATTTCGAACGTACCAAGCCCCACGTAAATATTGGTACTATCGGTCACGTTGACCACGGTAAGACAACTCTTACAGCTGCTATCACAAAGACACTCGCTCTCCAGGGTCTCGCAGAGAAGAAGGACTACGCAAACATCGACTCCGCTCCCGAAGAGAGAGAGAGAGGTATTACAATCAACACAGCTCACGTTGAGTATGAGACAAAGAACCGTCACTATGCTCACGTTGACTGCCCGGGTCACGCTGACTATGTTAAGAACATGATCACAGGTGCTGCTCAGATGGACGG
>JBJEQP010000022.1:0-4461 GCA_051881815.1 Oscillospiraceae bacterium | reverse complement strand
ACCTTACCTTTCCGACAGTCAGAACGTTATACTTATTATATCATAATCATTCTGAGTTGTCCATGTTTTTACGCAATATTTTTGTTTAGCTCTCTGATAGCAAGACGTTCAACAATGTCCTTGACCGTAGTTTTTTCATTTTCGGCAAAGAAAGAATTGACAATATAGATAGTATTGCCAATTACATATTCTTTTGTCTTGTCGGGAACCCTATCGCCGCAAGTCTGATAGATCATTGTCTGTTTTTTCTTTTTCATTTCATTTCTCCTTCTTTCTGAATAAAAAAAGAGAGCCAAGAAACAAATCCGCAGATTTGCTCTTAGCTCTCTTTCGCTGTTCCGCCCCGCTCATTTGGGACGCCGTTATTCAATTTTTCAAAAATAGTGTCTGACTTATTTTGACTAATCTTAAATGTTTAATATTATTATACTATACAAATTTGCTTTTGTCAAGGAATTTTAGAAATTTTATTTAACTTTTTTGATTAGGGACATTGATTGCTTTTTTAAAATATGGTAAAATCAGATTATTGAAATTTTTTCGGGAGGGCTATTATGACGATAGGTGAAAAAATCAAAAACGTAAGAAATCTTAGAGGACTTACTCAGAAAGAACTTGGAATGAAACTCAGCTTTGATGAAAAGTCTGCCGATGTCAGGATCGCTCAGTATGAAAGCGGCACAAGAACACCAAAAGCAGAACTTCTTTCGGAGATAGCTGCCGTACTTGACGTAAATATCAATTCTCTGAAAAATCCGTCTTTGGAAAATACAGAAACTTTCATTCATCTGCTTTTTGATGTGGAGCTGGAATCGAAAAAACATCACACCAACAATTTTTCAATAATCTCCGTTCCTGATGAATTAGGAAATCCACAACCAGCAATACAATTCCACAATCATCTGCTGAATGAATTTCTTTCGGAGTGGCAGCTTCGCAGAAAAGAGCTGAGTGAAAAAATCATCACCGATGAAGAATATGCGGAGTGGATGATAAACTTTCCTGCAACGTCCGACGATTGCGGTAAAAGTGAGCCGGTGAAAAAGTGGCGAAAATGAGTTTCAACCCGGTTGAATAGGATTTGCGATGAAGATATCCGCAAGCGTTGAAAAGTCATATGACTTTTGGGCTGAAAGCCCGCAAGCGTGGAAAAGGTATATACCTTTTGGGAAACACTCGCAAGCGATGAAAAACTGTACAGTTTTCGGTTTGGATATAGATATATAGGCATTATGCTTGCAGGACAGCAAGCGTAGAAAGGACGGTCATTCTTTCATTGCCGACAGCTGCACATCGGCATAAAAATTCTATATCTTGATGTTTTACAAAAATATCATTTCCGGGTTTTAGGGGTTGACAGCTCCTAACAAGCCGTCAGCGGAGCTTGACGGGAAAAGGTGTACCTTTTCTGCACTTGCGACATTCTGCCTGCCTCTTTTTTCAACCTTTTGAATGCAATGCGTTTACAACTTTCTTGTGAGCTGATTTTAGATTTATTGCCGATTCACATTTTTGCGTTTTGATTCAAAAACGCAAAAACAATTTTAGCCGTTTTGACTAATCTACAATTTCAAGTAAATAAGCCGCAAGCAAGTATATGAGTTTTTTCAATTAAATTGATTTTTCTTTGCTGAAAAGTTTTCTCCGGATCTTCAATTTCGTATTTTTATCTCCATGAACCATTAGTTGCAATTACCGATTTGTTGTATAATACGGGTGCAGTCCGAGAGATTATAAAAAATAAAATTATAAGATCTTACTCGATTCCTGCCTGTTTTTATTAGCATTTTTGGAAATCACAAAAGTCAGAATAACAAGCACAAGTGGGAAAATACAGCCTGCAAGCACGCCCTTGCGAATATCATCTCCTGCACTTTGTGAAATATTTCCTACGATACCCGGACCTATTGCACCGCCAAGGTCGCCTGCCATGGCAAGAAGGGCAAACATTGCCGTACCGCCAGAAGGCATTTTTCCCGAACAGATGCTGATCGTTCCGGGCCACATAATTCCAACGGAAAATCCGCAGATTATACAGCCCGCAAGCCCAAGCATGGGAATATCCGACAGGGACGCAACAAGATAGCATACAAGACAAAGCAAGCCTGAGCCTATCATAAATTTAATAAGGTCAAGCCTGTCACCGTATTTTCCGTACAGTGAACGGCTTATTCCCATAGTAACCGCAAACAGGCAAGGCCCTGCAATATCTCCCATAGCCTTTGAAAGACCCAAAGCAGATTCCGCAAATGCAGATGCCCACTGTGCCATTGAAAGCTCCGATGCTCCTGCGCATATCATCAGCAGTATGGAGATAATGAACACGGGGGTTTTTAAAAGTCCTCCGATACTCATACCTTGTCCGTCCTCGGTAGGGTGTTCGATGGGACAGACAATAAAATTGAACATATTATACAGCGGAATAATTGCCCATATACAAGCAAGCCATTTCCAGTTTTCTATACCGAATAACGAGAAAAATACTGTTGAAAGCAGGATAACACCCACCGAACCCCAGCAGTAAAAGGAATGGAGCAGGCTCATTGCCGCCTCCTTATGCTCAAAGGGACAGGCTTCAACGATAGGACTGACAAGCACCTCGGTAAGACCGCTGCCCACCGCATACACTATTGTGCTGATAATTATTCCCATAAACGGGTCGGGCATTATCTGAGGAAGAAAAGCAAGTCCCAGAAGTCCTCCTGCCGAAAACAGCTGAGAACCGACAACGCATCTTCGATAGCCTATTCTGTCCGCAAACTTTGCACAGAGAATATCCACAATAAGCTGGGTGATAAAGAACACGGAGGATATCAGTGCAATTTTTCCGAGAGGAATATTGTAAACATTGTGGAATGTTAAAAACAGCAGCGGTGCAAAGTTTGCTGTAATAGCCTGTGTAACAAATCCAAGATAACAGGCAATAAGAGTTTTTCTGTAATTCATACTTGACGTTCCTTTCGCTATTTGTTATAATTGTATCATATCATAACAAACGACATATTTCAATGTACAATATCACATTTTTATTACACTATATCGCAAAAAGGAAGTATCAACTTGAAGAAGCTAAACGACGGCTACTCAAAGATCATCACCGATGAAACCCTTCGTGAAACTATAAGCCACGGCAGTGAGGAATATCCCTTCCGCTATTATTATGAGGATATATGGCTTTTTGACCTGCACTGTATTGATTGGCATTGGCATCCCGAGGTTGAGCTTGTACTTGTAGAAAAGGGTACGGCAGATTTTCTTGTGGGCAGCAGCAGATATGTGCTCAAAGCTGGTGAAGCTATTTTCATAAACACTCAGGTGATTCATCGGTTCGAGAGCAGTGCAAGTGCAATTATTCCCAACATGGTCTTTTCCCCACTTCTGATTGCTGCAGAAAACAGTCTGATCTACCGCAAATATATAAAGCCCGTGCTTTTGTCCTCGGTTGAATGCCTAATAATAACGCCGACAGATGAAAAACAGTGTGAGATGCTTGATACGATACGAAATGTGTTTGCGATCCAAGAATCGGAAAGCATATCCGAACTGCAAACAACCCAGCTTATTATGAAGCTGTGGGGGCTGATTTCCGAAAGCATAAATCAGAATGATAATCAAAACACCGCTAAAACCTCCGCACAGGCACAAGCACAGCTGCAAATAATGATGCAGTATATCCACAAAAACTATTATCGTCGCATAACCTTGGAAGACATTGCAAGAACTGTTTCCATAAGCAAAAGCAGTGTGCTGAATATTTTTAAAAGCTATCTGCATACATCGCCCATAAATTATGTTCTGGAATATCGTTTGAAGCGTGCCGCCAAGCTTCTTTCGGAAACCGAAAACAGCGTTTCCGTTATCGCTCAGACAGCAGGCTTTGAAAATGTGGGATATTTTTGCCGAAAATTCAAGGCACTCTATGGAATGACGCCTAAGGAATACAGAGATCACAGGCGGTCGGAACGGAAATAAAAAAGCAAAGGATTTGTCACGATCAGCAGTGACAAGTCCTTTGCCTATTTTTCTCGTAAACTTTATGATACGTTCTGACTGTCTGTCGAGTATCCTTATCGTAAGAACGTATTATAGCCGTTTGTTGATTAAATAATTTAACAGAATTCTTTAAAATATCAACAAATTCCAAGTATGCAATATTTCTTAAAATCCCTCGCTGGCGACAGCGTACCGGTTCAAGTCCGGTCAGCGGCACCAAACATAACTCCGCAAACGTTGTAATATGGACGTTTGCGGAGTCGTTTTTTGTGATTTTTTGTTTTGTCCGTTGTTTGACCGTTATTTGGTAACCGTCAAACTCTCCGCCGCCTTTACCGCACTTATCCCAAATGCTAAAATAACCATAAGTATCTAACGAACTCCAATGGAGTAAATGAGGCACTAAAAAGGACTAAAGACCTGCAAATAAAAGTCAAGCCCTAAAATGAAAAAACAGAAAAAATTTTT
>JBJEQP010000021.1:0-78546 GCA_051881815.1 Oscillospiraceae bacterium | reverse complement strand
AGTTTCCTGTCTTTAATGTCATTCTGACATAGACATTTTGAAAAACGGCAGAAACATATTGATCAGCGTTTCCTTAATATAACGGATAATCATTGTAAAATGTGCGGTGATTTTTTCCAACTTATTTGAATGTACTTTTTGCAAAAAATCAAGAAAAAAACACCCGTCTGCTTTGTACAGGCGTACAAGTTGACGGGTGCATTTTTTGGGCTTGGATTATTAAAATTGAAACTTTTATAAAAAGTTAAGACAGCACGATCGGCTTGACAGTGCTGTCTTATATGATATATCAAATACTTCTTTATGAAATTTTGCGAGAAGCCTGCATTTACTTTTGATCGGTATCGGAGGATCAGCCTTCATTATCAAGCGTAAACTGCGAAATAAGCTCCTCAAGCATATTAGCCTGTCCGGAGAGCTCTTCTGACGCCGCCGCAGACTCTTCAGCTGTAGCAGAGTTAGACTGAACTACCTCGGAGATCTGTTCCACACCGATCGTTATCTGTGTGATGGAATCAGCAGTGTTGCGTGAAGCCGCCGAGATCTGTTCATTTATTTCCGCAACAGCACCTGCCGCAGCAGATACAGAAGTCATCTTTTCAGCTACCTCATCAACAAGATATGTACCCTTTTCAATAGTCGCAACAGTACCTTCGATAAGTGCGGTCGTATTCTGTGCAGCTTCAGCAGATTTTGCGGCAAGATTTCTTACTTCATCCGCAACTACGGCGAAGCCCTTGCCTGCCGCACCTGCTCTTGCTGCCTCGACTGCGGCATTAAGAGAAAGAATATTTGTCTGGAAAGCGATATCCTCAATTGTCTTTATGATCTTCTTGGTTTCATCGGAGGATCTGCTTATGTCATGCATTGCAGAAACGAGGTCATTCATGCGTGAAATTGCTTCCTGCATCTCGCCGCCGGCGGTATTTGTCTTATTGCTTGCGGTTTCTGCCTGTACAGCATTTTCCTTTATCTGATTAGCTATAAGGTCGATAGTAGCGGCAAGCTCTTCAATGGATGCAGCCTGCTCCGTAGCTCCCTGGGAGAGCGACTGTGCGCCGAATGAAACCTGCTCGGCGCCTGCGGAAACCTGCTCGCCTGCGGTGCTGATCTGATTTATCGTGTCCGAAAGCTTGATCTTGATAAGGTCGATATATTCTACAAGCTGTCGGTAGTCGCCGACATAGTAATGCTGGTTTTCACGGGAGTTGACTGCAAGATTGCAGTTGGAGATCTCTTCAAGTATTCTTTCGATGTCCTTGAAAATGTTGTTCAGCTCTGTAACTATCGTAGCAGTAGCGTCGGCAAGTATTTTAGTTTCATCACGGGAGTTGACAACGGGAACCTCGCTTGTGAGATCACCCTCTGAAAGCTTGACGATCCTTTGGGAACAGCAAACAATGGGGTCTGTGATCTTTTTGGCGAATATCATAGCAGTTACAGCGGCAAGAACGCAGGTAATGACCATAATAATGAGGCTTATTATAAGAGCTTCATAGGTTCCGCCCATAAATTCATCGCGAACTACATTTACACCGATACTCCAGCCGGGAGTGTCCATAACAGGCGCATAAGCAACAAGCTCAAGATTGCCGTTGTATTTATACTGATCGAAGCCGGTTTCTCCTGCACACATTTTTGCCTCTACCTCGGCAAGCTTTTGGTAGGAGGGATCTGTTTTAGCGGATTCCTGTGCATTTTCCTTGCCGACGACCGTTGGGTCGTGGAAAGCGATCGTAAGTCCTTCCGCTGAAAGAAGATATGCCGTGCCGCCCTCTCCTACGTTTATGCTGCTTACAATATCGTTAAGGAAAGAATTGTTAGGTATCATATATACAACGCCCGAAACCTTGCTGCCGTATATGCCGTTCTCCCAGAGCGGCGCAGAGATCACAACTGCGTTTTCCACTCCGAATATGCTTTGAGTCATAAAATCGGAGCAGTATGTATCTCCGGCTGAGGATACTTTGAAAAATTCCTCTCCGGAGCAGTCGATGCCGCTTAATATATCCTTTCCGTTAATATCGAGAACGCTGAAAAGCTCAAGGTCATATCTGGATATGCGATTTGCAGCGATTTGGGCACAGACAGTCTTACCTTCTGTGGGATCTGTCAGATCGCCTATACAGCCGATCTCGGCCACAATTGCCTCATAACGGTCAATTTCCGTCTGAACACGGGAAGCTGCCAGCTTTGCCGTTTCCGCCATAGATTTGTCGAGAATGCTTTCAGCCGAAGAAAAATTCAGTGCAACACCGGCTATTCCTATAATAAGCGACGAAAACAGTCCGACTCCTATCATAGCTGCAAGTATTTTTGTTTTAATGCTTTTCATAACAATCCCCCTATTTTTTGAACTTTTTCCAAGACTTTTTAATAAAACTGTCAAAAAATACGCTGCATTATTATATTAGCATTTTACTACGAAAAAGTCAATACCTTATTAAAAAATGATTACGGTGTTTTAATAAGTGAATTATTTCTTGCAAAATTATTAACAAACTATTGCAGAGGGCGGGTTTCCCGTCCCGATATTATCGATACCATAAAAAAACGTGACGGGCGACCCGTTTCCTACAGTAAAATACGGTGATTACGACCACATTTTCATAGAAATTTCATTGTTTATTTACTCATTGAAATACCGTAAAAAAATGATACTATACTGCAGTCCAATAGGCTTTTTTTGAATAATCATTGAAATATTCTTGCTGATGTGGTATAATGATACAGGATACATTTCAAAATTAAGGATAAGAGGAGAATTTGTTATGCATTTGTTCAGCGCAAGCTCATTATTTACAGAAGAAAACATTAAAAGCATTTCGGAGATCGCAGACAATAGAGAGAAGCTTATGGAAAAAGACATTGAAATAAAGAAACAGCTTTTAGAGCTGTATCATTTCAAATGGTATAATCTTCCCGATGATTTTCAGAAAAATTCTTACATAATCGCAACGAATCATCTTACGGATTCCGATGCGCCGTTATTGTTAAGCTTTTACTATGAAGTCATGCACACCGTACTGCAGGGCTATCCGCAGCTTTTTGTCTTTGCGAAAGAGAATTGCTTCAACGGCGTTTCTATTCCAAAGGAAATATTGCCGGTAATGGAGCTTGAAAAGGTCATGCCCGTTAATCGTTCAAGCTCATTCGGCGCTGTCGAAACATTGAAAAAAGCTAAAAAGTGGTTCCAGGAAGGAGAAAAGCCGAAGCATTTTCTCATTTTTGCGCAGGGAACTATATATGATATCAATAAAGATGTACCCGAAGACATTGAGGACGGTACTTTCTGGCTTGCAAAGAGTTTAGGGATCCCCGTTCTGCCTGCTTTTCTCGAACAGGCGGTAGAGGGAGAAGTGAACCGTATCGTGTTCGGCGAACCGATCAGCGTTCCGAAATCGTGCCGTGATTATGCTCCATATAAGAAGCTTTGGATCGAAAAAGTTATCGAAGCGGAGAATTCATTTGAAAAGGTAACAGGCAGGAAAGCAAGAGAAACGGTTTTGGATGATGAGCATAAGGTAAGAAAATATCACGCTCACCAATAAGGCAGACAGATGAAGATAGTAATGCTTAACGGACAGAATCATAAAGGCAGCACATATCACATCGGACGAATGATAATAGATAAGATTTCGGGAGAAAATGAGGTAAAGGAATTCTTTTTTCCGAAGGATCTCAATCATTTTTGTCTTGGCTGCTATAAATGTATCGAGGATGATACCTCCTGTCCGTTTTATGAAGAAAAGAAAGTAATTCTTGACGCTGTAAAGGATGCAGAGCTGCTGGTCATCACGACACCGACATACTGTATGCACGTTTCAGCTCCTTTGAAATCGCTTTTAGATATGACATTTGATTACTGGATGGTGCACAAACCCCGTAAATGTATGTTTGGCAAACGGGCGGTCGTCGTGTCCACTTCCGCAGGTGCAGGGACGAGATCGGCAATAAAGGATGTGTGCGATGCGCTGCTGTATCTGGGTGTGCCCTATGTTGTCAGATACGGAATATCCGTTCAGGCGATGAACTGGCAGGGGATAGCCGAAAAGAAAAAAGAAAAGATCGAAAGAGATACTTCAAGGATCGCCAAAAAGCTTGACACAGATAAAAAGCCGACAGTCGGATTGAAAACAAGGTTCTATTTCAGCATGATGGGAATGATGCAGAAAAACGGTTGGGGAGCTTCGCCGTCCGAAAAGGAATACTGGAAAGAACAGGGCTGGCTTGACGGCAAAAAGCCATGGGATACCGCTGATTAAAGCGAAGCGTATTACTCTGCATTTCCATAGTATAACATAAGTTCTGATTTTTTTCACATTCAAAAACCCTCTGCTCCGATATCGGGAACAGAGGGCTTTGTTTTATGTAAAAAATACGGTTAAAAAACATTGAAAAGACTTGCTGTATGTGATATAATTATCAAAAATGAATCTGCTTTGAGGAGAGAATTATATGAAAGTAATGGAATTCAGCGAAGAAACAAAAGTAGATCACGTTACGCCGGAATGGGCAAAGTACATGGGTGAGGATGACCATATCAGCTATATGCCGTCTTATTCGGGCGGAAAATATCTTGAACTGTTTGAAGAGAAAAAATGCGTCTGTGAGAGCGCGGCTAAACCGTTTGATGAGATCACATACTATTTTTATGACCCTCTGAAAAACGGTATGGAAAAAACAAAAAAATATCCTCTGCTCATCTTTATTCATGGTGCAACAAATGCGCTTGACGGAAGAAAATGTATCGGTCACAGCGGCGCAGAGATGTTTGCGTCCGAAGAATATCAGCAAAAAATGGGCGGAGCGTTCATTCTTGTGCCGCTTGCCAACGAAAAGCGTGATGAAAACGGTGATCTGGCAGACAGCTGGTGTCCCGAATATGTTCCGCTTATTAAAAAAATGGCTGATGAAACGATCGAAAAGTATAAGGACAGTATTTCGGGCGTTTTCGTGCTCGGCGGAAGCAGCGGCGGCTTTATGTCCTGGAAGATGATAGAAGCATACCCGAACTTTTTTACGGGCGCAATGCCTGTATCGGCAGACTATATACCTTCTTCCGAAATATTGAAGGAACTGCAGAAGAATAACGTTAAGATAGTCTATGCGGTCGGAAAGCATGACGAGTTTGGTTGCTTTAGCGAAAATATTATCTCAAGGATAGATGAGCTGAACAGTTATGATAACATTATATGCTTTTTCCCCGAATGGGTAAGAAACGGAGATAAGGGGATCGCATCGTTATATTTCGGCATTGAGATGGGTCAGCACTGTATTATCACACAAATTCAGGCAGATCTTATGTATGATGACAATACGCCGTATTGTGAGGCGCTTCCCGAAGGTGTTACCGGTTGGATAAAGTCTTTTCCCTGAAACTTGTATTGGAGAGATAAGCTATGAAAACCGAACTTGAAGAAAAATATGTATGTTCCGAAAGAGGAAAAACTTTTTATTGGTATCAAATGAGAACGCCTCCGAAGAGGTGAACAGGATCATTGGTGATTTTCTAAATGCAGGACTGCCAAAAACATAAATCCGCTCTTTACAAACCGAAAAAAAGATGATATAATATTTGAAGATAGAAAATCCACAAAGCTAAATTTTTCCGCACAGCTGATCGGTGGAAGTTTAATGATTTGAAAAGGAGTAAGAACAATGAGTATTCTTGTACTTGGCGGAGCAGGTTACATCGGCTCGCACACCGCACTTGAGCTTGTAAGAGCAGGGGAGGAGGTAGTAGTTGCCGATAACCTTGCAACAGGTCATATTAAGGCTGTCCCCGAGGGCGCAAAGTTCTACCGGGGAGATATCCACGACAAGGCTTTCCTCGATGATCTCTTTACAAAGGAAAAGATCGACGCTGTTATCCACTTTGCAGCATTTTCCCTCGTAGGCGAGAGCGTTACAAACCCTCTCAAATATTATGACAATAACCTTTGCGGAACTAAAGTGCTTCTCGATTCAATGGTTGAGCATCATATTGACAAGATCGTGTTCTCGTCAACGGCTGCTACATACGGCGAACCCGAGAACATCCCGATACTTGAAACGGACCGCACCCTTCCGACAAATCCTTACGGTGAAACAAAGCTTGCTATGGAAAAGATGTTCTACTGGACATCAAAAGCGCACGGACTCCGCTATGTTTCACTCCGTTACTTCAATGCCTGCGGCGCAGACGAGAGCGGCACGATAGGCGAAGCTCATAATCCCGAAAGCCACCTAATTCCGCTTATTCTCCAGGTGCCGAACGGCAAGCGTGAGAGCATTTCGATCTTCGGTACCGATTACGATACTCCGGACGGAACCTGCATCCGTGACTATATCCACGTTACCGACCTTGCGCAGGCTCATATACTTGCAGTTAAGTATCTTCGTGAAGGCAATGAAAGCAACATCTTCAATCTCGGCAACGGCGTCGGCTACTCCGTTCGTGAGGTTATCGAAACCGCTCGAAAGGTAACGGACCATCCTATTCCCGAGGTCGAATCTCCGAAGAGAGCGGGCGACCCAGCACGTCTTGTTGCATCAAGCGAAAAGGCAAGAAAAGTCCTCGGCTGGAACCCGACTCATGCAAGCCTTGAAAACATCATCGGCGACGCATGGAACTGGCACAAGAACCACCCGAACGGATTCGAAGAATAATAAACTGTGACCGCCGATTTCAGTTCGCACCTATAATGATTTTGGAGTGCTGAACTATATTCGGCGGTCTTTATATTTGTAAAAAAAATTTCTGCGGTTTTGTTTGATGTTGACAATAATATCCGGATAGTATATACTTGATTTATAAGAAATATATACTAATACTAATCTTTAATCAACCTATAGACAAATCCTCGGCTATAATAATTCCACTCTGCGTCAAACTCCTTTGCAAGGCGGCAAGCCTTGCTGCAGTCGTTTTTCTTGATTGGAATTATTCTATCTGTCGGCTTTGTCTATAGAACGATTAAAGATTAGTATAAAAAGGACGATGATTTTATGAAAAAACAGATATACAATCCTATTCTTCCGCTTGATGTGTGCATACCCGACGGAGAACCTCACGTTTTTGGCGACAGAGTTTATCTCTACGGTTCTCACGACAAGGAGGGCGGCGAAACCTTCTGTATGCTCGATTATACCGTCTATTCCGCTCCCGTTGACGATCTCACAGATTGGAGATGCGAGGGCGTGAGCTACCGTGCGCAGCAGGATCCCGATCACAGCGAAAGACCGTTCATGTACGCTCCCGATGTTGTAAAGGGAAATGACGGCAGATATTATCTCTATTATTGTATGTCGGGCAAGGACGGCGTGGGCGGCTACTGGGGACCTATCAGCGTGGCAGTCAGCGACAAGCCGCAGGGACCGTTTGAATATATCGGCTGTGTTCGCTATCCAGACGGTACGCCGATGAAAAAATTTGTATGCTTTGACCCCGGTGTTATCAACGACAACGGCGTTATAAGGATTTACTACGGCACACAGTATGATTTTGAAGAGCGTGACGATTTTGAAGGCAACGAAGGTTATATTTCCTCGGAAATGAGTATGTTCAACAAGAGCCGTGAAGAGATACTCACCACCGAGGGCAGCGTAATGGGACCCTGCATGGTCACTGTCGGCGACGATATGATGACAGTTGCAAGCGAACCCGTTCATATCACCCCTTACAAGGTCAAGGGTACCTCCTTTGAAGCTCACCCGTTCTTCGAGGCAAGCTCTATAAGAAAAGTCGGCGATAAGTATTACTTTATCTATTCTTCACAGCTTAACCACGAGCTTTGCTATGCAACGAGCGACTATCCCGACAGGGATTTCGTGTTCGGCGGTACTATCGTTTCCAACGGCGATGTAGGCTTCAACGGAAGAACAGCAGCCGACAAGCTCAACATGACGGGCACAACTCACGGCAGCATCGAGTGCATCAACGGTCAGTGGTATGTTTTCTATCACCGCCTTACCCATAAGTCCGATTACAGCAGACAGGCCTGCGCCGAAAGGATAGAGATAAAGCCGGACGGCAGCATCGAGCAGGTATGCGTCACCTCCTGCGGACTTAACGGCGGCGCACTTATCGCAGAGGGCAAATATCCCGCAGGTATCGCCTGCAATATCACGAACGGAAATATGCCGCACGGCTCAAACAGGATATTCACCGAAAGCTTCCCGAACTGCAATAACGATGAAACGGGAAGATTTATCGCAGAAATTTCTGACGGAACGCTTATCGGCTATAAGTATTTCAAATTCAGCTCCGATGTAACTCTTGCGCTTACTGTAAGAGGAGAGGGCGAAGGCTCTTATGCCGTTACCGATGAAAACGGAAGCACTCTCGGAAGGATTTCTGTTACTCCGTCCGATACATGGGTAAAGACTTCTGCAAAGCTCAATGTTTCCGAAGGAGATCATTCTCTTTTCCTCACATATAACGGAACAAGCACCACCGAGCTTATGGAGATCGAATTTACCAAGTAAGAATTTAAATCGTACTTCCTTAAAGAATAACCGAAGAAACGGAGAACGATGAAATGGCTGAAATAAGTGTAAGATATTTTTCCGATGCGCTCAACAGGAAGATCGAATATAAGGTTTATATCCCCAATGATCCCCGTGACGGAAAGACGGACGGAAGAATGAGAACGCTTTTCCTTCTTCACGGCTATACGGGCGACTCGGGAAGCTGGGTGCCCGAGCACCTTTTGAAGAAATATAACTTTGCGATAGTCGCTCCGAACGGCGAGAACGGCTTCTGGCTGGATGGGCTTTCTGCGGGGCATAAATACTGTACGCTGGTCGGCAGCGAGCTTGTCGGTCATGTCCGCAGCACCTTCGGACTTGCGATGAATGCGGATGAAACATATATAATGGGACTTTCGATGGGCGGCTTCGGCGCTTTGCACACAGCCTTGGCATATCCCGAGAACTTCGGCAAAACGGCGGCAATGTCATCGGCGCTTATCGTTCACGAGATCGCACACATGAAGCCCGGCGAAGATAACGGCGTTGCAAATTATGATTATTATCACGAGTGCTTCGGAGATCTTGAAACGGTGGAAGAGCGTGACAGCAATCCCGAGGTGCTTGCGAAAAAGCTGCTTGATGACGGAAAGCTGCCGAAGATCTTCATGAGCTGCGGAACGGAGGATTTTCTCATTGAGAATAACAGAACATTCCACCGCTATCTTGAAAGCATCGGCGCACCTCATGTCTATCTTGAAAGCAAGGGCACTCACGATATGACCTTCTGGAATGAATACACGGAAAAGTTTGTCGGGATGATGTTTGGGGAAGAGTAAATGAAAAACAACGAATACCGTCACATCACTCACAGCTTTCCGCCTTTTTACAAAAGCAGTTCAAAGCTGCTGATTCTCGGCAGCTTTCCGTCCGTAAAATCAAGGGAGCAGGGATTCTTTTACGGCCATCCGCATAATCGGTTCTGGAAGATGCTTGCCGCTGTTTACGGCGAAGCTGTTCCTAATGATATCCCCGAGAAAAAAGCTCTGCTTGAACGGCATGAGATCGCACTTTACGATGTTATTTACGCCTGCGATATTGTCGGCTCAAGCGACAGCAGCATAAGGAACGTCACTCCTGCGGATATAGGCAGTATAATCGCAGATTCTCAAATTTCAAGGATCGTTCTAAACGGAAAAACAGCTGAACGGTTCTTTCGGAAATATCAGGACAGCTCACTCCTTGAAATGGTGAGCGTGATGCCCTCGACAAGTCCTGCTAACGCTGCATTTTCACTTGAAAAGCTTATTGAAGTATGGGGAGAAGCTTTGAAATGACTTTGCCGCCGTTGATAAAAGAAACAGATTGTGAACTTGACGAAAAAAATGGCTGTTTATTGACTTTTTACACAATCTTTTAATAAATTTATTGTAAAATCTTGAAAAAGCTTCGGAAATGTAATATAATATTTTTATTAATGAAATATTATTTCGAATCTTAAATTCTTTTCAAGGAGAGTTGATATATGAGACTTATTACACGCTCTGATTTTGACGGACTTGCTTGCGGTGCTCTGCTCAAGGACGTAGGAGTTATCGACAACTGGAAGTTTGTTCACCCGAAGGACCTTCAGGACGGACTCGTTGAGATCACAAAGGATGACTGCCTTGCAAACGTTCCTTTTGTTGAAGGCTGCGGACTTTGGTTCGACCACCACTCCAGCGAGTTTGAAAGAAATCAGCTTGAGGGCAAGTTTGTCGGTGAAAGCCGCCTTACACCTTCCTGCGCAAGGATCATCTATGATTACTACGGCGGCGAGGAACGCTTCTCACACTATGACGAAATGATGGAAGCTGTTGACAAGGTAGACAGCGGAAACCTTACGAAAGAGGAAATACTTCACCCCGAGGGCTGGATACTTATCGGCTTCCTTATGGACCCGAGAACCGGTCTCGGAAGATGGAGAAACTTCACGATCTCTAACTATCAGCTCATGGAAAAGCTTATCGACTGCTGCCGCACTATGAATACAGCCGAGATACTTGCACTCCCGGATGTAAAAGAGCGTATCGAGGTATATAATGAGCAGACCGAAAAGTTCATTGAAATGGTAAAGGCTAACACACGCACGGAAAAGGATGTTATCATCACCGATCTCCGCGGCGTTGACCCGATCTATTCGGGCAACAGATTCCTTATCTACAGCCTCTATCCCGAGCAGAACATCTCCGCATGGATCGTAAAGGGCAAGGGCGGTCTCGGATGCAGCGCAGCTGTAGGCTACTCCGTACTTAACAGAACATCGAATGTCGATGTAGGTCATCTTATGCTCAAATACGGCGGCGGCGGACACAAGGCTGTCGGCACCTGCCAGTTCAGCGATGACAATATGGACGAACAGCTCCCGAAGATGCTCGATGAGCTTGTCAACGGAATAAAGGAATAATAAAATGATAGAATTTCGTTACGACACACAGCTTCTTATTGAAGGAACAGACCTTGACGAAGATAAGATAGATGAATATTTCCGTGAGAATTTTAAAGGCGACAGTCTGCTCGCGGTAGGCGATGAGGAACTGATAAAGATCCACTATCACACGAACGAACCGTGGAAGGTGCTTGAATATTGTGCATCTCTCGGTGAGATCTACGATATCGTGGTTGAGGATATGGACAGACAGTCAAGAGGGCTTAAAGGCTGATTTTACGGCTGTTTAAGTGCATATTGCAATAATCAAAGCATATATTTTATGAAATTTTTAGGCTATTTTTAGATATTTTTCATAAATTATTGACTTATTGGAAAAAAAGTTATATAATTACAATAGTTCTTAAATTATTAAAAATAACGCAGAGAACGCAGTTAAAGCAATTCTAAAGTATCAAAGGTTTTTATATTTCAGACATTAATTTGTCTGTATCAAAATTGTATGGAGGAATTATTATGGCACTCACAGACAAGAAGAACGCTAGCGAAGTTAAGAAGACCGAAACTGCAAAGACTGTTGAAACAAAAACCGAAGCAGTAAAGCCTGCCGCTGAAGTTAAGACTCCCGAGGTAAAGGCTGCAGAACCAAAGGCTGCTGAAAAGAAGACAACAGCTGCTGCTCCGAAGAATACAGAAGAAAAGAAGCCCGTTGAAAAGAAAACAACTGCTGCAAAGAAGCCTGCTGAAAAGAAGACAACAGCTGCTGCAAAGAAGCCTGCAGCAAAGACTGCAAAGGCAGAAAAGCCTGCTGAAAAGGCACCTAAGGCAAAGGCTGCAAAAGCACCGAAGGCTCCTAAGGTATCTCCTTACGATGCTGTTGTTGCAAAGGCAAAGAAGAAGTTTGCGGGCATCAAGACCGATCTTGTTAAGTATCCTATCGCTGTAAACATTGAGCTTAACGGCTCTGCAGAGGGCATTTTCTACGTTTACCTGAGCGAAGCAGGAAGCCCTGCAGTTGAACCTTACAGATACGATGATTACGATGTATATGTAAGAGCTGACGCAGATGCTTTCGATAAGGTTCTTGACGGAAAGCTCGACGTTTACAAGGCTCTCGCAGAGGGCTCTCTCCACGTTGAGGGTACTGTTAAGAAGGCTCTTATGTTCTTCCTCTCCGCTTTCTGATCCCGACAAAACAATACGCTTATCGGAGCGCCGCACAAAAAAGTGCGGCGTTTTGTTATGTCTTTGTTATGTTTTTTATAAAATTTGTAAAAAGGCTTGCATTACGGCTGAAAATGTGTTATAATAATTGTAACATTATAAAGAAAGGTCGGAAAGCTTCCGACCTTTTGTTTTTATATGAATATTCGGCAGATCTGCGAAAGGATTGATGAAATGTCAGAAAAAAGCGCAAAAAGCGGAAAGGGCGGCAACACTATAGCCAAAGTCTATGATATGGTCAAACCCATAATTGACGAGCTTGGACTTTCGCTATGGGATATCGTCTTTGAAAAAGAGGGAGCATACTGGTATCTCCGTGTTTACATTGACGGGAAGGACGATATGGCAACCATGGAGGACTGCGAGAATGTTACTCGCCCGCTGTCAAAGCTTCTCGATGAAAAGGACCCGATCGAACAGAGCTATATTCTTGAAGTCGGTTCGCCCGGTATCGGACGCGCACTCAAAAAGGAGGAGCACTTCAAGAAGTTCCTCGAGTGCCCAATAAGGATACGATTCATCCGTGAGAACGAGAACGGAGAAAAGGAGATCATCGCAGCGCTCAAAGCGTATGACAAAGATTCGATCACCGTTGCAAGAGATGGTGAGGAATCCGTTATCAAGCTTTCCGATACAGCCTTTGTAAAGCTTGCCGATGACGAAGATCTCTTCGGAGATGATTTTGAAGAATAATTACTTTGCAGAACTATATTATATTTTAGGAGGAGTCAGAAAAAATGAGAAGAACCAAAAAATCACCTGAGATCAACAAGGAGCAGCAGTTTATCAAGGACTTTTTTGAAGCTCTTGAATTGCTTGCACAGGAAAACAACATCTCCGTTGATGTTCTTGCGGAGAAGATAAGCCAGGCTATACTTAAAGCTGTCAGAAAGGAATATGAATACTGTGACGACTTTGTTGTAAACATTGACCCCGAGAACCAAATATTTGATGTTTGCGTTCTCCGAACAGTCGTTGACGATGAGCCTATCGACCTTAACGAGATCAACATCGACGAAGCAAGAGCAGTATGCGATCCGAACGCACAGCTCGGAGAGAGAGTTCCGTTCAAGCTTTCGCCTTCAAAGTTCGGAAGAATTGCCGCACAGTATGCAAAGCAGTCTATCCGCCACGATATGAAGGAATTCGAGCGTGATAAGATCATGGGACAGTTCAAGGATAAGGTACATGAAGCTGTTTCCGCTACCGTTCAGAAGATCGAGCCTGCAACGGGCAACATCACACTCACAATTGACGGACACGAGGTTTATATGCTCAAAAAGGAGCAGATCCCCGGCGAAGTCCTCAAGGAGGGTCAGATCGTCAAGGTTTATGTCTGCGAGATCATCAACCCAGAAAAGCGTCCTGCTGTCAAGATCTCCCGCCGCAGCAGCGAACTTGTAAAGCGTCTTTTTGAGCTTGAAATCCCCGAGATATATGACGGCGTTGTTGAGATAAAGTCCATCGCAAGAGAAGCAGGTTCGAGAACAAAGATCGCTGTTGCTTCCAACGATCCTAACGTTGACCCTGTCGGCGCCTGCATCGGACCGAAGCATTCGAGAATTGAAAAGGTCGTTGAAGAGCTCGGCGGAGAAAAGATCGACATTATCGTTTATGACGAAGATATCACGGTATTCGTTGCACACGCTCTTGCTCCTGCAGAGGTCATCAGCGTTACAAAGGATGAGGGCGAAGAGAAGAAGTGCACCGTTATCGTGCCGAACAATCAGCTTTCACTTGCTATCGGAAACAAGGGACAGAATGCAAAGCTTGCTGCACGTCTTACCGAATACAAGATCGACATAAAGCCCGAAATACCCACTGAATGATAAAACGGAGGTAGGATATGCCTGCTGTAAAGAAGATACCTATGAGAATGTGCGTCGGCTGCGGTGAAATGAAGCCCAAAAAGGAGCTTATCCGCATCGTGAAGTCGCCCGAGGGCGAGATCAGCCTTGACATTACGGGTAAAAAATCGGGCAGAGGAGCATATATCTGCCGCTCCTGCGAGTGCCTTGAAAAAGCGAAGAAGGCGAGAAAGCTTGAAAGAGCTTTCGCCTGCCGCATTGATGACGAGGTATATGCAAATATGGAAAGGGAGCTTTCGGAAAATGGATAATAAGCTTTTCGGACTCCTTTCGATGTGCAGAAAATCGGGGAGAATGGCGTTAGGATTTGATATGTCCAAAGAAGCAGCCGAAAAAGGCAAGGCGGAGCTTATAGTTCTTGCTTCGGACATTTCACCGAAAACGGAAAAGGAAGTCCGCTTCTTTTCCGACAAGCACGGCGTCAAAACAGTTAAAACAAACCTTACAATAGATGATTTTTTTCACGGGATCGGGAAAAAAGTCGGTATCGTCGCAGTTTGCGACAAGGGGTTCGCCAAGAAGGCTGAAAGTCTTATCGGCGAAGACATAAATTCAGAGAATTAACGGAGGTAATACAGCCTATGAGTAGCGCTAAATCGCAGTCCAAACAGAAGTTAAGTGATGTTGCAAAGGATCTCGGTATTTCCAATCAGGAGCTTATCGACTTCATTGAAAATAAATTCGGAGAGGTTAAGAAAGCTGCTGCAAGCCTTACCGCTGACCAGCTCAATATCGTTCTCGAAAATTACACACAGAATAATCAGGTGGAAAGCTTTGACAGCTATTTTGCAAAGAGAAATGAACCGAAGCCTGTAAAGAAGGAAGAACCGCAGGCAGAGAAGAAGCCGGCAAAAAAATCGGAACAGCCTAAAAACGATGCAAAGAAGCCTGTGAAGAAGGACGCTCCGAAGCCCGAATCCGCAAAAACGGAGGCTCCCAAGCCCGAGGCAAAGAAGGAAGCTCCGAAGCCCCAGCAGAAGCAGGAAGCTCCAAAGCCGCAGCCCAAGCCCGAGGTAAAGAACGAGCAGCCGAAGCCTGCCGTTCATAACAACAAAAACGAGCAGAAGAACAAGGCTGAACGCTTCAATGCACAGCAGGCTCTTAAAGCTAACGAGCAGAACAAAAACAAGAAATCCGAACAGAAGCCGCAGCAGAACAAGGAGCAGAATCAGAATAAGACAAAGCTCGATTTCAAGTTTGCTGACGCTTCAAGCAATACAGTAGACCAGAAGCTTCACAAGGTAGATACAAGAGGTTCTTATGTCGAGATCGACAAGTACAACGAAAAGTACGAGAACATCGCTCCCGTTCAGAACGGCAGACACAAGGACAATTTCTCCAAGAAGCAGAAGCTTACACAGAAATCCCAGCAGAGAAAACAGCAGCAGTATTCCAACAAGCACGAGTCCGAAGCCGACAAGCTCCGCAGACTTGAGCTTGAAAGAGCAAGAAAGCAGCAGCTCAAGGTTCTCATTCCCGATGAGATCGTCGTTTCCGAGCTTGCTTCAAGACTTAAAGTAACAGCTACCGAGGTCATCAAGAAGCTCATGGGTCTTGGAGAGATGTGCACGATCAATCAGGTGATCGACTTTGATACAGCTTCACTCGTTGCGGAAGAGCTTGGCGCAAAGGTTGAAAAGGAAGTTATCATTACTATTGAAGAGCGTCTTATCGACGATTCCGATGATGACGGCGAGGGCGAAGAAAGAGCACCTGTCGTTGTTGTTATGGGTCACGTTGACCACGGTAAAACTTCACTCCTTGACCATATCAGAAATGCTCACGTTACGGCTACCGAAGCAGGCGGTATCACACAGCATATCGGTGCTTACAGAGTAAAATACAACGACAAGGACATCACCTTCCTCGATACGCCGGGTCATGAGGCCTTCACTTCAATGAGAGCAAGAGGTGCGTCCGTAACCGATATCGCTATCCTCGTTGTCGCTGCGGATGACGGTATCATGCCGCAGACTGTTGAAGCTATCAACCACGCAAAGGCAGCGAATATCCCGATAATCGTTGCTATCAACAAGATGGATAAGCCGGGTGCGAACCCCGAAAATATCAAGCAGCAGCTTACCGAACACAACCTCGTTGTAGAGGAATGGGGCGGCGATGTTATCTGCGTTCCCATTTCCGCAAAGACAGGTATGGGCATTGACGAGCTTCTCGAAAACGTTCTTCTCGTTGCCGAGGTTGCAGAGTACAAGGCTAACCCGAACAGACTTGCAAAGGGTGCTGTTATCGAAGCGCGTCTTGACAAGGGCAGAGGTCCTATCGCAACTCTCCTCGTTCAGAACGGTACTCTCCACACCGGAGATATCATCATCGCAGGCACGGCTGTCGGCAGGGTAAGAGTTATGACCAACGACAAGGGCGAAGTTGTAAGCGAAGCAGGTCCTTCCTGTCCTGTTGAGATCACAGGTCTTGCAGAGGTTCCTTCCGCAGGCGATACCTTCAACGCTGTTGAGGATGAGCGCCTTGCAAGAGAGCTTGTTGAACAGCGTAAGCACGAAGCAAAGCAGGAACAGTTCAATCAGTATCAGAAGGTCACACTCGACAACCTCTTCAGCCAGATCGAACAGGGCGAGATCAAGGAGCTTCCTATCATCGTCAAGGCAGACGTTCAGGGCTCGGTCGAAGCTGTACGACAGTCGCTTGAAAAGCTCTCCAACGATGAAGTCCGTGTTAAGGTCATCCACGGAGGCGTAGGCGCAGTTTCCGAGAGCGACGTTATGCTTGCAGATGCTTCAAACGCTATCATTGTCGGCTTCAACGTTCGTCCCGATCCCGTTGCAGAGGAGAATGCAAAGCGTGACGGTGTTGATATCCGCCTTTACAGAATTATCTATGATGCTATCGAAGAGATACAGACCGCTATGAAGGGTATGCTTGCACCGAAGTTCCACGAAGTAAGCCTCGGCCGTGTTGAAGTTCGCCAGGTTTACAAGATCACAGGCGTTGGTGCAGTTTCGGGTTCCTACGTTCTCAGCGGCAAGATCACAAGAAATGCCGAGATCAGAGTTGTCCGTGACGGTATCATCATCGCAGACGACAAGATGTCCTCACTCAAGCGCTTCAAGGACGATGTTAAGGAAGTTGCCGAGGGCTATGAGTGCGGTATCACGCTTGAAAAGTTCAACGACGTTAAGGTCGGAGATATTTTTGAAGCGTATATGATGGAAGAAACAAAGGCAGACTGATTTTAGATAAAAGGAGTTTATATGCCTAATTTTAAGAATATGCGCCTTTCCGAAGATATAATGCGCGAGATCGCAGGTCTTATAAGAGAGCGTGTCAAGGATCCGAGAGTCAACTCAATGGCGGTTTCCGTCGTTCGTGTTGAGCTTTCGGGCGACAGCTCGCACTGCAAGGTCTTTATCTCCAGCTTCAACGGAATGGACGATGCAGAAAATGCCGTTAAGGGACTTCAGAACGCTTCGGGAATGCTCCGCCGTGAGATAACCAACAAGCTTCATATCAGAAGATGTCCCGAGCTGCATTTTATCCCCGATAATTCGATCGAACATTCGGCAGAGATCTCACAGATGCTCCATGACATTCTCCCTGCCGAAAACGAAACAGAAGCAATTGATAACGATACCGAATAAAAGGTTGTGATGTTTTGCAGATAAATTTTGAAGAAGCAGCGGATTTTCTCCGTGAAAACGACTGCTATCATATCCTTACCCATGCAAGTCCCGACGGCGATACAATAGGTTCAGGCTTCGGACTCTGCGCAATACTCCGCAAAATGGGTAAGAAAGCGAATGTCTACTGTTCCGATGAGCTTCCGAAGCGCTATGACTTTATGTATGAAGGCTATGAGCCGATGGATTTTGAGGTCAGGACAGTTGTTGCTGTCGATGTTGCCGATCCGAAGCTTCTCGGCAAGGCTCTGGCGCATTATGCCGACAGAGTGGAGCTTTGCATAGATCACCACATCTCAAATACGGGATACGCAAAAAGAACGCTCGTTGAGCCTCACGCTGCGGCTGCCTGTCAGGTCATCTACAAGCTTTTGAGCAGTCAGAAGCTTACCGAATGTGACGAGAAGATCGCAAAGTGCCTTTATACGGGTATGGCGACCGATACGGGCTGCTTCAGGTTCGATTCCTGCACCTCCGAAACGCATTTTGCGGCTGCGGAGCTGATGAAATTTGATATCGGCGCAGGAAAGATCAACCGCAGGATGTTCGATCAGAAGAGCAGAGCAAGACTCGCCGTAGAACAGCACGTTCTCGGCAATATGGAATACTACTTTGACGAGCGGTGCTCGCTTGCAACGGTTTCGCTTGACGATATAAACAGAACAGGACTTCCTGCAGAGGAATTCGAGGGTATCGCAAGCATTACGACCGTTCTCGAAACGATAGAAGTCGGCGTTTTCATCCGTCAGAAGGAGGAGCATAAGTTCAAGGCTTCGCTCCGTTCAACGGGCGACATTGACGTTTCGGCTATCTGTGCGCAGTTCGGCGGCGGCGGTCACATCAAGGCCGCAGGCTGCTCGTTTGAGACTGATATGGAGGACGCAAAGTCGAAGATCATCGAAGCAGTCGGAAAAGCGCTTGCGGAAACGGGTGCAAAAGCATGATCGGCGGCAAAAATGACAATTTAAACGGAATAATCTGCGTGAACAAGCCGCAGGGCTTCACCTCGTTCGATGTTATTGCAAAAATGAGGGGAATACTGCGCCTTCGCAGACTCGGTCATGCAGGAACGCTTGATCCGATGGCAACGGGAGTGCTTCCCGTTTTTGTCGGAAAGGCAACAAAAGCCTGCGATATCATCCCCGATCACGACAAGACCTACTGCGCAGGCTTCAAGCTCGGATTTACTTCCGATACGCAGGATTCCTCGGGAAAAATGACCGAGCTTGGTCATGCCGATGAAGTTACGAAAGAAAAGCTTGAAGCTTCTCTCGGAGATTTCCGAGGGGATATAATGCAGATACCGCCGATGTATTCGGCGGTAACGGTCAATGGTAAGCGGCTTTATGACCTTGCACGAAAGGGGATAGAGGTCGAGCGTGAAGCACGTCCCGTTACGGTCTACAAGCTTGTTCTGACAGGCTTTGACGAGAAAACGCATGAAGGAACGCTTGAGATATCCTGCTCAAGAGGAACCTATATCCGAACTATTATAAATGATATCGGCGAAAAGCTTGGCTGCGGCGCAGTTATGACAAGCCTTGTGAGAACGGCTGCCTGCGGATTTTCGCTTGCCGAGTGCGTCAGCCTTGAAGAGCTTCAGGCGAACGCCGACAGCGGCAATTCAGCCGAGAAATATCTTCTCCCGATCGACAAGGTTTTCGGGGATTATCCGTCCGTAAGGCTGGACGCTCACAGAGAAAAGCTCTACCGAAACGGCGTTAAGCTGAAAATAGAGCTGATGGGCGGCAGCATAAAGAGCGGCGGGATACACCGTGTTTTCGGCGCAGACGCAGGCTTCATAGGTCTTGGCATTGCAGACGTCGGAACAATGGAATTTTCAGTTTACAAGAATTTCTGAGGGTGATATTACGATAGATATAACAAGCACAGATGCCGTTATAAACAGTCAAACCGCAGTTGCGGCAGGACTTTTTGACGGAGTGCATCTCGGTCACAGAGCCGTGATAGAGAAGGCTGCCGATATCGCCCGTGAAAATAAGGACATATCTGCGGCGGTGTTCACATTCGATACCGCAACGGTTACATCAAAGGGTGACAGTCTTGGCTGTATCTTAAACCGTGAGGACAAGCTTTCAATGCTTGAACAGCTTGGTGCGGAGTATGTATATTCGCCCGATTTCGGGAGCTTCAAGGAATACACGGCTGAACGCTTCGTCATGGAAGTGCTGCGCGAAAAAATGCGGGCAAAATACGTTGTCTGCGGCACAGATTTCCGATTCGGGAAAAACGCTTCGGGCAATGTCGAAACGCTGAAAGCTCTCGGCAAAGAGTGCGGCATAACGGTCATAACCGTTCCTCCCGTAAGCGAAAAAAACGGCAGGAAGATATCCTCATCGCATATCCGTGAGCTTATTTCGGACGGACAAATAAGGGAAGCGAACGCCCTGCTCGGGTACGAATATTTCTTTACGCTGCCTGTTATAAGCGGCAATCGCATCGGAAGAACAATGGATTTTCCGACTATCAACCAGCGGCTCGGCACGGAACGAATACTTCCGAAGTTCGGAGTTTACGCTTCAATGGCAAAGGTCGGGGATAGTACTTATTTCGGCGTAACGAATATCGGAGTAAAGCCCACTGTTTCCGAGAGCGGAGATGTTCTTGCGGAAACATACATGATCGGCTTTGACGGCGATATTTACGGCGAAAATGTCAAGCTTTCGCTTGCGGAATTCATACGTCCCGAGGTTAAGTTTGGCGGCATAGACGAGCTTAAAGCACAGATAAATATTGACGTAAAAAGGGTTTCCGAACACTTCGGGATATGACAAGGAACGGTGACGTAATATGGCATTTATGGGGATATTTTTTATATCTGCGGTTTGATGCCTTACAGCTGATAAAACTCATTACGAGGCTTTGTTTCGGCTTTTAGAGAACCCAAATAGATTAATTTGCCGAAAGGATGATAATATGAATACAGAAAATGTAAGAACGAGATTTGCCCCAAGTCCTACGGGCTTTATGCACATAGGAAATTTGAGAACGGCACTCTACACTTACCTTATCGCAAAGAAGTACAACGGAAAGTTCATTCTCCGTATCGAGGATACCGACCAGGGACGTTTTGTTGAGGGCGCAACGGATGTTATCTATGATACTCTCCGTGTATGCGGACTTAACTGGGACGAAGGCCCTGATATCGGCGGTCCCGTAGGTCCATACATCCAGTCTGAGAGAATGGGCATATTCAAGCAGTATGCCGAAGAGCTTGTCAAGAAGGGCAAGGCTTACTACTGCTTCTGCACAAAGGAAAGAATGGATAAGGTTCACGAGGAACAGCGCGCAAAGGGCATCACCCCGACCTACGACAGACACTGCCGCGATCTTCCCGAAGATGAAGTACAGAAGCTCCTTGACGCAGGTACTCCTTACGTTATCAGACAGAAAGTTCCGCTCGATGGAACAACGACCTTCCACGATGAGCTTTACGGCGATATCACCGTTCCGAACGCTGACCTTGACGACCAGATACTTATCAAGGCTGACGGTATGCCGACATACAACTTCGCAAACGTTGTTGACGATCACCTTATGGGAATTACTCACGTTGTAAGAGGAAACGAGTATCTTTCCTCCGCTCCGAAGTACAATCTCCTTTACGAGGCATTCGGCTGGGAGGTTCCCTGCTATATCCACGTTGAGCATATCATGCGTGACGAAACCCACAAGCTTTCAAAGCGTGACGGCGACGCATATTTCGGCGACTTCGTTGAAGCAGGCTATTATATCCCTGCTATCCTCAACTATATTGCACTTCTCGGATGGGCTCCGAAGGGCGAGAACGAGATATTCACTCTTGACGAGCTTGTTGACGAGTTCGACATTCACGGACTTTCAAAGTCGCCTGCGATCTTTGACCCGCTGAAGATGAAGGCTATCAACTTTGAATGGATAAAGCGTCTTCCGCTTGAAGAATTCAAGAAAGCGGCTCTTCCGTATATCCGTCAGACCTGCAAGAGCGAGAACGTGAACCTTGACGTCCTTGCAAGAGTTCTTCAGCCGAGAACAGAGCTTTTTACGCAGATACCCGAGCGTGTTGACTTCATTGACGAGCTCCGTGAATATGACGTTGACCTTTACTTTAACAAGAAGATGAAGACAACTCCCGAAACCAGCCTTGAAGCACTCAAAGCTTCGCTTCCTCTCCTTGAAAGCATCTCCGAAGCTGACTGGACGGAGGAGAACATCTACAATATTCTTTCCGCAGAGGCTGAAAAGCTCGGCGTAAAGGTCGGCTGGATACTTCTTCCTATAAGAGCGGCTCTCTCGGGCAAGCTTTCCACTCCGGGCGGCGGCGTTGAGCTTGCTGCTATCATGGGCAAGGAAGTTACTGTTGAAAGAATAAAGAAGGGCATTGAAAAGCTCTCCGCATAAGTCTTTTATCGGGAAATTATGCCTAACTTATCACAGTATTAACACAGTTATGCGTTAAAATATAGTTGAAATGTGTGCAAAATGCTGTAAGATGCTGATTTGCACGTTAAAATAATAATTAAATGGACGGTGCTGATAAATGATCGAGGTCAGAAACCTTACAAAACAGTATGGCTCCAAAAAAGCTGTTGACAATATCTCATTTACCGTTAACGACGGCGAGATACTCGGCTTTCTCGGACCTAACGGCGCAGGCAAATCCACAACGATGAATATGCTGACGGGATATATCTCCTCCACTTCGGGCGAGGCTCTTATCAACGGCATAAACATCCTTGACGAGCCTATGAAAGCAAAGAAGGAGATAGGCTATCTCCCCGAGATCCCTCCGCTTTATCTTGATATGACGGTAAAGGAGTATCTCGGATTCATATATGAGCTCAAAAAGTGCAGCCTTCCGAGAAAAGCACATCTTGAGGACGTTTGCAGCCTTGTAAAGATAACCGATGTTTACGACAGAGTTATCCGCAACCTTTCAAAGGGCTACAAGCAGAGAGTCGGACTTGCTTCCGCACTTATCGGAAATCCTCCGATACTTATTCTTGATGAACCTACGGTCGGTCTTGACCCGAAGCAGATCATCGAGATCAGAACGCTTATCAAAAAGCTCGGAAAGAAGCATACGGTCATCCTTTCTTCGCATATCCTTTCCGAGATACAGGCTGTCTGCGACCGTGTTATCATCATCAACAAGGGCAAGATCGCCGCTGACGACACAACAGAGAACCTTACCGAGAATATCACAGCCGACAGCAGACTTATCATGCGCATAGACGGCAACCGTGAAGAGATCTTAAAGCTTATAAAGACCGTTCCGGGCGTTATCTCCGTAAACGGCGATATGGAGCGTGAGCCGGGCATCTATGACTATGAGATCGAGGTCAAGGAAGGCTGCGATATCCGCCGTGAGCTTTTCAAGCGGATCGTTGCACGCAACTGGGTCATCCTCGGAATGAGGAAGGACGAAATGTCGCTTGAAGACATCTTCCTAAAGATAACAATGGGAAATGATGTCAAGATAAACGTCAAGAAATCTGACGAAAAGGCAGAACAGCCCGAAAATACGGAAGAAGCTGCCGAAATAAATGAAGCTGAAAAGGAGGAGGAAGAATAATGGGCGCAGTTTTCAAGCGTGAGATGAAAACCTATTTCACCTCTCCTATAGCATACATTTTTATAACCGCATTTTTCCTCTATACGGGAAATTACTTTGTTAGTATCAATATGACCTACGGCTCGACCGATACGACATATATCTTCACGAGCGTTTTCACCATAATGATGATACTCATTCCTCTCATGACGATGCGACTTTTCGCCGAAGAAAAGAAGCAGCGTACCGACCAGTGCCTGCTCACGGCGCCGATAAGCCTCGGAGGGATCGTTGCAGGAAAGTTTTTTGCGGCACTCTGCGTTTTCCTCTGCGCTATCTCGGTATATATCCCTATACTCGTTGTTCTTTATACACTTGCGGGAACGCTTGAATGGGCAACGATTATCGGAACGATAACGGCGCTCATACTTCTCGGCGCGTCCTTCATCTCGATAGGCATCTTCGTTTCCTCTCTCACAGAGAGCCAGATCGTTGCTGCTATCGTAAGCTTTGTTATCATCATGTTCTTCTATATGCTTGACCTTCTTGCAGGAAATGTTTCCAACGAATTTTTAAGCAGCATTATGAGGGGACTTGCATTCTATACAAGATACACAGAATTTGCATCGGGCATCTTTAATATCGGAAGTATTGTTTATTTCGTAAGTGCTATATTCATCTTTAACTTCCTTACAGTCCGCGTGCTTGAAAAACGCCGTTGGGCTGACTGATCGAAAGGAGGAATATCACAATGAGCGAAGAAAAAAACACTGCCGCTTCCGCAGAAGCAAAAACTGCGAAGCCAAAGAAAGCTTTCAATTCAAAGAAGCTTAAATACGGCTCTGCCGCAACCGCTATAACGGTGATCGTTATCGCACTCGTTGTACTTGTGAACGTTATCGTTACGCTTGTCGGCAAGAGAACAGACCTCACGATCGACCTTACTTCAAAGGGCAATTTTGAGATCTCACAGGAATCCATCGACTATATCAACAGCATCACCGAGCCCGTTGAGATCGTTACCATGTCGTCCGAGGACACCTTCACGGACGCAGGCAACGTTTACTACAAGCAGGCTTATGAGGTGCTTAAAAAATACGCTCTCAACAGCGATAATATCACCGTTAAGTTTGTCGATATGACCGCAGATCCGACTTATGCAAACAAGTATTCCGAGATCTACAAGGGAAATATCGCAGCCAACAACATCGTTGTTTCATCGGGCAAGCGCATCAAGGTACTCACGGTCAACGATCTGTTTAATACGGAGATGAACTATCAGACCTTCTCAAATTATATCGTATCTTCAAAGGCAGAACAGGCTCTTACATCCGCACTTATGTATGTTACCGATCCTGCTCCGAAGTCTGCTGCGATCATGGATACGGGCGAAACGGACATTTCCAACGATTCTATCCGTGCACTTCTCGAGGATGACGGCTTTGACGTTTCCGAATTTGATCCGAACGGCGAGGATTTCCCCTATGATGCTGATATCATGGTCATCAACGCACCGATAAACGACCTTTCCGAGGACGTTATCGAAAAGCTTTACAACTATCTTGAAAATGACGGAAACTACGGCAGGAACCTTATCTATCTTGCAAGCTATTCACAGAAGGCAACAAAGAATATCGACGCTTTCCTCGCAGAATGGGGAATTGAAGTCGGAAACGGCGTTGTCGGCGATGAGAATACTTCCAATCTTGCAAGCACATCGACGCTTTATGCTATCCGTAACTTTATAGAAGATAATGATTACTCGGGCAACGTTGCACAGATGGATCTCCCCGTGATTTCTTACTTTGCACGTCCCGTAAATATCCTCTTTGAAAGCAGCGGAAACGTTACAACATATTCGCTTCTCAAAACAGCGGATACATCCTTTGTTTTCACCGATGAAATGCAGGAAGCTGTACAGAACGGCGAAGAACCCCGGATCGTGAACGGCGTTTACAACACCATTGCTCTCGGCAGCAAGTATATGTTCGACAAGGACAACAATTCGGTTACATCGAACCTTCTTGTTTACGGTTCGTCCATAATGCTTGATTCCTCATTCACAGGCACTTCCTACTACAACAACGGCGATTACTTCGTTTCTATCGTAAACGCTATGACGGGCAAGACGGGCGGTATCTCTATCGTTGCAAAGGATCTTACAGCACCTACCTTTGATACGACCGTTGCAAAGGCAAACGCTTCGTTCTGGGTATTCGTTGTCCTTCTCCCTGCAGCGATCCTTATCACAGGTATCGTTATATGGCTCAGAAGGAGACATAAGTAATGAAATCGAAGATCAAATTTATCATCATTGCGGCTGTTGCTCTGCTCATTCTCGGCGGAGTAACGGCAGCGCTTCTGCTCACTGCCCCTGCTGAAGAGGAAGAGGCCGAGGAGGAAACAGTAGTTGAATCGAGCCTTATCTATGACAAGGATCCTGCCGATATTGATGTCATCAATATCACAAATGAGTTCGGTTCTTATAAAATTAACAGAGTTGCCAGCGGTGAGGTCAATTACTGGACGATCGTTGACTATATCCTTGCACCTATAAGCACCGAATTTATCAATAATGCTCTTAATGAAGCAGGTACTCTTACCGCTCGCAAAACGGTAATGGAAAATGTTGAGGATATGTCAATTTACGGACTTGCAGAACCGTCTGCGGAATATACCGTTTCCTTTGACGATGCCTCCAAAAGCCAATATACCGTAAAGATCGGAAATAAGGTTCCCGGTTCGTCCATTTACAGCTATATGAGCATCGGCGATGAAAAAACAGTATATACCGTCAAGGATTCCGATGTTGCATTTTCAAAGGAAGATCCCCGAAACTGCGTTGACAAGGTCGTTTTTGTCCAGAAAACAGCAGAGAACGAGGACGACAAGACCGATTACTCTCTTGTCAAAAAGCTTACGATCAGCAGAAAAGACCTCGATTACGATATCGTTATCGACTACGATACCCGCCTTGACGATGCGAACATTATGACTTCCAATTCATCAAGCTACCGTATGAGCGAGCCTGTTGTTCTTGACATCAATCCCGAAAAGGGTGCAGACGTCATGGGAGGTATGTTTGGACTCACAGCGTCCGACTTCGCAGCTATCCGTCCCGAGGAGGGGGATCTTGCGCAGTACGGACTTGACGATCCGCAGCTCGTTGTCACAGCCGATACCGAGAGCGGAGAGTTCACACTCAAGATCGGTAATAAGGCTGAAAACGGCGGCTACTACGGTATGGCTTGCGATATCAATATGGTTTATATCTTCGATGAAGCATCTCTCCCGTGGCTTAAAGCTATGCCGCTTGATCTTACAACAACTATGATAACGAGCCATTATATCTATGCTATCGACACTATCAGTATCAAAACGTCGGATGTCGATGTGAAATTCGATATTCTTGGTTCGGATGCAGAAAGCTTTGGTGTTGAGTCTGACGGAAAGGAACTCGATGCGGACAGCTTCAAGACGCTTTACCAGTTCATTCTCCGTGCACCGTCCGAGCAGCTTTACTTTGATGAAGTCAGCGGAACACCCGATGCAGTTGTCGAGATCAAGGCAGAGGACGGAGATGATACCATTGAGTTCTACAACATCGGCGACCGCCGAACCGTTATCGTCCTCAATGGAAGACCAAGCTTCAGCTGTACAACAGCTTATGTTGACAGACTTTCCCAGAACGTTCAGAAGTATCTTAACGGGGAAGAGCTTATCACAAGCTGGTAATAAACACAAAATCTTTCAGAATTTTTCTAATTTTTTAATATTAGCTATTGATTTTATTAATATTATATGTTATAATAATATAGCATTAAACGTTTACGACATTTCAGTACACAAAGGAGGATCAACTATGGCTGAAAAGAAAGAATTCCTGTCCTATAAAGGACTCCCTCTTGTGAGAAAAGACAACACGATTTATTATGGCAATATGTATGATGATTACGTTGTTATGATGGATATCAAGGATAAAGAAAAGATCGGTGATCTCGAAGTCGCAAAGAAGATCAAGGTCTATAAAATGGCTACCGATGAGAAATTGAGCCCAATGGAAGCCATCGTAAAATCGAGCGAAAAGAACAGCCTTTATGAAGCGCTTGACATTGCTTATATCTGGCTTTCAAGAGCTTCGGCTGAATAATTTTATAACATCTGACCGCTTTTCTTTGTAAAAGCGGTTTATTTTTTTGCAAGCGGAGCATTATTAACAATTTCTTAATGAAATCTATGTGGTATTATGGTATTATACAAGTAAGGTATTGCGATTTTTATGGATTTTATATGATAGTTATATAGTTTCGTTATGTTATATATAAAAAAGGACTGCAAAAAGGAGGGGAAGGTCAAAAAATGAATAAGCAGCTTTCAGCAAAAAAGGCTGTCAAGATCGCTGTTGTGTCTGGTGACTCGGATAGCTCATATACCGGTCCGCTCGTGACGATGCTTTGTGAAAAATTGAATGCGATCGGCTATCATATTCTGTGGTTCCATACAACTTCGCTCGAATCCAGCGAAGGAACACCGCATGAGGTCGGAGAAAATAATATTTATAACCTCATCAATTATGAGAATATTGATGCAATGATAATGCTCACGCTCACGATCAAAAGCGACGCCGTTAAGAAAAATATCATTAAGAAGGCTTCACTTCACTGCGTACCGCTCATCTCGCTCGATGAAAAGATAGACGGCGCTTACAACCTTAGCTTTGATTATAATGAAAGCCTTCGTGAGATCATTGACCACGTTATCGAAGTCCACGGCAGGAAGAAGCTCGCTTTTGTCCGCGGTGACAGGGATAACAGCGTTTCCGATCAGCGTGAAGCGATCTTTCGTGAGGTTCTTGCCGCTCACGGTATGCAGGTCGACGAAACTCTTATCGGAACAGGTTATTTCTGGTATGAGGCTTCCGAGCAGGTGTTTGAAAAATGGCATAATAATGGGAATATCCCCGATGCTGTTATCTGTGCAAATGATTCCATGGCAATAGGTATCTGCCGCAAAGCTGCGGAGCTTGGATATTCTATCCCGGAGGACATAATTGTTACGGGAATTGACGGCATACCCGAAGCGACGAACTATAACCCGTCGATCACGACAGCAAGAACGAACATGAGCATTGCGGCCGATTATATTGCCGATACGCTCCAAAAGATACTCCGAGGCGAGATCTCAACGGTCGGTTATACTCCGATAAAGACCGAGCGATGCTATGCCCGGTCCTGCGGCTGCAAAAAGGCTGTAACTGCAAAAGAGCAGAACAGCACTATGCACACGCTTTATGACGATATCAACCGATTTAAATACTATGCAAAGAGTATAATCACGACTGCCGACGAGATCAAGATCGACTCGGATTTCGCCGCAACCGTTAAAAAAATGGACGCTTTTCTCAAAAAGATCTGGACAAAGCATTCATGGCTCTGTATTTGCGACGACTTTTACTCCGAGATAAAGGACAGCGACGAGCCGGGTCAGGATGATTATAGCTTTTACCGAACGAACGGATATTCGGAAAAGATCGGTTACGGCATTGAATATGACAGCACTTCAAATAAATCTGCGATAATGGGAACATTTCCGACAGCCGAGCTTATACCCGGACTGGACAGCGTTCTGCTTGACAGTAAGAATATAATGTTCCAGCCGATCCATTTCCAGGATAAAGCAATAGGCTATATTGCGGTCGAATTCACGTTCTGCCGCGGAAATTACAGTGTAATAAATACTTTTGACTGCGGAGTTATCGGACTTGTGCTTGAAAACGCAAGGGTACAGGCAACTCTCCATTCCTTCCTCGATAAGCTTGAAGATATGTATATCCGTGATCCGCTGACAACGCTTCTCAACCGCCGAGGCTTCTTCAAGTTTGCGCAGAAGGCGTTCGAGGACTGCCGTGCAAACGGAAGAGAATTTATAATGATCTCGATCGACCTTGACAAGCTCAAGACGATCAACGATACCTATGGCCATGACGACGGTGACTTTGCGATAAAGTCAATGGCGAAGGCGATATTTGAATCCGCCGAGGGCAGACTTTTTACCGCAAGATTCGGCGGAGATGAATACGTTGCCGCAGGTATCTCCCCTCACGAGGGTTATGATAAAGAGTATCTTGCAAAGCTTGACGAATGTCTTGACAGGATAAACGAAAATTCGGGAAAACCGTATGAAGTCCGCGGAAGTGTCGGTATCTATAAAGCTGTTCCGAACGAAAATGACGGAATGGACGTATTCATAAAGGAAGCCGACCACCTTATGTATGATGATAAGAAAAGGAAAAATGCGGCAAGGACATAATAATACTAATCTTTAATCGTTCTATAGACAAAGCCGACAGATAGAATAATTCCAATCAAGGAAAGCGACCGCAGCAAGGCTTGATGCCTTGCAAGGGAGTTTGACGCAGAGTGGAATTATTATAGCCGAGGATTTGTCTATAGGTTGATTGAAGATTAGTATAAAAACGTGTATCACGATCGTTTCAC
The DNA here is from genome assembly GCA_051881815.1 of Oscillospiraceae bacterium. Lineage (GTDB taxonomy): Bacteria > Bacillota > Clostridia > Oscillospirales > Ruminococcaceae > UMGS363. The sequence continues at coordinate 48,871 of JBJEQP010000021.1, read as the reverse complement.
CGTGATACACGTTTTTACTTTTATTTAGGTTTTCTGTTTCCGCATTTTTTCATCGCTTCTTTGTAAAGGCTGAATGCTTTGACTGCGGTTTCATGTGAAATGCTTTGTCCGCCGTAGCAGGCCTGCTCAAACGGGATAATTATTTCTTCAATGTCAATGTCGGTCTTTTCTAAAACAAATCCCGAGAACTGATTCGGAGTGAAGGTTTTCGTATCGGTTTTAAAACGGGCGGAAAGCTTTGCCGAAAGTCGGTTGTAGATGAGTATCAGCGCTTTGCTGCCGTCCGAACGCCTGATGCGAAGCTCAAACAGCTTTTCACTGATTTTCGGCATAAGGAGGATAAGCACAAGAAGCAGAATGCAGATAACAACCGCTGTAAGGCTTGTGATGAAAACAGTGAGATAATCCGTTTCTCCGTTGCCGTTTGCGTTGCCGTTAGCGGCCCCCGAACCGTTCCCGAACACGGTCGGCTCGTAGATCGTCCAGCCTGAACCTGCGATGTAGACCTCGGGGTATGCGTGCGCATTTTCGGTTGTGATGCTGAAAACGCCTGCGGTAAGGATCTCTCCGCTGTTGAAGCCTTCGACATAGTGAACGTGCAGACCTGCTGCCTTTGCAAGAAGACAGAACGCCGTTGCAAAGTCAGAGCAAGTACCTCTGCGGCTCTGATTCACAAAGAATTCGGGAGTATCCCTGTCGGTCGGAGCTTTGTATGCAAGATCGTAGGTGAAGCTTCCGTCATTGAAAAAGGCTTCGATAGCTTCGGCTTTTTCGTAATCGTAGGTCAGTCCTTCTGTAATGCTTGCGGCAAGGCTGCGCATTTCCTCGGAAATATCATATTGCTCAAAGCCGTCATAGTCTTCGGGAAGATTATAAAGCTCGTTATAGGCTTCCTGAAGATAAGCATAGACCGTGCTGTAATTTTCGGTGCATATATCATAGTTATACGCCATATCGAGAAGAAGATCATAGAACTCCTCGGCGGTCATATTGCAAAGACCGGACTCGATATAGCCGCTTGAATAGGCTTCGTTTCTGTTGTAAAAGCTTACGGAGTATTCCTCATTTGAACGGATAAAGGAATTGTCTGCGGTCGGGTCGGTCATTATCTCACCGAGGTCGGTTCGTCCCGTGGCGGTGACATCGCTTCTGCCGTAAAGTGAAGCAGAAACCGTTCGTTCGGGAGCAAGAAGGTAGACGGACGGGTAATCAATTGGCTTGATATAGGCTGTATGAACACGCTCGTCCTCGGCGGCAAAGCGTTCGAGAGCGGCTATGTCAACCTCCTCGGGGAGAAGCTGACCGCCATTGTCAAGGTATTCAAGATAAGCCCTTGCAAGTCTGTTTATGCTGCGCCTTTCGGCAAGATCCTGCCAGGACAGGCGGCACATTCTGCTCGGAGCTGATGTCTTCGAGTACCACCATCGGTTCTCGCTGTCATAGCTGTCATAAACCTGAACCTTGTAGTATTCGGGCTGATCGCTGTTGACGACGAAAAGCTGTCGGCTTTCCATCTGATTGTAAAGATCGGCATTGCCCGAATGTTCGGTGTAGCTTCCGTCTATTTTGCCGTAATTTCCGCTGAATGAAAAGCGTGAGCTGAACTCTTCGAATTTTTCATAGAACGGAGTTTCCTGCGGCTTGGGAACAAGTATCGCAATGAGCAGAGCTGCAACGGCAAAGTCGGTATAACCCGTCAGAGCAGCAGCCTTTCCGTGTCGGGGCAGGTTTGCGTCGGACGACATCTTATAGTGGTAAAGATAGAGCAGTACGTCAACGGATGCAAGCGCCGCCGCATAAAAGGTCGGGATAGGCTGCGAAGCCTTGATGAATACAGCACATGGTATCATCGCAAGCAGAGTCAATATCGATATTCGATAAATAATATGTGTGAAATAATAAACAACCGAGCTAATGAAAAACGTGAAAAACAGTACCAGCGTGAGCATATATGCCGTATTTGTATCAACAGTAGCGGCACCTGTCATAAACCATTCAATAAAGTTGATCCTGCTCGGTGCGAATGACATAAAAATATCTATCAGAGATAGGACTGCGGCTCCTATCGCCGCATATACAAAGAATCCTATCTTTTTATGCCCTGAAATGAAGTCGAATGCCGCAAAAAGGACAAATGTCAGCACCGCTGTCAGCAAAGTATATGGACTAAAGTACGTTTTGAGGTAAAGATTGCAAAGTGCAGAGCATATTACCTGAACAAAAATGAACGGCAGAGCCTTTTTTATCAGATTTTCACGGGAGAAGAATTTTGTGTTTTCCAAATCTGCCGCTCCTTTCGTAAAATATTTTGGAAACCCCTTATTCAATGAAATCATCGGATATAAAGCCGGAGTCATCCGCATTGTCGGGGACGATGTGCGTTATTGCGGTGAATTTCAAACCGTAATTTTCGGCGGAGTTCATTTCAGCGGTTAGAATTGCATCCGGACAAGGCGTAAAAAGCATCGCCGAGCCGATCTTTTCGGCATCGCAAAGCTCCTTTGTAGGCAGTCGGGGCGTTTTCGCGGGCGGTCTGAACTCATATCGTGCAAGCAGCGTGCGAAGCTCCGAAAGTCCCGCTTCATCGTTCACATCATGCTGAATGAAGCCGTTTTCCGTCAGAAACCACACCGAGCTTTCAAAACCGAGCTTCAGAAGAGCCGAACATACACCGAGCGTACCCTCGACCGAACGTTCGCAAAGTCTGCGCTCGGTTCCTCCGCTGTCGATGACAATAGTCTGCTGCATTGCTTCAATTTCGTCATCAAGTCGGACAAAGTAGTCGTCCTTTTTTGAGGAAAGCTTCCAGTTTATGCGTTTTATCGGGTCGCCCTCGGCATATTCACGGTGCGTAAACCCGGGCATACCGCCGAACAGACCGAAGCCGTCATTTTCCTTTGTGTCCTCGCTCTCGTCCGAGAAGCGTATAGCGTCCGCAGCGGAGCGGATGAAAGGACTGTCGGGCGATATCTCGGGAATATCCGGAAAAACGTATGCTTTTTCGCTGTTCGGCAGCGGCTTTATCCCGAAGCTTATAATGTGCATAAAATCGGATACGGTTATCTTTACTTCACCGATATTGAGCGCACCCCACATTGTAGGTCTTATCACAGCGTCAAAGCTTGTGCTGCCCTTTGCGCTGACAGCGGCGGAAAACTCGTTCGAATTGAAAACAGCACCGTCCGTTTCGGAAAGACTTATTTTAATGTTTGAAACAGGGATTCTGCTGTCGTTGGTGAGCTTTATATGGAGCTTCAATTCCTCGTTTTTATAAACAAGGGTGCTGCCGAAGGATATCTCCGCACGGATAAGTCCTTTTTTATACGAAATAAATGCAAGAAGCTGAACGATGAGCGAAAAAATGAGCGCTGCCGAGAGGACATAGAAGAACATCCAGCCTGTCGGCGCCGACATATAAAGCGCAAACAAGAGCGAAAGTCCGAGTGCGATCATATAGCCGAAGAACCGCACAACGAGCGCAGCCGCATGGCTTTTGGTATGGTCTTTTTTCTTCATAGCCGCCCCTTTTTATTCTGTCGGAACCGCAACACGGGAAACGGCTGCTTCGATCACAGCTTCTGCCGATCCGAGTGAAGCCTTTCCCTTCGGCGAGAGCATTATCCTGTGTGCAAGAACGATCGCAGCGCAGTTTTTAACATCATCGGGGGTGATGAAATTCCTGCCGTCGATGAACGCTCTTGCCTTTGCAGCCTTGAAAAGAGCAATGCTTCCTCTCGGACTCACTCCGAGCTTGATATTTTCGTCATTTCGTGTTGATTCGGCGATAGAAACAATGTAGCTCTTGACATTTTCGGCTGCACGGACTTTTTTTGCTTCATCCTGCAAAGCGGCAACATCGTCCGTTGTGATAACGGGGGAAAGCTTTGAAATGGGGTTTTCAAATTCGTTCCTTTCAAGGATAGCGCTCTCCTCGGCGGAAGTCGGATAACCCATGCTTATGCGCATTGCAAAACGGTCCATCTGCGCTTCGGGAAGATGATAGGTTCCGTAGGTTTCAACGGGATTCTGCGTTGCAAGCACCATAAACGGACGCATGAGAGCGTGAGTCTGACCGTCAACGCTGATCTGACGCTCCTCCATGACTTCAAGCAGAGCCGACTGCGCTTTCGGAGAAGCACGGTTTATTTCATCCGCAAGAAGAAAATTGCAGAACGCTGCTCCCTTTTTGTATTCAAATTCGCCCGTGGACTTGTTTATCATCGAAAAGCCTGTGATGTCGGACGGCATGATATCGGGCGTGAGCTGAATTCGGTTGAAGCTTCCTCCGACAGAGCGTGAAAGTGCCGCTGCAAGCTGTGTTTTGCCTACGCCGGGGACGTCCTCGATAAGAACATGACCCTCCATAATGAGTGCCGTAACTGCATTGAGTATAACATCGTGCTTTCCGACGATGACCTTTTCAATGTTTTCAATGAGTGCAGAAATTCTTTTATCCATAGTTTTCTCCAATATCCTTATAAAAAAATCCGTCAATAAAACATATTAGGAATACGCTGATTAATGCAAAGCAATCGTTTCCTTTGATAAAAGTATTATTGACGGAATTTGTTCTCTTATGATTTCTTTGACTTCATTACAAGTATTGTTGCAAGTACAGCGATAACAACAGCCATAGCAACGATCACGATAACAACGCCGACGCTCAAACCGCCCTGTCCGGGAGCAGCTGCGGCAGCTGTCTGTTCGGTCTGTTCAGTTTCGGCAGGTGTTTCCGATGCTTCGGGAGCTTTAGTTTCGGCAGGTTCATCCGATGCTTCGGCAGGTTCTGCCGTTTCAACAGGCTCGGGAGCTTCAACGGGGTATTCGCCGTCAAGATCACCCGAAACCTTGAGATTGTTGTATTCCCATGAGGAGTAGTCCTCGGCGCTGTCGGGGTAAACGTGTACGGTTCCGCCGACATTCATAAATGCGCTTGAAGAATTCACGGACGGAGCAGCTTCGGCATAAACGTAGATATCCTTGAGGTTATTGCAGTCTGCAAAAGCGCCGTCGCCGACCGAGGTAACGGACGGTCCGATAATGATCTCGGAGAAGCCGCACTTTCCGAATGAATTTGCAGGTATCTCCTTTACCTCGGGCGAAACAGTGAAGCTTTCAAAGCTCTTGCAGTCCTTGAAAGCACCTTCACCGAAATAGGTTATGTAAACGGAATTCGGCATCTCCGCAAGGGCTTCGCAGGCTTCAAAGGCATAGCTTCCGACCTTTGTAACGGTCTTGGGCATGGATATCTTTTCGAGCTTTCTGTTGCTGTTGAAAGCCTTGTCTCCGATCTCCGTTGTGTTTTTCGGCAGGCTTATGAAGCGGAGCTGATTGCGGTAGGGGAGAGCGTCGTTCGGGATGATACCGTCCTTTGTGTCGGTCTTTGCAAGCTCAACATATTCAAGGTTCGGTATAGCGGTGAGAGCGTTCCAGTCGGAAGCGTCAAGCGTTCCGCTCATAACGCATATTTTGGTGATGAAGTTGTAATCCGTTCCGTTGGCAACCTTTGAGATCGCATCGGCAAGCTTACCCGTTTCAAAAGCGTCAACCGTGACCGATACGCCCTCGGATTCCTCGGCATTTGCCCTGATAGTAGTTTCAATTGGCATTATGATGATACCTGCAGCAAGTGCGACTGCAAGAACGATCATAATGATCTTTACCGCAAGACTTTTTTCCTTGTTTTTTGGGATAGGGGTGTAGGTCTTGCTGCTTGTTTTTTTGTTTTTTGCCATTAGTATCGTTCCTTTCGATCGTTTTTCACAGAGAAGTGCCCTGCGATCTGTATTTTTTCGGGAGTGAACAGGAAAACATCGGTCGTGAGCGGCTTTGATGAGCGCCTGTACTCACGGACGATCTCCTTCCCGAGCTTTTCAAGGATATTGTTTGTAATATTTTCAAGAATAAGTATGCTTTCGCAGGAAGGTGCAACGACGAGAAATTTCGCTCCCATATAATCGTAGACAACACGGCGGAAATCATTGCAGAGAATGAACGAAACACCGAGATGCTTGCACGGAAGATCAAATTCCATCGCATTCACTCCCTCGGCAAGATCGGTTTTCTTGACCTTGGTCTTTGCGAGAAGCCTGCACATATTTCTGTCGGCAACGGAGAAAACGACCTCTCTCGGCATTCCCCAGCGTTTCAAAACAGACTCGTCAAGCGTCCGAAGCTCCAGATCATCGACGGTGTAAACTATCACCTTGCAAAGTCCGCCTGCGAATTCGGCGCTTATCATTCCCGGCCGCAGATCCTTTTCACGCATTATCGCAAGTCGGAGAAATTCCTGTCCGTTCGTGAACGACACCATTCGTATCTCCATATCTATCTCCTGCTCAAGCTTTTGCATAAGCGAGGAAAGAAGCTCGGGCGAAGGCGATCTTTCATATTCCGAACGTGCTTTTGAAGTGTTTACGGTAAATTCGGAAACGCCGTTCGTCAGTCTGTATGTGCCGCCGATCTTTTCGGAAACGGAAAGACTGTGATTTTTCAGCAGATTTTTGAACTCCGAGCCGAATTTGTCCTTTTTCAGAACATCACCCAGCTTATCCATAAGTCCGTTCAAACGCAGCACCTTCTTTCGTTACATTATCATAATAGTAAATATTATAAGGGAACGTAAAACCTCCCTTTAAAACAGATCAGTTATTCTGATTAACATATACTAATTCAAGATCTCCATCAACAAATCCAATTCCTACTCCTGCAGTATCTTTCATTATTCCTGCCTTTTTTCCATTTTCCAAATATCGGCTCAATGCGTACTTCAGCTTTTCCAGAATGACATCGAATTCGTCAAACTGCTGCCATGCAAACAATTTATCCTCACGGGTGTCAAAATGCGAGATCTCGCAGCAAGCCCAATCTCCGGTATCATCCTCTGCATCAAATTCATTTGTTGCAACCACTTCACAAGACCAATAATTATCGTGATCCTCATATATATTAAATGACAGTGCCGCAGTTCCTTCGGGCAGATCATTTGGAATAACATCATCCAACCATTCGCCAAACGCAGCTGCAAATTCATTCATATCATTTATGTTATCAAACGTATATACTCTCATATTTCTCATCCTGTTATTACAATTTTTGCTCGTCAAATCGGAATTTATAAAATATTATGCTAATTCTTCATTTACAAAATCTTCATATACAACGCCTGATTGAACACCCCTAAGTTCAATCGTCACCCAAGTCCATATAGATGCCCTATCATCCATTGTAAAATTATATTTACTTTGCAAGTCTTCATCACTCAATATTTCTTCACTGAATTGTTCTTCATCATCATATTCTAAAAACATTTTGATATAAAATAAATTGTCAGTTTCTGTCGTAAATTCAGTGAGTTTCTCATTTGGGACGGTGATTCCCTCTTCACAAATCAGTCCGTCATAACCATTAAGTGCAAAATCATATAATAAGTATTCTTTTTGACAATCTCTGCAAATAGCTTTAACTGCTTGTCCGTATTTATCTTCGTATTCTACTATCCCCAACTTGTTTTTGTCAAAAAAATTACCAAAACATCGTATTCCAAATGATTTACAGCCACATTTACACATTATTTCGCCCTCATATCCATTATCATCTATTGGATGGAATATATCGACGAGATTTTTAGGTATAAGCATTGATAATAACTCCTTTTCTTTTTTGAAACATCATACCTTCAGATTCCGATTTGCAAAGCTCGTATTTCTCGCTTTGTGTTAATTATATATCATTATAGCAGAAAAGCTCTCTGTAAATCAACCATCTTTTGTGACATAGTATAGGGAACCTCTAAAAACCTCCTTCACGGCAAATCCTCTATGAGTTTTGTCATCTGCTGCGTTATCAAACCTTGAAATACATCAAGTATTTACTGCGGTTTGATGCCTTGCAGCTGACAAAACTCATTACGAGGCTTTGCTCGTGTCCCGGTTTTTAGAGAACCCCTATAATTATATCATAAATTTTTCTGCTTGTACAGATTGAATTTGCATTTTTACCGAAATTTTCATCGAAGGATGCCTGTTTCGTGCAAACGCTTTCGTATATCGTTGGCAGACCTGCCGTGACGGGCGCTTATCTGCGTCAGCGAAAGACCTTTTTCGACCTCATCTCGCAGACGTTCCGTTTCATCGACCGTCCAGCCGCCCTTTTCTTTGGTATCGGAGCCTTTCTTTTTGGCTTCGTCCGAATGATCCTTTATGACCTTGAGAAAAGCTTCGCCGTAGCTTTCGCATTTCTTCCGTCCGACGCCCGAAACTCCGAGAAATTCTTCCGTCGTTGAAGGCATCCTTCGGCACATATCGCGAAGCGTTGCATCGGTGAAAACAAGATACGCAGGAATATGCGCCTTCTCGGCAATATCCATGCGCTTCGATTTGAGCATAGCAAGAAGCTCTGCATCGACAGGGAATTCCGCAGGCTTTTCCTTTGCCGTTATGCGGCGGACTTCCTTCGGCAGCTTCATCTCAAACCGCTGACCCGACCTTATCGCAGCCGCAGCACGTTCGGTCGGCGCTACGACAGGGTATTCGCCCTCGTGAACATTAAGATACCCCTTTTCGATAAGCTCGTCAAGTATCAGCCTTATTCTGTGGGTGGGGGTATCAGCCATTATCCCGTATGTCGAGAGCGTGTCATATCCGTTCCTGATAAGCTTTTCAGCCTTTGAACCACGGAGAATGTCGGTTATCGCCGCCTTGCCGAGATATCGTCCGTTGTGGTTGAAGATACGGTAAACGCAGCTGATTATCTTCTGCGCTTCGGTGGTTATATCCGATGTTTCAAAGCTTGTGCAGCAATTTGAGCAGTGTCCGCAGAAAACGGGCGGCTTTTCTCCGAAATATTTGAGTATGCTTGCACGAAGACAGTCGGTGGTCGTTGCATAAAAGGTCATCTGTTTAAGGCGTTCGTAATCACGCTTGCGAAGCTCGGCTTTTTCGCTGTCGGAAAGCTCGTCGTTGTCCTCGTTGGAATTTTCTATGAGAAAACGTGCGAGCGCAACATCCTGACCGCTGTAAAGCAGTATGCAGCTTGCAGGTTCGCCGTCACGCCCCGCTCTGCCTGCCTCCTGATAGTAGCTTTCGATGTTTTTCGGCATATTGTAATGTATGATGAGTGAAACGTTCGACTTGTCGATTCCCATTCCGAAGGCGTTTGTCGCAACCATAATGCCGCATTTGTCATAAAGAAAAGCGTCCTGATTGCGGCGGCGTTCATCGTCCGTAAGTCCTGCGTGGTAGCGTGTCGCAGCATAGCCTTTTTCGCATAAAGCGTCGCAAACGATCTCAACGTTCTTTCTTGTGGCGCAGTAGACGATAGTGCTTTTCCCTCTGTTCTCATCAACGATCTTCAAAAGCTCGTTAAGGCGTTCGGCAGGTCTTCTCACCTCAAAGTAAAGGTTCTGCCTGTCAAAGCCTGTCGTGATGGTGAAAGGTGAGCGAAGTCCGAGCAGCGAGGAGATGTCTTCTTTGACGTGTTCGGTCGCTGTTGCCGTGAAAGCGCTTATTATAGGGCGTTTGGAGAGCTTTTCTATAAATTCGGGAATTTTCAGATAGCTCGGTCGGAAATCCTGTCCCCATTGCGAAACGCAGTGCGATTCATCGACCGTTACCATTGAGATATTGCTTCGCTCGGCAAAGGAAACAAAGCTTTCTGCGGTAAGCCGTTCGGGTGCGGCATAAATGAGCTTGTATTCACCGTTTTCGGCACGGCGTATGACCTCACGATACTGCGCAGCGCTTAATGAGCTGTTTATGTAAGCGGCCCGTATTCCCGACTGCACAAGGCTCTCGACCTGATCCTTCATAAGCGAGATGAGCGGCGAAATTACGATAGTTATCCCGTCAAGCAGCATCGCAGGGACCTGATAGCAGACGGATTTTCCTGCGCCTGTCGGCATTATCGCAAGCACATCCTTACCCGAAAGTATGTTGTCGATTATCTCGGACTGACCGTTTCGGAAGTCATCGTGTCCGAAGTATTGTTTTAAAACTTCAAATTTGTTCATTCGGCTTTCTTGTCCTTTATTTTGCATTTGTATCCGCCGAGCTGACTTTTGAGCGGACAAACATCGCATTTCGGGCTCCTTGCGCAGCAGTATTCACGCCCGAAAAAAACGATCCTGTGGCAGAAGTCGGAGCTTTTATCGGGCGGAAGAAGCTTTCGTAGATCTTCCTCCACCTTTTGCGGCTCGGTGTTTGCGGTAAGTCCGAGCCTTCCGCATATCCTTATAAAATGTGTGTCCGTAACGACCGCAGGCTTGCGGAAAACGTCCCCGACGATGAGGTTTGCGGTCTTTCTGCCGATACCGGGCAGCTTTACAAGCTCCTCTACCGTGTCGGGGATAACTCCGTCAAGGTCATAGTATAGGGTGTGCGCCATTTCGGCGATGCTCTGCGCTTTGGTCTTATAAAGTCCGCAGGGACGTACAATTTCGGCGATATCCTCCCATTTTGCGTCGGCAAAGCTTTTCAGCGTCGGGAATTTCGCGAAAAGCTCCTTTGTAACGATATTTACCCTTGCGTCGGTGCATTGAGCCGAAAGCCGTGTTGCGATCATAAGCTCATAGGGCTTTTCATAAACCAGCGAACAAACAGCTTCGGGGTAAAGCTTTTCAAGTCCTTCAACGGCTGCTGCCGCTCTTTCTTTTTTAGTCATAAATTATCCTTTCAGTTCTTTCTTCGCAGCGCTTTCCGGCGGTATTCGCCCGGAGTAACGCCCGTTTGTTTCTTGAACACTCGGCAGAAGTAGTTTCCATCACCGAAGCCGCTCTGCTGTGCCGTTTCCTCGATAGAAAGCTCTCCCTCTTCAAGAAAGCTCATTGCACGGCGCAGACGGAGCGAAAGTATGTATTCCTGCGGCGTCTGGTGATAGGTTTCGGTGAATATCCTCACAAAATGCCGTGAGGAATAGTGAGTTACCTCGGCGATCGAATCGAGAGTGAGCTTCTCGGTGAAGTTTCGCTCGATGAATTCAGCCGCAGCGGTTATGCTTTCGGCACTTCGCTTTTTGCCCGATTCCTTTGAGGCGTGGAGCCGTGACAGCATGACAGTCAGCATCATGAAATATGATCGGATAAGCGTTTCACGGCCGTCCGAACAGCTGCAGTATTCGGTCTGGAGCATTTTTACTATCTCGCATACTCTGATAAATTCCTCGGGCGGAAGCGTAAGCTTTGTCTGGAGTCCGTTTTTACCGTAAAAAAGCGAACGGAAGCTTTCGGTCCTGCATATATCCGAATCATTGCCGAAAAAAGCTTCGCTGCTGAACATTATGTTGCATATCCTGAAATCGACCGCTTCGGAAAACCCGTGCGACATATTTTTTCCGATGAAAAAAACATCTCCCTTTTTTATTGGGAAGCATTCATCGTTGACGATGTGCGCCGCACTTCCGCCTATGACTATCGCAAGCTCGCAGAAGTCGGCGTGGCTGTGGATAGGGAAGGTGTTTTCATGGTTATCGAGAAGAATATGGAACGGGAAATCGTTTTCCTTCGTAAATTCTTTAAGGTGAAATTCTTTCATTTTAAAAATTTTCCTTGTTTTTTGTAACTTCTTACAATGTAATCGGTTTATTTTTGACGGTATTTTGTTTATGTCATTATTGTGCTAAAAAATGTCGTTATTTTTATTGTAAAGGTGATAAAACTGTGATATAATTTGTTTACATTGTAGCATATTTTTACAAAATAATCAAGGCTTTGTGCAGACTTTTTGTATTGTATAGGTGCCCTGATTGTTTAAAATCTTTGGAGGTGCAGTACAAAATGTCAGGTGGTGTCAAAACAGCAGTTGAAACCAAACTGAAGAGAAGAGATGTTATACGTACTCCGCGTGAGATGCTCTGCGATATCCTTTTCTGGATCGTTCGCGCATCCGTTGTGGTAAATATCATTATTCTTTTCTTCCCGAATTTCAACGCTGCAAGAATAACCGATCAGATCAATAAGAATATGTCGCTCTTCACCTGCGGCGTTTCTTACAAAACTCTTATAACAAACCTTGGCCGTGCGTTCTCAAGAGGCTGGGTACCCGAGTCCGCTTTCAAGCTGCTCAACGCAAGCAGCCTTATCATTGTGTTGGCAGTAGTGGTAATGATAGTCGGTGCTTGTATGTCGCTCGGAAACAATAAAATGAAGAAAACGAGCACACTCGTCACTATTATCGGTTCGATCATCGAAGTTTGTGCACTTTTCGGCATCAACCGTTCCTATAATATGCTTCTCGGTTCCGAAAAGATCGAAAAGGTAGAACCTTATTTCCCGTCTATCTTCTGGCTTTACGCCGTTCTTGCAGCTGTAACGCTTATTGTTTCGGCTGCCGAATTGGTACTTGTACCCGTTACAAAGGGCGAAAAGGCAGAAATGGCTCCGAAGTTCAGACTTTTCCTTATGATGCTCCCGATCCTCGTTCTTGCGTTCGTGTTCTGCTATCTGCCGCTCTTCGGCTGGAGATATGCTTTCTTCGATTACAAGTCGGGCGAAACCCTCTCTATGGACAAGTTCGTCGGCTTCAAGTGGTTCAAGGCGCTCTTCAACACCTCTGCAACAAGAAAAGACGTTATCCGAGTTGTAAAGAACACACTTGCAATGAGCGGTCTTGGTATCGCTACGAGCTGGGTGCCTATGGTGTTCGCTATCTTCCTTTCCGAGATCAAGAACACCGCATTCAGAAGAATCGTTCAGACATTTACGACTATCCCGAACTTCATCAGCTGGGTTCTCGTTTACGCTATCGCACTTGCGATCTTCTCAACTGACGGATTTATCAACACCTTCCTCACTTCAATAGGTCATCCTACAATGACTAACTACCTCATGAGCGATTCTCATATGTGGCTCAAGATGCTCGCATGGGGACTCTGGAAGGGACTCGGCTGGAGTGCTATCATCTATATTGCTTCCATTTCGGGTATCGACCAGCAGCTTTACGAAGCGGCTACCGTTGACGGTGCAGGACGTTTTGCAAAGATGTGGTACATCACCATTCCCGAGCTTATTCCTACATATATGGTTCTTCTTCTTATGTCGATCGCAAATATCCTTTCAAACGGTATGGAACAGTACCTCGTATTCTCCAATGCGATCAACAAGAACAATATCGAAGTTCTCGACCTTTACGTTTACAACCTCGGTATCACAAGCGGACTTATCCCGATCTCAACGGTTATCGGTATGGTCAAGTCCATTATCAGCGTAATTCTCCTCTTTGCTGCTAACAGCGTTTCCAAGCTTGTCCGCGGCGAGAGCATTGTATAAGGAGGCGGTTTGAAATGTCAACGCATGAAAAGATCATGAAGGAAAAGACTAAATCGAAGATCAAGCTGACTCCCGGCGATATTGTTTTCAATATCCTGAATTACCTGTTCTTCATCGTATTCACATTGAGCTGTATTTTCCCGTTCTACTATATTTTCATCAACACAATCTCGAATAACGAGCTTGTTAAGAAGGGCGTTATCACGTTCTTCCCACAGCAGGTCACCATTCAGAACTATATCATGATGGCAAACGTAAACGACCTTTGGAATTCGTTCGTTGTTACCATTTTAAGAACACTTATCGGTACAGTCCTCATGGTTTTTGCGTCTGCACTCGCAGGCTACCTTATGACAAAGAATGAGATGTGGCACAGAAAGTTCTGGTACAGATTCCTCGTTATCACAATGTACTTCAACGCAGGACTTATCCCTACATACCTCAACCTTTCAATGCTCGGTCTTACCAACACATTCCTCGTTTACATCATCCCTGCTATCGTTTCGCCTTACAACATCATTCTCGTAAAGACATACGTTGAATCCATCCCGGGTGAGATCGAGGAAAGTGCGTTCATCGACGGCGCAGGCTACTGGACTATCTTCTATAAGATAATCTGGCCGCTTTCAAAGCCTATCCTCGCAACTATCGCAATTTTCGGCGCAGTAGGACACTGGAACTCCTTCCAGGATTCGCTTATCTACAACTCCAACTCGCCTGATCTCTATACCGTTCAGCACAGACTTTATGTCTACCTGAACCAGTCGTCAAACCTCAGCGCTATGGTAAACGGAGCTACTTCAAGCTCGGACGTTGCAGCGCTCTCGGGTGCGATGAACACGAAGATCATTCAGTACACTATCTCAATGATCACAATTATTCCGATCATGCTCGTTTATCCGTTCATGCAAAGGTATTTTGAATCGGGTATCATGCTCGGAGCAGTTAAGGGCTAAAAGCCGTTCAGCAAATTTTACGGGGTTTCATACAGGGAATACCATATTGTCTTCCCTTTGAGATCCCGTTTTGCATTTATTTAAGATTTTCGGAGGTTCGGATGAAATTATTCAGCGTAGAAAGTCCGTTCTATCAGTTTATGCAAAGACTGTGGGATATCCTTAAACTGAACTTTATGTGGGTCGTTTTCTGCATACCGATAGTAACTATCGGCGGAAGTACGATCGCAGCATATACCGTGCTGCTGCGAATGTCCGAGGATCAGGAGGGCAATGTCATAAAGGATTTCTGGAAAGCGTTCAAGGAGAACTGGAAGCAGGGGATATTTATCGGACTTCTTCCGCCCGTGTGCTTTGAAGCGGTATACCTTGATTTTCAGCTTTATAACGCAATGGAGAGCGGCGGTATAGGGATACTTATTCTCGGCTGTTTTTCGGCGTATATCTTCATTTTCTGCCTTTTATACGTTTTTCCGCTGCTTGCAAGGTATGATAATACCGTAATTAATTCGATAAAGAATTCGTTCAGGATAGGAATGAAGTTTTTCGGCAGAACCGTTTTGCTGCTTGTTATAATTGTGATTGAATTGCTGATTATATTCTGGAATCCGACAACAAAGTTCATCGGCGCACTGATTGGCCCTGCCTGCATAATGTTCACAATAAGCGGAGTTGCAATGCACATCTTCCGAAAGATCGAGGAAGACCCTGCATCATTACGCAAGTAATACTGCTTGTGAATTTTTCAAATGCGTAATTCGTAATGCGCTATTTATAATGCGTAATTCGTAATGCGTAATGCGTAATTATTGCGCGCTGTGAATTTACTTTATAAACTAAAAAAACGGTATAACCACGAAAAATTATTTTTGATAATTGAAATAAGTCGTGGTCGTACCGTTTGATTTTTTGTGAAATGCCAAATTATCTTTATTAATTCAATTCATTGTTTGGCATCAAATAATTACGCAATTACGATGCACAGCTTCGCAGTGCATTACGAATTACGCATTAATCAAGTGGGTATGTTTTCAGATCAGGCAGCTCGTCAAGCGTGAGAGTGCGGTCGTTGTTGTACGCTTTTATAAGCATATCCTTTTCGGTGTATTCTTCGTTGAGCATGAAGTTTTTGAGCGTGAACGGGTCTGCCCATGTTCCCCAGAAGAGCCAGCGTGCGTTGTTTTTCATCGTAAGCTCGGGATCCATTACGCAGCCGTTTTCCGACAGAGCTACAAGCTTGCCCTTCGGAGAGGTTTCAACAGCCTCGGTAAAGGTTCCGCCGAAGCTTTCATAAACGTGGTTTCCTGCGTAAATATCGTAGGAGATTATGTCG
Source organism: Oscillospiraceae bacterium (assembly GCA_051881815.1). Lineage (GTDB taxonomy): Bacteria > Bacillota > Clostridia > Oscillospirales > Ruminococcaceae > UMGS363. The sequence goes on along the minus strand of JBJEQP010000021.1, from coordinate 33,321 downwards.
ACCGTTTCATCCCCCGGATACCATTCGGGATCCTGTCCGTTCCACATCCATATAAGGTTCGTGAGGTTATGCTCGTTTGTCATCTTGTCGTACATCGTGTTCCAGAGCTTCTTGTAGCTCTCGGGGTCGCAGTCGCCCCACCAGAACCATCCGCCCGACGCTTCGTGAAGCGGTCGCCAGATGACGGGAACGCCCATATCGCAGAGCCTTGCAAGCTGTTCGGAGATAAGGTCGATGTCCTTCATCAGAAGCTCATAGCCCTCATCGTCTTCGCCGTTCATTATCTTGTCCAGATCAATATTTGAAGCTTCCTTGTAGAAGGATTTGTACCACGGATTGTCTTCATCATTCTTGGCGTACTGCTCGGGCGAGCTCCAATGCCAGCAAAGCTGGACGATGCCGCCTGCGTTTTCGTACCAGTCGTATGCGAACTCTACCGTTCTGCTGCTTGCACCGTTTGCAACGTTCTGACTTGCGTAATCCATCATATCCATTCCGAGAACGGCGAATTCCTTGCCCGTTGCCTGCTTTATCCTTGAAAGCTCGGAGGACTGTCTGCCCTTGTCGGCGAACTGCCCTGTAAGAGAATAGTTTCCGTAAGCGTCACAGAGGAACTTGTAAAGCCGCTGCGTGCGTTCATCGGCGTTCGGGTTGGAGAGCGGCTCGGTAATGCTGTATGTATCGTCATTTATGGAAGTGTTTGCAGTGATGATAAGGCTGTCGTAGTCAACATATCCCCACTGCGGCGAAAGCACGATCTCGTGTTCGCCCGATTCAAGGTAGATACCCTTCATGAACGAGTCATTGACCTCTGCCGAGCCTTTGGATTTAATATCTCCCGAGTGCTTTCCGTCAATGAAAACGTAGTTTACTCTGCCCGTATCGGGAGTTCTGCATCGGAAATCCAAGTCGTACATTCCCGAGTTTTCAAGCGTAACCTTGAAGGAGATACTGTCGGTATTTTTGTTAAGTCCTGTGACATATCCGCTTCCAGAAAAGCCTTCCGCTTCAACAGCGTTGCAGCCGCCCGAAAGCTCCGCATTCTCGGCTTCGATCACAAGTTCAAAGTCGCTCGGAACATCGTTCGGCGTGAGCGGATATTTTGTCAGGTCAAGATCGTCGTTAAACTCGGTGCGTATATCCCCGAAAACTCCGACAATTGCAGGAGCAGCGCTTTCATCGGCTGTATTGTCTGCATCGTTGTTTTCGGGCAAAGCAGAGGTTGCTTCGGTTTCGGAAGGAGCAGGCTTGTCGTCGGTTTCCTTGCATCCCGTGAATACAGCGGTGCAGAGGAGCGCTGCAACAGCCGCAGCAGCGAGCTTTGATGTTTTTACTATCATAAAAAGACCTTGCCTTTCTTATTTCAGGAATCCGTTTACGATCTGTGCTTCGGCTTCGGCTTCGGTAAGTCCGAGGGTCATGAGCTTGATAAGCTGTTCGCCTGCGATCTTTCCGATAGCGGCTTCGTGAATGAGCGAAGCGTCAATATTGTTTGCGTCAAGTGCGGGAACGGCGCTGATCTTCGCATTGTCCATGATGATGCCGTCACATTCGGTATGACCTGTGCAGGCAGCGTTGCCCTCCAGCTTGGAATAGAAGATCTGAACGGAATTATCCTTTGCGACCGAGCGTGAAACGATGTCGGCACCCGAGTTTTCACCGTTGAGCTCGGTGTTGTAGGTGCTTTCGGCGTACTGATCTCCGTGCGTCATAAGGCGCTCACGGACAACGAGCTTTGCGCCCTTGTCAAGCTTTGCGATGGTGGTGCGCTTGGTCGAATCCACGCCCTTTATCTGCACCATTTCCATTTCCATTGAGCTGTTTTCTTCCATATAGACCTCGGTAACAGGATTTAGGATGCGTTCACCCGTTCCGTCACCCTCGCCGTAGTGCTTTTCAACATATTTCACCTTTGCGTTTTTGCCGACAAAGAAGCGGTGAACGCCGTCATGCTGCGAAGCCTGTGTTCCGCAGTTGTGTATCCCGCAGCCTGCAACTATCACAACGTCCGAGTCTTCGCCGATGAAGAAATCGTTGTAAACGACCTCTTTCAATCCGCTTTCGCTGATAACGACGGGGATGTGAACGCTCTGGTTCTTCGTTCCGGGCTTGATCTTTATGTCAATTCCCGATTTGTCCGTTTTTGAGATGATATCAATGTCTGCGGTGGTGTTCCTTCCTGCAGCCGAGCCGTTTGCACGGATGTTGTATGCGCCCTCGGGAACGCCGTGCAGGTCTGCGACTTCCTCAAGGATCCTTTTCTGTATCTCATCTAACATAGTTATAGTAATTCCTTTCAGGTATTTTCCGTTTGACAGGTCATTTTAGCCTGTGATCGCACGGCAGGGGTTAACTGCGGAGGAAGTTCCCTGTATCTTCGGGAGAATATCCTCTCTCTTTCCGTAGTGAAGTATCTTTCCGTCCGAAAGAACGGCGATCTCGTCGGCGATGTTCAGTATTCTCTCCTGATGTGAGATAACGATTATAGACTTTGAGCTGTCCTCGTGCATTTTCTCAAATACTTTTATAAGGTTGGAAAAGCTCCAAAGGTCGATGCCTGCTTCCGGCTCGTCGAAAACGGAAAGCTTTGAATTTTTTGCAGCGATCCCTGCGATCTCGATACGCTTCATTTCGCCGCCCGAAAGGCTTGCATTAACTTCACGGTTGATATAATCCTTTGCGCAAAGTCCTACCTCCGAAAGAAAGGTGCAGGCTTCGGAAACGGTGAGCTCACGCTTTGCGGAAATTCGCAGAAGGTCGATTATGCGTATTCCCTTGAAGCGGACAGGCTGCTGGAAGGCAAAGCCGATGCCGAGATTCGCGCGGTCGGTGATCGACATATCGGTGATGTCCCGACCATCAAAAATAATGCTGCCCGAGTTCGGCTTTTCTATGCCCATTATAAGCTTGGCGGTGGTCGATTTTCCGCCGCCGTTCGGACCTGTTATCGCAAGAAACCTTCCGTCCTCAACGCGCAGACTCAATTCCTTTATGATCTCCTTTTCTCTGCCGTTTTCGGCTTCGGCGGAATAGGAAATATTTTTCAATTCAAGCATTGCTAAAAAGACCTCATTTCTGTTTTTTGACAATTATATACAATTATTGTATCATTATTGGGACCCTATGTCAAGAGGATTGATCTTATAAGCACGTATTTCAACGAGTAGATAAACAATGAAATTTTTATGAAAATATAGTCGTAACTGGCGTATTTTACTGTAGGGAACGGGTCGCCCGTCCCGTTTTTTTATGGTACCGGTAACATCGGGACGGGAAACCCGTCCCCTACAATAGTTTGTTAATAATTTTGTGGGAAATAATTCACTCGTTGAAATACCGTGTCTTATAAGTTATTATGCCCTACATAAACGTATTTTTACAAATTTCTTGACATTTATGGTTTAATGTAGTAAAATATTATTGAATAATGCCGATCGAAACGGCAAAGCTATTCTGAAAGGATGTTTTAAATGTATATCACTTGTTTAGACCTTGAAGGCGTTCTCGTCCCCGAGATATGGATCGCTTTTGCAAAGGAAACGGGTATCCCCGAGCTTGAAAAGACCACCCGTGACGAGCCTGACTACGACAAGCTTATGAAATACCGTATCGGTATCCTCAAGGAACACGGCCTCGGACTCAAGGAGATACAGGACGTTATCGCAAAGATCGACCCGATGCCCGGCGCAAAGGAGTTCCTCGATGAGCTTCGTTCCTTCACACAGGTCATCATCATCAGCGATACATTCACACAGTTTGCCGCTCCGCTTATGAAGAAGCTCGGCTATCCGACGATCTTCTGCAACAGTCTTGAAGTTGCTCCGAACGGCGAGGTAACAGGCTTCAAGATGCGCTGCGAGCAGTCCAAGCTCACCACGGTAAAGGCACTCCAGTCTATCGGCTTTCAGACTATCGCAAGCGGCGACAGCTACAACGACCTCGGTATGATAAAGGCAAGCAAGGCAGGCTTCCTCTTCAAGAGCACAGACAAGATCAAGAACGACAACCCCGATCTTCCTGCATACGAAACCTACGACGAGCTTATGGCCGCTATCAAGAAGGCTATGGATTGATTTCTAAAAATGATAAAGCTGCATAAGGTGTGTGATTTCTTATGCAGCTGATTTTTTATTTGATTTTGCCGGAAGCTTGTTTTTCCAAAGCAAATTCCTCTGCAGCTTCAATGCCTTTGAAGATCTTGATTTGAAGATCATACAGCTGTTTGATATCATCATCGGTCAGCTCGGTATAAAGCTTGTTAAGAAAATCCTTGCGTATTTCACACATCTTGTCATAATACCGGTCGGCTTTTTCGGTCAGTTCAAGGCAGACGCTTCGGCTTCCGCCTTTTTTTATGTCCAGAAAACCTTTCTTTTCAAGCGAATCGGCAAGCTGTTTTACATTCTGCCTTGAACAGCCCATAAGCTGTCCGATACGGGTGAGTGTTTTCGGCTCGGGACAGTTGGCAGTCATCCCGAGAAGCAGCCATTGTTTTGTAGAGATCTCCGGAGATACCTTGTCAAATGCGGTCTGTACACGATTTTGTTGGATAAAAAGGTTGACGAACAGTGCTTGACTCATGCTGTCACGGTCTTTGTCGTATAGTGGTGATAAATATTCTGCAGCTTTTAGTTTGTCCATTGTATTCCCTCCAATGCAGCATTTTGGTAAATGATTACATACACGTTAAGTATATCAGTTAAATAGTATTTTGTCAATCTCAAAAGTATTGAGATAATAAGAACAATCTGGTAAAAAATATGTAAAAAGCTTCATTTTGTCAGAGTTGTAAAAGGTTAAATAAAACAGATCTGTGTTGATGCGGATTGGCGTTAAGTATTTGTTTTCGGAAAACATGGATTTGATATATACACATTTTAAAAGCTTATTTTGTTGGTAAAAAGATACAAAAAGTGTTTAAAAAACATTGCTGTAATGAAAATTTTCTACAAATTATTGTAAATACCCTAAAACCTATTGACAATATAGGAAATAAGTGCTATAATTCTTATCAATAACATAGGATTTATAAGAGAATTTTCATATTAAATTAAAAGGAGTAATTGTCATGAACGTTTATTCAAGTGTAACAGAGCTTATCGGCAGAACACCTCTTCTTGAGGTGAAGAATCTTGAAAAGGCAAAGGAGCTTGACGCAAAAATATTTGTAAAGCTTGAGCTTTTCAACCCCGGCGGAAGCGCAAAGGACCGTATTGCAAAGGCGATGATCGAGGACGCTGAACAGAAGGGTATTCTTAAAGAGGGAAGTGTTATCATCGAACCTACAAGCGGTAATACAGGCATAGGCCTTTCCGCTATCGCTGCCGCAAGAGGCTACCGGATTATAATCGTAATGCCCGAAACGATGAGCATTGAGCGCCGCAATCTTATGAAGGCCTACGGCGCAGAGCTTGTACTTACAGAGGGCGCAAAGGGAATGAAGGGCGCGATCGCAAAGGCTGAGGAGCTTGCAAAGGAGATACCGAACAGCTTTATCCCGTCCCAGTTCACAAACCCTGCAAACCCCGCTGTACATGAAAAGACAACGGGTGTTGAGATCTACAACGACACGGACGGAAAGGTCGATATATTTATTGCAGGCGTTGGCACGGGCGGAACAGTAAGCGGCGTCGGCAAGTACCTCAAGAGCCGTAATCCCGACATAAAGGTAGTTGCTGTTGAGCCTGCAAGCTCACCTGTGCTCTCCAAAGGCGTTGCAGGCGCACATAAGATCCAGGGGATCGGCGCAGGCTTTGTGCCCGAAACTCTTGATACAAAGGTATATGACGAGATAATCGCCGTTGAGAACGAGGACGCATTTGAAACAGGCAGATTTATCGCAAGAACAGAAGGCGTCCTCGTGGGAATTTCTTCGGGTGCTGCACTCTGGGCAGCTATCGAGCTTGCAAAGCGTCCCGAAAATAAGGGAAAGAACATTGTTGCACTTCTCCCCGACACCGGTGAAAGATATCTTTCCACTGCAATGTTTGCAGAATAATATTTCTTCATTTGAACAGGCGTTGTAAAAAACAGCCAAAAATAACCGAGATTTCCTGATTTTGGGGGATCTCGGTTATTTTATACTTATACTTACTAAGGAAACGAACGCTTCGCTTTAATCAGCGGTTTTCTAATTCCAAACCAACCGTAAGACTAAATACTCGGATATAATGATCCAATTCTGCATCAAGCTTCCTTGATTTGGATTATTCTATCTGTCGTCTTTGTCTATAGAACGATATGAACTTATTATAAGCAGTAAAAAGGTCGCTCTTTTCGGTTCATACTGCTGTGGGGACGGAGAGTGGATGAGAAACTGGGAGGACAGAGTAAAAGCGGACAGTACAGTTCTTGTGAACAGCGAGGGACTGATCGCAAATGAAGCTCCTTCGGACGATGATCCGGAAAAATGCAGAGAACTTGGCAGGAGTCTTGCGGAATAATGGTGTATTTTTAATATATAGTTACCTAAAGCTAACCGAGAAATCTGTGCAGTTATACAAATCACTCAAAAACGCCGCAAAATTCCTTGACAAGAGTTAAAATATGAGTTAATATAATTATGGTTAGCTGAAACTAACCATAATTGATGCATATAAGTTAGCTATAGCTAACAATATGAAGGAGTGAATTAATGATGCCGCTTACACTTGCAAATACAGGCGAAGAAAACATTATCAAAAAAGTCGGAGGAAATCCCGAAACAAGGAAATTTCTTGAAAATTTGGGATTTGTAGCAGGCGGAACGGTAACTGTCATCAGTGAGATCGGCGGAAATGTTATCGTTAATGTCAAAGATTCAAGAGTTGCTGTTTCTAAGGAAATGGCATGTAAAATTATGGTTTAAAGGGGGATATTGCAATGTCAACGCTTAAAGAAGCAAAGATAGGCTCAACCGTGACAGTTAAAAAGCTGAACGGTGAGGGAGCAGTCAAGCGCAGGATAATGGATATGGGAATAACCAAAGGCACGGAGATTTACGTCCGCAAGGTGGCACCTCTCGGAGATCCTATTGAGGTAACTGTCAGAGGCTATGAGCTTTCACTCAGAAAAGCCGATGCCGAAATGATTGAAGTAGACTGATATATTTTATGCAGCAGTTAGCATATACTAATAAAGTTAGCTTTAACTAACTTAAAGAAAGGATAAGGAATATGGAAATACGAATTGCGCTTGCGGGAAATCCAAACGCAGGCAAAACCACGCTTTTTAACGCCCTGACGGGTTCAAACCAGTTTGTAGGAAACTGGCCGGGCGTTACTGTTGAGAAAAAAGAGGGTAAGCTGAAAGGCCACAAGGACGTTATCATTACTGACCTGCCGGGAATTTACTCTCTTTCGCCCTACACGCTTGAAGAAGTTGTTGCCCGAAACTATCTTATCGGCGAGCGTCCCGACGCTATCCTCAATATCATCGACGGAACAAATCTTGAACGAAATCTGTATCTTACCACACAGCTTGTTGAGCTTGGTATCCCCGTTGTCTGCGCCATAAATATGATGGACGTTGTGCGCAAAAACGGCGATAAGATAAATATTGAACAGCTTTCAAACGAACTTGGCTGTAAGGTGGTTGAGATATCTGCGCTTAAAGGCACAGGCATTGACGAAGCCGCAACTGCCGCTGTTGAAGCAGCAAAGTCGGGTGAAAAAATGATACCCCGTCATAAATTCTGCGGCTGTGTTGAACACGCTATCGCACATATTGAAGAAGCCGTTCTCCATGATATTCCCGAGGAACAGCAGCGCTGGTATGCCATAAAGCTTTTCGAGCGCGACGAAAAGGTGTACGAAGCTATCAGCGTTTCCGATGAGAAAAAGGCGCATATCGAAACGGATATCTCCGCTGCCGAAAAGGAAATGGACGACGACAGCGAAAGCATTATCACTAACGAGCGTTACATATATATTGCAACTATTATCAAGGACTGCCTTAAAAAGAAAAACAAAGGCGGTATGACAGTTTCAGACAAGATAGACAGGGTAGTGACTAATCGTTTTCTTGCCCTGCCAATATTTGCGGTAGTAATGTTTGTTGTGTACTTCGTTTCCGTAACTACTGTGGGAACATGGGTAACAGACTGGACAAACGACGGACTGTTCGGCGACGGTTTTCACCTGTTCGGAATAGGTACTTCCGAGTATGAAGAAGCAACAGACGCTTATGCCGAAGAATACATTTTCACCGATGAAGTTCTTGCATTGGCACAGGCTGCCGCAGACTCGGGAGTTGTAGGCGGAGAAGAAATTCTCGGTGCAGCAGAAGAAGCAGACCTGGGCGGCTTTGATGAAGCTCTCGGCTCCTACGGCGACAGCCTTGCAGAAGCTGGTTATGACATAAACGCACTTGTTGAAGAACCAATGGAGGGACTTCCGGCAACGGAGGATTACGGTGTATGGGTTCCCGGTGTTCCCGTTATTGTTGAAAGCGGACTTGAAGCAGTCGGCTGTGCAGAATGGTTAAGCAGCCTTATCATTGACGGTATTGTCGGCGGTGTTGGTGCCGTTCTCGGATTCGTTCCGCAGATGCTTGTTCTGTTCATCTTCCTTGCATTCCTTGAAGCCTGCGGATATATGGCAAGAATCGCATTCGTAATGGACAGAATTTTCAGAAAGTTTGGCCTTTCGGGCAAATCCTTTATACCTATGCTTATCGGAACAGGCTGCGGCGTTCCGGGCGTTATGGCAAGCCGTACAATCGAGAACGAGCGTGACCGCAGAATGACAATTATGACCACAACATTCATTCCATGCGGCGCAAAAATGCCTATTATCGCACTTATCGCAGGCGCACTTTTCGGAAACGCGTGGTGGGTGGCTCCGAGCGCATACTTTATCGGAGCTGCGGCTATCATCATTTCGGGAATAATGCTCAAAAAGACAAAAATGTTCGCAGGCGACCCTGCTCCGTTCGTAATGGAGCTTCCTGCATATCATCTCCCGACCGTCAGCAACATTCTCCGCTCAATGTGGGAGCGTGGCTGGTCGTTCATCAAAAAGGCAGGAACAATTATCCTTCTTTCCTCTGTTATCATCTGGGCAGGTTCGGTGTTCGGAACACTTCCCGAAGGCGGCTTCGGCTTCAGCGCTGATATTGAATTGAGCGACAGTATTCTCGGCATTATCGGCAACGCTATCTGCTGGATATTTGCACCTCTTGGCTTCGGAGAAGCAACGGCGGCTATCGCAACTATTATGGGTCTTGTTGCAAAGGAAGAAGTTGTAGGCGTATTCGGCGTTCTGGACTTTATGGGAATGACGCCGCTCGCAGGCTATTCATTCCTCGTGTTCAACCTTCTCTGCGCACCCTGCTTTGCGGCAATTGGCGCAATCAAGCGTGAGATGAACAACCCCAAGTGGACGGCGTTTGCTATCACATATCAGTGTTTGTTTGCTTATGCGGTATCGCTTATAATCTACCAGTTTGGACTTCTTTTCACAGGCTCGGTAAATGTTGTGGGACTTATCTTTGCAGTTCTTGCGCTTGCGTTTATAGTTTACATGATGGCAAGACCTTACAAGGAAAGCAATAAGCTAACAAAGAATGTTAAAGTAAAAGCATAATCATCAGTCTGCGTTTCCGGGAGTGATTTCGGAAACGCAGACGTAAATTTTCGGAAAGGTCGTGACGATATGGCTACGGTAATAATTGGAATAATAGTTGCAGGTGTGCTTTTTTTTGCAGGACGTCGGCTTTACAAGGACAAAAAGCAGGGAAAATCTCTTTGCGGTGGGAAATGCTCAAGCTGTCCTAACGGCTGTGCTTGTCACGGAGAGATGAAAAAGTGAACGAACTGATACTATAGCAATCCACAAAAATATCCTGACAAGTTCGGCGGTTCAAAGCTTGAATAGTGTCGTCGCTCACCCTTGACAGGCGGCAAGCCAGCCTGCTAACTCTTCAAGCTTTTATCTCGCCTCCTTTTGTCAGTCTATTTCTGTGTCTTGTTATAGTATTATATGATATAGATGGAAAATATATAAAAAATTCAAAAATCCTTGATTTTTTTGACATAATATGATACAATAAATCTATCCACATATATTGTACGCTTTTTACAAAACAGTCTTATTAGGGAAAAGCTGATTAATACGTTTCCTTAGTATAATACTAAAAACCATTTAAACTGTAGACAAAAAATCTGCGCAAAATCCATATACGAGAGATTTTTGCTTGATTTTTTGTACAGTTTTTAAATGGTTTTAAGTATAAAACAACATTGTTTTTTGCGATAATGCCCTGAAGGGAGAAAAAAGATGAAAACCAAAAAAACTATAAGTATGCTGCTTTTGCCTGCAATGGCGGCGAGCATTATATGCGGCTGCGGAAACGGCAATACTTCACAGGCATCCGATGAAAAGATCCGGATCAAAGTTCAGTATCAGTGCGGCAGAATGAATATGGATCTGGAAGCTGTATTGGAGGATAAGTTTCCGAATGTTGATATTGTTACGGACGAGCTTGTAGGCAATCCCAACTATATCATCTCAAAGGAAATGGAACGTAATATTGAGCCCGACATATATCTTTATGAGGGGCTTAGTGTTATGGACGATAAGCTTATCGCAGAAAAATTCTACGATCTGTCGGAGGAGGAATTTTCCAACAACTTTTATCTTTCGGCAGTTTCGGAATGCGTCAACGAGGACGGCGGACTTTATTATCTTCCCGGTCCCGTTTATGTTTACGGATTAGTGTATGATAAAACGATGTTTAACGAGCTCGGTCTTGAAGTCCCCCACAGCTACACGGAGTTTGTAAAGCTTCTTGATAATGTCAGGGCGATGAAGCTTACAGGAACAGAGCCCGATGAAAACGACCCCAATGCAAAAATAACAGTTGATATTGAACCCTTTGTTCCTACGGTAAAATGGCCGGATATGTGGTCATTTATTTTTGATACATACTGCTTTAACGACTACATCAAAAGCGTTGACAATGCGCTGTGGCTGGACAAGTATCAGCATGGCAATGAAAGCATGATAGGCCACATGGAAGGTGCAGCACAAAAGCTTATAAAGCTCTTTGACGATGGAATATTATCACCCGATTTCTGGGAAGTGAGAGCGCCTGTTCGTACAGCCAAGCTTTACCGTTACCACACATCGCTTATGACTATCGAATGTCAGTCTGCGCAGGGCTTCAATGAACGTGAAAATGCTGAAACTCCCGATAACCTCCATGAGATAGGAATGATGCCCTTTTACACAAGCGATGAGGAAGACTCCGATTATCTTATCTCAATGCCAAGATGCTATTTCGGCATGACCAAAAGAGCTGCGCAGGACGAGGAAAAGAAGAACGCTATCCTTGAGATCTTCAATTTCTTCAGCACCATGGAAGGTCAGGATCTTATGATCGAGGGCGGCGGAGGAGAGATTAATCTTCTTAAACAGAGCAATCTTACGGATGATCCGTTCTATGATGAAGTAAGAGATACCTTTAGTCAGGGAAGAGTTATAACCCGTTATAATTTTGCAGGCAGATCCGGAGCAGTGGAATCGTATATGCATCAGTCGACCCCTGACCTTGCAGCCGGAAATATCACGATAGAGGATTGGTTGAGGGAAGCCGACAGAGTAAGGGACGAAGCGCTTGAAAACAAGCCTGTGGAAGAGGAATCCTTCGGTACTTCCACGGAAATGCTTTCCGTAGAGGAAACGGCCGTCATTGTGGGGGAAGCGTATATTCATGCTACAGGCGCAGATATAGGAATGGTACAATGCAGAACAAGCTTTGGAATGAAAAACAGATTGTTTGACGGACCTATTACCGCTCAGGAAATTGACGGATTGATGACTACAAGAATGACTGTAGGTACCGTTTCCGAAGACCCGAACCATATCAACATTGTTACCGTAAAGATCACGGGACAGCAGATCATGGATATTCTCGAAGCAAACAAGGATACATTTGTCGGTCTTGCAGGTCTTGACGTTGAGTATGACCCCTCAAAGCCCGAAGGTGAAAGATATGTTTCCATCAAGTACAACGGCAAGGAAATAGCTCCCGAGGACGAATTTATTGCAGCCTCCGTAAAGGGAGCGGTGAGGAACCTTCCTGTTGTAAAATCATACGATGAACTTGTATTCAGTGATATGTTCATCAGCTATCTTGACAGCAAGGGCGGAGTGATCTCGGGAGCGCCTGACGGCTTGAAAATCGTGAAATAAAAGAAAATTTCAGAGGTTTTTTTAAATGAGGAAGAATCAGCTTAAAATAGCACCTATTGTCGCAGTGGTTCTCATATTGGCATTGCTGCTGACGTATTTTCTTATGTCCAATACTATGAATTCCGTAAACGACGTTACCGAACGGGAGGCGCTTGCGCTTCTGACGGAAAACGCAGTGCAGATGGACAGTATTATAGAGAATCAGCTGACCAACAACTGGAAGCAGATAGATACTGTAAGTGTAGCGCTGGAGAATATGGAAGACCATTCGGCAGATATGGTTGCCTCCTTTTTAAAAAATGCGTCACCCGACGCATATAAGATGCTGCTGCTTTCCGATGAAGGCGGTTATCTGGACAGTTCCGGAGAACAGGGAACGAATCAGATCACCAAGGACACGCTGCCGTTGATGCGGGGCGAAGAAAGAATTCTTCTTCTGCGTCAGGATAAAGATATGGACCTTCTGATGTTCGGAACAAAGATAACGCCCTTGTATGTGGACAAAGAGAAGATGGAGTATCTTTTTGTGTACTATAAACTGGATTCCTATCTGGGACTTTTAAAGATGGAATCCTTCGGCGGAAACGGACAGATCAGGATCATTGACAGCAAAGGTACAACGCTGCTCCATTCCGATAACCTTCCGGATTCGGAAAACAGGTATCTGTTCTTCGGCACATTCAAGGATGCAGAGTTTCTTAATCATGATGTTGTGAAGGACAGCGATTCCTTTAGGGAATATCTGCTTTCGGGGAAGAGCGATGCAATTCATGTTGTGCTGGATTCGGGGGAAGATGAGATCGTAAGCTTTTCAAAGATCCCCGGTATTGATTGGCACATTGTAATTTCCATAGATCAGTCCGTAGTCATGGGAACAAGAATTTCAAATGTAAAGACGATAAACAGAACATCGCTGCTGGCAGTTATGTTTATTGTATTGTTTTCTTTGATAGCGATCTCCTTTGTTAGCTACCGATCTCAAAAGAATACAAATGCGCAGAACATTAAGCTTGAGAAGCTTAATGAGCAGCTTCGTGAAAACAATGCATCACTGGAAGAGGCAAGGCATCTGGCTGAACAATCCTTCCACATGGCTGAGGATGCGAATAAAGCTAAAAGCACATTCCTTTCAAATATGTCCCACGATATCCGTACACCTATGAATGCGATCATCGGTTTTACGACCCTTGCAATGACAAACGCAGAAAACACCGAAAGAGTAAAGGACTATCTTTCAAAAATCCTTTCTTCAAGCAATCATCTGCTTTCTCTTATAAACGATATCCTCGATATGAGCCGTATCGAAAGCGGAAAGATAAAGCTTGATGAAACGGAAGCAAATCTCTCGGATATGCTCCACGATATCAAAACGATCATCAACGGACAGATACACGCAAAGCAGCTGGATCTTTTTATGGACGTTATTGACGTTTCGGATGAGGATGTTATCTGTGACAAGACCCGTATCAATCAGGTGCTTTTAAATCTGTTATCCAATGCAATAAAATTTACCCCTTCCGGCGGTACGGTATCCGTCAGAGTTACACAGATACATAATGCTCCCGAGGGAAAAGGACTGTACGAAATTCGTGTAAAGGATACGGGTATCGGTATGAGTCCCGAGTTTGCGGAACACGTTTTTGAGCCGTTCGAGCGTGAACGTTCTTCAACCGTCAGCAAGATACAGGGAACAGGTCTTGGCATGGCAATTTCCAAGAATATCATTGATATGATGGGCGGAACTATCGAAGTACACAGCGAGCAGGACAAGGGTACGGAGTTTGTTATCACCCTATGCCTTAAATTGCAGTCCGAACGCAGAAGCATTGAAAAAATCGCCGAGCTTTCGGGACTTAAAGCTCTGGTCGTTGACGATGACTTCAATACCTGCGACAGCGTTACAAAAATGCTGGTCAAGGTTGGTATGCGTTCGGAGTGGACGCTTTCCGGAAAAGAAGCTGTTCTTCGCGCAAGGCAGTCGATCGAAATGAACGATGCTTTCCATGCCTATATCATCGACTGGCGGCTGCCCGATATGAACGGTATTGAGGTCACAAGGCAAATCCGTGCGCTTGGGGATGATACGCCCATAATCATTCTAACTGCATACGACTGGTCTGATATTGAAGTCGAAGCAAGAGCAGCCGGTGTGACTGCATTCTGCTCCAAACCTATGTTTATGTCCGATCTTCGTGATTCGCTTCTGAATGCTCTGGGTCATCGGAAGAAAGAGGAGGAAAATGTACTTCCCTTTACAAAAGAGACCGACAGCTTTAAAGGTAAACGCCTGCTGCTTGTTGAGGACAACGAGCTTAACCGAGAGATAGCTTATGAGATACTGGGTGAATACGGCTTTATCGTAGATACAGCGGAAAACGGCAAGGAAGCGGTGGATATAATAGCTGCTTCAAAGCCCGGCAAATATGACCTTGTGCTTATGGATATCCAGATGCCTGTTATGAACGGATATGAAGCCACAAAGAGCATAAGGGCATTGAAGAATACCGCTCTGGCTGCTGTTCCAATAGTTGCTATGACGGCAAATGCTTTTGACGAAGACCGCAGAGCAGCGGCAGAATGCGGTATGAACGGCTTTATTTCCAAGCCGATAAATATGGAGGAAGTCGTTCAGGAATTGCATGATGTATTGAGCAAAAAGAGTTAAGCTGCTTTAAATCCCAAAATATTTTTATGTTTTATATTGACAAATCTCTATCTATCGTGTATAATAATATATAGATGATCATCAATGTGATGTAAAATTTTCTCTGAAAGGGATGATACAATGGATATTGACGCAAAAACAACCGCCGTTATTTTCAAAGCCTTCTGTGATGAAAACCGTATAAAAATACTGCAGCTTTTGAAGGGCGGAGAAAAATGCGCCTGTATGCTCCTTGAAGAAATGAATATCACACAGCCTACCCTTTCGCACCACATGAAAATACTCTGCGACAGCGGCATTGTTACCGGGCGCAAAGAGGGAAAGTGGATGCACTATTCGATCTCCGAAGCAGGGATAGGACGTGCGCAGGAATATCTTGACTCGCTGAAAAATGACAAAGGAGAATAACCGCAATGAATAAAACCGACAAGGCTCTTGAGCTGTTTTCAAATAATTTCAACTGTTCCCAGGCGGTGCTTACGGCGTTTGCACCCGATTTCGGACTTGACGAAAAGCTTGCATTAATGCTTGGAACATCCTTCGGAGGCGGCGCAAGGAACGGTGAGATGTGCGGTGCTGTTTCGGGAGCGCTTATGGTGCTTGGACTGAAATACGGTCATTTTGACGCTGCCGACAGCGAACAGAAATCGAGAGCATACGAGATCGCTGCCGAGTACACAAAACGTTTCAAGGAAGCTAACGGCACTATTGTCTGCCGTGACCTGCTCGGATATGACCTGTCAAAGCCCGATGAAATGGCTTGCATCAAAGAAAAGGGACTGTTCGGCGACATTTGTCCCAAAGCGATAAAAAGTGCTGTTGAGATACTTGAAGATGTCCTTGCCGATTACGAATAACAGAAAAGCCGTGTTCTTCACGGCTTCATCAAGGTAGAATAAATAGACATATTTATATTTATTTATAGAAAGGCAGGTTTTTATGGAAACTCTCGGAACAATATGGGATTTTTTTCAGAACGAGATACTCGGTATGGCGTGGCTGAAAAGGCTTATCGGCTCGATGCTGAACGCTCTCGGTCTTGATACAAGCGGAAAAATCGGCGGCAGCGTCAGCTTCTTTATTTATGATATGATAAAGATAATGGTGCTGCTGTGCGTGCTGATCTTTGTGATCTCATATATCCAAAGCTATTTTCCGCCCGAACGCACAAAGAAAATACTTGGACGTTTTCACGGCATAACGGCAAATATCATAGCCGCTCTGCTGGGGACGGTAACGCCGTTCTGCTCCTGTTCGTCAATACCTCTTTTTATGGGATTTACAAGCGCAGGTCTGCCGCTCGGAGTAACGTTCTCGTTCCTTATTTCCTCGCCCATGGTCGACCTCGGCTCGCTTGTGCTGCTGATGAGCATTTTCGGTTGGAAGGTCGCAGTTATCTATGTTCTGGTCGGACTTGTGATAGCGGTCGCAGGCGGTACGCTTATCGAAAAGCTGCATCTTGAAGATCAGGTGGAAGAATTCATACGAAAAGCAAAGCCGATCGACGTTCCGCAGGAGCAGCTTCGCTTCAAAGACCGTGCAAAATATGCCGCCGATCAGGTTTGGGAAACGGCAAAAAAGGTTTTCCCTTACGTTCTTATAGGCGTTGCAATAGGCGCAGTTATACACAACTGGATACCCGAAGAATTTATCGTAAATATTCTCGGTGACAATAATCCGTTCGGCGTGATTATCGCAACAGTCGCAGGCGTTCCGATGTATGCTGACATTTTCGGTACTATCCCGATTGCCGAAGCGTTGCTTGCAAAGGGCGCACTTCTCGGTGTTGTGCTTTCGTTTATGATGGCGGTGACTACACTTTCCCTGCCGTCAATGATAATGCTGCGAAAAGCTGTAAAACCGAAGCTGCTCGGCATCTTCATTGTAATTTGTACGATAGGAATTATCCTTGTGGGATATTTCTTTAACGTGATACAAGGTTTTATAATGTAGGAGGAATTCATTATGGCATTGTTTGATTTTATGAAAAAATCGGAAGAAAAAAAGCGCCCCGTTGACAAGGCACTTATCGCAAGGATCAAAAGCGTAAAGGTGCTCGGCGCAGGCTGCAAAAACTGTCATTTACAGTATGAAAACGTGAAAAAAGCGCTTGAAGTAATGAGCATACCCGTTGAAGTGGAGTACATCACAGATATGGAGAAAATTGCGGAGTACGGCGTTATGAGTATGCCCGTTATCGTTGTCAACGAAAAGATCGTGTCGCAGGGGAGAGTGCTGAAGCCTTCGGAGGTCGGAAAGCTGCTGATGGAGGTGAAGTGACTTGAAAAAGGTCGCTTTTATATGCGTACACAACTCCTGCCGAAGTCAAATTGCAGAAGCGCTCGGCAAGCATTTCGCAGCCGATGTTTTTGAAAGCTATTCCGCAGGAACAAAAACAAAGCCGCAGATAAACCGTGACGCCGTTCGTTTGATGAAAAAGCTGTACGGAATTGATATGGAAAAAACGCAGTACAGCAAGACCTTTGGTGAAATACCCTCGCCCGATATCGCAATATCAATGGGGTGCGATGTCGGCTGTCCGTATATCGGCAGGGAATTTGACGATAATTGGAGCTTGCCCGATCCCACGGGTGAAAGCGATGATGTTTTCATCGAGGTAATTGACAGAATAAGGGACAATATCTTAAAACTGAAAGACGAATTGTCAAAATAATATAAGGGAACCTCTAAAAACCTCCTTCACGGCAAATTTTCTATGACTTTGTTCATCTGCTGCGTTATCAAACCTTGTAATACATCAAGTATTACTGCGGTTTGATGCCTTGCAGCTAAACAAAGTCATGGACGAAAATTTGCTCGTGTCCCGGTTTTTAGAGAACCCCATAATAAAGCAGTTGGTTTTGTAAAATGAAACCAACTGCTGTTTTTTGTTCACGCTTTTTGTCAAACATGATTTGGGGGAATATCCGAATGTCATTTCAGCTGTTACTTCTTTATCTCCCCGGCAAGTTCAAAGCCCTTTTTGGCAGCGATCACAGCGATTATCTCATTGATGACCGCAGCAGCCGCAATTGTGCCCGTTACTATCGTTGCAAGCTCCGGCTCCGATGCCGCCAGCACAGAGCTGATAATTCCCGTGAAAACAAGCGATACGCCCGAATGGGGCAGCAGGGTAAGACCAAGGTATTTCTGTACCGTGGCAGGCATTTTCGTAAGCTTGGCACCTATCCTTGCACCGCCGTACTTTCCGCATATTCTCGATACAATGTATATGAATGTATAAAGACCTGCTCCGAGGATAAGATGATAATCCAAAGGCGCACCAAGGTCAACGATCGCTGCTAACAGGCTGACCGCAAGCACGGGATGAAACAGGTTCACCAATTCATCCAGCCTGTCTTCCGCAAGCATATTGGAGAATACAGCGGAAAATGCAACACCCATAAGCATATAATTCAGCGCAATATTGGTGAATACCATCTTGTTAAGGATAAGTCCGATCAAGGCCGTGATTGTAATGCCGCCCAAAAGCACCGCCATAGTGCCGACCTTGCCCAAATTCTTTTGCAGTATTTTTCCTGCGGCAAATCCCACAACAGCACCGATGATCACGGGCAGAAATATCATCACGGGTATCATATAAAGCGGAACGGTACCGCCCGATACAGTACGCGCGATAAAGGAGTTAACCGTGAAAAATACCGCAATACCTACGATATCGTCCAGCACCGCCATAGGGATAAGAGTATCCGTGACAGGTCCCGATGTGCGGAACTCCTGAACGATCGACAGAGCCGGAGCAGGTGCGGTGGCAAGTGCGATCCCGCCGAAAGCAAACGCAAGGTAGACAGGCACTCCGGTAAAATAAAATACAATGCCAAAAACAAGCGATACAAATATAAATGTACCGAGTGACTGTGCCAAGGTCGTTACAACCAACGCCTTACCATAGCTTTTCAGCTTCTTCCAGATAAGCTCCGTTCCGAGCATAAGTCCAAAGGCGCACTGCATCCATGTAATGACAAGCTTATACCATTGTGAATCAATTAGCTCCTGCGGCATAAGTCCCACAGCATGAGGCCCCAATATCATACCGACTATCAGCCAGCCAAGTATGGAGGGCATTTTTAATTTCGCAATAAGCTTTCCTGCAATAAATGCAACCGCCAGTACACAGATCCATCTTAAAAAAAGCATCTTTACATCTCCATAAAATTTTTTGGGGGGCAGTTTATAACAAAAAGCCTAAAACAAATCAAATCGCATTTGGCTTAATTTAAAAACCACCCTACTTTTTTATTATACTCCCGATCAATAGTATAGTCAAGTCGGATATATTATATGATGGAGCATCGGATCAACGCTGCTCTTGTTCTGTGATCTTCACGATAACCGCCTGAAAACCGTTGTCCTCAAATCGGTTGAGAAAGGCTGTCTTCAGATATGCGGTGATATCTTTTTTGTCGTTCGGATCCATAAAATAATAGCAGTTTGTATCATAGCCGCAGAGAACAAGGGTATGAGAGTTGCCGTACCAGATGTATTTCTCGGAAGTGCCGTTTATGTACCATTCGGACGGCTTGCGGTAGTTCAGCGGTTTCATATCTATCGTTGCCCATACGATTATCGGAACGCCCTCGTCAAGCAGCTTTTCTATATCTGCCGAATTCAGATCCTCGTCAAGCGCCATAGCGTTGTAACTGACCGAAGAGCCTGCATTTTCGGCAAAAAAACGGTTCATTGATCCGGCAAGGACTTCGCTTGTGCAGCCGTAGCCCCATTTATAAGGGTTCCCTGCAAAGACCTTGCGTGGGTCGGGACCGTGTGACTGTTTGTGCTTGTCATAGGTAAAATCATCATCCCAGCCGAGGTAGTTGTCCGTAAAATCGAGCTTGTCCGTTTCAAATCCGAGCATCTGCAGCACCGCAGCCGCACAGGTAGGCTCGCATCCGACGGGCAGCTCGGGGTACTGGTTAATGAGCGGAACATCTATCGAAACCTTTCCGAGAAGAACGGACGGCTTTTCATAGTTATCCCCAAGCTCTTCAACGGTGAAGCCGCCGTAAAGCGCATGAGGATCCGCACCGAGAAGCGTATATCTGTTATTCTCGGCAACACGGTCATTGAATTTTTCGGTTGTGATAAAATAGTCTGCGCAGACTGCCGAAGCCGCAAGGCCAAGCGTGAGCGCAGCGATAATAGCTTTGTACCGCATTTTCCCGTCCCTTAAACTTTTTTTTTATTATAACATATTCCTGCATATTTTTCAAGGCTTGCGAAAGGGAAAAACTGTTCCGAAATCTTGACAAACGGATCTGCTTTGGTGTATAATGGTTGTACGGAGGTGTATATGCGATGACTACGGAAGAGATTTTGCTTCAAATACTTGATGAACAGAAAAAAATGAGTTCCGATTTAACAGAGATGCGCTCGGATATCACAGATATGCAGTCCCAGATGTCAGAGATGCGTTCCGATATTAACGAATTACAGGTTAATCAGAGAGAAATGCTCAACAGACAGATAAACCTTGAAAACAAGGTCGATGGTCTTGAAAACAAGGTCGATGGTCTTGAAAACAAAGTAGATGGTCTGGATAAAGACGTAAAGAGCATTAAGATAACTCTTGAAAATGAGGTTTCACCTGCGATAAAGACGCTTACCGAAATGCAGATACAGAATTCCGGCCGTATTGTTGTTATTAAAAAAGATATTCAGGATATTAAGAATAATTTTGCCATAAACGAAGTTCTTTTCGGACTTGAAAAAATGAGGGCAGATCAGTAAATACATTAAGACTTATTCGGCTGAATAGGTCTTATTTTTTAAAAGAATGTACGGCTGCTATATTTTTACGAGGGAAGTTATGAAAAAACTGATATATATTATTCTTGCGTCTGTTTTTTTGCTTTGTGCCTGCGGAAGGATGAAAACAACCGATGACCTTATCAAAAAGGCACGGAGGGAGATGCCAATCGCCGATGCCGAAATCATTGATATTGAATATGCAGGCGAATGTAAAAATGACAGTTATTCTCTGTTTTGGTTTATTTTGGACAATGAATATCAGGCTCATCCTTACCTTGCTATGGAATGTCTTGAAGTCAACGGCAGCTATGAGTTTAAGCAGGTGTTCAAGCCATTAAACCGTGAAAAAGATATTGCCGTTCTGCTATGGCAGAGAAGCTATGCTTTTCTGATAAACAACACGGAATGCAAAACGCTGCGTATAATCGATGAAAACGGCTTGCATAACATTGAAATAGACCAATACCCTTATTTATGGTATAATGAAGTAATACCGAGTAAATACCTTTTCCTTGACGAAAACGGTAATGAAATTTCATAAACGGAGCGTGAAAAAATGAACGAAAATATGACAGGACTTGTACTTGAGGGCGGAACCTTTCGTGGAGTATATTCTGCCGGAGTAATGGACGCTTTCCTTGAAAACGGTGTGGAATTTCCGTATATAATCGGTGTTTCGGCAGGCATTTCAAACGGTGTTTCCTACGTTTCAAAGCAGTTTGCGCGAAACCGTGAGATCATGGACAGCTACCGCAATGACAAGCGCTATATCGGTGCAAAGAATTTCCGCACCTGCAGGAGCTGCTTCGGGCTTGACTTTGTTTTTGACGAGATACCGAACAAGCTTATCCCGTTTGATTATGAGACCTTCCGAAAGTACAAGGGTCAGGTCAAGGTCGGAGTGACGAACGCCGAAACGGGGAAATTCGAGTGCAAGAACGGACTGGAAAACGGAACGGATTTCAAGTACCTCCGTGCGTCCTGCTCGATACCGGGACTTTTTCCGCCTGCAGAGCTGGACGGCAATTTCTATTATGACGGCGGACTCTCCTGTCCGATACCGATAAAGCAGGCGATAAAGGACGGCTGCACGAAGAACGTCATAATTCTTACGCAGCCCGAAGGCTTTGTGAAAAAATGCGGCAAGGGGAACATCATAATGAGCCAGCTCATGCGCAGAAGATTCCCCGAGGTCGAAATGCTGCTGCTTGCCCGTCACAGGATATACAACCGTCAGACCGAGTTTTGCAGGGAGCTTGAACGCCGAGGAAAGGCACTGATATTCCGACCGAAGATAAAGCTTGACAGCATGGAAAAAAGCACCGAAAAGCTTCGGGAAACGTGGCAGATGGGATATGATGACGGCACGGCGAGGATAGAGGAAGTAAAAGCTTTTCTCGGAAAGCAGTATGATATGTATAATTGATATTTCCTCGGGGATAATATTTTCCGAGGTGATTTAAATGGAAAAAGGACTTGACAAGCTTCTTGCGGAAAGCAATTCGGCAAAGATCTTTTACTGCTCTTTGCCCGATTACGTCCGTGGTGCGATAATGAAAAATACGGACAAGATAACGGACGAGGAGACTCTTCGCCGTGAAGCGGACAGGATTATGCACGAGTTTACCTAATGCGTAATTCGTAATGCGTAATTAAGCTTCGCAAATCTGTTATAATTATAAAAACGGTACAATCATGATTTGATTATATCAATTTGATATCATTCATGACTGTACCGTTTGTTTATAAAATATAGCTTTAAAAAGAATTTACAGTTCGCAATAATTACGCATTACGCATTACGAATTACGCATTGATAAGAAGCTTTAGCCATACGACTGCAAGTGTATTATACAGGGCGTCTGCCATAAGGGAGTAAATGACCGCCGAGATTACCTTTGCTTTTGTGCTGACGGGAGGTTTTTCTTTTACTCTTTTTACGTTCGGGATGGTGTTCGGTTTTGATATAAGGAAGATAAGGACGCTGACAAGTGCGTGGACTGCTGCGGTCAGCATCCAGAGGTACGGCATACTGTATCGGAACGCTGCGAAGAGGAAAAACATTCCTATCTGAAAGATGACGTTGCTGACGAAAAGCAGCAAAGTTGATATATTCTGTCTTGTGATAAGGCTGAAGAGCCAGCCGAATAGGGCGCTTATGACTATGGAGATAAGCACGAGTGCGATATAGCTTCCGACAGTCGAATCGACAAAGAGTGAAAAGAACTCCATTGGATAAAGAAAGCCTGCTGTTGTGAACAGTGCGGCAAAGATGACTGCGCCGAGGGCGATGAAGCCTTTCTTTTTAACGGTAAATTTGCTGTCGATGTTTTCTATGAATTTTAACATATATCCTCCGTATGAAACGGCTGCCGACTTTTGTGTACGGCAGCCGTTTCTTATTGATCAATACAATTCTTTGAGCGAATCACGGACACGCTTGACTTCTTCGAGGAAGGCTTTGTCAAGCTCGGTCTGTTTATAGTGCTTCGGCATAACGAGGAGGTCTTTTCCTCTTGATCTGTCGTCCGAGCAGCAGCGCTGTACAAGGCGGAAATGGTGGAGCTGGCTGTCGGTGAACGGTGACACCCACATATATGAACGGGGGACATTATCGAGCAGGTCGAACTGGCTGCCTCGGTCGTAAACGAAGATGCGGCTATGCTCGGCTGCGTTGCTTTTTCTGAGGTAGCTTGACGAGAGATAGGGGACTGTTGTATCGCCCTGCACTATCTCGATATAGCCGTCAAGGTCGGAGGAGCTGAATGTTTCCGATTTTGCAAGCTCGTCCTTTTCGGCAAGGAGTGCGACATACGGGAAGTTCCATATTTCCTCGTAGTAGAGGTCCTTGTCACGAAGAAGCGAAAGGAAGAAATCCTCGTATGCTTCTTCGAATCGGATGACTGCGTAGGCATACTCGCCGTCTGCGATGCCGTTGAGGGCGCTCAAGGCGTTCGTTTCACGGAAGTTCATAGCGATCTTT
Source organism: Oscillospiraceae bacterium (assembly GCA_051881815.1). GTDB lineage: Bacteria > Bacillota > Clostridia > Oscillospirales > Ruminococcaceae > UMGS363. Next base: position 9,731 of record JBJEQP010000021.1, on the reverse strand, counting down.
TCATTTCGGTCGAGCGAATTTATGAAATTGGAAAACGCGTGTGCGATATACGAAGCACGGGGGATCGCTATTCTGAACGTTGTCAGCTCGGAATCCTCGGGCTTTAGGATAGTTTCCATTTTTTCAAGCTGGGCGATAATGGTTTTCGCACATTCGAGGAAAGCCATACCCTTTTCGGTCGGTTCAACGCCTTTTGAGATACGCTTGAAAATAGGAGAGCCGAATTCCGTTTCAACTTCCTTTATTGCTTTGCTCAGGTTTGGCTGACCCATAAAAAGATTGGATGCAGCTTTTGTGATCGAGCCTGTTTTTTCGACTTCGACAAGATATTTCAGGTGCATAAGATTCATATTTTTCCACTCATTCCCCTAAACGTTGTAAGTTATGTTTTTCGCTGTTATTCGGAATTTCACACAAATATTCATACTAATTATATCATTAGGGAAAGTGAAATAAATTAATTTATCTTAAATATAATTTTAATAAATTGTTATTCAGGGCTGCAAAACGTTTGAAAAAGGAACGTTTGCGGCTGTTTTTGTTTTAAATATACAAAAAAGCAGCTTTATGAGTTCAAAATAGAGCGGTTTTATTGTGCAAAATGCAATAAAAAGATGTGATTGTATGTTAGTATGGGTTTGTGTTATGCTTTAAGCACGGAAAGGGGGTGAGGAAAAAATGAAGAGTAAAAGCTTTCCGATATTTAGGAATGCGGAGGAAGTAAATTCGAAGATAGAGCGTTATTTTCGTTCCTGCGAGCCTGTGCAGGCGCTGGATGACGAATGTGCGCCTGTATTTGACAAGAACGGTGCGCCCGTTTACGCTGTGCAGGAGGTGCCGCTGACCGTTTCGGGGTTGGCGATCGCACTCGGGTTCGGTTCGAGGGAGGAGCTTCTGTCCTATCGGGGCAAGCCCTTTGCGGAGGCGGCTATACGCTCGGCGCTGCTGCGCATTGAGAATTATGCGGAGGAGCGTTTATTCGACAAGGGGCAGTCGTCGGGGGCGAAGTACTTTCTTGAAGGGAATTTCAAGTCATGGTGTGAGGACGGAAGCTCGGATACGGAAACTATCCGCCGTCTTGACGAGGTGCTTGAAACGCTCGACAAAAGGATGAAGGGAGGTTAGCGTTATTTTTACGGAAAAGCAGCGTTATGTATGGCGGCACACGGTCGGAGAATTCCATCGCTGGAACATTTCATACGGGGCGACGCGTTCGGGAAAGACATATCTTGACTACTATCGCATCCCGTACCGTATCCGTCATGCACCCGACGGACTTATTCTTCTTATCGGCAACACGCAGGGGACGCTTGAACGAAACATTATTGAGCCAATGAGGAATATATGGGGCAGCGGTCTTGTCGGGAATTTATCCGCTTCGGGGAAGATAACGCTGTTCGGACGGGAATGCTATGCCATCGGTGCGGACAAGACTGCGCAGGTGACAAAGCTCCAGGGTGCAGGTGCGGCTTACTGTTACGGCGATGAGATAACGACTTGGTCGGAGCCTGTTTTTCAGATGCTGAAATCACGCTTGGACAAGCCGAACTCCTGCTTTGACGGGACGTGCAATCCCGACTCGCCGTCGCATTGGTTCCACAAATTTCTGGAGAGCGACGCCGACATTTTCAGTATGCGCTTCACGATCGATGACAACGCTTTTCTGACGAAGGATTTTGTTGAAAACCTCAAGCGTGAATACTCGGGGACGGTCTATTATGACAGGTTCATTCTCGGTTTATGGAGAGCTTCGCAGGGAGTTATCTATCGCAGCTTTGCAGACGATCCCGAGAGGTTCATAATTGATGAAGAACCGAAGGACATTGCATTCTGCACGGCGGGACTTGATTTCGGCGGAAACGGTTCGGCGCACGCACTTAATCTGACGGGGATAACGAAGGGACTCGGAAAGGTGGTCACGCTTGCCGAATGGTATTCAAAGTCGGAGCTTACGCCGTTTGAGCTGGAAAAATGCGTATGCGATTTTCTTGAAAGGGCGCTTGAAAGGTATCGGATAACCGAGCTTTTCTGTGACAGTGCGGAGCAGGTGCTTATCCGTGGAATTGCGAGGGAATGTATGCGCCGAAAGCTGCCGATAGCGGTGAGGAATGCGAAAAAGGGCAGGATAACCGATCGCATCCGATTTTACTGCGGACTTATGGGGACGGGGAGATATGCTGTGATGCGTTCCTGCGTTCACACGATCGAGGCTTTCTCCGAGGCGGTATGGTCGGAGGAGGGCAGCGGAATACGGCTTGACAACGGCAGTGTAAACATTGACAGTCTTGACGCGCAGGAATACTCGACGGAAACGCTGATGAAAAGTTTTATTGACAATGGGGGGATTTGATGAATGGAATTGATGATGTGAGCAAGGTCTTCGGGAAGTGTACGGGTGCGCTGCTTCGTCAGTACTATGCTTCGGCGGAGGGCTGGCGGAGGATATACAGCGGCGAGCCTGACTGGAAGACGGTGAAAAAGTCGGGTCTGTATCGGGGCGGCAGCAGGAGAATGAATATGCTCGGTACGGCGAAGGTGCTTTGCGACCGTTTTGCGGCAGGGGTAATGGCGGAAAAGCCGAGCCTTGTTTTCGCTGACGAAAGGGTCGGCGAATATGTTGGCAGGGTGCTTGACGAGAGCAATTTCTGGGGCAGGCTGACGGAGCGTTTGCCGTATGCTTTTGCGATGGGCGGCTGTGTTTTCAGACCGTACATAAATTCGGGAAAGGTCGGTATTGACTGCGTTCTCGGCAGCAGCTTCGTTCCGCTCGAATGGGATGAAAACGGAGTTACGGCGGCTTGCTTTCGCACCGGTTTGGTGAGGAACGGCATACGGTACACTTTGCTTGAAAAGAGAGGTATTGAGGGCAAAACGGCGGTATCGGAGCACAGGCTTTTCTGTGCAAAGGACGGTGCGGCGTATTCTAAAGACGGGGCGGCTTTTTCATCGGAATGTGCGCTTTCGGAGGTTTATCCCGAGCTTTCGGCGAGGGTGGAATATGACGGTATCGGGAGCAGGCTGTTCTCGGTATTCAAGGTTTTCGGGGCGAACAATCTTTATCCCGAAATTCCGCTCGGGATATCGGTTTTTGCGAACGCTGCCGACACGCTTCGGGCGCTGGATGTTGCGTTCGACAGCTTTGCGAGGGAATTTATTCTCGGAAAGAAGAGGATAATCGTACCGAGCAGCTGTGTTCAGACTGTGGTGGACATTGCAACGGGCGAACAGCGGCAGTATTTTGACGCTGACGATGAGGCTTATGTTGCGCTGAAATGCGATGAGGAAAGCGAGCTGAAAATAACCGACAACACGGTGGAGCTACGAGTTGACGAGCATATCAAGGCGATAAATGCGCTGCTGAACATACTCTGCTTTCAGACGGGACTTTCGGTGGGGACGTTTTCCTTTGACGCAAACGAGGGTGTAAAGACTGCGACCGAGATAATCTCCCGTGACAGCAGGACGGCTGCGACCGTTCGTGTTCAGCAGAATGCGCTCGGAGCGGCGATCGAGGAGCTTGTTCATGAAATTGCGGAGCTTGGGGTGTATCTCGGGGAGCTTGCCGGGGACGGTGACGCTTCGGTAAAGGTTTTGTGGCAGGACGGCATCATAACGGACGAGAACACGCTCATCGAGAACAATGTGAAGCTTGTCCGGAACGGCTTGAAGTCGAAGCTTACTGCGATAATGGAGCTTTGCGGCTGCGGCTATGAGGAAGCCTTGAAGGAATACGAGAGGATACAAAAGGAAGAAAGGGGAAATTGAAATGGAAGAAGAAATTCTTGAAAACGAAGCTGCGAAAGAATCTGCGGAAAATGTTTCGACCGAGCAAAACATTCCGAGTGAACGTGAGCAGCTGCTTGAGGACAAGCTTTTCTGCATACAGAGCGGAGTTCCCGAGGAGAACTGCGAGGTCGTTATTGCGGCGGCTTCGGCTATGGGGAACGCTGACAGAAGGGCTGCGATCACGGAGGTTCTGGAGAAGTTCCCGTTCTTCAAGCCTGTTCACGAGGAACGCCCCGACAGATCGGGAGTGACTACGGGCGTACACATTGAGGGTATGCAGAGTCAGGTACTTTCGGGAGTTGAAGAAGCGTTTTTTGCGGCAAATCCCGAATGCAGATAAGGTAAAAAATTATTATTATAATTTATGGAGGAAAAATTATGGCAGAACTTATTACAAATCGTTATTCACAGCTCGTTGACGCAAAGCTCAGAGCTACACTTGTCACACAGGACAACTACATTTTCAGCACCGTTCACGAGGGCAGCGGAACGGGCGGTGCGGTCATCATCCCGATCCGTGACACAGAGGTCGAGGTCAAGGCTTATGACAAGGCGAACGGTGCGGCGCTTTCTTCGGGTGCGACCACATATCACACTCTTATCATGTCGAACGATGAGGCGGTGAACGAGCTTATTGACGGTTATGATGCGGCGGCTCTTCCCGATGATGTTGTTGCGGAAAGACTTGCTTCCGCAGGTTACACGCTCGGTCTTTCTATGGACAAGAAGTCCATTGCCGCGCTTGAAACTACAGATGGGGTAAAGGTTTGCGACAAAAAGACAGCCTGCACCGCTTCGGACGCTTACAGCACGGTCGCAAAGGCAAGAACCTATCTTTCCAGAAAGGGTGTTCCTGCATCGAACCGCTGGCTCATTGCTTCGCCCGAATTTATGGAGGTCATCATGCAGGATGACAAGTTCATCCGAGGCGGAAATCTTTCGCAGGAGCTTGTAAAGGCAGGCTGCGTCGGCAGGATCGCAGGCTTCAACGTTTTTGAATCGAACAATCTTATGTTCGAGGACACAACGGCTGTTTCGGGCAAGAAGACGACAACGGAGTTTATCTGCGGTCATCCGAACTGGTGTCACCGTGTATGCGAATGGGCAGTTCCCGTTGCTGTAAATCCGATCGCTGATGGCGTTCACATCGGTGCTGCGGCTGTTCAGGGCAGAAAGGTCTATGCCGTTCACATTTCAAAGCCCGAAACGGTTTATGTAAAGAGAACGGAAGCTTGACAATGACGAAATACGCAGGAAAGGAGGTGATCCTTACGGCTTATGCTGACATTGGAAAATACATGGAGCGGCAGCCCGAAATAAGCGAGGATGAAGCGAAAAGGCTGCTTGAAAAGGCGGAAAATGAGGTCGGAGTTATGACGGGATTTGCTGTTGAGAAGCGTGGCTTTGAAAATTTCGGCGAATTTGAAAGGGATATGATAGAGAAGGCTGTTTATTCGCAGGCTGACTATATGCTTGAAAATGGTGGTGGGATGGACAGCAGCACGGACGAGCCGATCTCGGTCAAGCTGGGCAGCTTTTCTTACAGTATGGGCACCGGTTCGTTGGAAAAAAGCTCGTCACGGAGTGCTTTTTCAAAAACGGCGCTCGGTTTTCTTGAGGCTGCAGGGGTATTATCACGGAGAATAGGGGTGGAATAAATGAGAAGAATACCGAAATTTTTGCTTATCCACAGAGCAAAGCTTTACGAGCCGTCAAGCGGCGGTTTTTTCGGGGCGGAATACGGTGAGCCGACCGAGTTGAGCTTTATCAGGATAGACAGCACGGCGAAGATAAATCGTGACGGAATAAAGGGGTTCAACGACAAGGCTTCGGGGGACGCTTTGCTGATCTACGACTGCGGAAACAGTCTTCCGTCGGGGGTGGATTTTCACATTGGGCAGCGGATAGTTTTTTCGGGGAAAAGCTTTTCGGTGAGCGGTGTGAGCGTTCTTTTCGGAAGGAATTCTCCGCATCATATTGAGGTAACATTGGAGGAGATTGGCGTATGAAAAGCATTGCGGAGGAGATCGTCGGTGAGATAAGCAGGGTATGTGAAGCAAAGGCTTCGGTGCGGCTTTCGGCTGTCGGAGGAACAGCGTTCTACCCTGTTTCGGACAGGCTGAAAGTATCGTTCCTTGACAAGGGAGAGCTTCGGGAGATGGCAGTCAGGGTCAAGATGAAGGGCGAAGTGCCGAGCGTGATCTTTTCGGCGGCGGAGAAATTCTGCTCGGACATCAGCAGCTTCGCCGACATTGTCGGGGAGCATTTTCGTGTGGTCGGCGTTGTTCCTTCGGAAAGGCCTTCGATGGAAAGCTGTGCGGAGAACGGAATGAGCATTGTTTCGTTTGCACTTACGGCTGAATACATACTTGAAAGGGGGCAGGCGCTGCAATGAGGGTAGTTTTCACAGCGGCTTCGGGTGAAAGCCTTGATCTTTCAATGGGGCTTATCCGTGCGGTTTCGGTGGACGGAATTTTTCCCGAGCGGGAGCTGAACGTTGAGGAAAACGGCACGGACGGAGCAAGCGTTGTTTCCGAGCGGCGCAGTTCGAGGAAGATAAAGCTCCGCGCGGCAATATGCGGAGATATCGGTCATTCGCAGGAGGTATTATCGTCGGTTTTCGGCTTTTCGGGAATGGGAAGGCTGACGTTTATCCTTGGGGAAAAGGATATCGGAATCGGCTGCTATGTGAACAAGGTTTCGGTCGAGGCTGCGGACGGGACGAACTTTGCGGAGATAGACTTTTTATGTCCGAATCCGTTCTTTGAAAGGGGCGGCGGTACGGAGATAGATGTTCTGATCTGCGGTCAGACGGGAAAGTGGGAATTTGATGACTGGGAGCTTTATGAGGAAGAACTGACGGAGCTTTCGGAGATATTTTCGGGAAGCTCGGCATTTGTGCCGAATAACGGCGGATTTGACGCAGGGTGTATCGTTACGGCGGAGGTTATGGGAGCTGTTTCGGAGATACGGGCAATAAATGTCGGAACGAAGGAATTCATAGGTGTGAAGGGTGATTTTTCGGCAGGAGATATTGTCATTTTCCGCTGCATTGACGGTGAAAAGGGGATATTTCTTTCGAGTGTTCACGACAGTGCAAAGCTTGAGGACATCACACATCGGATAATATGGGGTTCGTCGTTCTTCAAGATCGCGCCGAACGGAACGAGGGTCAGGGTCGTAACGGACAGGGTCGGAATGAACGTCACGGCGAATATAAGCTTAAAGGAATATTCGGAGGGATTCTGATTGGACGTATATATTTATGAAAGCACCGAGGGAAAATATCTTCATTTGCTCGGTGTGACGGACAGGACGGTGAATTTCAGCGTTGAAAGGCTTTTATGCGGCGGCGACAGGCTAAAGGCAGTATTTGTTTCGGGCGGAAGCAGCGAAAGGCTCATAAGGTTCGATCGCATCATTGAGATACCTGAGGTCTTTTCGGGACTTATAACGGGGATAAAAAAGCCTGCGGACGGCGGAAGCATTGAGGTCGAGGCGGTCTCATTCTCGGGACTGCTTTCAAGGCGTGTGCTTACCGAATATGAAGACGGTGACAGCTTTCTTACCGTCGTTGAAAGGAACTGCGGAGCTTTGGCGGACGAAAATAGGGCGTTCCCGAACACGTTCGTTGACAAGTCGGCTGATTGTTTTTTCACGATCTCCCGTGAATATCTGAAACGAAGTCTTTCTATGGCAGCTGCGGCGGTCATTGAAAAGGGTTTTCGTATATGCTCGGAGATCGTTCACGAAAATGACGGTGCGAGGGTGCGTTTATACGGACGTTACACCGTTGACAGGAGCGTTGGTTCGGGGACGGAGCTGCCCGTTATTCTTTCGTCCGAATATGACACGCTCGGTCGGCAGAATTATTCTTACAGCGAAAAGGGGACGGTCAGCAGCGCACTGATCTACACAAAAATAGGCAGCGGAGCAGGAAGCTATGAATGGTCGGAGTTTTTCGGAGAGTCAAGCGGCTTTCGGCGATGTGAAAGCTCGTTCATGGTTTCGCCTATTGTGACATACAGCTTTGAGCTGGACGGTGAAAGGATAGTTTACAAGGCACAGCTTGATGTAGAGGCTGTAAGGGAGGCTGCAGAGGAGCTTTTTGCGGTCAAGGTTTCTCCGCCGAGCGAGGTGATCTCGGCTTCGCTCGGGGGCGGTGCGGTCAAGGCAATGCGTTCGGGAGAATTCACCGTCGGGGACATGGTGACGCTTTATCCCGATGAGAACGGAAGCAACTCCACACGGAGGATAACGAAGATGATCGAGCGTTACGAAAACGGCGGTTTAACGATGACGGTTTTTCTTGACAGGCTGAGAAGAGAGGAGATTTAAAATGTCAAACGAATATGGATTTTTTGCGTCAAAAGATCATGACAGGCGCTATTCGGCGGATGATTTCAGCGCCTTTTTCGGGGATTTTTTTACGAACGGTGTTCTCGGGGCGAATACCTCTGCACTTAAAGTCAGTGCGGCGGGGGATATGAATATTTCGGTAGCTTCCGGAACTGCATACATCAACGGGCGCTGGTACAGAAAAAAGAGTGCGCAGGTACTGACAGTCGGAGCTCCCGACACTCTTTACGGCAGGATAGACGCAGCGGTAATACGCTGCGATCTTGACAAGCGAATGATCTATCCCTGGATAATTGAGGGAATGCCCGATGAAGTACCCGAAAAGCCGAGTCATTTAAGGAATGAAAAATGCTATGACATTGTACTTGCATACATAAGCATTGAGGCAAACTGCGTGCGGATCACCGATGCGGATATTACCGATACGAGAGGTTATGATGAGCTTTGCGGATTTGTAACAAGTGCGATAGATCATATTAACACATCGGGACTTTTTTATCAGTACGAAGCGCAATGGAATCTTTTAAAGGCGGCTTGTGAGCAGGACGCCGAGGCTGTTATTGCGGCTTGGGACGCTCTTAATACGGTAAAGTCGGTAAATAAGCTTATACCCACAAACGGAGATCTTACGCTCACGCAGAGCCTTATCCCTTCGGACGGCACGGCATTTCAGTTTCCGTTCTATATTCAGAGCGGAACGGTGACGGTTGGCAGCACGGCGGCTTCGAGTGGAGTAAGTGTTACTTTGCCCGTAAAGTACAAGGCTGCGCCGCTTGTTATTTTATCGGGTTCGACATTTTCAAGCGGAGGTCAGCAGCCGATAGTTGCATCATACACGGATGTTACGGCGCAAGGCTTTAAAATCTATGCTTACCAGATAGCGACTATACCATCGCAGCTGCCAAGTTCGGGGACGGTCAACTGGGTGACGCTCGGTGTTCTTCCTATTGTTATCATTAAGCAGCCTGTAGATGTGACGGTGGCGGTGGGCAAAAAGGCCACATTTACTGTTGCTGCAAACGGCGAAGGTCTTACATATCAGTGGCAGATCAGCACTAATGGCGGCACAACATGGAAGAGCTTTGCAAATACAACTGATACATTCAGCATCACTGCAAAGGCTGATTACGACGGATATATGTACAGATGTATCGTTACTGATGTATACGGAAATTCAGTTATCAGCGAAGGAGCAACGCTTTATGTGATTGGAGGTTAAATGATCGATATGGTCAAACAGATAAAAATTGATGAAAACAATGTTGTTATATGCTGCTCGGTCGGCGGTTTCATTGAGGGTGGCTTTGATGTTGAAGATATTCCCGATGAGGTAATGGCTTGTCCGTCAAGGTGGAAGTATGAGGATGAAAAGTTTGTGCCGAATGAAGCGTATTCTGAACCAATCGCAGAGGAAGGACTTACGCTTGAAGATCTTGCTCTTGCGGTTGCGGAGCTTGCGGAAGGATCGGCGGCGGACAAGCTTGAGATCGAAATGGCAATTGCAGAGCTTGTGGAGGTGATTTTAAATGGCTAATACTAAACACCAATTAAACTATAGACAAAATCGACAAAATATGGTATAATAA
>JBJEQP010000020.1:0-24247 GCA_051881815.1 Oscillospiraceae bacterium | reverse complement strand
TGGATTATTCTATCTGTCGGCTTTGTCTATAGAACGATTTGATATTAGTATAAAACCGCTACATTTCAAGAGTAAATGCGGCGGTTTTTGCATTTTATCCGATTATTTTGAATCTTGTCGAACTAACAAAAAAAACGATTGACAAACAATACCAATGGTGATATAATATCAAAACGCCCATCTAAAGGGGAACCCATTGGGATACATTGCGAAACGCTCAAAGTAAGCGGCTTGGTTCTGTATCTTTTAAGGGCGGAAATAATTTGACATTCAAGGAGGAAATAAGCATGGAAACAAATATCTATGAACTGGAACAGGAAATGTGGCAGGCGTCGCTCAATAAGGACAGCAATGCTTTTTTGAAGCTTGTTTCGCCCGATGCGGTGATGGTCTGCGGAGGTTTCCGATGCAGCGGAGCGGAGTATGCAGGCTCCGTGAGCGATTTCGGCATAACATCGTTTGAAATTGTGAATTTTGAAACCGTTGCGCAGACAGATGAGCTTGTACAGGTGCATTACGTTGTAAGAACGATCGCAGATTCGCCCGAAAATGCCGATCTTGCAGGCTTGTTCCATATAACCTCTACCTGGATGAAGAAAGACGGAAGATGGACCCTTGTGTTCAATATGGATCAAAGGATCATCGAATGACGAAAGGAGACAGCTATGATAAGAAAAATGCAGAAAACCGATATCCCGTCCTGTGCGGATATCCTTTGCAAGGTTTATAACAATGAGCTCTGGCAGTGCCGCTGGACAGAGGAAACGTCCTGCGCTTACCTTGAGGATTATTTTGACGAAAAGAAATTTGTCGGCTTTGTGATCGAGGAAAACGGCAGTATTATCGGCGCAATGTTTGCGCATGAGAAGATCTGGTGGAACAACAGCGAGCTTTTTATTGATGAAATGTTCGTCCTTCCCGATATGCAGCGCAAAGGCTACGGAAGTATGCTGATAAAGGCTGCCGAGGAGTATGTTTCACAGAAAAAGCTTGCAGGCTTTACGCTTTCAACAAACAGATATGCTCCTGCGCCGAATTTCTATAAGAAAAACGGCTTTGTTGACTGCGAGCATATCCTCTTTATGTGCAAAGAAGTGTGATTAGTATTATATGCGAAAGGAGCGTTCTATGATACTTGAAACGGAAAGACTTGTCCTTCGTGAGCTTTCTCGGGATGATTTCAGCGACCTGTACGATGTTCTTGCCGATCCCGATGTGACAGCGCATTATCCCTATTCCTTTGATGAAGAAAGAGTTAAAAACTGGATAGAACGCAATATCGCAAGGTATAAGAATGACGGATTCGGACTCTGGGCGGTCATACAAAAGGAAAGCGGAAGAATGATAGGGGACTGCGGTATAACGATGCAGAAGATCGAAGGCGAGATGCTACCCGAGATCGGCTACCACATACATAAGGACTTCCGCAGAAAGGGCTATGCTTCCGAAGCTGCGGCAGGCTGTATCGAATACGCCTTTTCAAAGCTCGGCTTTGACAGATTGTACTCTTATATGAAATATACCAACGAACCGTCCTGCCGCACCGCCGAAAAGAACGGAATGACCCTTCTAAAGGAATATCCCGATCCCGACAATACGATAACAAAGGTCTACTCGATGAGTAAGGAGGAATGGAAAATGCACAAAAAGTCAGTGTCGGACAGATATCACGATATAAAAAAGCGGCTTCTTGACATCGCCAAACAGGATGATGAAATGACTGCGGTTATTGCAATCGGCTCATCGGTGAGAAAGTATTCCTGTGCTGATGAATACTCCGATATCGACCTTGTCATCGCCGTGAAGGATACCGAAAAATGGCTTTACGGTGATATGCCCTCAAAGCTTGGCGAAGTGATGATATCGTTTGTCGAACCAACGATTGGCGGAGGAATGGAAAGGCGGATACTTTTCAACGGTTCGCTTGACGCCGATATCATCATCTTTACTCCCGAACAGCTTGAAAACGCCGTACTTTCGGGCGCTGCCAATGAGGTGATGAACCGTGGCTACAGCGTAATGTATGACAGCATGAACATCACAGGGCTTCTTGAAAAGCATATCGTACCATCCGTCAGAGAAATAGAAATGTCCGAAGCCGAGTTTGTCAACAGGGCGGAGGATTTCTGGTTCCACACCGTCTGGGCATCGAAAAAGATACTTCGCGGCGAGCTTTGGACGGCGAAAATGTGTATTGACGCTTACTTGAAAAATCATCTTTTAAGCGTTATCGAGCTGAACAGATTTCTCACCGAAAAGACAGATGTTTGGCACTGCGGAAGGTTTTTTGAGAAGTGGGCAGGCGAAGAAAACACAGAAAAGCTGAAAAGCTGTTTTGCACATTATGACAGGGAAGATATGATATCAGCCTTAAAATGTACAGCTGCGCTTTTCAGTGAAAACGCTCATTCTGCCGCAAAAGCAGGCGGATTTGACTACCCCGAAAAAGCGGAGAAATATGCGCTTGAACTTATCGATTATTATTTCAAGGAATAATACTAATAACCATTTAACCTATGGATAAAATACGGCGGCTATAATACGCCCACTCTGCGTCAAACTCCCTTGACAGGCGGCAGCCTGCCTGCGGTCGTTTTCCTTGATTGGTCGTATTCTATCCACCGTCTTTATCCATAGAACAAATGGTTATTAGTATAAAAGTAAAGCCTCTGTGTTGAAAACGAAACACAGAGGCGAATTTTTTATGACGGGATAAGCGCCGTAAGCTGGAAGCCGAGTATTCCAACCGCACAGACGATGCTGCCTGCAAGGTTAAGTCCTGTCGGACGGGTCGTTTTTTTGAACATATCGATAACAAGAATCGCAATAAGTATCATTGGGGGAATAAACGCATCGTTCGTAAGGCTTATGGCAATGACAGCATTTTCAAGCATAAGTCCGAGTGCATTCGGTATCTTTGCAAGAGCAACTATCGAGGTTTCCTTTGGCTTGTTTTTTACGAGTGAAACAATGTCTGCTTTCGGAAGAAGCACGATCGCAAGAAGGATGAGTGCTGCAAAAAGCGCCATATCGGGTGAGATGCAGCCTTCCTTATTTATCCAGGTAACAGCTATGCCGTAGCCGTAACGCGAGAGAAGATACAGTATCAGCGGAATAACGATTTTTCCGTAATTCATCGTCTTTTTGCCCGATTTTGCAATAAGGATAAGTCCTGCAACGGTTATTGCGATACAGAGTATTTTCAGCGCAGAGAAAGCCGCTTTTCCGAGTGCGATATCGGTGAAATACGACATAAATACAACGATTCCAAGCCAGGCTTTCAGCTCAAAGGCTGACATATCGACAAGTATCTTTGCCGACATCTGAAATTCAAGAAGCTTTGATATGAAAAGCAGTATTATGAACAGAAACGAAAGCGGAGTAAGCTGAAATGTTCTGTCCGAAAAGGGCAGGGTAAAGAGCATAAAGAACGATGTTGCCGCTGCCATGATAAAGGTCATCTGACTGCCGTTCATTCCTGCCTTGCTGACGGCGTATTTATCGTTCAGCGAGGTTATTGTATAGCATAAAACTACAAGAAGCATAAGTACCATATTTGAAATATCCCCCAAACAGTATAAATTATCGGTTCCGTGATTCATGTGACTATTTATTATAGCATAATTTTTATAAAAAAGAAATGGAATTATTTTAAAACCTTAATTAATAGACGAAAAAGCAGCACCATTTAGGGTACTACCGATAAAAAGTCTTTATCGATACCGAGCCACAAACTTTGCTCATTTCGCAAATTAACATACGAAATGGCAAAGGGGGCTCCCCTTAGGGTACTACCGAAAAAAAGTCTTTATCGATACCGAGCCACAAACTTTGCTCATTTCGCAAATTAACATACGAAATGGCAAAGGGGGCTCCCCTTAGCGGTACTGCTTTTTCGTTTGGGTGGATATAAATGAAAAATTAGGGGAAAACAAAATTATAAGTATTTGATAAGCTCGCTTCTTACAGCGTCCATTCTTTCATCGGAAAGACCAAAGTCCATCTTCTTGTAGCTCCATGCCGCACGGGAGATTCCGAGCTTTTCAAATGCCGTATTTATAGCCTTGAACCACTTTACAGTATCTTCGGGAGAAGCAAGGTCTATCACGCCGTATTCGCCGCAGTAGAGAACGGTTCCATTCTTTTCAGCTGCTTCGCAGGCAGATTTGAATCTGTCCATAAAGAATTCGGGAGTGATAGCAGTATCGCACTCTTCAAAGCTCATTCTGAATGATCTGTCCATATCGTCTACCCAGTATGCACCCTGATGAGTGAATTTGAGCGGATCGTAGCAATGGAAGTTGTAAACGACCTTGTCGTCATAAGGAGCTTCAAGGTCGGGAACAGCGTCGGGACTGTTCTGCCAGTAGCCGCCTACAAGAATGTAGGTGTCGGGAGCGATCTTGCGGATCCTTTCGATCGTGCTGCGGATAAGCTTGTTCCAAACTTTGCTGTAGCTCTGCTCGGTTACTTCGTTGAGAAGCTCAAAGGAGATAGTACCGTCACTTACAGCATAGCGTTCAGCGATCTTTTCCCAAAGCTTCATGAAGCGTTCTTGGAGCGGTTCGCTGTCAAAGAAACCGAATTCGCCTTCGCCCTTGTCGAAAGAGTAGCCGGCTGTCTTGTGAAGGTCGAGGATAATGTTAAGTCCTGCAGCCTTGCTCCACTTTACGGCATTGTCGATGTAGCCGAAACCGGATTCGATGAAATTGCCGTCCTCGTCTTCAAGGAGATTGTAGTCGACAGGAAGACGGACATGATCCGCACCCCACGAAGCGATGTTCTTCACATCAGCTTCGGAGATGAAAGTGTCATAGTGTTCAGTGGTGTGTACGCACTGGGAAAGCCAGCCGCCAAGGTTAACACCCTTTTTATAACCCTTGAATTCTGTCATAGTGATATATCCTTTCAAAATCAGAATTTAGCTTCGATCTCCTTGTTGAGCTCGTCAACTGTTTCCTGGCAGAGTGTAGCGATCTCTTCTCTCTTTACAGCCCAGTCTGTTCCGTTGAAGGAGGCCTGCTTGATAGCATCGTCAATGATGTTAGCCTGTTCTGTGGGAAGACCCATGTGAATGCTTGCAACAGGGTTAGCGTCGGTCATTTCTCTTACTCTGTACCACATTTCCATCATTTCATCAGTCCAGCCGTAGTCTTCACGATACTGCTTTTCTGTGATCTCAAGGGACTTTTCATCCTGTTCAGCAATGAGCTTGCACTTGATGAATGCAGCAGCACCCTCGGGATTGGGAGCACCCTTACAAAGAGCATAAGCGTCCATGTTAGCGGGGAGGTAGTATTTGTCAGCTTCGGGATCCTTAGGCATTGGAACGAACATGATCTCGCCCGGCTCACCGAACTTGGAAAGGTCAGCTTCCCAGAGTGCCCATGTTGCGCAAGGCCAGAAGAGAGTCTTGCCTTCGCTGATCCTGAACGGCTGCTCTGTCCAGTTGAATTCAGCTTTAGGAAGCGGGAGGTCGTCCTTCTTGAGGTTGTACATGAAGTTTTCCGCACGCTCAACAGCTGCGCTGGAAATGTTGTTTACAACCTTGCCGTTTTCCATGCCGATAGGAGCTGTACCTGTTGTAAGGATGAACTGTGTTTCAAAATACCAGCTGTCGTAAGCGAACTTGTCCTCTTCACGGTCGCAGTAGTCAAGGCACATCTGTCTGAATGTGTCCCAAGTCCAGTTGCCTTCATCGAGAAGCTCAACAGGGTCGGGAAGACCGTTTTCTTCAATAGTCTTCTTGTTGTAGATCATGAGGCACTTGGAGTCTGTAGCAACAGGAGCAACATAGTGCTTTCCGCCGATAACGTGGAGCTCGGCAAGCTGCTTGCAGCCTTCGGACCAGAGATCGCTGTCAAAATCAAGATAATCATCGAACGGTTCAAACATTCCGTCGATAACCTTGCTTGGGAATGTATCGAATTCCTGTGCAGGGAACAGGTCGGGAGAAGAACCGCCGAGAACGTTTGTCGAAAGATCGTTGTAACGGTTTTCCCAAGTTGTAGGGATCCATTCAACCTTTCCGCCGTACTTTGTCTCGAAAAGTTCAAGAGCGAAGAGCTTCGGCTTGCCGAGATCGGGGTTTATGTCGTATGTAGCGAGCCACTTGATTGTGCCGTTTTCAAGCTTTTCATCTTCGCCGATATCAACTTCGGCAACGGCTGCCTTATCTTCTTCATCAAGCTCCTTCGGAGCGGTCGTAGCTGTTGTTTCAGCAGGTGCAGCAGAATTTCCGCAAGCGGTCATAGAGCCGACAAGTGCGATAGCAGCTGTGAAAGCAAGAACCCTTTTAAAATTTTTCATGATCATACTCTCCTTTTAAAATTAATGTGTACATTTATTCGACCAATGATTTACTGTACCTATACTTTAACATATTTACAACCATAAAAATATCATTTTTTTGCTTTCTATATCAAAATTTTGTTGCGTTTTTAATGAAATTGCTGTATAATGGTTGTAAGAGGTGAGTCAGCTTGTCGGAATATGAAAAGGAGCTTTCCTATAAAGCGTTTATAAACAGAGAGTATGAGTTCAGACATTCTCCTTTTGAAAAGGAGTTCGAGTTCTACGACTGCGTAAAGAACGGCGATGTCAGCGCAGTTGAAAAGGTCATGACGCCGCTCGGCGGAAACGGCGCAGGAGTGCTTTCCGAAGACCCTTTGCGCAACCTTAAATACCACTTTATTGTCACCATTGCGCTTATAACCCGTTTCTGCGTTGAAGGCGGTATGGAAATGGAGACCGCATATACATTGAGCGACCTTTATATATTGAAAGCGGATAAATGCTCCTCCGAAAATGAGCTTCATAAGCTGCACAAGGAAGCCGTTATCGAATTTACCAAGCTTATGAACAAAACTGCGCACGGAACAATGTATTCAAAGCCTGTCATAATGACGATGGACTATATTTATGACAATCTCCATTCCAAGATAAGCGAAGCGGATGTTGCCGATTATGTTTCATTGAGCGCATCGTATATCTCACGTCTGTTTAAAAAGGAGGTCGGAGTTACGATATCTTCCTATATTTCGATAAAACGGGTCGAAACAGCGCAGAATATGCTGAAGTACTCCGATTTTTCGTCGGCTGATATCGCAAACTACCTTGCGTTTACTTCCCACAGCCACTTTATAACCGTTTTCCGAAAATATACGGGAATGACTCCGAATGAGTTCCGTAAAAAGTATTTTCGTGATAATTGGGGAGAGAGTACGCATAAAAAGTCAAAAATCTGATATAAACAGCAGAATTGTGATATCTATAATGAGAAAGGTAATTTATAATAATGTAAACTGATACAGAAAGGATCGTTAAAATGAAAAAAATACTCAATGCAGCGGCTGTTTTTATTTCCGTAACAGTAATGCTGTGCTCCTGCTCGTCGGCAGACAGCTCTTCGGCAGTATCAAAATCGGATGATATCTCAAACATAAGCTTTGAGAACGGCGGTTCTTCAATTTTTGAATGTGCGGACGGTTGGTGCAACGGAAGTATGTTCAACGTTACATGGCGGGCAGATAACTGCACCTTTGAAAACGGAAGGATGCAGCTTATAATTGATAAGGATCAGAAATCGGGAACAGTCCCTTATTCCGGCGGCGAATACCGTTCAAAGGATTTCTACGGCTACGGCAGATACGAAGTCAGAATGAAAGCGATTAAAAATGACGGCGTTGTTTCCTCGTTCTTCACCTATAAGGCCCATCCGATAATAACCCTTGGGACGAGATCGACATCGAGATTCTCGGCAAGGATACAACAAAGGTTCAGTTCAACTACTTCACTGACGGCAAGGGAAACCACGAGTATATGTATGACCTCGGCTTTGACGCTTCGGAGGATTTCCATGACTACGCTTTTGAGTGGTATGAAGATAGGATAGTCTGGTACGTTGACGGAGTTGAAGCGCATACAGCGACCGATAATATCCCCGTTACCGAGGGTAAGATAATGATGAACGCCTGGTGCGGAACGGGTGTTGACAGCTGGCTGAAACCATTCGACGACAGCAAAATGCCGCTTGCCGCCGAGTATGAAACCATATCCTATAAACCATTTGGATAAAAAACACGCCGTTCTCCGAATTCAGGAGAACGGCGATCGTGTTTATTTGGGGAAAATTACTTTGCTGCAGTCTTGATAGTAACGGGATCGGACATTTCACCGGACTTGTATTTTCCGTTTACCTTGTCAAGAGCAACGACCTTGAACTTATATTTTGTATTCTTTGTAAGATTCTTGATAGTGCAGGAATTGCCGCTTACAGTCTTGTATTTTACATACTTGTTTGTCTTGCTGTTGTACTTGTAAACGGTGTAAGCGTCTGCGCCCTTTACCTTGTTCCAGGTAAGAGTAATGCTGGTCTTTGTCTTCGAAGATGCTCTTATATTGTCGGGAGCAGCGAGCTTATCATCCTCGGCAGAAGTGGAGTAGAGAGCGTAGGAAACGCCGTATCTCTTTGCGTAGCTTTCAGCATTTGAACCCTTTACAACTTTAAGCGTGAATCTTCTCGGAACAAAGTTTTCCAGTCTGCCGTAGACTCCGTAATAGTCTGTATCCCAGTATCTTCCGCTGCTCGGATAGGTGTAGGTGAAATAGTAAAGGCAGATAGGATTTGAGCCGTTATTAAATGTATATGTCCTATTATCGTCAAAGAAATCATCTTCATTTGCAGCTGCATAGGAAAAACCGACATTAGTAGTTCCCTTGGAAGTATTCATCTTTGTCTTTTCGGGGATAGTAAGGCTTTCAAGTCTTATGCAGTTTGTAAAAGCGTTATTGTGGATAGCAGTACATTTGCTCTTGATATCAACACTGGTGAGGTTGATGCAGTCCCAGAATGCTTCTTCGCCGATCTCATAATCATATTTATTGCCGGCTACTTTGAAGCTCTTGAGTGATGTACATTCAGCGAAAGCATCTCCGCCGATGATCTCATCGATGCTGCCCTTTATTTCAAAGGTTTCAAGGCTTACGCAGAATTCAAAAGCCTCCTGATCGAAATAAGCGTCACCTGCGACAACGACTTTTTTGAGCTTTGTGCAGCCCTTGAATGCACCCTTCCACGCATAAAGGTCGCCCTTTGCTGTGATCGATGTGATGCTTGTTGCACCTTCAAGAGCATAGCTGTTGATGTAGTCAACATCCTTAGGGATAACAACATCACCGCCGCTGCCCTTGTAGCCGTCAATATACTTATAGCCGTTTGAATCGGTGTTGATAATGAAATCACTTGATGCCGCATCGGCAGTGATAGCAACGCCGAGCTTGTCATTGAACTGCTCGGGAAGGACGGTGAGTGTGCCTATTGAGAGCATTACAGCAAGCGCACACGAAAGAAATTTTGTTTTTCTCATAACTTGACCCTCTTATTTTAAAATTTTTGTCAAATAGACAATTAAATTATACTGCAATGTGTTAATAATGTCAAGATTATTGACCGAAAAAATGGAAAAAATCTGAAATTTTTGAATACTATATTAATTGTTTTCTTCCAGCCAACGAACCGCACAATGCGCAAGGGAAGCGGAACCTATGGGCAGAACGTCTTCGTTGAAGCGAACCTTCGGATTATGCGCCGAATGATCGCCCCTTTCATCTTCAAAGCCTGCCGAAAGATACATGAAAACCGAAGGAACAGCTTCCGCAATAACAGCAAAATCCTCCGAAGCGTTTGCCTTCATGTCGGGGATAGGCTTTAATGTTCCGAGTTCATTCATATATCCTGCCATTTTTTCCGTAAGCTCACGGTCACATATCAGCGGAGGAACATCCGAAAGCTTCGTTACCTTTGCCGTGCCGCCGTAAAGCTCGGCAGCTTTTTCTGCGACCTCTGCAATGCGTGAGGAAAGCTTTTTCTTCTGTGTTTTGTCGTTCGTGCGGAGCGTTCCCTCAATAAATGCAGAGTCGGGGATGATGTTTGCTGCATTTCCGCCGTGAAGCTGACCGACCGTTAAAACGCATACCTTCTCGGGGTCTGCTTCCCGTGCGATAAGAGCCTCCAGCGCAATGTATGTCTGCGCCGCAATGTTAAGCGGATCAACCGTTAGGTTTGGATAAGCGCCGTGACCGCCCTTGCCGCTGATGTCGATGCGGAAACCGTCCACCGAGTTCATCATAACTCCACCTGCATTGTACATGAATAACCCGGGAAGCGCCTTTCCCGGAGCAGCATGAAACGCAAGAGCTGCGTCAACTTTAGGGTTTTCAAGTATCCCGTTTGCAATCATATCACGGCTTCCTTCAAAGGTCTCCTCCGCAGGCTGGAACATAAGCTTGACCGTTCCTTTGAGCAGGCTCTCGTTTTCTTTCAGAAGCTTGGCAGCTCCGAGCAGCATTGCAGCGTGAAGATCATGACCGCAGGTGTGAGCTCGATCGTTGGTGCAGGCGAAGGGCTCTCCACTTTCCTCTTTCATGGGCAAAGCGTCCATATCTGCACGGAGCAAAAGCACAGGCGAACCCTGACCGATGAGCGCAGTCGCTCCGTGACCGCATTTCTTCGGTGAAAGACCGTATTCCGTCAGCTTTTTCATAACATATTCCTGCGCAATCGGCATATCAAGACCGACTTCGGCATTTTTGTGGAAGTATCTGCGGTTTTCGGCTATCTCATCTTTAATTTTTTCTGCTTCTTTGTAAAAATCCATTTTAATTCTCCTTTATTTTTTAGGAAAAAGCTGATTATTGCTGCGGCAAAGCGAAGCGTATTAATCAGCGTTTCCTTAGAATTTCCCGACCTGTTTGCATGATATTATCATCAATCACGGCAAAAACGACATTCGGAGAGCCTTCATTCGTTCTTTGATACGAAGAAACCGCTTCAATAGCCGTTTTCCAAGCATCGTGCAGGGGATAACCGTATATTCCTGCCGAGATCAGCGGAAATGCAATCGTGCGGCAGCCGTTTTCCCGAGCAAGCTTCAAGGAATTCGTGTATGCGGAGAAAAGCAGGTCTTTTTCACCGTTCTGTCCGCCGTTCCATATCGGACCGACTGCGTGAATGATGTACCGTGCTTTCAATCGGAATCCCGGGGTGATGACCGCACTTCCTGTCGGACAGCCTCCGATTTTATCGCAAGCCTGCGTGAGCTCGGCATATCCTGCTGCTCTGAAGATCGCTCCGCAGACACCGCCGCCTGCAAGAAGTTCCGAATTTGCCGCATTGACTATGCAGTCCGTTTCAAGTGTTGTGATATCTGCTTTGATAATTTCTATTCTGTCCATATACGACCGCCCTTTTTGTGTTGTTTTGTTTATTATAGCATATCCAACCATATTATTCAATATGTTATATATTTATGTGATATTTTTTGTCCCAAATACTTGAAAAAAATCATTTTATATAGTATAATAAAAACACATATACGAATTATTTCTTTTTTTGATATATAATGAGGAGAATCATATTGAAAAAATTAAGGACACGAATACTCGGCGCTGCCCTTGCAATTGCATTTGCATTGACTGCAGGCTGCGATCTTTCCACGACATTCGGTGGGATAAATGCCTATGCCGAGGAAAGCGGCGAAACTATAGTTATCGCTCCGCAGGAGGACATAAACCGTGATGAAGAGCTTCCTGCGTTTGAAGAACCTGTTTATACGGCAATGTTCAGCTTCCCGTCCGAATTAAGGGGAGTCTATGTCACTCCGACCGTGGATTACGCAGCCGAGGACAGTACCGAAGCTGTCGCAGATGAGGTTGAAGCTCTGCTTGACAATGCCGAGAACAGCCGTCTTAATGCGGTTGTGATAAATACAGACTGTGAAAGTAAAATGCTTTACAGCTGCGATCTCAACGAAACTCTCGGAGAGGACATTATCACCGCACTTGTTGACGCTGCCCGTGAAAGAGAAATGTATGTCTATATGAATTTCAGCATAGACGCAGTTCTTGATTCACTGGAAGATATGACATTGCAGGAGAAGATCGACTTCCTGGCATTAAGGGTACATACCTTTACAGTAAAATATCCCGTTGACGGCATAATCCTTGACGGTTATTATTCATCAAAGACGAATCTGAGCCTTCACGACTATGTTGAAAACGGCTCGGGAATCGGCTTTGACAACTGGCTGCTCGATAACGGCGCTTACGTTTTTGCGCTTGCTTCGGATGCTATCAGAAAGACCAACAACACTGTTCCTGTCGGCATTTCAATTAACGATGTATGGGCAAACTATGAAAACAACGAAAAAGGCTCTGCCACATCTGTAAAGTTTGAAGCCTTAACAGATGGGTATGCCGATACTTTGAGCTATATACAAAAAGGCTGCGCTGATTTTATCATGCTCAAGGCAGAAGGCGCACGTTCAAGCAGCAGCGAACCGTTCGGCGAGATAACAAAATGGTGGAACGATATTGCCGATGAAGCAGGGATACCTCTATTTGTTCACCACATGAATGAGCATATCTGTACCGATACCGAGGGCTGGGGCTCTCCCGATGAGCTTGTAAAGCAGGTCATCGACGCTTCGGAGCTTTCTTCCTACGGCGGAAGTGCATTCGATTCGCTTTCGGCACTTGTTTGCAACAGCATGGAGTCTACTACTGTGCTTACAAAGCATTATGATGATACGATCGACCTTGAAGGACTTAACAGTGAGCTTGAAATGACCCTGCCTAAAAAGACTTCCTTCAAGACGGAAGAGCCGACCGTCATCTTCGCAGGTTCTTTTGACCCGAATTTCCCTGTGTATTATCAGGGAAAGGAGATCGTCCTCAACGAAGCGGGAAGATTCTACTTCACCGAAGATCTTGATGTCGGTGTGAACACCTTTAAATTCCAGAATAAAGCAAAGGTCATCACATATAAGATCACACGAACCGTAAATATCCTCAAAAGTGTTTCACCGTCCGATGGAACGATGTATGTTGACGGAGAATCGACCATTGCCATAAGTGCTATCGCATATAAAGGCTCGGAGATTACTGCAAAGATCAACGGAAAAAGCATCCCTCTTAAAGAGGTTGAAGGACAACTCGACGAACTTGATCCGAATTCATACTATACGAAATATGTCGGAAAATATACCGCTCCGCAGGGCAAAAAGGGTGAGGAGATAAACCTTGGTGCGATCGAATTCTACGGCGTTTACCATACAAAAACAGGCGATATGACCGAATCAAGGTCGGGTTCGGCCGTTATCGTCAATGCTCTCCCCGAGGTCGCAAACGACTTTTCGGGCAGCATCCTTATGGTAAATAACGACAATACTATGGTTTATAACGCCAAGAGCACCGATACCGCACCTACTCCCGATATGGCTCGTCTGCCTGCAGGTACGCTCGACTTTATCGTCAATACCGTTACATACAGCGGAACCGATTATTATATTACAAATTCGGGCAAGAGGATACGCACGAACGCCGTTTCCATTCTCGAAAACAAACCGCTCGGCATAAATCCTATCTCGGTAAATTCCGTCTATAAGGACGGTACCGATACTGTTATAAAGCTCAAAACCTCGGTAAAGATACCGTTCTCCATAAGCTATAACGGTGTAAATTATTCGGACGGCGACAACGGTTCCTACTACATCTCGTCATTTGACGCAAGCGGAATCACAATTACTTTCAGTTATATAACAAGCATTTCCGCAGGTGACATAACCTTCCCCGAAAGTGCAGTCTTCACCTCGGGAACATGGTCAGCGGTTGAAAACGGAGATGTCAAATCAGCCCGTCTTACCCTCAATTTCCGTCAGAAGGGCATCTATTCAGGTGTAAAGGCAACATACGACAATGAGGACAACCTCACACTTCGCTTTAACGGCTGTCGGAACAGCCTGAACGGTGCAACGATCGTTATAGACCCCGGTCACGGCTATACAGGTGAGAGCAGTTTCGATCCCGGTGCTGTCGGTCATATCAAGGAGCAGGAAGCAAATCTTGCGATTGCTAAATATCTTGAAACCATCCTTGCCGATGAAGGAGCAAATGTTGTAAGACTAAAGACCGAAAGCGAAACCTATGTTACCGATCAGCGAGCTTCGATTGCAAGACAGTATTCACCCGACCTTTTTATCTCTGTTCATTGCAATGCAGCAGGCAACGAAAAAGCAACCGGTGCGGAGGCATACTATTTTACTCCGTTCTCACAGCCGCTTGCAGACGCAGTTTCTGCATCAATGGGAAGCTATCTTTATAATAATGTAGACAACGGCAGCGGATTGGGCGACAGAGGAGAAAAGTACAACTACTTCTTTGTTACGCAGCAGCAGGAATTCCCTTCGATTCTTGTGGAGTGCGGCTTCGTCACAAATTATACCGAAGCAATGGCTCTTGCAAATAAAAAGCATCAGAAGGGTATTGCCAATGCCATTGCCGAGGGAATAAAGAATTATTTTGCAAAATGCAGCTATTCCTGCTTCGGTGAGGGAACAGGCACGGTAGACGGTCAGGAGCTTTTGCTGCCGTTCGATAATACAGACTCCGAACAGCCTTCGGATGCCGAACAGCCGTCAGAGTCCGAACAGCCGAGTGAAACGCCCGAGCTTCCTCCCGATGAAGAATACGATGAGAACGATCCGTATTATTCATATTTCTTTGGATAGAATAGTAAACGCTGACCTTTACTGCAATCAGCAGCAGAGCGATCAGCGTTTATTTGTTGTACAAAATAACTATAAAATTTTTTCTTCTGTCAAATTATTTTGAATCCGTACAGGTTGACGAAAACAGCTTTTTGTGGTACAATAAAATTGATATATTTTTAACAAGCAAAGGCTCAGCTGCCTTGCCGCAGCTATCAGAAAGGACAGGTCATTTTTATGCAGCTGTTTAATGTTCCCGAAAAAATCTACTTTATGCCCGGTGCTGTTCAGTATCTCGAAAAGCTCCCCGAGCTTCACAGAGTCGTTGTTTTCACCGATAAGGAAACTATCGGCGCAGGCATCTATGAGCATCTTAAATATTATCTTGAAAGAAATGGTGCTGCACCTGTTGTCGATGTTTTTTACGATATCAACCGCATTGCAGACCTTGATTCGGTAAACCGCGGAGTTGCGATCCTGCGTAACTTTAAGCCTGATACGGTTATCGCCCTCGGCGGCGGAAACGTTATGGATACTGCAAAGGCTGCCGCAGCTGTTTTCTCCAATCCCGACCTTACTTTAGATCAGCTTGCCGATAAGTACAGCTGCAATAATTGCGAAAGGAAAATGAGGATCGTATGTATTCCCACAACTTCGGGTTCGGGCGCAGAGATCACTTCCACAGCTGTCGTTTTCGGACAGGACGGAAAGAAGTATCATCTCGTTGACTGCAATATAAAGCCCGATGTTGCGATCGTTGACAGCGAGCTTGTGTTTGAAGCAAGCGATGAGATTTCCGCAGCACACGGATTTGAAGTGCTTGCACATGGTATCGAAGCTTTTGTTTCCGTAATGCACTCCGATTACACCGATTCCTTTGCTCTTTCGGCGATCAAAGCTACCTTCGATTATCTACCGAGATCCTGCAAAAATGGTTCTGCAGATCACGAAGCAAGAGAAAAAATGCACAATGCCGCAGCTATCGCAGGAATGGCATACGAAAGTACACTCTGCGGACTTAACAGTGCACTTTCCCACAGTGTAAGCTCGGCAACAGGCGTTTCAAAGGGAATTGCAGATGCGGTATTTCTCCCTTATACTATTGAATTCAACGCAGCAGGCAATGTCAGCGAGGCTTGGCCGAAGTACGGCAAAGAGGGCGCAGCCGAAAGATATCGTCAGATCGCAGAATATCTCGGACTTGATGCAGGAACACCCAAAAAAGGCGTAAAGAGCCTTGTCAGTGCGATAAAGAAGCTCGCAAAGGAGATCGGCGTTGCATCAAGCTTTGAATCTGCAGGCTCGGATTATCTCAACAAGATATCGTTTATGGCTGAAAAGGCTCTCGAAGACCGTGATATGGCAGGAAATCCGAGAGCGGCAGTCGCTTGTGAGCTTGAAGAGATTTTAAGAGCTGCTTACAGCGGAAAATAATTTCATATTTAATAATTTCGGCGTCGTGATGATGCCGCTTTTTTTAGATGATAAAAAACTGCACAGCAATTCAAATAAATGCTGTGCAGTAATTTTTTGGTATTAATTTTGTTCAAGGAATTTTTCTACCTTGTAACGCTTGTAAGCAGCTTCGTTCAATTCAACGTTCTGGGCTTCTGTCCAGGATTCGAGAGTCTGATCGAATTCGCCATCCTTTAATTTGTGACGAACAACGTTTTCATTGTCGCTGTAGTAGTTTTCGTCAGCATAAAGATCAAGGATCTTTACAATGTAGTAGACCTCGTCCTCTTCAACAAGGATAACTGCGCCGTCATCTGCTTCAAATGCCTTGTTTACAACCGCTTCGGACGGGAAAGCGCTGTCTTTTGCAACTACCGTTTCATTGTCGGTATAGCTGCTTGTTGTTACGATAGGTTCTTCGGCAGTTTCATCTGTTGATTCTGTACCGGCTGCAGCTGCGTCAGCAACGAGCTTATCATAGTAGTCGCTGTATTCACGGCTTACGGTTTCGAAGTCTTCGCCCGTATTGATGCGGTCGATGTAATCCATAGCCATCTTTCTGATCTCTTCCTTGCCCTCGGACTTGAGAAGATTTCCTTCGCCGTCCTTGAGCTCCATCTTGATGTAATTGATGCGCCTGTTGTTTTCTTCAAGATAAGCCTTGATGTCAGCTTCGGAGATCTCGTTCTGTCCGCCCTCTGCATAGAAATAATCGAAAACGTGATTCTTTTTTGCGGAGTTGAGCATTATAAGAAGCTGTGAATCCTCGCTGATACCTACATCTTCGTAGTTTGCACCGTAGTATTCCCAGATAGAGTCAAGATATATCTTGGTTTTTTCCTTTTCATTTTCGTCAAAGGAAAGTCCAAGCTCATCAAACTTGTTTTCAATAGCTACAAATTCCCTCATGCTCTTTGTAGCTTCATCGTTTATCCAATCACGAACAGGCTTGTCCTCGATTACTTTGTCGGTGAAAGGAGTAGTGGTCGTAGCCTCTGTTTCGGAAGCTTCGGCAGAAGCAGCAGTAGTAGTTGCTTCGGTTTCAGCCGTTTCATCGGTCGGCTCTGTGTAATAGGCTGCGTCATAGTAGGAGTTCATCTGCATAGCGATGAAAACACCTGCAGGAACCTTGTAGCCGTCAATAACAGCAGCATAAGTAGTGTCGGGACCTGCAATATTGTTTCCGCAGGCGCCGAGCGATAAGGCCATAGCCGAGCAAAGAGCAACGGCAGATATTTTTTTGAAGTTAGCCATAAATATTATAAACCTCCAATGTGTTGATTCAACTAAATACATTATATTATACCATATATACAGCGTTTTGTCCAGTATTTTTGAAAAAAATCTGAATAATAATCAGTTTTTGATCAATTTTCAAAAAAGAACACATCTGCAGGAGTTCCATCCTCATAATCGACTTTATGATCGGGATAAGCCTTGATAAGCCGAAAATTTCCGCCCGTGAGTTCATCAATGACCTTATCCCAGAAGAAAACCGAAGCGGTGTTGTGCGGATGACGTTTTAACTGCCATTTTCCGTGATGTCTGTCAAGAAGCTGACGAACCGCTTCACGTCCGACTCCGCTGCGGCGGTATTTATAAAGTATAAAAAACTCTGAAAGGCAAAAGTCGGTTTTTTCATCCTCTACCTCGGGATAATCGCTTACAAGAACGAATCCTGCCAGCTTTCCGTCTGACTTTATGAAATACGGGAAACGGTTTTTCTCCGTGAAATAGCAGTCAAGATATTCGTAACCGTATAAACCGTCTTCTCCAATGTCCGTCAGCTCCCATTGAGAAAACTCATAAAGATATTTTTCCATAAGGTTATTAAGGACCTGCTTTTCATCTTCTGTCACCTTAATAAGTTCAACCATTTTTATCCCTCCGTTAAGCATATTATAATATAGTATATATTAAAAGTCAATATCAGCAATTTTTTCTTTCAACTGTTTACAATCCTTAAAGATTATGCTATAATTTTTTAAAAGAAGGGGAGTGGTGAAGTGAGTGTATTCTTTTTTATAACCACCGTTGTTTTTTTGGTATTGTTTCTGGTTGCCGGACACGATAATAAAAATCAGAAAAAAGAAATAGAACGGCTTCGTAAAGAATTGCAGAAAAAAGAGAGCGCATCGGCGCAAACAACTGAACCGCAAAGCGCGGCTGAAACTGTAAAGGACGATAACTTAACACCAAAAGCTATACAGCCGCAAACCAACAATTCACCGTATGATATGTCATATAAGCATATCAATTCAGCTGTAAAATCAGTACCCTTTACAGCCAAAAGTGAGGTTTTGTCGGAGAGCTTATCTGAAAATACGCAGAATACGGAAACAACAGACTCTACAAATAATACGGAGCAGATATCTTCCGAGGAGCAGCACGAAGCAAATACTCCGATACAAGCTCCCGAAAAGCATCGTGTAAGCTCGATAAACGTGCTTCTTGTTATCGGTTCGCTGTTTGTGATACTTGCAGGCTTTATTTTTGCCACAACGACCTGGGCAACACTCGGAAATGTTGTAAAGGCTGTTATCATACTTTCATTTTCGGCAGTACTTTTTGCCGTTTCATCGGTTGCGGAAAGAAAATTTGAGCTTCCGAAAACAGGTAAGGTCTTCTATGCTCTCGGCTGCGGATTTCTGCCGATAACAGTCTTTGCAGTTGCATTTTTTAAAATTTTCGGCGAATGGTTCTCATTCGAGGGCAATGGTTCGGGTGCGGTTATTGCAGCCGCCGCTTTTCTGACTGCTGCGGTATGCTTCAAAGGCAGCATTGATTATAAAAGTAAGAATTTCGCTTTTGCTTTTCTTGCAAGTATTTCTGCAATTGTGGCTTCATTGTCATACCAGATATTCAAATCTCCCGATATGATAATGCTTACTTATGCGATATATGTTCTGATCGTCATCTTTGTCAGCCGATTTATCCAAAGAAAAGGTGTAAAGCATAAAAGCTTTGCAGCAATTGTCGATATTCTGCCGAACTATGAACTGTTCAATACAGCAATGATGAGCCTTTCTGCTCTGATCGTTCCTGCGGCATGGCTTGAACACAGTATGATAGTGACAGTTTCCTGCGGACTTTTTGCAGCAGCCTATCTGTTCAGCGGATTTTCAAAGAAAAATGGCTTTGCCGGTGCGATACCATTTCTTGTTTTCATAAGCATCGCTTCGTTTTACGGAATTTCGCCCGAAAGCTTCTCCGAGGGTACTTATGTAGTCGCCGTGATCGCAACGGTCGTTGCTGTCCTTTCTCTGCTCAAAGTTCTTCCCGAAAAGCTTGCGTATTCGGTAAAGCTCCTTTCAAATATCTGTATTGCGATTTCTGCAGCCGCACTCGGTATCGCTGCGATTTCCTCGGAAATAACACTTGCAACGGTTGTTGTTATGTTCCTTCTGACAGCCGAGATACTTGTGCTTGGTATATTCAGAAGAAATGAAGGAGCAGGAAAGCTGTTGTTTGCACTGTTTTCGTACGCTCTTTCCGCATCCGTCCTGACAACGCTCAAGTTCGCAGCCTTGCCCGATACAGCTTTTGCAATTGTTTCATCGGGAATTTTGCTTGCAATATCAATAGGCTATACAGCTGCGGATGTTAATCTTTCCAAAAAGGGGAGTTCATTCATCCTCCGATCGGCCATTTCTGATGTAATGTTTTCTACCTTTACACTTGCTGTCTTTATTTCGGAGATAAGCAACGATGAATTGAGCCTTCCCGTGATACTGTGCGCAGCTGCAGCGTTGTTCGTGTTTGCGCTTTTCCCGAAATCGGAGTGGCAGAGATTTGTCTTTGCTTTTGCGGCGATATCTTCGCTTGGAATGGCACCGTCTGTCAAGCTGCTGAGCGATCTGATGAGTGATACGGCGTTATTCACAACCGTTTCGGCTGTACTTGCGGCGATAACGATCGTGCTGATGCTTGTCAAGAAGGATAGACTGACGGATAATGGCACTTTTGCAGGATTTGCGGCGGTGAACCTGATATATGTATTCATTTCATCCTTTAAACTATTCTCAACGCCCGACCCGATATGGCAGTTCCTGCTGATACTTGCAGTCGTATGCGCGGTAAAAGGCTGCATCGGTCGGCATAAAGTTCCCATTTCCGCCGCAATTGTTCTTTCCTGCCTGACCTTTGCAGCGGCTGCCTATGACATATTCGATTTAGACGGAGCAGCACAGTATGTTGCTGCAGGCGGATTTGCGGCAGTGCTTTTCGCAGCGCTGTTGTTTGTTCCCGATAACAGTCTTGTTGAATACTGCAAAAAATTCACGTTTGTTTGCCTTGATATTATCTCTTTTGTGCTGTTGTGTATCATTGCTTCAACGGGAACGGTAAGCATAGGCGTTAATATCGGCGCAGCGGTTATTACGGCAATGACGATCATAAGCGGATATATGACTGTAAGCTCGGTTTTGCTTGCACCGACGCTGTCGGCTGTATACTTTGCAGTTGGAAATCAGCTTGAAGCTTCATTTGAAACCGGTACTCAAGTTGGTATTTTGATCGGTTCTGTTATTGCAGTATTAATAGTTCTTTCTATTGGTGCAAGTTTCCTTCTGCACAGAAACAAGGTGCTTGAAAATAACTGTAAAGCTATAAGCTTTGACAGCTTTGCCGTTTCACGTTTGATCGGAATCGCAGCATATTATTCATGTATATATGGCGAAAAGGAAGAATGGTTCGGTCTTTGGCTTATCTGCGCCGCTGTTCTTTCGTTCCTGCGCAAGGGGAATTCTGCAGCTGCAAACAGGAGCCTTGTTTCCGCAGCAATGCTCGTTCCCGTCATTGCCTGGTGGACGCAGCCGTTCCTCGACCTGCCCGAGGGCTTTGCTCTTGAAATAAATATTGTTCCGATACTCCTTTATCTTGCGGCGCTTCGTTTGCTGAAATGGAATAAAGCGCATATCAACGATCTCACATTCATTACATATATAATAGTATATGTGATCCTGTTCTTCCACGCTTTGAACGGCACTATCGGCAACGCCCTTATCGTTATGATAAGTGCATTCATTGTCCTTACCGTTTCATTCCTTGTAAAAATGAAGCGCTGGTTTGTCCTCGGTGCGACAGTAATAACCGCTTCGGCGATCTTTATGAGCATAAAGCTGTGGGGAAGTCCTGCGTGGTGGGTATATCTTCTTGCAGCAGGAATAATTCTCATCGCTGTAGGAGCTTTAAACGAGCAGAAGAAAAAATCCGCCGAAAACGGCACAGTAAGCAAGCTCTCCCGATTTATGTCCGAATGGACTTGGTAATTCATCGGCGCAGTACGGATTAATCCCTGTACTGCGCCGTTTTTGCGCTGTAAAGTCTTGTACACTTACACAATTTGTTGTATGTATGAATTGTTGATTTGTTAAAATTGCATAATAAAGTTTAAAATAATTTTATATTGCGGATTCTAAAATTACTATTGATATTAAACGTTTAATATGGTAAAATTGTATCAAGATATGCTTGTATAAGCGTGTCAACTATATTTTAAGTGAGGTTAGTTGAATGAAATACGGTTTTTACGATGACAAGAACAAGGAATATGTCATCAACTCTCCGAAGACTCCTTACCCCTGGATCAATTATCTCGGAACACAGGACTTTTTCGGACTCATTTCCAATACCGCAGGCGGTTATGACTTCTACAAGGACGCTCGTCTTGCAAGAATCACTCGTTACCGCTATAACAACGTTCCCGCAGACGCAGGCGGACGTTATTTCTACATCAACGATAACGGTACTGTCTGGAACCCCGGCTGGGCTCCCGTAAAGGCAGACCTCGATTCATACGAGTGCCGTCATGGTATGGGCTACACCAAGATCACAGGTAAGAAGAACGGACTTTCCGCTGAAGTTACTTTCTTCGTTCCCCAGAATTTCACAGGTGAAGTTCAGAAGGTCGTTCTTAAGAACGAAAGCGGCGCTGCAAAGTCCTTCAAGCTCTTCTCCTTTGTTGAGTGGTGCCTTTGGGACGCAAACGACGACAGCACAAACTTCCAGCGTAACTTCAACACAGGCGAGGTTGAGCTTGAGAAAAACGGCGCTGTTATCTACCACAAGACAGAATACAAGGAAAGAAGAAACCACTTTGCTTTCTATGCTGTAAATGATTCGGTTGACGGCTTCGATACCGACCGTGAAACATTCATGGGCAGCATCTACAATGACTTCCATAATCCGCAGACTGTTATCGACGGCGCGCCGAAGAACTCCGTTGCTGACGGCTGGTCACCCGTTGCTTCCCATTATAAAGAGATCACTCTCGCAGCAGGCGAAGAGAAGACGCTCGTTTTCATTCTGGGCTATGTTGAGAATCCTTACGATCAGAAGTTCAATGCTGACGGCTCAATGAACAAGTCCAAGGCTTATGAGATGATGGCAAAGTTCGATACAGCTGAAAAGGTTGACGCTGCATTTGCTGAACTTGCAAAGACTTGGGAAGATCTTCTTGCTAAATACAACCTTAAATCTAATGACGAAAAGCTCAACAGACAGGTCAATATCTGGAATCAGTATCAGTGTATGGTAACATTCAACCTCTCACGTTCCGCATCTTACTTTGAGAGCGGCATCGGCAGAGGAATGGGCTTCCGTGACTCCAACCAGGATATCCTCGGCTTCGTTCACCAGATCCCCGAACGTGCAAGAGAGAGAATCCTCGATATCGCTGCAACACAGCTTGAAGACGGCGGCAACTACCACCAGTATCAGCCGCTCACAAAGAAGGGCAACGATGCTGCAGGTACAAACTTCAACGACGACCCGCTTTGGATGATCCTTTCCACAGCTGCTTATATCAAGGAAACAGGCGACCTCGGCATCCTCGATGAAATGGTTGACTACAAGAACGATCCTGCTCTTGCACAGCCGCTTCTCGACCACCTCAAGAGATCCTTCTACCACGTTGTAAACAATAAGGGACCTCACGGACTTCCTCTTATCGGACGTGCTGACTGGAACGACTGCCTCAACCTCAACTGCTTCTCCAGAGTTCCCGGCGAAAGCTTCCAGAACACAGCTTCCAACATCGCAAAGGAAGTTAACCCCGAAACAGGCGCTCCTCTTAACGAGCAGACAGCTGAATCCGTAATGATCGCAGGTATGTTTACATACATCGGACCTGAATATGAAAAGCTCTGCCGCCTCAAGGGTCAGACCGAAGAAGCTGACAAGGCAAAGGCAGAGATCGAAAAGATGAAGCAGGCTATCGTTGAATACGGCTGGGACGGCGACTGGTTCCTCAGAGCTTATGACGCTTACGGCAAGAAGGTCGGCTCTCACGAGAACGAAGAAGGCAAGATCTTCATCGAACCGCAGGGCTTCTGCGTAATGTCCGATATCGGCGGCAAGGAATTCACCGAAAAGACAATGGACAGCATCGACAAGTACCTCGGAACAAAGCACGGTCTTGTCCTTAACAACCCTGCATTCACAAAGTATGTTGTAGAATACGGCGAGATCTCCACATATCCCGGCGGATATAAGGAAAACGCAGGTATCTTCTGCCATAACAATGCTTGGATCATGTGCGCAGCTGCTTATGCAGGCATGGGCGACAGAGCATTTGACTACTATACAAGGATCGCTCCTGCATATCAGGAGGACGAGCAGCTCCACAGAACCGAACCTTATGTTTACGCACAGATGGTTGCAGGTAAGGACGCAAAGCGTTTTGGCGAAGCAAAGAACAGCTGGCTCACAGGTACAGCTGCTTGGAACTTCGTTGCTATCTCACAGTACATCCTCGGTATCATCCCTGATTACAGCGGACTTAAGATCGATCCTTCCATTCCAAAGGATTGGGACGGCTACGAGGTATCAAGAACCTTCAGAAATGCTGTTTACAATGTTAAGATCGAAAACCCGAACCACATTTCAAAGGGTATCAAGTCTATCACCGTTGACGGCAAGGCTATCGAAGGCAATGTTCTCCCTGTATTTGCAGACGGCACTCACGAAGTTGTCGCTGTAATGGGCTAATACTAATATCAAATCAACCTATAGACAAATCCTCGGATATAATAATCCAATTCTGCGTCAGGCTCCCTTGAAAGGCATACAGCCTTACTGCGGTCGCCTTCCTTGACTTGGATTATTCTATCTGTCGGCTTTGTCTATAGAACGATTTGATATTAGTATAAAATCAATAAAATTCAGCGTCGGGCGGTTTTGCTCGGCGCTGTTTTATGTTTGCCCCGAATGGGCAGTAACTCGGTGGTGAAAGTCCACTACAGACT
>JBJEQP010000019.1:0-24365 GCA_051881815.1 Oscillospiraceae bacterium | reverse complement strand
TGCCTGTTTTTGTCTATATTTCAAGCTTTGGGGGTTGTTGAGGAGAGACTAATTAATATTATATACTATTTTTCGGCTTAAATCAATAGTTTGCGCCGAAATACCCCAAATAAAAAACGGCGCTTAATTGCACCGTTTTTATTTATTTTTTTATATTTGCAAGTTCAGCATTGACCTGCTTTGCGACCGACGATTCAGGCTCAAAGATCGAGCCATATCTGAAAATAGCAACTCCTCCGTAATTCGCAAGTTTTTTCGCAGCCTTCATCTGATTTGCGAGCATATCGGAATTGTTTATCCATTCGTTTTTGCCGTCTGCACCTGCATAGTTGTCCGTCGTTCCGATTTTATAGCCTGCAAGACCGATAACAAGCTTTACATTTCCCGATGAAGTCATGCTGCTCCAGAGTGAAATAGTGTCGGCGTAAGGCAGCGAAGCATTATTGAAGCCAAAATACACCTGCGGAATGATATAATCGCAGTATCCGGATGAACTGCACCAGGTTTTCACATCGGCATACAGCGTGTCATAATTATTGTCAACACTTCCCTGCGGCGAAATTCCGAACAAAACGGTCGGGTTTGCATTATGAACAGCTTTATACATACGTTTGACCATGTCATTTATATTGTCGGTACGCCATGAAGAAAGACTTTTTGATGTTCCCGAAGCGCTGTATGCTACACTGTCAAACGAAGCAGCGGTCGTAGGATAAAAATAATCGTCTATCTGCAAACCGTCAACGTCATAGCCTGAAACAATCTCGGAAATTCCCTCCGAAATAAGGCGTTCAACCTCGGTATAAGCAGGATTAAGATACCATCTTCCGTCCGACAATACAATATATTTTCCACGTTTGTCGTCATCGTTGTACCATTTCTTGATAATATACGAATCGTCCAGACTTTTCAGCTGACTGTCAGTCATAAGCCGCATAGGATTTATCCACGCATGAACGGAAAGCTCTCGGCTGTGCGCTTCTTCGATCATTATTTCAAGCGGATCGTAAGAAAGCTTTGCTCCGATAGTGCCGTTGTATCGATCACCTGTCGGGAAAATATCTGAACGGTAATATGCGTCGCCGAACGCTCTTACCTGAACATATACGGTATTAAAGCTCAATGCCTTTACATTATCAAAGTATTCGCCAATTGTCTTTCGGAACGATTTTGCCGACTTGTTCATCATTGCAGATGAATATTCAAGGTAAGATATCCATATTCCTTTTTGTTCGCCGTAGTTCAGCGCCGTATAACCTCTGGCGCTGTGCGAAACGGTTTCGACAGGGCTCTCCGTCTGTAAAGTCAGCTCCGTAACGGTAGTTTCCTTTTTAGTGACCGATGTTTTGGGAACCGTAGTTACAACAGCTTCCGTTTGTCTTGATGACTCGGTAACTGCTTCAACCGCTGCACTTTCAGTATCCGTTTCATCATCAATGAGGTCATCCTCGGGAGGTTCGGTTTCCGCAATGGTTGTCTTTTCGGTATTCTCATTAGCAGAAGTTGTTTTCTGCTGTAAAGTTTCTTCACTTTGCAGCTCGTTTTGAGATTCTTCCTTAATCTCTTCGACGATCGTGGTTGTGATTTCGATCTCTTCCTTGATTCCTTCAGTTCGCGTGGTTTCTTCGGTCAGAATAACGCTTTCAGCTGTCTGAATATCAGCGTTCAACGGCTCTTCCGAGACCTTTTTGCAGGCAGAAAGAACCAAACACAGCGTCACAGCTGCTGTTATGACTGAAAAGGTTTTTGACTTTACACATTTTAAGTAAAAAAACATTAATTTTCCTTTCGATCTTGCAAAAAAAATACTCCGTATGAAAAATAATATAATTATTATATATCATTGACGGAAAAAAGTCAATCAATACATTGACATATTATTTGGTAAATAATGTATATTTTCCAACATTCTACAATTGAATATTTATGTTTTTATTGTAAAAAATAATATTGGGATGGAGTTGAAGCTATGAAAGAAAAAGGAAAAATCTTCTATTCGGTATTGGGTGTTCTGACAGGATTTGCAAACGGTTTGTTCGGTTCGGGTGGAGGAATGATCGCCGTTCCTATGCTTGAAAAAACAAACATCGAGCAGAAAAAAGCTCATGCTACATCGCTTGCGCTCACTCTCCCGTTTTCGGTGATTTCGGTCATTTTTTACGCTTTCAAAGGAGCGTTTGAGATCAAGGATGCACTTCCGCTGATACCGTTCGGACTTATCGGTGCAGTATTGGGAAGCATATTTCTGAAAAAGATACCTGCAAAGCCGCTGAAAATACTATTCGGCATATTCCTTATCATTGCAGGAGGAAGGATGATATTAAGATGATCCTGAGTTATATTGCCGCATTCCTGACCGGCATTCTTGCTGCAATGGGTGTCGGAGGAGGTATGATCCTCATTGTTTACCTGACTTTTTTTGTGGGGATCCCGCAGCTTTCGGCGCAGGGCATCAATCTAATCTACTTTATTCCTATTGCAATTCTCTCTGTCATTATTCACACCAAAAACAAGCTTATTGAATGGAAAAAGATCATACCCTCACTGATTTCCGGAACAGCTTTTGCTGTCCTCGGAGCATTTGCGGCTGATTATCTCGGCTCGCAGATACTTGGTAAGATTTTCGGCGGATTTATCATTCTGATAGGAATAAAGGAGCTTTGGGGCAGTTTTAATACCGCCCCCGATAAAAGTTTAGATAAAAAATCGGTGTAAAGATCATCGTCTTTACACCGAAAAATTACTTTGAAATTGTTCCGTCGATCAATTCTTTGTTTGTGTCACTCTTTTGTGCCTGCTGTTTCTTTTTGAGATTATCCTCTCGTTCAACCGCAAGCTGTTTTTCATGTTCCTCCATGATGTTCTTGTCGGGTTTATGGAGATCGTCATATCGTTCAACAAATTCAAGTGCATCATATTCGTTGAGCGGCTTGCTCATAAGGAAGCCCTGAATATAGTCGCACTTCATATCCTTCAAGAAGTTATACTGACCGACAGTTTCGATACCTTCTGCAACAGTCTTTATTCCGAGGTTGTGTACAAGGTCGATTATCGAGTCGGTTATCGCCTGATCGCGTTCATTGTTATTGATCTCGTCAACGAATGACTTGTCGATCTTCAGACACTTTATCGGGAAATTCTTAAGGTAATTGAGTGATGAATAACCTGTTCCGAAATCATCGAGGGCAAGCGAAATACCCATATTGTTCAATTCCTCGATAACACTGTTATCATTGTCTATAAAGTCAATAAGCGTTGATTCGGTTATTTCGATCTGGATATTCTTCGTATCAAGCTGTGTTATTTCAAGAACGTGTTTGATCGATTCAATGAAATCCGCTCTCTTTAACTGTATCGGCGAAACATTTATAGACATAATTATATCATCGCGGTAATTTTCGCAAAGCATTTTGAGGAATCGGCAGGAGCTTTCAAATATCCACATACCGATCTGAACTATATCGCCCGTTTCCTCTGCAACATTAATGAATTCCTGCGGCGGAATATGTCCAAAAACAGGGCTGTCCCAGCGCACCAGAACTTCAAAGCCATGTATATCGCAGGTATCGCTGGAAATAATAGGCTGATAGTTTAGATAGAGCTCTCCGTTCTTTATTGCTTCGGATATCTGCTGTGAGATAGCAGCCTTGCTGAAATTCTGACGCTTTGCAGCATTTGTATAGAACGAAACTCTGTCCTTACCGCTTTCCTTTGCTCTGTGAAGAGCCATATCAGCGTCACGAAGCAGCATATCAGCCGTATCGTCATCATCGGGATATATTGAAACGCCGACCGAGAACTTGATATAGATATTATCGGACATTACCTTGATCTGCTTTGAGAATACAGACTGCATCGTATCTATTGCTTTATAGATCTTCTGATAATCGTCACCAAATTCAACAATAACAATAAACTCATCACCGCTGAATCGGAACACTCTTCCGATCTTGCTCAATGAAGTGGAGAGCATGGTAGCAAATGTACAGAGAACAGCATCGCCGAAGTTATGACCGAGGTTTTCGTTCAGCCACTTGAAGTTGTCAAGGTCAACGAACATTACGGCAAATTTCCCGTCTGAGATCGTATCGTTTGATTTATTTCTGCTGATGATAGATTCAAGATGATAGTACAGCGTATTTCTGTTCGGGATGCCCGTCAAAGTATCATTAAGACTGTACTGAAGGATGATCTCATTCTTTGCGGCAAGTGTTGAAGATATCCTGTTGAGCTGTTCAGCCGTTTTGATAAGGCAATTATCGGAACCGGTGGAAGTGTCAATAACGTACTTGAAATTATCGGAAGTGATATTATCCACCGCTTCCGTAATTTTGTCAAGAAGCTTGTATTCGGATTTTTGTCTGTTTTTAATGTATATACAAAGCAGTATGAGCAGGCAGGCAAGAACGATCACTGAACCAGTAAATATACTGAAAACTCCGCCATCTATGGCTGCTTTATCAAAAAGAATGACAATATTCCAGTTTGGAACTATGGATTTATCCACGCTGAAATAGGTCTTACTGCCGAAACC
This sequence comes from Oscillospiraceae bacterium, assembly GCA_051881815.1. Taxonomy (GTDB): domain Bacteria; phylum Bacillota; class Clostridia; order Oscillospirales; family Ruminococcaceae; genus UMGS363. The sequence continues at coordinate 19,831 of JBJEQP010000019.1, read as the reverse complement.
AAATCCGTTAGAATAGCTTTCGATCCCATTATCAAAGGTTGAAGATTGAACAAGAATATTAAGCAGCGGAGCAGAGCTGATATCATAGCGGTTCGTAAACTCAGCGCTTGACGGAGAATACACGATGCTTCCGTAATTGCAGGTAACGATCGGATAACAGTTGCTGCTGAATGTATATTGCTCGATGATCTTTTTCAGACCGGCTACGTCTATCTCCATTCCGACAAAGCCTATAATATTTTCCGAAGAATAAACAGGAGAAACAATTGTAAAAACATTCTTTTCGGGATAGATCAGCGAATTGGAGAGCGATGTGCAGTATGTATAATTTGTCATTCCGCGCAGCGAAATGTCATTATACCAGTAAAGGCTGTCGAGCTGCAGCTTCTCCGAATCAATGAACTTACCCTCATCGGAAACAAGTGCTCTGTCATTTTCAAAAATGACCCATGATGAAACGACATCCGAATTGGCGATCGACATATTTGAAAGCACTTCATCAGCTTCATCAAAGCTGTTGTTTTCCAACGCTTTCTTCTCAGATTCAGCACCCTCGCCGATATAATCAACTATTTCCTTTTTGGCCGAAGCATTTTTGACTGCATCAAGCTTCGGTGACATATAATCCTTCACGATATCGGAAATGACCGCAGCAGAATTGTTCATCATCACTATACTGCTCGTATCCGTTCTTATCCGTGCAAGAATAAAAATTATAACGGAAAATACCAAAAGAAGCACTACGGCTGCTCCAATAAAATATAACAGCATATTACTTTGTGCGGTTTTTAAATGCCTATTTTTAGCTTCTGACATATAATAGCCCCTTTTGACTCTGACAGAAAATATCCATCCAATATGAAATACTCATATATATATTATAACACATATTAATTTTTTAGTAAATATTTTTTCGTTTTTATTGTAGTAACATACAAAAAATGCAAATTTTATTAGCTAATTTTTACAATAATTATTGCATTAATTTATATGCGTTTAATTTTTATACATAAACTTCACTATATCTATATCTTTGTAAGTAACAATATATGTCACCGCAATTACGGCACATTGGATGATTATGAGCAGACCAAGCCCGAGAAGTCCCCATACCGAAAGCACATCTATCGTCCTTGCCGATGTAAAACTGTCAACGAACGGCACCGTAAAAAGATCTGTCAGCAGGAAAACATTGAACATATCAGGCAGAACACCGATCTTTGAGAGAACAAGAATGACATACATGACAATAGAAATGATCGGACCGCCGACCGCCATTTTTACAGGCATATATTTGTCATAGGGTACCTTGTGATAATTCACGGCATCACGATCTCTTTTCGCAGCATTGAACGCCCAGTTGAAATAAAGCCCGAGCGTAAGAACGAGCGTACACAGTCCGATTATTACTTTGATGATGACCGAGCCACCGAACATTCCGTTCATTGCGATCATTGAAAGCACCAAAAACATTGACATAAATTCGGCAATAATGCTGTAGCCGATACCTTTCAGTATTCTTTTGAAAATATTCTCCGTCTTGAATTTACCGGACATATATTATAGATCCTTTCAGATATGTGTTTTTACCCCATTATATTATAAGTTTACGTTTATATTACCGCTGAATTCATCAGCTTTTTCCTAAATATTATACAATACTTTTTGTTATTTTTCAATATATTCCGCAAATATTTTTTATGCAATTTCAGATAATACTGATATGGGGTTTGCAGAGGTAAAACAATGACTGACAAAGAAAAGCTTTTAACGGCTGTTTTGCAGAATTCCGAGATGGGTTCATCGGCGATACGGCAGATTTTCCCCTCGGTGAAAAACGATTCGCTGCGCAAGGAACTACGCCGTCAGCTATCGGAATATGAAAAACAGCACAACACAGTCTGTCGGCAGATGCAGGTGCTCCATCTCAAAGGAAAGCCTATATCTCCCACCGCAAAAGCTATGGGCAGCATCGGTATAGCTGTAAAGGTCGCATCGGACAATTCCTCGGAGCATCTCGCTGAAATGCTTATACAGGGAACAAATATGGGGATAATCGAGATCAACAAAGCGCTCAACTCCGCAAAAGATATCTCGGGCAGCCTCAAGGACGAAACCAAGGAGCTTCTCTCAAAGGAACAGCAATATATCGACAGGCTCAAAGCATATCTATAATACTAATTCCAAATCAACCTATAGACAAATCCTCGGCTATAATAATCCAATTCTGCGTCTGACTCCTATGCAATGATATTGCATTGAAGGGCATACAGCCTTACTGCGGTCATCATCCTTGACTTGGATTATTCTATCTGTCGGCTTTGTCTATATAACGATTTGGAATTAGTATAAAATAAAGCTGCTGCAGGATTTTTTCTTGCAGCAGCTTTTGATCATTTTTTGAACTTATACTTTGAACGTTTGCGCATTTTCTGTGCCTTGATGACCTTCATTCGTGAGAATTCCTCACGTTCCTTTTCGTCAAGGCTGCCCGAAATATACTTTACGGTACTCTGATACTTCGGGATAACGATATTCTGGAGCGCATTGGCTCTTGTCTGTGTTTTTCTTATCGAATTCGTAAGACGGTAGATGCTGTTTTCGACTTCGGCAAGGGTCACGGTCATCTCCTTGACCTTGACAAAGCTGATATATGCCTTGTCAACGTTGCTGTCTGTATTCATAAAACCGTAATCGAGCGAAAGCTTTTTCTTTTCTACCGAGAGCTTCGGAAGCTCGCAGCCCATTACGCTTCTGTAGGAAACGCTTACCGTATTTTCAACGGGCATACCCTCGGCGATATTTGCAACGACGCCGTGCGTGATGTTCGCCATCTGGAGTGCGGAATACGCCTCGATATAGGTCACGCCGATGCTTTCGCGCAGTTCTTTCGCCTTATCGACCATCTGCATAAGCTCACGGATAAGGATATTTCTCTTTTTATCAAGAAGCTCATAACCAAGCTGTGCAAGCGCAAGCGACTTCTGCATATTAAGAAGGTTGCCTTTGGTTGGAAAAACCTGTTCAGCCACTCAAACCGCCTCCTTTCGTGAATATCTGCATTAATTAAACAATTCTTCCGCTTTATCGTTGTATTTTTCTTCGAGAAGCTTCTCATCCACACGGTCAAGAGCAGATTTAGGCAGCAGCGAAAGCAGATTCCAGCCGAGGTCGAGCGTTTCGTCAATCGAACGGTTCTCCTCTTCGCCCTGTGAAACAAAATATTTTTCAAACATACGTCCAAAACGCATATAAGCCTTGTCAAGCTCGGAAAGCTCGTCTTCACCGATTACCGAAGCCAGCGCTCTTGCGTCGCTTACCTTTGCATAAGCGGCAAAAAGCTGGTTTGAAACTGCGGAATGGTCTGCACGGGTATAGCCTTCACCGATACCGTCCTTCATAAGACGGGAAAGCGACGGAAGAACCGAGATCGGCGGATAGATACCCGACTGTTCAAGTCCTCTGTCAAGAACGATCTGACCCTCTGTTATATAACCCGTAAGGTCGGGAACAGGGTGAGTGATATCATCGTTCGGCATCGTAAGGATAGGTATCTGCGTGATAGAACCCTCCGAGCCGTTGATAACACCTGCTCTCTCATATATAGAAGCAAGGTCGGAATAAAGATATCCCGGATAACCCTTTCTCGCAGGTATCTCACCCTTTGAGGACGAGAACTCGCGGACTGCTTCGGCATAAGAGGTCATATCCGTAAGGATAACGAGAATGTGCATATTCTTTTCATACGCAAGATATTCAGCCGCTGTTAGCGCACATCTCGGTGTAAGTATTCTTTCAATGATAGGGTCATTTGAAAGGTTGAGGAACATTACAACACGCTGGAGAACGCCGCTTTCCTCAAAGCTTCTGCGGAAGTAGTCGGCAACGTCGTTCTTTACGCCCATTGCCGCAAAAACAACAGCGAAGCCCTGTCCGTTATCCTCTGCGATCTTTGCCTGACGGACGATCTGAACGGCAAGCTTGTTGTGTGAAAGTCCCGAACCGGAAAAGATAGGCAGCTTCTGACCTCTGATAAGGGTCATAAGCGCATCTATCGAGGAAATACCCGTATTGATATAGTTTCTCGGATAAGTACGGGAAACGGGATTGAGCGGTCTGCCGTTGATGTCGGCTGTCTTTTCGGGGAAAATATCTCCAAGACCGTCTATCGGCTTGCCGGCACCGCTGAAAACTCGTCCGAGCATCTCGCCCGAAAGGGCAAGCTCCATAGGCTTTCCCGTGAATTTTGTTCGTGTGTTGGTCATTGAAAGTCCCTTTGTACCCTCAAAGACCTGGAGAACGACACGCTTTCCCGATATTTCAACAACTCTTCCGAGGCGCTGTGTACCATCTTCAAGACGAATCTCAACGACCTCGTCGAACGAAGCATTGTCAACATTGTCAAGGACAACAAGAGGTCCGTTTATCTCTTTCAATCCTACATACTGTAAGCCCATATCAGACGACCTCCTGTAAAAGTTTCTTTATTCCCTGTTCGATCTCGACATTCAGCAGGCGGAACATTTCGGGCTTGTCATTCGGTATATCGTATTTTACCTTGATGACCTTTTCAAAAAGTCCCGTTTCAAGAAGAGCAGCAGTTGTTACACCCGAAGCGACAGCCTTTTTCGACTCTTCATAAAGGCAAAGTATTGCTTTCATCATAAGGTACTGCTTTTCAAGCGGAACATAGGTATCGTCCTTATGATAAGCATTCTGCTGTAAAAATCCAACACGGACAACTCGCGCGATCTCGATTATAAGCTTCTGATCCTCGGGGAGAACATCCGAACCGATGAGCTTTACGATCTCCATAAGCTTGTTTTCTTCGTGCAGTATCTTGGTTATTTCAAGACGGCACTTCATAAACTCGGGATTGACATTTTCCTCATAGTATTCGCTCAGATCGTCCATATACTCCGAATAGCTGTCATTCCAGTTGATAGCAGGATAATGACGAGCATAAGCAAGAGCCTTGTCAAGCGCCCAGAAGCATCTTACGAAACGCTTTGTATTCTGTGTAACAGGCTCGGAGAAATCTGAACCCTGCGGAGAAACAGCGCCGATGATCGTAACGGAGCCTTCCGAGTCGTTGAGGTTGCGTACATAGCCTGCACGTTCATAGAATTCGGAAATTCTCGACGGAAGATATGCAGGGAAGCCTTCCTCGGCAGGCATTTCTTCAAGTCGTCCGCTTATTTCACGGAGAGCTTCTGCCCAACGCGAAGTGGAGTCAGCCATTATGGCGATATGATAACCCATATCACGGTAATATTCAGCAAGTGTGATGCCCGTATAAATTGAAGCCTCACGGGCAGCAACAGGCATATTCGATGTATTTGCGATAAGTACGGTCCTGTCGGTAAGAGCCTTTCCCGTTCTCGGGTCAACAAGCTCGGAGAATTCTTCAAGAACCTGCGTCATTTCGTTTCCTCGTTCGCCGCAGCCGATATAAACGATGATATCCGCATCGCACCATTTTGCAAGCTGGTGCTGCGTCATGGTCTTGCCCGTGCCGAAACCGCCCGGGATCGCCGCAGTACCGCCCTTTGCGATAGGAAGAACCGTGTCTATAACACGCTGTCCAGTGATAAGCGGTCTGTTTATTGGAAGACGGTTAGTGAACGGACGAGCCTGCTTGATAGGCCATTTCTGGCAAAGCGTCAGCTCGACCTCCGTGCCGTCGTCCTTTTTGAGCTTTGCGACAACATCGTTTATTCTGTAATCGCCGTTTTCAGCGACCCAGCTTATTTCACCCTTTAAATAAGGCGAAAGCATACATCTGTGCTCGATAACGGGTGTTTCGGGGCAAACGGCGTAGATATCGCCGCCCTTTATGCAGTCCCCCACCTTTACCTTCATTGTAACGCTGTATTTTTTCTCGGTATCGAGAGAGGAAACAGTGCTTCCCTCTCCGATGAATGCGCCGCTGATCTCTTCAAGCTTTTTCAGCGGACGTTCGATACCGTCAAAGATATTTGAAATTATTCCCGGTCCGAGAACTGCGGACATAGGCATTCCGCTGCCCGTTACAGGTTCGCCGGGCTTTAATCCTGTCGTTGATTCATAAACCTGGATAGTGGTCTCCTCGCTTGACATATTGATGACCTCGCCGACAAGCTTCTTTGCGCCGACATACACCATTTCAAGCATCGAGAAATCCGTTGTATCCTTAACCTTTACAACAGGGCCGTTAATGGAATAAACTGTATTCAATCCTATTTCCTCCCCTTATTCCGCAAAGGCATTGCTGCTTACGAACAGGCTTTTCTGTTCCTCTACCGCAAGATCAAAGGTCTTGTCGATGATAGTGCCCTTTTCCTTTGAATAAACGGAAAAACCGCCTAACTTTATCGAGCTGTCGGGGATGAATGTGACCTCCTGCGACTTGATGACCCTTTTAAGAACATCGGCAAGCTTCATATCATCGGGCGAAAGACGTATCTCTGCACCGTTTCCGACATTAAGCACGAGCAGCTTTTTGATAAGCGTGTCCGCATAAGCGTTAGTTGAGCGAAATTCCGCAAGCTTTTCTTCGACCTTTGCAAATACCTTGTCGGAAAGCTCCTCACGGCAGCGCAGGACGCTTTTTTTCATTTCAAGCTCTGCCTTTGAGATATCGCGGACATATTTGTTTCCGCTTTTCTTTCTGCTCGAATTCATATATTTATCGGCAGCTTCTTCGGATTCCTCCTGTGCTGCGGAAAGAATCCCTTTCTTCACATTTTCAGCGTCATCCAGGATAGCCGAAACCTTTTCGTCTATCTCATCATTGACGGCGCAGATAAATTTCTGCAGCTTCTCATTTTCTGTACTCATATTTTTGATCCTTCCTCAAATCAAAGCTTCAATCCGATCGCGGATTCAATATACTTGGAAATATTCTCGGTAACATTTGAAGTGGCGTGTCGGTCGGGGACCTCAACAATAAGCGGTGATCTGCGGTTGAGCTTCAGATCGTAGACAAGCTCCTCGCAAAGACGCACAAGCTTCTCCGTTATAAGAATAACGGCGATCTCCTTGCTGTCCATTGCCTCAAGAAGCGTTTTTTTGACCTCGGCAGGCTCATGAACAACAACGCCCTCGATGCCTGCAAGGCGCATTCCCATCTGGGTATCAACATTATCGCTTATAAGATAAAGACGCATACTGTACGTCCTCCTTTCCGCCTTGAATACTCAGATAAAGAGCATAAGGAGTGCAACTACGAAGCCGTAAAGTGCGCAGGCTTCACCGAGAGCTGCGAAGATAAGTGCGTTGGAGAAGGTCTTCGGATTTTCGCTTACAGCGCCGATAGCCGCAGGAGCAGCTGCTGCGATAGCGATACCGCCGCCGATTGCACCAAGACCAACTGCGAGTGCGGATGCTATGTAGAGAAGTCCGCTTGTATCAGTCTCGCCGTCTTCCTCGGCTTCTTCGGAAACTGCTGTATTTGCGGCAGCGTTTGCTTCTGCTTCAGCGGAAGCCTTCATTCCGAGAGGAAGAGCAGCACAGATGAGCATTACTGCAAAGAAGGAGCAGATATTAGCGGCAAAAGCCTTCTTGATGGACTTTTCGCCCTTTTTCTTCTTGACAGCGATAACAACGGGTACAAAAAGAAGTGCAAGTACAACTGCGGGGAGTAAAAAAGCATACAACATAATAAAATCCTCCAAAATTCTTATTCTATGGTTTCATCATAGTTAATTTTAACGGGTGTAAACGGTGTGCCGCCGCCCGTGTAAAAACGTGAGAATATCTCGTAAAATTCAAGTCGGAGCGACTGGATGCCTACGAGAAGGGCTTCAATGCCCATTACGAATACATTTCCGATAATGACAACTATCGGAACTGCGCCTGCCGAAACCTGCTCGGCAAGAGCCATAACAACGAGCATCATTGACGCATGAGAAAGAACGAAACCGCCTACACGAACGAACGAAAGCGTATTCGTTGCATAACCGAGCAGGAACTCGAATACTTCAAAGAAGTTCGCTGCGATAAAGTCGCCTATTCCGCCTTCCATGTGGAATTTTCTTCCCCTTACCCAGCAGGAAAGAGGTTCACGCAGGAACATCGCAATGAGCGGAAGAATAATAAGGAGCAGAACATAAGCTGTGTTTACAATGTGAACTCCGAACAGCTCACAAACTGCACCGACAAGTATTGAACCGAAGAAAACAAAACCTGCAATGCCGTTGTTGCTGAACAGAGCACTTTCATATTCCTTGTTTTTTATTCCGGTTATAATGTTTATCACAATTGAAATAAACATTATAAATACACCGATAACTATACCGCCGATAAGAATCGTCGTAACGTTTTCCATTACTCTGAACGGAAGGAAGCTGATGCCCAACGCTTCATATACGGGATCAAGCAGGTGTTCAAAGCCAAACACGCTTCCATATATCAGTCCGAATACTGCGCCCGAAATACCGACACGGGTTAGTATCGGACCGAGCGAAAATTTCTTGAATTTCCAGAGCAGCGCACCGAGAAGTGCGATCACAAGTCCATGTCCGACATCGCCGAACATTATTCCGAAAAACAGTGTGTATGTTATTGCAACGAACATTGTCGGGTTAACGCCATTGTATGCAGGAAGTCCGTACATTTCAACGAACATCGAGAACGGCTGTGAAAACTTGTTGTTGCGCAGCTTGATCGGCGGCGCAAGCTGACCGTTCGCATCGGCAGGCTGCATAACGACGGAAACACCGTCCATATCGTCAAAAAGCTTCAGGAAGTCGTCCGCATCGCTCTTTGGCACGAATCCGATAACCGCAAACTTTCCGTTTGTAACGGCAGCCTTGCTTCTCAGATCGAAGTTGTCATGCCTTGATTTATAGTGTGTGAAAAGCTCGTCCAGGTGCCCAATTTCAGCGTCCATAAGCTCGGATATGCTCTTTTCGAGCGCTTCCTTCTTTTCGGTAAAGGCTTTGATCTTTGAAGTGAGCTCTGCGACCGCATCCTCGGATGTACCGTGTACGAAATCGGCTATAATGATACGTTCAAAGTAAAGCGATTTAAAGATATCGTCTACCTCTTCCGCACAGGAAACAGGCGTTATATAAAGTCCCCAGTAATACTCTGTTTCCTCGGTGAAATATTCGAAATAAAACGTCTTATCTTCATAATAAGGCAGCTTGTTGTAGCTGTCGATAGGCAGTTTTCCGAATCTGACCTTTATATGCTCACAGGTGAACAGCTTTTCAAAATCAGCGTCAAGCCCTTTAAGATGCTCGACCTGACTCAATGCACGTTCATATTCCCCGATGCTGTCAGTGACCTCGGTTTTCTGCTTTACGAGCTCTTTAAGCTTTTCAAGAATGCCGTCAACGTATTTTCCGTCTTTGGCAAGGTTTTCCTTGTAATCTCCGCTGACTTCGACATTTCCTATCTTGACATTTGCCATTGCGGAGATCTCCGTCATCTTTCGCAGGACACTGTTGTAAGGATTTTCTTCCTTCAGCGAGGAAAAGCCTTTGCTTTTGGCGTTTGCTCCAACCGCAGATTCGATATGGAAGCAGCCGCATTCGGAAAGCTTTTCAAGAACCGCGTCAAGATCCTTCGTCAGACCTGCGATATTGACATATTCCATCTTTTCAATTGACATAAAAAACAGCTCACCCCTTTTTAAACTATTATCAAAGATTCTATCTGCTTTGAGGGAACGCCATAGCGAACACCCTCGATAATGCTTATAAGATTATGGAGCTCAACTCCCATAAGATACATGAACGCATAAACGCTTACGGAAGCAGCCTGCGAATCACGAAGCGCAGCCTTTGCATACTTGAAGCGCAGCTTGTTTGCGGCAAGCTCAAGATCATCGGCGTCCTTGCTGTCCAGCCCGTTCTCGGCGATCACTCTGCCGTAATAGGTCTTGGAGAAGCGCTTGATAAATTCCTCACCGTTTTCCGATGAATACAATTCGGCAAGCCTTGCGTTTGACATTCTTCCCTCAAACGAGAAGGTCTTATCAAAGATCTCGTTTTCATCGCTGCCGAAGAATTCTTTCATTCTGTAAGCATTGATGATGTTGATAAGGTCGATATCGGTATGTATCAAAAGGTCAAGCTTGTCCGCTTCTGCCTTGTGATAATGCTTTGAGGCCTCAACAAGTCTTTCGTAATAGTCGCTGCGCAGGATGTATTCGCATTTTCCGCAGTCGATCCTGCCGTTTTCATCGGTCGGAACATCCTTCAGAAGCTCATAATAATGCGTTTTCTTAAGGAATTCAAGAAGCTCGGCATAAGAACGCACCTTTGCGATCTCGATAAGGTCGAACGAAGTCACTCCGTTGAGATAGATAGGTATGCTCTTGATCTGTCCCTCCGATTCGGCGTTGATAAAGCGCATACAGCTTAAAATAATATCAATTTCGGCGGAAATTATCTTGAAGTTATAAAACTCCTGACGACCGATGCGCTCAAATCCTGTTATCCTGCCGTATAATTCAAAGTTATAACGCTGCAGAAGACTTTCGAGAAAGCCTCTGTGTATCGTATTGACATCGACCGAAGCAAGTATCGTGCTGTAATGCGTGTTTTTCTTGAGATAATCCGCTATCTCGGCAACGCTATGCTTTGTCACAAGCTCGGAATAATCCTCTGCGGTAACTCGCTTTCCGTACATTGCTCGTATCTTCGCAACGGTCGCATAGTATTTGCCCTTCGTATAAGAGCCGTGCTTTCTGTTACTCACAACGATCCCTCTTTATCAGCCGTTTACGATCGCATGGAAGATCTCTTCTTCCCATTTTTCACGGCGCTGTTCATAGACATTGCGAAGGCGCTCGATCTCCTTTTCACCTTCGGAATTTATTGCTTCAAGCTTCTTTTCAGCTTCGGCTTTTTCCTTTTCATCGATCTCTTTAAGGGTCTTATCGGCAGCCTTTATGCGCTCTTCAATGATCTTTTCCTGCTGCTCCTTTGCGTCTGCAATGATAAGATTGCGCTGCTTTTCAGCTTCGGCAAGCTTTTCCGAAGCATTTTTATCTATCTCAAGAATACTCCGGATAATATTTTCGTCCATGACTTACGTTCATTCCTTTCCGTAATCTGATTTTCCTCAATCAACTGTAAAACCCATGCCGCCAATAACGACAGCATGGGCAGTTTTTAGTTTTTAAGGCTGTGAAGAGGTGCAGGTATCTGTCCGCCTCTGTTGATGAACTTGGCAGGCGAATACCTGTTTACGCTCATAACAGGACCCTTGCCGAAAAGTCCGCCCCAGTCAAGGAATTCGCCTTCCTTCATTCCGATAGCAGGGATAACTCTTACAGCTGTGGTCTTGTTGTTTACCATACCGATAGCTGCTTCATCGGCAATGATAGCGGAGATGACCTCTGCGGTCGTATCACCGGGAATAACGATCATATCAAGACCAACAGAGCATACGGCTGTCATAGCTTCGAGCTTTTCGATCTTGAGAGAGCCGCATACAGCAGCGTCGATCATTCCTGCGTCCTCGGATACGGGGATAAATGCGCCCGAAAGACCGCCGACCTTTGAGCAAGCCATTACGCCGCCCTTTTTAACAGCGTCGTTGAGCAGTGCAAGTGCAGCGGTAGTTCCGCAGCAGCCGCAGCTTTCAAGTCCGATCTCTTCAAGAATGTGTGCAACGCTGTCGCCTACTGCAGGAGTAGGTGCAAGCGAAAGATCAACGATGCCGAACGGAACGCCGAGGCGCTTTGAAGCCTCTGTGCCGACGAGCTGACCTACTCTTGTGATCTTATATGCTGTCTTTTTGATGATATCGGAGATCTGTGTGATATCCGCATCTGGATACTTAGAAAGTGCGGAACGAACAACGCCGGGTCCGGAAACTCCGACATTTATCATGCAGTCACGCTCACCAACGCCGTGATAAGCGCCTGCCATAAACGGGTTATCGTCAACGGAGTTGCAGAAAACAACGAGCTTTGCAGCTCCGAAGCACTGGTTGTCGATAGTCTTTTCTGCGCACTCACGGACAATACCGCCCATAAGCTTTACAGCGTCAAGGTTGATACCGCTCTTTGTAGAGCCGATATTTACGGAAGAACATACACAGCTTGTTGAAGCAAGAGCTTCGGGGATGGAATTGATAAGTCTTTCATCACCTGCTGCGAAGCCGTTCTGAACGAGTGCGGAATAGCCGCCGATGAGATTCACGCCGACAGCCTTCGCAGCCTTTTCCATTGTAAGCGCAAACTTGACAGGGCTTTCCTTGCAGGCAGCTGAGATCATTGCGATAGGCGTAACGGAAAGGCGCTTATTGATGATAGGGACACCATATTCCTTTTCGATATCCTCGCCTACTTTTACGAGGTCCTTTGCGCAGGTCGTGATCTTGTCATAGATCTTATTACAAGCCTTGTCGATATCGCTGTCGATGCAGTCGAGAAGCGAGATACCCATAGTGATAGTTCTGATATCAAGACATTCGTCCTGGATCATTCTTATTGTTTCAAGTATATCATGTACATTAAGCATTTAGTATAACTCCAGTTCTGAAAAAATACGTCGTTCAGACGGTGTGCATCGTGTTGAAGATCTCTTCGTGCATTGTATTGATCTTAAGCCCCATGCTGTCGCCGAGAGCACTCATTCTGTCAACAAGCTCTGCAAAGCTCTTGTCAAGCTTTGAGATATCAACAAGCATTATCATAGCGAACATATCCTGAAGAACGCTCTGGGTCACCTCGGTAACGTTTGCATTGAATTCAGCACAGATACCGCTGACCTTTGCAAGAATACCGACAGTATCCTTACCAACAACAGTTATAACAGCTCTCATAAAAAGAAACCTCCGAAAAATTTTTTATATACAAATTATTATACCACAACTGCTTCCGCAAAAATAGACTAAATTTAAACAAAATTTTAGCTAATTTATTAATAAGCATATGACATATCTCTATAAGAAAATGCTTTTCCACCGTGCAGCCTGTTTTTTGTCATAATTGACAATTTGGCAATATGCAGAAAAATGTAATAAATAATTGTAGACTTTGCAGGGGTAATGTGGTATAATGATTATTAAGTGGCAAAATGCCATAATTCTGAATAAAGGATGGGTAGTAATGGACAATATCTTAAAACTCCTCAAGCAGAACGCTCGGCTTTCCAACAAGGAAATCGCCTCAATGACAGGAAACACAGAAGAAGCGGTCGCGGTCAAGATCAAGGAATATGAAAGCAGCGGCGTTATAAAGGGCTATTCCGCCATCCTCAACGACGAACTTGCAGACAAGGACAACGTTACGGCATTCATTGCAGTAAAGGTCACTCCGACTGCCGAATTCGGCTTTGACGCCATTGCCAAGAAGATCTTATCCTACGGAGAGGTTGAGAGCCTTACGCTTATGTCGGGTGCATTCGATCTCGCCGTTACAATAAGCGGTACAAACTACAAGGAGATCGCTCTGTTCGTTGCACAGCGTCTCTCAACTATTGAAGGCATCGTTTCGACATCTACGCACTTCTACCTCAAAAAATACAAGGATAAGGGCTTTATGATCGATGACGATGAAAAGGATGAAAGGAGCTTCGTTTCTCCATGATGGACTATGACCGAATTCTTTCCGACAAATGCAAAGAGATAAAACCGTCGGGGATCCGTAAATTTTTTGACATTGCAAATTCTATGGAGGGCATTATCTCACTCGGCGTTGGCGAGCCTGACTTTGCTACTCCGTGGACTATCCGCAGCAAGGCTATAACCACTCTCCAGCAGGGCAAGACCGTTTATACTGCAAATGCAGGACTTCTTGAGCTTCGCTGCGCTATCTCAAAGTATCTCGAACGCAAATATGAGCTTAAATATGACCCGAAGGATGAGATCATCATAACGGTCGGCGGCTCGGAAGCAATCGACCTCTGCGTAAGAGCAGTTGTTGACCCGGGTGATGAAGTACTCGTTGTCGAGCCTTCCTTCGTGTGCTACAAGCCTATCGTTGACCTTATGCATGGCGTTCCCGTTGTTATCGAAACAAAACCCGAGGACAACTTCAAGCTCACAGCCGAAGCTCTCCGTGAAAAGATCACCGATAAGACAAAGCTTCTGATCCTTCCGTTCCCGAACAATCCGACGGGTGCGATACTCACAAGACCCGAGCTTGAAGCGATCGCAGACGTTCTCCGAGGAACTAACATCCTCGTCCTCACAGATGAGATCTACTCCGAGCTTACCTATCAGGGCAAGCACGTTTCCATCGCTTCGATAGACGGAATGCAGGAAAGAACGCTTTATGTAAACGGCTTCTCAAAGGCATTCGCAATGACAGGCTGGCGTCTTGGATACGTTGCAGGTCCTCAGCCGCTCGTTTCACAGATGCTCAAAATACACCAGTATGCGATAATGTGTTCCCCTACCATTTCACAGTACGCTGCTATCGATGCGCTTGAAAAATGTGATGATGATGTTCAGGCAATGGTAAGGGAATACGATATGCGCCGCAGATACATTGTCAACGCTTTCAACGAGCTTGGTCTGACCTGCTTTGAGCCGGGCGGTGCATTCTATGTTTTCCCCTGCATCAAGTCAACAGGTCTTACCAGCCAGCAGTTCTGCGAAGACCTCCTCTACAAGCACAAGGTTGCCGTTGTTCCGGGTGACGCATTCGGAAGCTGCGGCGAAGGCTACATAAGAGTTTCCTACGCTTATTCTCTCCAGCACCTTAAAACAGCTGTTGAGTGCATAAGAGAATACCTTGAAGATCTGAAGAAAAATGGATAAGCACACCGTAAAAGCAAACGCAAAAATAAATCTGACGCTCAATATCACGGGCAGACTTCCGAACGGCTATCACAGCTTAAAAAGCATTATGCAGAGCATCACGCTTCACGATATCGTCACAGTCGAACGAACAGAAAAGAATAATATCGAAGTAATATGCGGCGGTGGAATACCCTCTGGCGAGCAGAATATCGCCTATAAAGCCGCAGATGCCTTTTTCCGATCGGTCGGACTTGATGATAAGGGCGTCAGAATAACAATTGATAAGCATATCCCGTCAGAAGCCGGACTCGGCGGCGGAAGCGCTGACGCAGCTGCCGTTATATGCTGTCTGGACAGGCTTTTCGGCTGCGATATGACTAAAAAAGACCTTTGTAAGATAGGCGCTTCGGTCGGTGCGGATGTTCCGTTCTGCATTTCGGGCGGAACAGCGCTCTGTGAGGGTATCGGCGAAGTGATAACTCCCATTTCCCCTCTCTCCTGCGGATGTGTTCTTATCGCAAAGGGAAAGCTTGGCGTTTCGACAAAAGAAGCTTATGCAAAAATTGACAGTGCCGAGATAAAGCATACGCCGTGGGACAAAAACGATTTTGTCGGCAGCTTTGAAAGCTGGGCAAGGCTTTGTTCCAACGATTTTGAAGCTGTTTCGGGCAATCCCGAGGTCGATTTGATACTTTCGGAAATGAAAAACAGCGGTGCGGCTCTTGCGCAGATGAGCGGAAGCGGTTCGGCTGTATTCGGCTTGTTTTCGGACGAAGAAAACGCTGAAAGCTGCTGCAAAAAGCTTGTTTCTTCGGGATTTTTTGCTGAGATCTGCGGATTTTCTCAAAATGGAATTGAATATTTATAAAATGCAAATGCGTTTCCGCTGTTTTGACGGAAACGCATTTGTTATTTACTGATTTTGAGAAAAGATTTTTTGATTACAAATAGGATAAAGATAAATAATTCATTTTTTAATTGTCATAGTATGACAGCATTTCCTCAAATTTTTTTCTTGCTGTATTTTTATCTTCCCATAAAAGAGGATTATCTGCATAACATAATTTGATGAACGGCTCTTCATCTTGCAAATTTCCGGCTAAGCTTTCCGAAAGAGAATACATCAGCTCTCCAAATGAATCTATACTTAATGAATAATAAATCGGTTTAAGGAGTTTCATTAATTCTTTTCCAAATTTTGATACATTAATAGTGGGATAGTCTATATGCTCTTTAATGTAGCATATACTCGCCTTTATATCACCACTTATAATTTCAAGTTCAAAAAAATTACTGTCATTCGGATCAGAAATATATAATTCATTCAGTTTATTTTCGTATAGTCTTTCTATATCAAAACCATTTTCCAACAAATAAGCATAAGCCAATAATTCTTCCGTAAACATCACACCCTTAAATCAAAAGTGTCCGAAAAATGCAATTACCTATCAAGACAAAATATGCTCGGTCTGACAGCTTTTTTTAGATATAAGTTTAGAAATTCATTTTTTCAATTATGCAATCATGATGAAGATTTCTGCTGATCGAAAGGTAGTAATGCAGTATCTCGTTTTCCATATAATCTTCACATCTCATTTTGTAGCGAAGATTTTCTGTTTCGAGATAAATATAGAAATAGTTTATATGATACTCCTGCTCTTCTTCAATAACAGTATATATCTTTCTGACAGAATCATTCCCGATCACAAACTGTATACCGTGAATAGGGTCGCAATATACTGTATATTTGTTGCCGATACAGATCAAAGAAAATATGCTTTTGAACACTTCTCCAAGTCGGACATCGCTTATCAGCTCTTCTTCGGAAACTCCTATCTCTTCGGCAGAGGATATCATCTTTTTATATAGTCTGTTCCCGTCCAAGGCAAACAGCGGATTTGTTACTATACTTTTTAGGTCGGGTTTCTTTATGCAATAATCCGTATGGCGCTTTTGATGACGGGTATGAGCCTTTTCACGGCTGTTATTTATCCTGTCGGGATCAGTTTTAAGATAATGAGCATACCCCTGATCCACCTTATCGGGGTTTTTAAAAATATACACCGCCACAATGATACTTAACAGTATGAGAACAGCAAAGAATATCCCTAACTTTAGGTCAAGATCGCCAATTGCATAGGCAAAAAGCATGATTCCGCCCATAAACAGCGCAAATACAATAAATACTGTTCCTTTCAATATAGCCTTGACTTTGTTTTTCATTTTACCCTTGATCCTATATCAAAAATTCTGTTACTTTATATACTTATTTAGAAAGCTGTCTACCGTGCGGTAGTATTTTTCGGGATAAATAACATCACACTGCATGTGATCAGCTCCCTCGACAACGTATGTCTCCTTTTCGCTTGCGCAGCTCTTATAAAGAGTATCAAACATCTCAAACGGGATACATCTGTCCTTTGTTCCCTGGATAAAAAGTATCGGGATGTTCGTCTTTTTAACTGCTTCAACTGCGCTTGCTTTTTTGAAATCAAGTCCGATAACAAGCTTTGCATAAAGCGACGCAAGGAACACGATCGGATCGGGGAAAATGTGCAGTGTTTCCCGTGCCTGACGCTTTAACATCGACCAAACGTCGGAGTAACCGCTGTCCTCAACGATAGCTTTGACATTCTGCGGAAGTCCGTCTGCGGATGCCATCATTACTTCCGCTGCGCCCATTGAGATGCCGTAAAGTGCGATCTGCGCCTGCGGATCACGGGCAAGAATGAAGTTTATATAGCCTTTAAGGTCAGACTTTTCAAGACTTCCCATTCCGATATATTTACCCTCTGTCCTGCCCGAACCTCTGCCGTCTATCGCAAGGACGTTGTAGCCCATTTTGCTGAAGTTATACGCCTGGAAACCGAGGTTATATGCGTTACCCTTGTAGCCGTGGCACATTATGATGTACTTGCGTGAAAGCTTTTTCGTTGTGCATAATAGAGCGTGTACCTTAACGCCGTTTTTCGTCAGAAGGAAAACATCCTCCGAATGTTCTTTGAACCACTCTGTATATTCATTCGTGCGTTTTTTGAGTATCTCTCTGTATTTGTCGGCTTCTTTCTTGGTGTTCTGCGGAAGCTTATCTACGGTAAAGCCTTTGTCGCCTGCTTTGAGCGCATAATCGCAGAATATCTTCGCAGCAACGGCGCAAACTGCGGCAACAGCCGTTACGGAAGCGATTATAACCTTTGTTGATTTTTTCATTTCTATCCAACCTTTCTGTAAAAAGAGGTTTATTTTATCATTTTTTTAATTTTATCACAATTGTTTTTAAAAGTCAATGAAATAGAACTTATATAAGCAGGCATTTTTTATTAAAGCAATTTCTTGTAATTCTTCCAAAAAAATTTCAAAAAACACTTGACAAACATCTTGTATAGTGATATAATAATTTATGCTGATTGAAGATGCGTTGCTAGCTCAGCTGGATAGAGTGACTGGCTACGAACCAGTAGGTCAGGGGTTCGAGTCCCTTGCAGCGCACCAAACAGACTAAACCTTGTGATTTTTCACAAGGTTTTTTTATAAATTACACAATTATACAAATAATTTATGCCCGAAGTCAGTTTGAATGAACCGATTTCGGGCTTGTTTTATAATTATTACAAATCGTTTTATAGAAAAATCTGACAGATATAATAAGTCCAGTCAAGGGAGCTTGGCAATGAGTGGTGCAATTATAGCTGCCCAATTTGTCTACAGGTTAATTTGGTGTTTATACTAATCTTTAAACGTTCTATAGACAAAGCCGACAGATAGAATAATCCAAGTCAAGGATGGCGACCGCAGTAAGGCTTGATGCCTTGCAAGGGAGTTTGACGCAGAGTGGAATTATTATAGCCGAGGATTTGTCTATAGGTTGATTTGATATTAGTATAAATAGGAAGGTTTTGTATTGCTGAAAAAATATCATATTATTGCCGCAAAATATACAGCATAGGAAGCAAGCATCAATATCCCGGCACTGCGCTTGAGCCGGTGTTTTCCTATTATACAGAATACTGTCAGCATGATTGCCGCCGCAATTGCAACTATCATATCAAATATGAAGTTCTGCGCAAACGGAACGGGGATTATCAATGCAGAAATACCGCAGATAAACAGAATATTGAAGATGTTGCTGCCGACTATGTTTCCTATTGCGATGTCTGCATTGCCCTTTCTCGCAGCACTCACGGAGGTAAACAGTTCGGGGAGCGATGTGCCGAGTGCAACAACAGTAAGTCCGATAAAGCGTTCGTTCATACCGAGCATTTCTGCAATACTGCTTGCAGCGTCGACAGTTACATCGCTGCCGAGAATTATCATCGCAAGACCGATAATAACGAATAATACCGATTTGGTAAGAGATATTTGCTTGGTGCTTTCTTCTTCGGGCTGATTATCTTTATCTCTTTTTGCCATAAGAAAAAGATATATGAGATATACCGCAAAGAATATGAGCATGATGATCCCATCCGCAAATCCGAGTGTGCCGTCAAGTCCAAGTATCAGAAGCAACGCTGTAACAAATATCATAAACGGCATTTCGTATTTTACGGTGGAACTTGCAACAGCTATCGGAACGATGACCGACGACAATCCAAGTATTATCAGGATATTTAGAATGTTGCTGCCGACAATGTTTCCTACGGTTATATCTGCGTTGTCGCTGAATGCCGCTGTTATGCTGACCGCCGCTTCGGGGGTACTTGTTCCCATAGCAACAATAGTAAGACCGATAACAAGCTGGGGGATACCGAAACGTGACGCAACCGAGGAAGAACCGTCAACAAACCAATCGGCTCCTTTTATAAGCAAAACAAATCCCAATGCAAGCAAGAAAATCTGTAAAAACAACTGAAGGATATCCATAACAATTACCTCCTTATGAAATTATCTGATATTTGGCAAGGTATTCTTTGTATTTTTCAAAATATTCCGTACTGTCGCTGCGGATACCTCTCAATCCCTCGTGCAGAGTAAGGTCGTTGTGTGAAGCCTCTATTATGCAGCCTGCGATATTTGAACAGTGATCTGAAATACGTTCGAGATTGTGAAGAAGATCAGACCATACAAAGCCTGCTTCTATCGAACACTCTCCCTGTTACAATAAATTTAGTCGGTAAATCCATAACAAACCAGCTATGGTTTACAC
>JBJEQP010000018.1:0-24408 GCA_051881815.1 Oscillospiraceae bacterium | reverse complement strand
GTTTTTATAGGGGTTCTCTTTAAATTACCCTTAAATTTATTATACGAGGAGAAAAACAATGTTTGATATAAACGATAAAAAAAGAATAGTCATAAAGCTTGGCTCGTCCACGCTTACGCACAACACGGGCAGGCTCAACATCCGCCGAATGGAAAATCTCGTTAAGATAATCGCTGACATTCAGAACAGCGGCAAGCAGGTAACGCTTGTTTCATCGGGCTCAATTGCGCTCGGACGCTCAAAGATCGGCTTGACCGAACGTCCGAAGGAAACACGTTTAAAGCAGGCCTGCGCTGCTATCGGTCAATGTGAGCTTATGTATATGTACGACAAGCTTTTCGGTCAGTACAATCTGACGGTTGCACAGCTTCTTCTCACTAAATACAGCATTGAGGGTCCTCGCAGTCAGAACATTGTCAACACTATGGAAGAGCTGCTTTCAAGAGGAATCATCCCCGTAATCAATGAAAACGACACGGTCGCAATTGATGAGCTGGAGCTTGAGATCGGTGAGAACGATTCGCTCGGCGCTTATGCGGCTCTTATCGCCAAAGCCGATCTTCTCATTATCCTTTCGGACATTGACGGCTTCTACGATTCCAACCCGAACACAAACCCCGATGCAAAGCTCATACCGGTTGTACACGAGATAACCGATGAAGTCCGTGCGCTTGCTACCGACGCTGTTTCGGGACTCGGCACAGGCGGAATGATAACGAAGCTCAACGCTGCCGAGATCGCTATGAACGGCGGTGTTGATATGGTGATACTTAACGGCAGAAAGCCCGAAACGCTTTACGATCTTTTTGACGGAAAGCAGGTCGGAACGCTTTTCACTGCGAATAAATGAGGAGGAACGCTTATGAACTATGCTGAAACACTCGGCAGCCGTGCAAAGGCTTGCAGAAAGGCTGCTGCAACGGCAAGCACGGCTGAAAAGAACAATGCTCTCTCTGCTATAGCCTGTGCGTTAAGAACAAACGTTGATGCTATCCTTGAAGCAAACGAAAAAGACCTTAAAGCTGCTCGTGAAAACGGAATGAGCGAGGCTATGCAGGACAGACTTCGCCTTAACGCCGGCAGAATTTATGACATTGCAGAAAGCGTTATGGATGTTGTACAGCTTGATGACCCCGTTGGCGAAACGATCAGCGGAAGTGTTCGTCCGAACGGGATGAGCATAACCAAAATTCGTGTTCCGCTCGGCACAATTGCGATAATTTTTGAATCAAGACCGAATGTTACGGTCGATGCGGCTGTTCTCTGCCTTAAATCGGGCAACGCTGTAATTTTAAGGGGCGGCAAGGAAGCCTTCAACTCCAACAAGTGCCTTTGCGACATTATGCGCTCGGCTCTTAAAGAGGTCGGCTTCCCTGAGGATCTTATCCAGCTCGTTGAGGATACCTCGAGAGAGGTTTCCGGAGAGCTTATGCGATGCTCCGACTACATTGACGTGCTTATCCCGAGGGGCGGTGCGGGACTTATCCGTGCCTGCAAGCAGAATGCGACTGTTCCCGTGATCGAAACGGGTACGGGCAACTGTCATGTTTTTGTTGACGCAACGGCTGATCTTGAAATGGCTGTAAGCATTGTGAACAACGGCAAGACTCGTCGTGTATCGGTCTGCAACGCTGTTGAATCGCTGCTTGTACACGAAAGCATTGCGGAGGAATTTCTCCCGATGATAAAAGCAAAGCTTGACGAGAAAAACGTTGAGATAAGAGGCTGCGAGCGCACAAGGGCAATTCTCGGCGACTGCGTTGTTCCTGCGTCGGAAGAGGATTATGCGACCGAATTTCTCGATTACATCATCTCGGTCAAGGTCGTAAAGTCGCTTGACGAGGCTATTGAGCATATCGACAGATACACAACTCATCATTCGGAATGCATTGTTACGAATGATCTCGGCAATGCTGAACGCTTTAGAAAGGAAATTGATGCGGCGGCTGTTTATGTCAACGTTTCGACAGCATTCACGGACGGCGGAATGTTCGGGCTCGGTGCGGAGATAGGAATTTCGACGCAGAAGCTTCACGCAAGAGGTCCTATGGGACTTCGAGAGCTTACTTCGATGAAGTTCCTTATCAGCGGAAACGGTCAGACCCGTTAAGGGGATGCCCCCTTGGGCGATTCGTAGGTTACTTTACGAAAGCACTCAAAGTCGGCGGCTCGGTACAAAACCGATCCGATAACACACAGTTTTATAAGGGGATGCCCCCTTGGGCGATTCGTAGGTTACTTTACGAAAGCACTTAAAGTCGGCGGCTCGGTACAAACCGATCCGATAGCACACAGTTTTAAGGTGGTTTTATGAACAATAACGATAACAAGGACATTTTTGACTACGACAGCTATGTAAAAGCAAACGGAAAAAAGAAGAAAAAGCCGAAGCCTTCGAAAGCGCCGAAGGAGCCTAAACCGAAGGCACCGAAGCCTTCAAAAGAAGCTAACCCGGCGGAAAAGAAAAAGCTTGACGAGTCGATCGAAAGCATCCGCAGGATGTTTGATGACGCTCTTGATGAGGAAACGGAAGAGCTTGCGGAGCTTACAATGGCGGAGCCTGAACCCGAGATGCCGAATATCGGCGAGGGCGGCAAGCGCAAGGGCTATCTTATTCTCGGCACACTTGTGATGATTCTTTCGATAGTCGGATTGATCTCTACGATAACCTTCACAGTCGACAAGTTCAAGGATTTTGCCGACAACACGCAGCAGAAGACCGAATTTGCACGTTTTATCTATCCTGTTGTTATCTGCGACCCTGCGCCGTTCGGACAGAGCATAAAGCTGCGCAGCGACACGGTTATTACAGCTTCGATTTGGGACATCATTCTTTACGAGGACAAGAGCAAATACGAAGCCGATTTCGATATGATAATCGTTCCCGAGCTCGATGTTGAGCAGCACGCAGCGAAGCTTTTCGGTTCGGGTCTTTCGATCAAGCATCAGTCTATCCTCGGTGCGGACGTTCAGTTTTACTACTATGAGGACATCAAGTCCTACCGAATCCCTGCGAACCCGAAGTACTTCACCTACTCCCCTTACATTGAGGATATATCGAGGGTCGGAGAAAGCTACACTATCACGGTCGGCTACATTTCCCCTACCCCTGCGTGGCTGACGCTGACAAGCGATGAAGCTCCGAAGCCCGAGAAATATGTGAACTACATCGTTCAGAAGCGCGGTGATGAATTAACGCTTCTCGGCATACAGCAATCGGACAAGGTTCCCGAGGAAGCGGCAAATTATTAATTCCCCCAAAAATCAGGGCACGATTTTTCCGTCCCTTTAATGAAAGGAAATCAAAAATATGAATAGTGAGATCAGAAATGCAGACCTCTGGCAGGACGGCGAGATAAAGATCGACTGGGTCAAAGCAAATATGCCGCTCCTGCGCAGCATTGAAAAGGAATTTTCCGAAACAAAGCCTTTTGCAGGAATAAAGGTTGCGCTTTCGGTACATCTTGAAGCAAAAACGGCTTATCTCTGCAAGGTGCTTGCGGCAGGCGGCGCTGAAATGTACGTTACGGGCAGCAATCCGCTCTCCACACAGGATGATGTTGCGGCTGCGCTCGTTCACGACGGACTTAACGTTTTCGCTTGGTACGCTGCAACCGATGAAGAATACCACCGTCACACTTCAAGAGTAATTGAAGCAGGTCCGAACATCATCATTGACGATGGCGGCGATCTTGTTCACCTTATCCACACCGAATACCGCGACAAGCTCGCAGACGTTATCGGCGGCTGTGAGGAAACCACGACGGGCATTATCCGTCTTATCGCTATGGACAAGGCAGGAGAGCTCAAATTCCCGATGGTGCTCGTAAACAATGCCGACTGCAAGCATCTTTTCGACAACCGCTACGGCACGGGTCAGTCCGTCTGGGACGGCATCAACCGCACGACCAACCTTATCGTTGCAGGAAAGAACGTTGTTGTCGCAGGCTACGGCTGGTGCGGAAAGGGCGTTGCAATGAGAGCAAAGGGTCTCGGTGCCGAGGTCATCGTTACCGAGGTTGACCCGATAAAGGCAATGGAGGCTGTTATGGACGGCTTCAAGGTTATGAAGATGAGCGAAGCTGCAAAGGTCGGCGATTTCTTCGTGACAGTAACAGGCTGCCGTGACGTTATCACCGAGGAGCATTTCTATCTGATGAAGGACGGCGCTATCTGCTGCAATGCAGGACATTTCGATGTAGAAGTCGATGTTGCGGCTCTCCGCAGGATAGCAGTTGAGTCAAAGGTCGCAAGAAAGAACATTATGGGCTACAAGCTTTCCAACGGAAACACTATCAACGTTATCGCCGAGGGCAGACTTGTAAACCTTGCTGCAGGTGACGGACATCCTGCCGAGATAATGGACATGAGCTTTGCTATCCAGGCACTTTCGGCGCTTCATCT
The DNA here is from genome assembly GCA_051881815.1 of Oscillospiraceae bacterium. Lineage (GTDB taxonomy): Bacteria > Bacillota > Clostridia > Oscillospirales > Ruminococcaceae > UMGS363. The sequence goes on along the minus strand of JBJEQP010000018.1, from coordinate 20,004 downwards.
TGTCAAGAACAAGGGAAATATCGGCGCTGACGGAATGACTATCGATGTTCCGAAGTATATTGACAACGAAGTTGCACAGCGCAAGATCAAGTTCTGGGAAATGGAGATCGACACTCTTTCCGATGAGCAGAAAAAGTATCTTGGTTCGTTCTGAACATTTTATAATATAACAAACAAAAACGCAATTCACGAGCAATTTTTCGTGAATTGCGTTTTGTTATAATTTGTTTTCGGACACTTCAAGCAAAGACTGACAGCTTGGGCAGCGCAGATCCTTGCCCTTAATATACTCTGCGCCGCAAAACGGGCAGCTTTCTTTATTGAGCTTGTCGGTCGGACTTTCTATCGGACATTCCTCTGCGTTTCTGTACTTTTTGTTAGGATCATAGAACACCATAAAAAATGCGTGGAAAAGTATAAATCCGCCGAAAATAGCGAACGTAAGAATACTTACCGGTTCGATCTCCATTTTCATTATTTCGGGTGTAAGCTCGTCAAATGCAAAGCTGATCGCCTCGGAAACCGACTTTGAATCCTCCGTCAGATAACGCTGCAGCTTATTATTGAATATTTCTGCTTTGTCATAAGTAAGAATAGGATCCGTATCATCGCCCTGCATTCCCTCCCAATACCATTCATTGAATCCGGGGTCGGGTTCCTTCGGCTCGGAATAGACGATGAGCCAATGCTTTTCATCTGGGAAAGCATTTACATAAAGGTCATACGCATAATTTTCAAGGTTAGAATACCTATCCTGCCAATCCTCGTTATAAACGGTGAATACGGCAGGAGAAATGCCTGTTTTATCGTAAAATGCCTGCAGCGAACGCTTCAGCCTTTCCGTATCTTCAAGGGTATTTATGTTATCCCTCACTGCAATAGCGGTATTATAGTCCGTTTTAAGCTTTTTCGGGGGCAAGATCATATCCTTTGCCATAAAATACAGCGCAATAACAAACGGGATATAAAACAAAAGTATGAAGAATCGCATTGGGCTGCGCTTTTTTGTGATATCATAATCAGCATAGACATAGACAGGCTGATCGTGTCTGTCAAAATAAAGAAACCTTCTCGAACCGGGAAAATAAACATTGCTGACATTTCTTGATGAAGAAGACCCCGAACGTGAGCTGTGGGAACTGTGAGAGCTGCTGTGATGGGAACCTCCTCCGTGGGAACCTCCGCCCGATGAATGCGGCATAGCTGCACTTCCTTTACAGATTTTTCTTAATTGTAGCATAAAATCCATAAAAAATCAAGTGTTTAATGGACAACGCAGCTTATTCATACTTCGTCTGACAACAAATATACTCACTTCGTTCGTATATTTGTTGTCAGAGGAAAGTTGTTCCGATAATATAGAATTAGCGCAATTCACGAATTGAGGATTACAAAATGATTTCTCATGTTCTGATTTAAACTTTATTTCGTGAATTGCGCTTTTTGATTTGTTAGTGATTTCGCTATTGCTGAAAGCTTTTCACTAAAGTTTAGAGAGTTTCGCTTCTGCGGAAGCGACCAAGTGGCTTTGCCCCTTGGAACCCCACAAGCCTTTGAAAAGGCTTGACCTAAACTTTTTGTTTTTTTTATTTCAGATACTTTTTCAGATATTTTCCCGTATAAGATTCCTCACACGCTGCGATATCCTCGGGAGTGCCGCATTTTACGAGCGTTCCGCCGCCTACTCCGCCCTCGGGGCCGAGGTCGATGATATGGTCGGCTGTTTTTATCACATCAAGGTTATGCTCGATAACAAGAACGGTATTTCCGCCCTCGGTCAGCCGCTGCAGCACCTCGATAAGCTTATGGACATCGGCTGTATGGAGTCCCGTTGTCGGTTCATCGAGGATATAGAACGTTCTGCCCGTTGCACGCTTTGACAATTCGGTCGCAAGCTTTACTCTCTGCGCTTCGCCGCCCGAAAGCGTTGTTGAGGACTGACCTATTTTTATATATCCGAGTCCGACCTCCTGCAGAGTTTTGAGCTTCCGTGCGATCTTGGGGATATTTGCAAAAAACTCAACGCCCTCATCGACCGTCATTTCAAGGACATCGTAGATATTCTTGCCCTTGTAGTAAACATCGAGAGTTTCACGGTTATAGCGTTTGCCCTTGCAGACCTCACACGGCACAAAAACATCGGGCAGGAAGTGCATTTCGATCTTTATGATACCGTCGCCCTCGCAGGCTTCGCATCGGCCGCCCTTTGTGTTGAAGGAAAAGCGTCCGGGGCCGTAGCCCTTCATTTTTGCGTCGTTTGTTCCTGCGAAAAGCTCACGGATATCGTTGAAAACGCCCGTGTAGGTCGCAGGATTTGAACGTGGAGTTCTTCCTATCGGCGACTGGTCAATGGCGATGACCTTATCAAGGTTTTCCAGTCCTTCCATTCGGTCGAATTTTCCCGGACGGAGCTTTGCACGGTTGAGCTTTGCGGCAAGGTGTTTATAGATGATCTCGTTGACGAGTGAGGATTTTCCGCTGCCCGAAACGCCCGTTACGCAGGTCAGTATGCCGAGCGGAACTTCAATGTCGATATGTTTAAGGTTGTTTTCCGCAGCACCGTAAACACGCAGGAACTCTCCGTTCCCCTTTTTGCGCTCGGTCGGGACGGGGATGAACCGTTTGCCGCTCAAATACTGACCCGTTATGGAACGCTCGCATTTTTCGATATCCTCGACCGTTCCTGCGGCAACGATCTCGCCGCCGTGCACGCCTGCGTAGGGGCCTACATCGACGATATAGTCGGCGCTTCGCATTGTGTCCTCATCGTGTTCGACGACGATAACGGTATTTCCCGAATCACGGAGCCTTTTCAGCGTTGAGATAAGCTTGTCGTTATCACGCTGATGAAGTCCGATAGAGGGCTCATCGAGGATATAAAGCACGCCGACAAGCGACGAGCCGATTTGCGTTGCAAGTCGGATACGCTGGCTTTCACCGCCCGAGAGGGTTGCCGCCGAGCGTGAGAGTGTGAGGTATTCAAGTCCGACGCTTTTGAGGAAGCCAAGTCGGCTGTTGATCTCCTTTATGATGCGTTCGCCGATCAGCTGCTGTGTTTCTGTGAGTTGTAACTTTGAAAAGAAGTCAACACATTCGCTTACGGACATATCGGTAAGCTCGGAGATGTTCTTTCCGCCGACTGTTACGGCAAGGCTTTCGGGTTTAAGTCGATTTCCGTGGCAGTCGGGGCAGAGGACTTCGCTCATACAGTCCTCAATTTCGGAGCGGCTGTACTCGGAGCTTGTTTCGTTATAGCGGCGCTGTAGGTTGTTCACGATGCCCTCAAACGGCTGGTGGTAGGTTCCGCCGCCGTACATATTGGAGCGCACGATTTTCAGCTTCTTTTCGCCCGTGCCGTAGAGAAAAGTATCAACGGCTTCCTTCGGGAGGTCTTTTACGGGTGTATCGAGAGATATATTTAACTCATCTGCGATCGCATTATAGAACATCATTGCAATGGAATCATCGCTCAAGGTGTTCCAGCCTGTTGCTTTTATTGCGCCCTGCCTGATCGAAAGCTCCTTGTTCGGGATAACGAGGTCGGGGTCGATCTTTCGGAAAACGCCCAGACCCGTACATTTCGGGCAGGCTCCGAACGGGTTATTGAACGAGAACATTCTCGGCGTAAGCTCCTCAATGGAGATGTTATGCTCGGGGCAGGCGTAGTTCTGCGAAAAAAGCATTTCCTTTCCGCCGATAACGTCAGCGATCACGATACCGCCCGAAATTGCCGAAGCGGTTTCAACGCTGTCGGTAAGGCGTGAGGTTATCCCCTCTTTTATCACAAGACGGTCAACAACTATTTCAATGTTGTGCTTCTTGTTTTTTTCAAGCTTTATTTCTTCGCTCAGATCGTAGATTATGCCGTCACAGCGGACACGGACATAACCCGATTTTTTCGCACGTTCAAGCTCCTTTGTATGCTCTCCCTTTCGTCCTCTTATGACGGGGGCAAGTATCTGGAGCTTTGTACCCTCGGGGAGCGATGTTATCATATCGGCGATCTGGTCAACGGTCTGCTGCTTTATCTCCCTGCCGCAGACGGGGCAATGCGGAATGCCTATTCTTGCATAGAGAAGTCGGAGATAGTCGTAGATCTCGGTGACGGTTCCGACCGTTGAACGGGGATTGTTCGAGGTGCTTTTCTGGTCGATGGAAATTGCGGGAGAAAGTCCCTCGATGCTGTCAACATCGGGCTTTTCCATCTGTCCGAGGAACATTCTTGCATAGGAAGAAAGGCTTTCCATATAGCGGCGCTGTCCGTCGGCATAGATCGTATCGAACGCAAGCGAGGATTTTCCGCTGCCCGACAGTCCTGTCATTACAACGAGCTTGTCACGGGGGATTTCAAGATCAACGTTTTTAAGGTTATGCTCCCTTGCGCCTTTTATGATTATTTTGTCGGTTGGCATTTTCTGATTTTTCCTCTCAATCATTCTTTTTCTTTATTGGGTGACGGATAACGGTTTTCCACTTTTCGGGAGCGGTTTTCCGTGCGTCCGAAAGGTATATCTCGTGGTGAAGACGAACGTCATTGATGTCATTTTCATAGCCGTTCTGCGCCAGGAATTCGTCCATAAGCATGACCGTTGCAGGTTCATCGTCATACGACCCGATGTGCATTATCTGAACGCAAAGTCCCTCCTCAACGGTGAGAAATTCCGCAGCGGAGCAGTCAAGCTTCTTTTTTGCGGACGCTTCTTCGACCGCCCAGTGGAAGTCTTCCTCTGTCACGAAATCGGGCAGCCTTATCACGGATATCCAGTTGAATTTATCCTTGCTGCCGTAATCAATTCCGCATATTCCGTCCTGCCACCAGAAGCCTTCGAGCGGCGGAACGACATACTCAAAAAATCCGTCAATTTTATGCGAGCCTTTATAGCTCATTTTTATCGTATATGCAACGGCGTAAAGAATACCGATAGCCTTCTGATATGCGCCGTCCTTTTCGTTGGGATCGCCTTTTCCTCGAACGGCAATGTAGTTCATCTTCGGAACGTTCACGATCTCGGGTTTGCACTTCGGCATATAAAATTCCTTGTATTCTTTCTTGAAGTCAAAAGCCATAATGTCACTTCTTTCCCTTTAACTCATTTATCCTGTCACGCAGATAAGCGGCGTGTTCAAATTCAAGCAGCTTTGCGGCGTTCTTCATCTCTGCGGTGAGCTTCTCGATAAGAGCCTGCTTTTCTGCGGCGGTCATCTGCTTCTGTTTCTGCTTTGAGGTCTTTCCGTCCGTTTCCGCCTTGGACGAGATCTTTATGACCTCACGAACGTCCTTTATGATAGTTTTCGGCTTGATCCCGTGCTTTTCGTTGTAGTCAAGCTGCAGCTTGCGGCGGCGTTCGGTTTCCATTATTGCGTTTTCCATCGAACGTGTAACGCTGTCGGCATACATTATGACCTGACCGCCTGCGTTTCTTGCGGCTCTGCCTATCGTCTGGATAAGTGAGCTTTCGGAACGCAGGAAGCCTTCCTTATCGGCGTCAAGGATAGCAACGAGCGAAACCTCGGGTATGTCAAGACCCTCACGCAGGAGGTTGATACCGACAAGGACATCAAATTCGCCCAGTCGCAGATCACGGATTATCTCCATTCTCTCGATAGTGTCGATATCATAGTGCATATAGCGCACCTTTACATCCATTTTTTCAAGGTAAGCGGTGAGGTCTTCCGCCATTTTCTTCGTAAGCGTTGTAACGAGGACACGCTCGCCCTTTGCCGTTCTTTCGTTTATTTCAAGCAGGAGGTCTTCGATCTGACCCTGAACGGGCTTGACGATGATCTCGGGGTCGACAAGACCAGTCGGACGAATTACCTGTTCAACGATCTGCTCGGACTTTTCACGCTCAAACGGCCCGGGTGTTGCGGAAACGAATATCGCCTGATTTACCTTATCATAAAACTCGTCAAAGGTGAGCGGTCGGTTATCGAACGCTGACGGAAGTCGGAAGCCGTAGTCAACGAGGGTCGTTTTTCTTCCCTTATCGCCTGCGCTCATTGAGCGTATCTGCGGCAGCGAAACATGGCTTTCGTCCACGAAAAGCAGAAAGTCCTCGGGGAAGTGGTCGAGCAAGGTATAGGGTATGCTTCCCGGCTCTCTGCCTGCAAGTATGCGTGAATAGTTCTCGATGCCCTTGCAGAAGCCGATCTCTTCAAGCATTTCGATATCATAGCGTGTGCGCTGTTCGATACGCTGTGCTTCGATAAGCTTGTCGTTGTCCTTGAAGTATTTTACACGCTCTTCAAGCTCACGTTCTATCTCGCCTATTGCGTCGCTCATTTTTTCCCTTGAGATAACATAGTGCGAAGCAGGATAGATAGCGGCGTGTGAAACGGTTGCGGTAACGTTGCCCGTGAGCGGCGCAAACTCGGAGATACGGTCGACTTCATCTCCGAAAAATTCAACACGGATAGCTGTGTCCGTTGCGCCTGCAGGAAAGATCTCGACGGTATCTCCCCTTACTCGGAACTTATTTCGGGTGAAGCTTAGATCGTTCCTTTCATACTGTATGGAAACGAGCTTTGCAAGCAGCTCTTCCCTTGACATCTGTGCGCCCTGACGGATAGAAACCACCATTGTACGGTAGTCGATCGGCGAACCGAGTGTATATATGCAGGAAACGGACGCAACGATTATAACGTCACGCCGCTCGGCAAGTGCGAACGTTGCGCTGTGGCGTAGTCGATCTATCTCGTCATTGATCGCAGAGTCCTTTTCGATGTAGCTGTCGGTCGAGGGGATATACGCTTCGGGCTGGTAATAGTCATAGTAGGAAACGAAGTATTCTACCGCATTTTCGGGGAAGAACTCTCTGAACTCGGAGCAAAGCTGTGCGGCGAGCGTTTTATTATGTGCAAAAACGAGCGCAGGACGGTTGAGCTGTGCGATAACGTTCGCCATTGTGAAGGTCTTGCCCGAGCCTGTAACGCCGAGAAGCGTCTGTTCCTTATATCCTTTTTTAACGCCCTCGACAAGCTGACTTATAGCCTTCGGCTGGTCGCCTGCAGGGGTATAGTTTGAATGAAGCTTAAAATCCATAGCGTTTTCCTTTCATCATATTCCCGAAAGCATTCCGCTTTTTCTCATCGAAACAACGCCGTCCCTTCCGACAACAACGTGATCGAGCAGGCGCACTCCGAACGATGATAGGAACGCCGCTATCCGTCTTGTTGTCATTATATCCGTATCGGACGGCTGACAGCTGCCCTTCGGGTGATTATGTGCGACAGCAACGAGCGACGCTCCCGACTGCAGGACGATTTCCGCAAGCTTACGCAGATCAACGGGTGCGGAGGACGGCCCTCCCTTGCAGACGAGAGAATTTCTTACCAGCCGCAGGTCATCGTCAAACGCTGCGACATAGAAGCACTCCTTTGAATCCCCGGGAAAGCAGCCTTTGAAAAGCTCACAAAGCTTGTCCGTATTGTCAAAGACGCAGTGTTCGGTTTTCGACATATTATAAGCTCTCATTGAGAGGGGGATCATTTTTATAAGCACGGCTGAATTGAGCGAAACGCCGCCGATATTCACAAGATCCTCGATCGAAGCGTCAAAAACGCCGCAGATCCCGCCGAATCGGTTAATAAGATTATGTGCAATTTCGTTTGTGTCAATTCTCGGATAGGTATAAAACAGCAGCATTTCCATTATCTGATGCTCGCTGAAGCCTTCAAAGCCGTTTTTGAGGAACATTTCCTTCATACGCTGCCTATGTCCTGCGTGGACATTTTTAATATCTTCCATATTGCTCCTCCTAAATTGTCAGAATCATCAAAACAAATGTTTCTTATATTATACACCATAAATCTGATTATTTCAAGAGGTTTTTAAAAGTTTTTTTGATGCGTAATTATTTTGAACTGTGAATTCTTGGATGCGGTTTTGTATTGTTCAAAACTATAGTTGTTCTGTTTTTCTTGTGAGCTGATGTTTTTTTCCGTTGGTGTGAAAATGCTCGTTTTGCTCTATGTTTTCACGTTCATTTCCCATAGCTGCTCATTCGATGTTGAAGCGTAAATACACTCACTGCGTTCGTCTATTTACGCTTCAAGGATAGTTTGTTTTAGGAAAACAGAACAAGCGCAATTCACGAATTTTTGGTTTACAGACTGATTTCTCACGTTCTGTTTTACCTTTTGATCGTGAATTGCGCTTTTTGATTTGTTAGTGATTTCGCTTTTGATGCAGATCATATGCCATAGTTTAGGGAGTTTCGCTTCTGCGGAAGCGACCAAGTGGCTTTGCCCCTTGGAACCCCACCACCTTTGAAAAGGTGGACGAAACTTTTGGTCGCTTCGCGGTGGTTACCATACTATTTTTTGATCTTCCGATTATTTTGAAAGTGCTCTTTTTCCGATATCTGTACGGTAATGTGCGCCCTCAAAGGATATCTTCTTTACGCCTTCGTAGGACTTATCAAGGGCATTTTGGAGCGTTTCGCCTGTTGCGGTAACGCCGATAACTCTTCCGCCGTTTGTATAGAACTTATCGTTCTCAAACTTTGTGCCTGCGTGGTAGACGAAAACGCCGTCAACTTGCCCCTTTTCGTCCATGCCGTTCATCTCGATGCCCTTTTTATAGCTCTGCGGATAGCCGCCGCTTGCCATTATTACGCAGGAGCAGCACTCATTCTTCCACTTGATATCAAGGTCGGAGAGCTTTTCGTTATAAACGGCTTCAAAGATATCGCAGAGGTCTGTATCAAGCAGCGGAAGCACGACCTGTGTTTCGGGGTCGCCGAAGCGGCAGTTATACTCGATGACCTTTACGCCCTTTGGTGTTGCCATAAGTCCGAAATAGAGGCAGCCCTTGAACCTTCTGCCCTCGGCATTCATTGCGTTCATTGTCGGGAGGAAGATATTTTCCATACATTCCTTTGCGACTGCTTCCGTATAGAACGGGTTCGGTGCGATAGTTCCCATACCGCCCGTATTGAGTCCCTTATCGCCGTCAAGCGCACGCTTATGATCCATTGAGGATATCATCGGCACAACGGTTTTTCCGTCTGTAAATGAGAGGACGGATATTTCCGGACCTGTGAGGAATTCTTCGATAACTACGGTTGAGCTGCTTTCGCCGAACTGCTTTCCGTCGATCATTGACTTAACGGCTTCGACTGCTTCTTCCTCGTTCTGTGCGATGATTACGCCCTTTCCGAGAGCAAGTCCGTCAGCCTTGATAACAGCCGGGTAGCTGTTCTGCTCTTTGAGGTATGCGATAGCGGAAGCGCTGTCTGTAAAGGTTTCGTACTTTGCAGTCGGGATATTGTATTTCTTCATAAGGTTTTTGGAGAAAACCTTGCTGCCTTCGATTATTGCAGCAGCCTTATTCGGGCCGAAGGTCATGAAGCCTTCCGCATTGAGAGCGTCCACCATTCCGAGGACGAGCGGATCATCGGGAGCTACGACTACCATATCAACTTTTAGCTGCTTTACAAGTGCGACAACTCCGTCAATATCGGTCGCGCCGACATTGAAGCACTTGGCATAGCGTGAGATACCGCCGTTTCCGGGGGTGCAGTAGAGCTTTTCAACACGTTTGCTTTCGGCGAGCTTCATAATGATAGCGTGTTCTCTTCCGCCGCCGCCAACTACTAATATTTTCATTTTTATCATTCCTTTTTCTTTGTAAATGTAAAAACGGTCATTCCAAACGGGCGGATATAGAATCCGCCCTACAAAAATAATCTGAATAGAATTGCAATTTGGTCGGGACGGGAAACCCGTCCCCTATATAGGTTTTCAGAAAAATGTCATTTGCGTAGGCGGATATGGAATCCGCTCCTACGATTTCATTATTCACAATTCATATACATTGCGAACGGGACGGGAAACCCGTACCCTACATTGATTTTTGAAAAATGTCATTTGCGAAGGCGGATATGGAATCCGCCCCTACGATTTTTTTACGTTAAAAAATAATTACGCAATTACGATGCCCAGCTTCGCAGTGCATTACGCATTAAATTAGTGGTGGAACAGACGGATTCCTGTGAATGCCATAGCGATATCGTACTTGTTGCAGGTGTCGATAACGTTGTCGTCACGGATAGAGCCGCCCGGCTGTGCAATGTATTCTACGCCGCTCTTGTGTGCTCTTTCGATGTTGTCGCCGAACGGGAAGAATGCGTCCGAACCGAGGCAGACGCCTGTGTTCCGGTCGAGCCAAGCACGCTTTTCTTCTGCTGTGAAAACCTCAGGCTTTGTCTTGAAGATGTTCTGCCAAGCGCCGTCAGCGAGAACGTCCATATACTCATCGGGGGACATATAAACGTCGATAGCATTGTCACGGTCTGCACGGCGGATACCGTCGATGAAGTCAAGTCCAAGCACCTTCGGGGACTGACGGAGCCACCAGTTGTCGGCTTTCTGACCTGCAAGGCGTGTGCAGTGGATTCTGGACTGCTGACCTGCGCCGATGCCGACAGCCTGACCGTCCTTTACATAGCAGACGGAGTTGGACTGGGTATATTTGAGGACGATGAGCGAGATAAGGAGATCGCGCTTCTTGTCCTCGGGGATATCCTTGTTGTTTGTAACGACGTTTTCAAGGAGAGCGTTGTCGATAGGAAGCTCGTTTCTGCCCTGCTCAAAGGAAATGCCGTAAACCTGCTTTGTTTCGATAGGCGCAGGCTTGTAGTTTTCATCGATCTTGATGATGTTGTAGGTGCCCTTTCTCTTGGATTTGAGAATTTCAAGAGCTTCATCGGTGTAGCCGGGAGCGATAACGCCGTCCGAAACCTCACGCTGTATCATCTTTGCTGTGCAGACATCGCAGACATCGGAGAGTGCGATAAAGTCGCCGTAGGAGGACATTCTGTCAGCGCCTCTTGCTCTTGCATAAGCGCAGGCAAGCGGAGAAAGCTCGCCGAGGTCGTCCACCCAGTAGATCTTTTTGAGGGTATCGGAAAGAGGAAGTCCGACTGCTGCGCCTGCGGGAGAAACGTGCTTGAAGGAGGTAGCTGCGCAAAGACCTGTTGCGGTTTTAAGCTCTCTTACAAGCTGCCAGCCGTTGAAAGCGTCAAGGAGATTGATATAGCCCGGCTTGCCGTTGAGGACTTCGATAGGAAGGTCGGAACCGTCCTGCATAATAATTCTTGAAGGCTTCTGATTGGGGTTGCATCCGTATTTAAGCTGCATTTCGTTCATTTTTCTGTTTCCTTTCAACCGTTTTTATTTACAATTCTTGTATCCGATTCGCCTGTTGCAAGCTCGATATAGCGAACAAAAAGCGAAACCTTATTATCTGCGTTGAGCGACTCCCACACCATATCGGTGAAAGCGTCAATGTCAAGGTCAGTCATATCGACAAGCTTCGGTTCACCCTCAAAGCTCGGGAGCGGTGAGCCGTCGCCCATATAGGTGTGGATGAAGTGACCTGTGCCGTTAAGCGGCTTTTCGTAGGAATATGTGAAGCGCTCACGGCAGTCGGGGTTGCCGTCTGCGGATTTGAGGATGGACATTGAGTAGTCGCCGCACTTGTTGCAGACAATTCCCGAAATTCTCGGTGTATAGTTCGGAGCGTCGTCCTCGTACTCTCTTGTACGGAGGGATTCCTCGAAGGTCTTGCCCTCTTTCATAAGGTCGTAGATCGTGTCGGTCTGGTCGCCGTTTGTTACGATCGTTGCGCCGTCAAGCACACGGACGGGAGAATATATGATAAGGTGCGGATCGACCATTTTTGACGGGTCAAAAGCTTCTGTGCGGATGCCGTCAGCGGTCGGGAGAAAAACTCTGTTGCGGCTGTTTTCGCTTCTGCCCATGATAAAGTATGCGATAACAGCGTTCTTACCGTCAGCAGACTTGCCGATGATTATTCCTCTGCCGGGATAAGCGTTAGCTTTAAGCTCGTTTTCGATAGAAAGTTTCTTCATTATCGTACCTCCAGTTTATAATTTTGTATAATGTCCCGTTACCGGGTAAAAATTGTACGGTTCTTTACATCTTACCTGCGAAACCGCCGCCGGGCGTTCCCGGCTTAAAATATACCAAGATAACAGGTGACTTTGTATTTCAGTTCAACGCTGCCGAAATCGTTCATTTTCTTGAAAAGCTGACGAAGCTCCCAGACATATCCGTCGTAGCCGATATCATCGGGTCTGAGCGCGTATGAGCGTGAAAGCGTGTTGCCGACAAAGCCGTCCTCGTCATAGCAAACGCTATGCTCAAATTCGACATATTCGACCTCGGAAAAGTATTCATTCCGCAGAAAAGCATCGCCCTCTGCGCCGTAGCGTTTCCCTGCGTGACCCTTGTATCCGCAGTAGATCCGGCTTATCTCGTCACGCTCACGGATAAGGTCGTCCACTATCTTTTCGTTGAAAATAATCGCTATTCTGCCGTTCGGCGCAAGTATTCGCTTGCACTCGGCTTTGAATTTATCTTCATCGAACCAATGGAACGCTGTTGCAGCAGTCACAAGGTCAACGGAACCGTCCGCAATGCCCGTATTTTCGGCGGAAGCATTGATTATCTGCGCTGTCGGGACATTTCTGTACAGCTTTTTGAGCATATCACCGTTAGGCTCAACTGCGATGACCTTTTCCGCTTTCGTCAAAAGCAGCTTTGTGAATTTTCCCGTGCCTGCGCCTATATCTGCGACTGTTTTTGCGTTTGTCCTTGCAAAAAGCCAGTCGGCAAGCTCTGTCGGGTAGGTCGGGCGGTATCTGTCGTAGTCGTCAGCCTTGCCCGAAAATTTATCCTCATTCATTGACGTATGCCTTTCCGTCCTTGATAGTAATTTTGTCCTGACAGAACAGCGAAACAGCCTTCGGAAGGAGCTTCCACTCGACATTTTCCATTATTCTGCGCTGGAGAACTTCGGGTGTATCGTCATTTTCGACATTGACCGTTCCCTGCAGGATTATTGCGCCTGCGTCAGCCTTTTCGTTGACGAAATGGATAGTTGCGCCGCTGACCTTTACGCCGTATTCAAGAGCTTTTTCGTGAACCTTGAGTCCGTAGAAGCCCTCTCCGCAGAATGACGGGATAAGCGCAGGGTGAACGTTTATTATCTTATAGGCATATTTTTCCGTCACGCACTCGTCAAGGATAGTCATGAAGCCTGCAAGCACAACAAGGTCGGCTTTTTCGCTGTCAAGAGCTTCAAGAAGAGCCTTGCTGTAAGAAACGCTGTCGGAGTATTCTTTTCTTGCAATGACCTTTGTGGGGATATCTGCATTTTTTGCACGTTCGAGGGCGTAGGCGTCAGGCTTTGAGGAGATAACACAGGTGATCTTTCCGCCCTTTATCTCTCCCCTTTTCTCCGAATCAATGAGAGCCTGCAGATTTGTTCCGCCGCCCGAAACAAGCACAACTATGTTTTTCACGCCGCACCTCTTTCTTTATTTATACAAATATTCGGAATCGGGAAAAAGCCAATTCCGAATATGGTTAATCAAGTTTTGTTATGCGATGATAACGCCTTCGTCGCTGTTTACAAGCTCGCCGAGAACGTAAGCTTCCTCGCCTGCTGCCTTGATAGCTGCGATAGCCTTGTCAACGTCGTTCTTATCAACAACTACTGTCATTCCAACGCCCATATTGAAGGTGTTGAACATATCTCTTTCGGGGATATTTCCGACAGACTGGATAACGTTGAAGATAGGAAGCACCTGAACAGCGTTTCTCTCGATCTTTACGGAGATACCGTCGGGAAGTGAACGAGGGATGTTCTCATAGAAGCCGCCGCCTGTGATATGGCTGATAGCCTTGACATTAACAGCGTCGAGGAGCTTCATTACTGCCTTTACATATATCTTTGTAGGCGTGAGAAGGCACTCGCCGAGAGTTGTGCCGAGGTCGCCGTAGTGACGTGCAAGGTTCTGCTCGTTCACGGTGAAAACCTTTCTTACGAGGGAGAAGCCGTTGGAGTGAACGCCGCTCGACTTGATGCCGATCATAACGTCCCCTGCCTTCTGTGTGTCGGGCTTGAGTATCTTGTCCTTGTCAACAACGCCCACGGAGAAGCCTGCAAGGTCATACTCGTCAACGGGATAGAAGCCGGGCATTTCTGCAGTTTCGCCGCCGATGAGCGCACATTCGGACTGAACGCAGCCCTCTGCAACGCCAGATACGATATCGGCAACCTTTTCGGGTATGTTCTTGCCGACTGCGATATAATCGAGGAAGAACTGTGGCTTTGCGCCGCAGCAGATAACGTCATTAACGCACATTGCAACGCAGTCTATGCCGACTGTGTTGTGCTTATTCATAAGGAATGCGATCTTAAGCTTTGTTCCGACGCCGTCTGTGCCCGAAACGAGAACAGGCTTGCTGATGCCTGTCATATCGAGCTCGAAAAGACCGCCGAAACCGCCGATGCCCGAGAGGACACCGCTTGTCATTGTTCTTGCAACGTGAGCCTTCATAAGCTCGACTGCTTTATAGCCTGCAGTAACGTCAACGCCTGCTTCTTTATAGCTTTCAGAAAAACTTTTCATTTTTTACTCCTTTGTAAAAACGCAGATCATAAACGTTCCCTGCCGTATTATGGCAACCCCGGAACGGTCTTTAGATCGGCTTTATTATTTCGTATGAATTTTGAACTCAAATTTGTCCTTTGGCATTTCAAGGGGAACTTCAACGGGATATTCGCCCGTGAAGCAGCCGTTGCAGAAGCCGCAGCCTGCGTCCTCGGCAACACGGTTAAGATTCTCAACGCTTAAATATCCGAGCGAATCCGCACCGATCTCCTTTGCTATCTCGTCTATCGACATTCTGCAGGCGATGAGGTTTTCACGGCTGTCGATGTCGGTGCCGAAGTAGCAGGGATTCTTGAACGGAGGGCAGGAAATACGAACGTGTATCTCCTTTGCGCCTGCTTCTCGGATAAGGTTGACGATACGCTTTGAGGTAGTTCCTCTTACGATGCTGTCGTCAACGAGGATAACACGCTTGTCCTTGACTGTTTCCCTTATGACATTGAGCTTGATCTTGACTGAATTTGTTCTTTCCGTCTGTGTCGGCTGGATAAAGGTTCTGCCGACATAGCGGTTTTTGATAAATCCTACTCCGTAGGGTATTCCCGATGCGTTGGCAAGTCCGAGAGCGGCGTCAAGTCCGCTGTCGGGTACGCCGATAACGACATCCGCTTCGACAGGATGCTCCTGCCACAAGAATTCGCCTGCACGGAGTCTTGCTTTATGTACGCTTACTCCGTTTATCACGGAGTCGGGACGAGCGAAATACACATATTCAAAAACACACATGTGGGAAGGCTTTCCGCAGTGTCTTCTGTCCGAACGCAGACCGTCACGGTCAATAACAACAAGCTCTCCCGGTTCGATCTCACGGACGAACTCTGCTCCGACGCTGTCGAATGCGCAGCTTTCGGAGGAAACGAGCCAGCCGCCGTCAGCCGTTCTGCCGAGGCAGAGAGGACGGAAGCCGTCGGGATCTCTTGCTGCGATAAGCTTTGTTGCGGACATTACAAGGATGGAATATGCACCCCTTAACTTACACATTGCGTTGGAAACGGCTACCTCGATGGACGGGCAGCTCAATCTTTCCTCGGTAATTGCGTAAGAAATGACCTCGGTATCATTTGTGGTGTGGAAGATCGCACCTCGCAGCTCATATGCTTCACGAAGCTCTCTTGCATTGACAAGGTTGCCGTTATGCGCAAGCGCCATGGGACCTTTAACGTGGCGCACAACAAGCGGCTGTGCGTTGCTTCGGTTGGAGCTTCCCGTGGTGGAATAGCGGACGTGACCTATTGCGGCTGTTCCGCTGCCAAGCGATTCAAGTATATCCTTTGTAAAAACATCACGGACAAGTCCGAGATCCTTATGGTAACTGAAAACGCCGTCATCGTTGAGGACGATACCGCAGGATTCCTGACCTCTGTGCTGGAGTGCGTACAGACCCATATAGCTTTGCATCGCCGCATCGGGGCTGTTAGGGGTATAAACGCCGAATACGCCGCACTCCTCATGAATACTATCAAACATAGGAAATCATTCCTTTCCGTTCCAGCAGTATGTGCAGAGCTTGCAGCTGTCAAGTCCGATCGCCTTTGTCGTTCCGTCAAGCGACTGGAATTCAAGCGAAGTAAGCTTCAAACGGCGGCAGATCTCTTCACGAAGAATTTTGCCTCTTTCGGTGTTTGTGTCGCTGTATTCGTCGATATATTTAAGTCCTTCTGCGCCCTCCTGCTCATCAATGATCTGTCGTGCGATGAGCTCGAGTTCCGATGTGCTGCGTGAGAAATTCAGGTACTTGCATCCGAACATTATCGGAGGACAAGCCGAACGCATGTGAACCTCCTTTGCGCCGTTGGCGTAGAGGAATTCAACCGTTTCACGCATCTGTGTGCCTCTTACGATGCTGTCGTCAACAAAGAGGAGCTTTTTGCCCTCGATAAGCTCGTGTACAGGGATAAGCTTCATCTTTGCGACTTTATTTCTCATAGACTGGCTGGTCGGCATAAAGCTTCTCGGCCAGGTCGGGGTATATTTGATAAACGGACGGGCAAACGGGATACCGCTGCGGTTTGCATAGCCGATAGCGTGAGGGATACCCGAATCGGGAACGCCGCAGACATAATCGACATCGGGCAGACAGCCCTTTTCGATATCGTGTTCCGCCATTATCTCGCCGTTTCTCGTTCTCATCGTTTCGACCGTAACTCCCTCATAAACGGAGTTCGGATAGCCGTAATATGTCCAGAGGAACGAGCATATCCTCATATCGTTTCCGCCGCTTTGAAGAACTTCGCAGCTGTCCGAGGTGAGCTTTACGATCTCGCCGGGGAAAAGCTCACGGTAGGTATCATAGCCAAGCTTCTGGAATGCGAAGGATTCAAGTGAAAGGCAGAAGCCGTCGCTTCTCTTGCCTATTATAATAGGAAGTCTGCCGAGCTTGTCCCTTGCGGCGATGATGCCGTCGCTTGTCATAAGCATAAGGGACATTGAGCCTTCGATTTTTTCCTGCGCATATTTTATGCCTTCAACGATCGAACCCTTCTGTGCGATAAGTGCGCCGACAAGTGCGCTTGAATTTACGTTTCCGCTGCTCATTACTTCAAAGCTTTCCGAGCAGCTGTTAAGTATCTCGTCGCAGAGAGCTGCGCTGTTTTTGATTATGCCGACTGTACAGACAGCGTACAGACCGAGCTTTGAACGGACGAGGATAGGCTGTGGGTCGGAGTCGCTTATGCAGCCGATGCAGATATTGCCCCTCATTCCTTCGATGTCGCTTTCAAATTTTGTTCTGAAAGGCGAATTCTCGATGGAATGGATGCTTCTCTGGAAACCGAGCTCGGGTGAATATGCGGTCATACCGCCTCTGCGTGTGCCGAGGTGGGAGTGGTAGTCCGTGCCGAAGAAAACGTCGCTTATGCAGTCGTTATGTGAAACTGCTCCGAAAAAACCGCCCATATATTTATTCTCCGAAAATACGCTTCATCATTTCCTGATAAGCTTCTTCAACACCGCCCATATCTCTGCGGAATCTGTCCTTATCAAGCTTTTCGTGAGTCTTGCTGTCCCAGAAACGGCAGGTATCGGGAGAAATTTCATCAGCGAGGATGATCTTGCCGTGGAATCTGCCGAATTCGATCTTGAAGTCGATGAGGTCGATGCCGATGTTCTTGAAGAAGCCGAGCATAAACTCATTTACCTTGAAAGCATATTTTGTGATGTCGTCGATCTCTTCCTTTGTAGCAAGTCCAAGTCCGAGAGCGTAGTAGTCATTGATGAACGGATCGCCGAGGTCGTCGTTCTTGTAGGAAAATTCAAGTGTAGGAGCCTTGAGCGGAGTACCTTCCTCGATGCCAAGCTTTTTAGAAAAGCTTCCTGCGGCAACGTTGCGGACGATAACCTCAAGAGGAACGATCTCAACGCGCTTAACGATAGTTTCACGGTCGGAGATCTCTTCAACAAGGTGAGTGGGAACGCCTGCTTCTTCAAGCTGCTTGAACATATAGTTTGTCATCTTGTTGTTGACAACGCCCTTGCCTCTGATCGTACCCTTCTTTTCGCCGTTGAAAGCGGTCGCATCGTCCTTGTAGTCAACGATAACGTAGTCGGGGTTGTTTGTAGCGAATACCTTCTTTGCCTTGCCCTCATAGAGCTGTTCTGCCTTTACAATGTTTTCCATAATTTATTCCTCCATAAAAAATTTACATATTGTTAAGTTCTGCCTGAAGCTTTGCGTCCTTTGCCTTAACGCCTTCAAGCATATCAAGCTTTGCCTTTTCAAGCTTTTCAGCAAGACCTTCATCCGAAAGAGCAAGCATCTGAACTGCAAGGATAGCAGCGTTCTTTGCGCCGTCAACAGCAACGGTAGCAACCGGGATACCGCTCGGCATCATAACCGTTGCAAGGAGAGCGTCCATACCGTCAAGCACAGCCGACTTGCAAGGGATACCGATAACAGGAAGCGTAGTATGTCCTGCAACCACACCTGCAAGGTGAGCAGCCATACCTGCTGCGCATATAATAACGCCGAAGCCGTTTGCCTTTGCATTTGAAGCAAACTCGCTTGCGAGCTGCGGTGAACGATGAGCGGACATAACGTGACATTCATAGGGAACGCCGTAAGCCTTCAGCTCATCTATCGCCTTTCTGACAACGGGCAGATCGCTGTCGCTGCCCATAATAATAGCAACCTTTTTCATAAATGACCTCCTGTGGAAAATTTTGTAGCAAAATGTCCGAGAAAAATATAAAAAGCTGCGAAAATGATATTTCCACAGCAGTTTTCAGCGTACAGATACAGTAATATTATGTGAAGAGGGCGTGATCGGGCATAATGAGAGGGAAGAAAAGAACTTGAGCAAGCTGAACACGGCTATTCCTCCTTAATAATAATCAACTATTCTTATTTTACTTTATTTTGATGACTATTTCAAGTACTAATCGAAAATATTTTAAATTTTATATAAATTACAAATTACATCTTGCATTTTGCCGATAGATATGCTATAATGACGAATGAAGGAAAGTACTTTCCTAATACTTATTGGAGGTGTCTTACTATGGCATACCAGATTTCAGATGAGTGCATCATGTGCGGAGCTTGTGCAGACGGCTGTCCCGTTGGCGCAATCACAGAGGGCGACGGCAAGTACGTTATCGACGCTGAAAAGTGCATCGATTGCGGTGCTTGTGCAGATACATGTCCTGTTGACGCTCCTGCTGAAGCATAATTTTATTTAAACCAAAGCTGCGCTGTCGATTTTTTTCGGCAGCGCTGTTTTTTGTCATTTTTTTATTTTTAGTCAAATATTAATTATGATCAAACCCCAAAACAATACAGAAATCGGGACGGGAAACCCATCCCCTACAAAATTTCAATATATTTACAAAACAAAATAATTACGCATTACGCATTAAAAAATCGCCCCTGCCGAAAACGACAGGAGCGAATTTTTTGTTTACGAATCAAGCGTAAAATAGCAATTATTCATGCATAAACTTATGCATTGATACCTGTAACAACGCCTGAACCAACTGTTCTACCACCCTCACGGATAGCGAAACGGAGACCTTCTTCGATAGCGATAGGAGTGATGAGCTCAACATCCATTGTTACGTTATCGCCGGGCATGCACATTTCCTTATCAGCAGGAAGTGTGATTACGCCTGTAACGTCAGTTGTTCTGAAATAGAACTGAGGTCTGTAGTTGTTGAAGAACGGAGTATGACGGCCGCCTTCTTCCTTCTTAAGAACGTAAACCTGACCCTTGAACTTTGTGTGGGGGTTAATGGAACCCGGCTTACAAAGAACCTGGCCTCTTTCGATTTCGTTTCTCTGAACACCACGGAGAAGAGCACCGATGTTATCGCCTGCCTCTGCGTAGTCAAGGATCTTTCTGAACATTTCGATACCTGTTACAACTGTCTTAGCTCTTTCAGTTGTAAGACCGATGATCTCAACTTCGTCACTGGTCTTGAGCTGACCTCTTTCAACTCTACCTGTAGCAACTGTACCACGGCCTGTGATTGTGAATACGTCTTCAACAGGCATAAGGAAAGGAAGGTCTGCCTTACGGTCAGG
>JBJEQP010000017.1:0-4762 GCA_051881815.1 Oscillospiraceae bacterium | reverse complement strand
ATCACATTCCAAATATTATGTCAATGTAGATTTATTTTTGTCGTTTACTATAATTGTAAAATTCGATAAATAATTAAATATTAAAATAGGAAGGAAATCTGCAGCTTCAGAGCATAATACCAGATGTTGCATGAAATATAGCTTTTCAACATCAATAGTTGATGTAAAGAGTAATGCCTTGGATGTTTGACTTTGAGATATTTCACCTACATCATACAGCAGTTTATCTTCTAAGTTTTTGTGCCACCGTATAAAGATATCGATGCTTTTATTAAATTCATTATTAGTATTTGAAGTGTCATTTTGATCACATGATAAAAAATAATCATATATTTCTTGAACGCAGTGATTTTCGAGGCTTGAAGGATATAAAGTAATCATTATACATCACCATTTTCTGTAATAATTTTCGTACAATTTGTTTAGAAATTTTATCACAATCGTCCAATACTACCTACAAATAAAAACGTATTTATATCATATTTCTACAATAAAAACTGATAAATTTAAAACCGTTGTGATTAATTATATTATATCATAACATAATGATGATTGCAAGTTATTGGGTCAAAAATGGAACTTCCCAAATGCCTGCTACATTGCGAAAATCACATAAATCCAGATATATATTATAATAATAGATAATATATGGAAGATATTTATGTAAAAAATTTTTAAAATTAACATCGTAGTTGACACTTGCCTAAAACAATACTACGATGTTAAAATTTTCCAAAAGTGCTGTTTTGGAGATTTTCAACTTGTATGTTATAATACTTGCAACGCCGGCGAAATATTATCTTAAGGAGTTTAAATCTTATGAAACCAACAAAAAAGGACAAAGTCGAGGGAAGAATTGTATCTCTTGACAAGATTAGCTATCGTAATGCCGAAAAAGGCATCGTCGATTACTCCAATGCTGAAATTGGTATTAGAGTAAACCGTGAAAATGCGGATATATACGCATTTGGTACAAAGTTTGAGGAGGCGAAATATGTCGCCTTCAAACTTGATTATAATAACGAGGCGACAGAAGTGATTTTTAATGATTTTACTTTTGCTGCTGAAAGAATCAATGATTTTAATTCAGAAGCTTTCCTCTCTATTGATGGAGTGAATTTAAAAATATCACCCAAAGAACCTTATTGCTTAGACATGAGGATTGTTCTCATGTTTGAGGTTCCTGAGGTTATTGTTCAGATAACACTGTACAATGCTAGCAGGTTCGCACCTGGTTTATCAGGGTGCCATATAAGCATTGGAGTAAAGGATGTTAACTACATTAATGTCCTTGAAGGTTGCGCTGCAATGGTCTCAGTGATAAATCACGATACCATAAACAGTGCATGGGATGTTCTGAAAGAAGATCCCAATTTGGCATTACTTGATCATGATGTCACAGAATAAAAAACATAGATGCCCTATTGTTATTAATAATAGTGGCAATAGGGCACTTATTTCTTTATATTTAGGAGGTTATTATTATGACAAAAAAAGAATGGCAGGATTTTGTCGAAAAAGTAAATAAGCATGGAATAAATAGTCAGTCCTATTATGCAGATGCAGCATCAAAAATTACACCTGAAAAAAGGGAAAAACGTAAAAAAACTAGGCCTAAGTGTCCGGCTAGAAATCTGACAGCACTTACCGCTGATGATTTTTTCAAAGAGGAAAAACGAATGCAAATAGACTGTTTCAAGAAAGCTCTTGATAATAGTACAAAAAAGCCCAAAGCATATCTGCCCGAAAAGTTTGACGCGTATAAATGTATTGAATACATGTTGGAAAATGGGGTAGAAATAGCAAAACATAATGATGAGAACATTATCTATTGTAATGTAGATGGAACATGGCATTATCTGCGAACCAAGGAGGGAATCGATGTGTTGAATGCCAGCATTCCTTTGGAGATCAAGAAAAAGTATGATCTTGACAAGAGCGAAAAAATTTGTGAAAGAATAGGCTTATTCCCTGATCTGCAGCGCCGAAATATCAAGTCCGATCCAAACAGAAAATATCTTCTGAATTTTCTGGATGGTGTTTATGATTGTCGAACAGGGGAAATATATCCGCACAACCCTGACTATATGTTTTTCTATTGTATTCAGGCCAATGCGAGTGAAATAATGAATGATTATCATGATGCACCACTGCTGAATGCTTATTTGACAAATAGCCTACAAGGTAATGAGGCGAAAATTATTACACTGCAGGAAATGCTCGGGGTCACATTAAGTACAATAAGAGATCAAAAGATAGCGTTTTTTCTCCTTGGGAAGAGTAATTCTGGGAAAAGTGTTATTCTTAACGTGTTGAAAAAGCTTCTTAATGGATTCGTTTCGAATGTTTCTTTCGCACAATTGAATGAGAAATTCGCTCCGGCTACGTTGTTAGGCAAATGGATAAATATTAGCGGGGAGATGTCTGATCTGTCAGAAAACAGGATTCAAACATTCAAAAACGTAGTTGGCAACGATTCAATCATGACCGAATTCAAACACAAAGATGGTTTTACTCTGGATAACCAAGCTTTGTTTATCTTTGGAGCAAATGAGATGCCTTCTATAGCCAAACCTGATCAAGCTTACTTCAACAGACTACGTATATTATCATATGACGTGTCTGTTCCGAAGGATAAGTGGGTGAACGACCTCGCTGAACGCATGTTCTTTGAAGAAAAAGGTTATTTATTAAAATTTGCTATAGATGGTTTGCTGCGTTTTATTGAAAACGGTCTGGAGCTGACATACAGAAACATGTCAGATGACCTTGTAGAAAGCTATAAGTATAGCAGCAACAGCTTTATCGAATTTGCTAATGCTTCGATAAGGTATTGTCCGGGGCAGAAACTCAAAAGCAGCGACATCCGTAGTGCTTACGAACGCTTTTGTAAAAGAAACGATATGAAGGCACTCGCTGCAAACACATGCAGTTCTATTCTTAAGGAGCTTTTCGATACCGAAAGGACTACTGTAGGACACAGCGGTGACAAAGGGTTCACCAATTTAACGCTTATCAACAATTATCAGAATAATGAAGATGACTAAGATAAAAAGGAGGTGTTTTTATGACCATCAACGACGCATATCAAACCCTTTTCACATCCTACCCGGATGTACTCGGCGTCAAGGAAATTACCGAGATGCTTGGTATTGGCAAGCCTTTAGCTTACCGAATGATACACGAGGGAAAGCTCAAAGCTATCCCATGCGGATACCGTATAAGGGTTGCCAAAATAACTGTGATCGAGTATCTGCTTGTTTCAGCAGGTTTGGCGGCCTAATTCATTCGTGGGGCGATCATCGGGTCGCTCCACACAATTTCTTTGAGAAGGAGGTTTACTATGAATGCGAGCATTCAGACTAAAAAAGGAATGTACTATGTGGTTATCAGCTATAAAGACAACCTTGGAAAACACAGGGCAAAATGGGTTGCCACAGGTCTGAAAGAAGGCGCAAGCAAGCGTAAGCTTGATGAAAAGCGCAAGTCGATACTTGCGGATTTTGAAGTCGCATACAACAAAGTGCTCTATGCACCTGTGCCGGACAAGAACGGTTTATCGTTTTCTCCAAGGCGCAAGTTTACGGACTATCTTGACTCTTGGCTTGAAACGGTCAAGCCTACCATAGCCCTTATTACTTATAAAGGCTACGCCAAGAACGTCCGCCGTATAAAAGGCTTTTTCAAGGAATATAACCTTATGCTTAACGAAGTGAAGCCTTTCCACATACAGAATTTTTACACGCATCTGTATCAGGAAGGCCTGTCAAGCAACAGTATCATCCATATCCATACCAACCTTAACAAGGCTTTTCAGTTTGCTGTGAAATCCGACCTGATACCTGTTAACCCTATGGATAGGGTAGACCGTCCGAAGTATCATAAATACGAGGCAACGTTCTACAACAAGGACGAGCTTAATGCGCTGCTTGAGGTGTTTAAAGGCGACCGTATGGAGCTTTGCGTAAATATAGCCGTTTACTACGGTCTGCGCCGCAGCGAGATCCTGGGCCTGAAATGGGATTCGATCGACTTTGACAACAAAACGATCACCATAAAGCATAAGGTCATCAACGATTACGGAAAGGGCATCGAAGAGATCATCTGCGAGGATACGCTCAAGAACAATTCCAGCCGACGTACCTTGCCGCTTATTCCCCAAATCGAAAAGATGCTTGTTGACGAAAAGGCGAAGCAGGAGTATTATGCCAAGCTTCTTCGCAGCGGTTATGACACAAAATACTCTGACTATGTCTGCAGAGATGCGTTCGGAAAGCTTGTAACGCCAAATTACGTTACATCGCATTTTGCCTATATGATAAAAAAGCACAATCTGAAACCCATACGCTTTCACGATCTGCGTCATTCCTGCGCTTCGCTTCTGCTTGCAAACGGAGTATCTATGAAAGAGATACAGGAGTGGCTTGGTCACTCTACATATAACGTCACGGCGAACTTTTACAGTCACTTGGATTTTACAGCTAAGCTTGCGTCTGCCGATGCGATCTCAAAGGCGCTGGAGAAATAGAAAAAAAGTGTAAACTATGCGGTTAAGTAGAGTATCGTAAATATGTATTTATCGATACCGAGCTGCCAACTTTGAGCAATTCGTATTGTAACCTACGAATTGCCAAAGGGGCTTCCCTTTGTAGTTTACACTTTTTTTGTGAGGAGAGCAGGTTGAGCGTTTTTACGTTCAAAATGCTATTTTATGTTTGCCCCGAATGGGCAGTAACTCGGTGGTGAAAGTCCACTACAGACT
>JBJEQP010000016.1:0-4788 GCA_051881815.1 Oscillospiraceae bacterium | reverse complement strand
AGTTTTTATAGGGGTTCTCTTTAAATTACCCTTAAATTTATTATACGAAGGAGAAAATAAATGAAACAATTTAAAGGATATATGCATGGAATTAATCTCGGCGGCTGGCTGTCGCAATGCGCAGAATACTCCGAGGAGCATTACAGCAGCTTTATTGACGAAAGCGATATAAAAACAATTTCCGAGTGGGGACTTGACCATGTTCGTCTGCCCGTTGACCATAATGTTATTGAGGACGAGGAAGGCAAACCGTCGGAAAACGGATATAAACATATAGATGACTGCATTATGTGGTGCGAAAAGTACGGATTGAACGTAATTCTTGACCTTCACAATACAAAGGGATTTGCTTTTGACCACAAGCCCGAGGACAATGTTATGTTTGAACGTCCCGAGCTGCAGGAAAGATTTATTTCTCTCTGGAAAAATATTTCCTCACGCTACGGAAAGAAAAGCAATATCACTTTCGAGCTTCTGAATGAAGTAGGAGATAAGGACAGCAGCCGCTGGAACGCTCTTGTTTCAAAGACGATCGCCGAAATACGCCCACTTGCTCCCGATACAAAAATTATCATCGGCGGCATACAATGGAACAGCGTTCATACGCTTGCTCTTCTTGATATTCCCGAGGATAAAAATATCGTTTATAACTTCCATTTTTATGAGCCGTTTATTTTCACTCATCAGCTTGCACCCTGGCAGCCCCTCCTTGTGGATAAAACTATCCGTTATCCCGGAAATATGGAGGAATACCGCAAGGTATCAAAGGAAATAAGCTGCTTTGGCTCGGGACTTAATAATACCGATACAATGGGTGCGGAATTTATGGAAAAGCTCATTGTTGAGGCTGTTAAATCCGCCGAAAAAGCGAATGTTCCTCTTTACTGCGGCGAATACGGCGTTATTGACCAAGCCGAAATAAGCGATACAGCAGCATGGTTCGAGGATATTCACAGCGTTTTTGAAAAATTCGGAATAGGCAGAGCCGCATGGACATACAAGGGCATTGACTTCGGCATAAGCGGCGAACACTATTCGCAGCAGCTTGAAAGAATAATACAGTTGCTTTGAAAGGAGAACTTTTATGAAAAAAATAATTGCATTATTAACGGCGGCAGTTATGGCAGTTTCAATGACCGCCTGCGCAAGTAAACCTGCGCCTGTTGAGGAAGATACCCGTCAGGTGGAAGAAACGCAGGAAAAAAATCGTCCGTTGGGTGAAATGCGTGGTATATCCTCCGCAGAGCTTATCGCCGAAATGGGCGCAGGCTGGAATCTGGGCAACACCTTTGACGCAGAGGGCGGAGAAACCGGCTGGGGTAATCCCCAAACAACGCAGGAAATGATAGATGAGGTTTATAAAGCAGGCTTCAACACCATTCGTATCCCCACCACATGGGACGGTCATATGGGAGAAGCACCCGACTATACTGTTGACCCCGAATGGTTTGACCGTGTGGAAGAAGTTGTGGGATATGCTCTGAAAAACGATATGTATGTTATCCTGAACATACACCACGAGGATAAATGGCTAAAGCCCAAGTATGACGGACTTGATAATGTCAAGGCGCAGCTTACCGCACTCTGGACTCAGATCGCAAATCGTTTTGCGGATTACGGCGACCACCTTATCTTTGAAGGACTTAACGAACCGAGAATCAAGGGCGGTCAAAACGAATGGAACGGCGGAACCGAGGAAGGCAGAGATGCCCTCAATCAGCTCAACGATACCTTTATAAAGACTGTCAGAGCAACGGGCGGAAACAATGAAACACGAACCCTGCTGATAACTACCTTTGCCGCTCAGCCCGTCCCCGTTGGCATAGAAAATCTGACCGTTCCCGATGATAAGTATGTGGGCGTTTCCATTCACGCATATACGCCTTACCGCTTTACCTACGATTCTGTGGGCGAAAGCTGGAACGCACTTTATTTCGACGATTCCTGTGCAGCCGAGATCGAAACGCTTTTCACTAATCTTAACAATACCTTCATCAGCAAGGGCATTCCCGTTGTCATAACAGAATACGGAGCAGTTGCAAAGAAAATCGACAAGGATTGGGGAATCACCAACGATGAAGAGGTGGCAAAATGGGCCTCCTACTATATAAGCACCGCCGAAAAATACGGCATTCCCTGCGTATGGTGGGATAACGGATACCACACCTCGGGCAACGAGCTTTTCGGCATTTTTAACCGCAAAGAGCTTAGCTGGTACACACCCGAAATCGTCAAGGTAATTATGGATTCATTGACAAAGTAACTTTCTGAAAGGCTGGTATTTTAGGCTATACCGCACAGATACCAAGCTTATCTGTGCGGTGATTTTATGAAAATTACGAAATTTTTCCGATGTCTGCAATGTCCGATATAGCTTGTTGCAGTCCGAGGGAGCACATCCATACAATTAGGAAAACGCTGATTAAAGCGCAGCGTTCGTTTCGCCGCTTTGAAAAATGTACGAGTTTCCGTCTTTGAGTACATTTTGAAAAACGGCTGAAACGTATTAATCAGCGTTTCCTTAGAATTTATTCCGCAATTGGAGGAAAAATTATGAGTGTAATATATTCAAAACGTATATACAAGAATTTTGGTGAATGTATTTTCCTTGATAACGGTATTATCACCTTGGGAGTAACACTCGAAGAAGGTCCGAGGATAATATATTTTTCCCTTGCAGGAAAGAAAAATGTGCTTTTTGAAGATACCGAACGCAGGTTTACCGAGCCTGCAGGAAAATACGGAACATGGGTGGCATACGGCGGACACAGGCTTTGGTGTGCGCCTGAGGTGAATCCCGAAACCTATTACCCCGATAACAGCAGGGTAAGCTGCGAGCTCACGAACAATACTCTTACATTAATGCCGCCCGTCACTCCATTTGGTAAGGAATTTACTATGATAATTGAAATGAACGAGGCATCTCCCGTTGTGAAGATAACGCACAAAATACGCAATTTATCCGAGGAAAAAGCGGAGTTTGCGCCATGGTCCGTGACAAGTCTTACAAATGGCGGAGTTTGTATTATCCCAATCAGCACGCAGAAAAAAGGATATCTTCCCAATCGCGTTATGAGCCTTTGGGACTATTCCGATATAAATGACAGCCGTTTCAGAATAACAAATTCCGAAGTGCGTATAAGGCAGGACAGCTACATAAGAAAGGCTTTCAAAGCAGGCTTTAATCTTGAGGACGGTTACGCTGCCTATGCGCTCAACGGGCAGATATTTGCAAAATGTATCCCGAAATACGAGGAGGTATGTTATCCCGATTATTCCTGCAATTTCGAGGTATATACCAACAATCTGTTCCTTGAATGTGAGCTTTTGGGCGAAAAAAGAGAGTATGCGAAGAATGAAGAAGCAGTCATTTCAGAACACTGGTGTCTGCTGGATAACGAAGGTAATTTTGAGCCGGATCTGTATGATTTCAAGGAGCATATCGGCGGTCGGATAAGCAGCCTTATCAATGCAATATAATAAAATCAGAAAGGAAGATCACTATGGAAAAATATCTTGACAGTACCCTCAGCGCAGAGGAAAGAGCCATTGCACTTACCGATGCAATGACCGTGGAAGAGCAGGCTTCTCAGCTCAGATACGACGCTCCTGCCGTAAAAAGACTGGTCATACCTGCATACAACTGGTGGAACGAGGGACTTCACGGTCTTGCTCGTTCGGGCATAGCCACAATGTTTCCGCAGGCTATCGGTCTGGCGGCTATGTTTGATACAGAACTGACTCGGAAGGTCGCAGAAATAACTGCCGAGGAAGCTCGTGCAAAGTATAATGCATATACAAAACACGGTGACAGAGATATATACAAGGGTCTGACCTTCTGGACGCCCAATATCAATATTTTCCGTGATCCGCGCTGGGGCAGAGGACATGAAACTTATGGCGAAGATCCGTATTTGACCGCCGAAAACGGTAAAGCTTTTGTCAAGGGCTTGCAGGGTGAAGGAAAAACAATGAAAGCTGCTGCCTGTGCTAAGCATTATGCTGTACACAGCGGTCCCGAAGCAGTGCGTCACGAGTTTAATGCCGAAGCTTCCAAAAAGGATATTGAAGAAACCTATCTTCCTGCATTTGAAGCACTTGTCAAGGACGCTCACGTTGAAGGCGTTATGGGCGCATATAACCGTGTGAACGGTGAAGCAGCCTGCGCAAGCGATTTCCTTATGTCCAAGCTGAACGAGTGGGGCTTTGACGGATATTTTGTGTCCGATTGCTGGGCAATACGTGATTTCCATGAGCATCACGGTCTTACTTCGAATCCCGTTGAGTCGGCGGCACTTGCTTTAAAGGCAGGCTGCGATGTAAACTGCGGCTGCACTTATGCATATCTAATTGCCGCACTTAACGAGGGACTTATCACAAAAGAGCATATCCGAAACGCCTGCATACACCTTATGAGAACAAGGATAAGGCTGGGTATGTTCGATGAAAAGACAGAGTTTGACGATATACCGTATACTGTTGTATCATGCAGTGAGCATAAGAAAGTATCTTTGGAATGTGCCGAAAAGTCTATGGTACTGCTGAAAAATAACGGCATACTTCCCCTTGATGAAAGCAAGCTGAAGACAATTGCGGTCATCGGTCCAAACAGCGACAGCAGAATTGCGCTGGAGGGCAACTATAACGGTACTGCGGATAAGTATGTTACATTCCTTGACGGTATCAGGGAAAGATTTGACGGAAGAGTCATCTATGCCGAGGGCTGTCATCTTTATAAGGACAGAACCTCCGGACTTGCGCAGGCAGGCGACAGATATGCCGAGGCTC
>JBJEQP010000015.1:0-25109 GCA_051881815.1 Oscillospiraceae bacterium | reverse complement strand
TTTCTTGATTTTTTTCATTTGGGGTATTGACTTTTTATAGCTGGTCTTTCATTTTGATACTAATAACCATTTGTTCTATGGATAAAGACGGCGGATAGAATACGTCCAATCAAGGAAAACGACTGCAGGCAGGCTGCCGCCTGTCAAAGGAGTTTGACGCAGAGTGGGCGTATTATAGCCGCCGTATTTTATCCATAGGTTAAATGGTTATTAGTATGATACATTAATCAGTGTGTCCTTAAATATTATACACCAAAATCCCTATGATTCAATGCCTTAAATGTGAATATTGGCGTTAAAATCATATTTGTTCACGAAAAAACACGATCTGCAGTGCTCGGTAAAGCTACAGATCGTGTATTATACAAGATTATTTTGAAAAAATGGGCATATCACCACTTTTTCTCCTCCGATGCGCAGTACATTCCCTTTTTCAGCGCACGAAGCTCTACAAAGCAGCCGCATTTTCTGCAAATTCCGTTTTCAAGCTCGGAGCAGGTCTTGCAGATGCTTAACCTTTCGGAATAAACCTCCTGCGAAACACGTTTTTCTCCGGGGAAGTCCTTTATATAGCGCTTTATGTCTTCATAGGCTTCGTCATAATCAAGCTCGTCAAGAAGACAGCGCTTGCAGAGCTTTTTCTCCATTTTACTTCTTCAAGGTGAGCGAAACTACGCTGTGACGCGGGAGGGTAACGACAAGCTTGCCGTTTTCAAGCTTAAAGCCGTCAAAGGCTTTCGGAGCAACATTTTCTTCACCGTCAAAGCCGTTGTAAGCGTGTATCTCGGCCGTAAGTATTTCTCCCGAAACAGATTTTGCATTTGCGCCGTCAATACTGATCTCGTAATCCTCGTCAAGCGAGCAGTTGGCAAAGGTCACAAGCACATCTCCGTCCTTATTCACGGAAGCCGAGTGTGAAACTGCAGGGATGATGCAGCCGTTCATTCCTGCCTGCGCATTTGTAAGGCTGCTTTCAAGAAGCTCTGCGTCCTGATGATCTCTGTACATCTTAAAGACATAGTATGTGGGCGTGAGCACCATTTTTTCGCCCTCGGTGAGGATGACAGCCTGAAGAACGTTGACAGCCTGTGCAATATTCGCCATAACAACACGGTCGGAGTGTTCGTTGAAGATATTGAGGTTGACAGCCGCAACAACAGCGTCACGCATTGTGTTCTGCTGATAGAGGAAGCCGGGGTTCGTGCCCTTTTCAACATCGTACCAGCAGCCCCATTCGTCAACGATAAGACCGATCTTATGGTCGGGGTCGTAAGCGGTCATTATCTCATCGTGCTTACGGATAAGCTCTTCCATATATATTGTTGACTTTATAGTGCGGTAATATTCCTCGTTGGTGAAGTCAACAGCGTCGCCCTTTTTCTCCCAGTTTCCGCTCGGAACGGTGTAATAATGCAGGGAGATAGCCTTTGTGTGCCATTCGTTGAGATTTTTCATAAGGACTTCCGTCCAGTTGTAGTCGCTGCTGTTCGGGCCGCAGGCTACCTTGTAAAGCTCGTTGCCGCTGTAATTCTTGCAGAAGGACTGATAGCGGCGGTATTCATCGGCATAGTATTCGGGACGCATATTTCCGCCGCAGCCCCAGCTTTCATTGCCGATACCGAGGTATTTGAGCTTCCACGGCTTCTCTCTGCCGTTCTTTTTGCGAAGCTCCGCCATCGGCGAAAGTCCGTCAAAGGTCATATATTCGACCCATTCGGCAAGCTCCTGCACTGTGCCACTGCCGAGGTTGCCTGCGATGTACGGCTCACAGCCAAGCTCCTCGCAAAGGTTCATAAATTCGTGAGTTCCGAAGCTGTTGTCCTCGGTGACGTGTCCCCAGTTGGTGTTTATCATCTTTTTGCGTGCGGATTTTTCGCCGATACCGTCCTTCCAATGGTATTCATCGGCAAAGCAGCCGCCCGGCCAGCGGAGAACGGGTATCTTTATCTCTTTAAGTGCATTGATAACGTCGTTTCTTACGCCGCCGGTGTTCGGTATGGATGATTCCTCGCCGACATAGATACCGTTGTAGATGCAGCGTCCGAGATGCTCGGAGAAGTGGCCGTATATCTCACGGTTTATGTGGCTCTTGGCTTTTCCCGTAAGCGTCAAGGTAAGCTTTTTCATTGGTGTTTCCTCCAATTATTAAATTTTGTCTTGAAAATAATTATTTTAACAATTATAACAGATTTTCGACGGTTTTTCAAGAGATTTTTATATTCTTTGATTGACAAAGCAGTAAAACAATGGTATAATAGCTTGAGTAACGCTTTATTATACCAAAATACTGTATTCATGGAGAAAACTATGCAAAAAAAGCTATGTGCGCTGACCTTTGATGACGGTCCGAACACGGAAATTACTCCGCTTGTGCTTGAAAAACTTAAAAAACACGGCGTTATCGCATCTTTTTTTCTTGTCGGCAACAATATCAATGCCGAATCGGAAAAGATCGCAAAAGCGGCTTTTGATATGGGCTGTGAGATATGCAACCATTCAAAAACTCATTCGGCGTTCCCGGAGCTTTCGGCAGAGGAAATGCGCGCGGAGATCGAGTACACCTCGTCCGAGATAAAGCGCATCACGGACAGGGAACCGAGGTTTTTCCGACCGCCTTATATCGCCGTTTGCAGCGAGATGTATGACAATATCGGGCTTACTTTTATCGCAGGCATCGGTGCGGAGGACTGGCTGCCCGAGGTAACGGCGCAGCAGCGTGCGGATAAGATACTCGGCAGGATCGAGGACGGAGCGATAATTCTTCTGCACGATATGGAAGGGAATATCCAAACTGTCGAAGCGCTCGATATACTTATCCCAAAGCTCAAAGAGGAGTATGAATTCGTGACCGTTTCGGAGCTTTTTGACCGTGCGCAGGTCGTTCCGAAAAAGGGCATCGTTTATTCGTTTACATCGCAGACAACGGAGTATCAAAATTAAGGAAAGGATAATCAATATGAAAAAGTTGGCAGCTATCCTGCCTGCGCTTATGATAGCGTCATTGATGGCAGGCTGTGCAGATTCGTCTGCCGCAGCAAATAAGGAAGTAAAAGAGGAGGAAACGGCAGTGAAGTCGATCGAACTTAAAGAGGAAAATTTTAAGCAGCTTGGAAGAACATACTACAATAACGGAAAGATATACTGCGCATTGAGCGGCTCGGGAGCAGAGTTCACCTTCACGGGAACAGAGGTTTCTATCACTATTGAGGGTGACACGAACAGCGCAAATGCTGCATCAGCCGACAACCACGCAAGAGTTGCTGTTTATGTAAACGGTGAGCGCAAGGCTGACGAAATGATAAACGAAAAGACAAAGACTATCAACATCAAGACAGACGAGCAGCAGAACGATGTAAAGATCGTTAAGCTTTCCGAATCCCCGATGTCTACATACGCTATCAGCGATATCACCATCAACGGAAAGGACGAAAAGCCTGTCGAGAACAAGTCACGCTATATCGAGTTTGTCGGCGACTCTATCACCTGCGGCTACGGCGTTGATGACGAGGACTGCAACCACCACTTCTCTACCAAGACAGAGGACTGCACAAAGGCTTATGCCTATAAGACAGCAGAAAAGCTCGATGCGGATTACAGCCTTGTTTCGTTCAGCGGCCACGGCATCATCTCGGGCTATTCGGGCGACGGAAAGAAGGTTCTTTCGCAGCTCGTTCCGCCATATTATACACATCTCGGCTATACATGGAGCAGGAACGAAGAGTTTGATCCGCTTGCTCTTGACTGGGACTTCTCAAAGCGTGAACCCGATGTGATCGTTATCAACCTCGGCACAAACGATGACAGCTACTGCAAGAGCCAGGAAGAAAAGTGTGAGGATTTCCGCGAGAACTATGTAAAGTTCGTTAAGAAGATCCGTGAGAACAACCCGAATGCAAAGATCATCGGAACACTCGGCATCATGGGACAGAACCTCTATCCGTATGTTGAAAAGGCTCTCCGGGATTACAGTGAGGAAACAGGCGATACGAACGTAGATTACCTCATGTTTGACCAGCAGAATATGAATGAAGACGGCATTGCTGCCGACTGGCACCCAAGCGAGAAAACTCACGAGAAGGCGTCCGATAAGCTTGCTGAAAAGATCAAGGAAAGCATGGGATGGTAAATCGTAATTTCATCTGATCATCAGCATTAACCAATAAATATGCGCAATTCACACTTAAAAACGTGAATTGCGCATTATTTTTAGTTATTTAGGGATGAATATTGCTCATATTTTGCACTGAATTGTGAAAAATATAAGAAAATTGCCAAAACCCCTTGACAAATTATTTGGGGGGAGTATAATATAATTAGCACTCAGGGATAAAGAGTGCTAACAGAGTGCTAACACAAGTGCTAAAGAAAAGGAGTGAACGTTTTGCAGGACGAACGCAGGCGAAAAATTCTCGCCGCCGTTGTGGATGAATATATAACAACGGGCGAACCCGTCAGCTCAAAGACGATCGCTTCAATGCCCGATATAAAGGTTTCACCTGCAACGATAAGAAACGATATGGCGCTTCTGGAGGAGCTTGGCTACCTTGAACAGCCTCACACCTCCGCAGGTCGTATCCCGACATATAAGGGTTACAGACTTTATATCGAACAGCTCATGCCCGAACAGAGTCTTTCGGACGAGGATAAAAAAATGCTTGACAGTATCCTCGATGTTGAGATCCCGACGGCTGACGCACTTATCGAAAAAGCCTCTACGGCTCTCGCACAGCTCACAAACTGCGCAGCCGTTGCAAAAAACGTTTCACCGAGGTTTTCCGTGATCACAAAGGTCGAGGTCATACCGACAGGCAAAAGAATGTATGTCCTGCTGATGATAACCTCTTCGGGGGATATCAAAAACAAGGTCTGCCGCCTGGAATTCGATCTTACAAACGAACAGCTTGATTTCTTTACAAGCTTTATGGCGGAAAATCTTGAGGGAGTTACCATTGACGAGCTTTCGGACGAAACGCTGAAAGAGCTTGCAGCGGCAATGGGAACTTATATGGTCACGCTTACACCTCTTTTAAAAGGCGTCAGCGAGCTTGCGGATTGTTTCCGTGACAATGAAGTGGTTGTTTCGGGCGAAAAAAATCTGCTGGCAAGAACGGACATCGACAACAATCAGATCGCTCACTTTTTTGAACATAAAAACGAGGTTGTGAAAATGCTTGACGACAGCTTCGGAGATCTGCAGGTCATGTTCGGTGAGGACGGAGGATTCGTTATCGAAAACTCCAGTATGATCGTTTCAAAGATAAAGAAGGGCGGCAAAACGGCCGGTTCTCTCGGCGTAATAGGTCCGATGCGCATTAACTACGCAAAGATAATCCCTTACGTTGAGTATCTTTCCGAGAGGATAACGGAAATGATATCCGATGATGAACCGTCTGCTGAAGCAAGGGACGAAGGAAGATTCCTCCCCGACGCTGAAAGCAAGCCCCGGTAAAGAAAGGAGTCCTGCCCCAAATGGATACAAATAAAACAAGCGAGGAGCTTGAAAAAGAACAGACAGAGGAGGCTGCCGAAGAGAATACACAGGCAGCGGAGCCGACCGACGAAGAAAAGCCTTCGGAAGATATCTCTGAGGATAAGAAGCGCATTGAAGAGCTTGAAAAACAGCTCGGAGATGAAAAGGATAAATACCTTCGAGTAGCTGCAGAATATGACAACTTCCGCAAGCGCTCCGTGAACGATCGCCTTAACGCTGTCGCAGACGCACAGGCAAAGGTCATCACCGAGATACTTTCTGTCATCGACAACTTTGAACGTGCGATGGATGCTGAATGCTCCGACGAGAACTACAAAAAGGGCGTTGAGATGATATTCAAGCAGTACACGGGCATCCTTGAAAAGCTCGGCGTTACCGAGATCAAGGCGCTCGGCGAACCGTTCGACCCGAATATCCACCACGCAGTCAATCAGGTCGAGGACGAAAACTTCGGCGAAAACACAGTCTGCCGGGTTTTTCAGAAGGGCTACAAGCTCGGCGACAAGGTCATCAGATGTGCGATGGTCGTTGTCGCAAACCCATAATCACGATTTCACAAAATTAACTTGTTATATAAGAAAGGAAGATCATTATGTCAAAGATCATTGGTATTGACTTAGGTACAACAAACTCCTGCGTAGCAGTTATGGAAGGCGGCAACGCAGTCGTTATCGCAAACACAGAGGGCGCAAGAACTACTCCTTCCGTTGTAGGCTTCACAAAGACAGGCGAACGTCTTGTAGGTCAGGTAGCAAAGCGTCAGGCTGTTACAAACGCCGACAGAACTATCTCTTCCATCAAGCGTCACATGGGCTCCGATTACAAGGTAAAGATCGACGATAAGGAATTCACTCCGCAGCAGATCTCCGCTATGATCCTTCAGAAGCTTAAATCCGACGCAGAGGCTTATATCGGCGAACCCGTTACAGAAGCAGTTATCACCGTTCCTGCATACTTCACAGACGCACAGCGTCAGGCTACAAAGGATGCAGGTCAGATCGCAGGACTTAACGTAAGAAGAATCATCAACGAACCTACCGCAGCTGCTCTTTCCTACGGTATCGACAAGGAAGAAGATCAGAAGGTCATGGTTTACGACCTCGGCGGCGGTACATTCGATGTATCTATCATTGAAATGGGCGACGGCGTTCAGCAGGTTCTTGCAACAGCCGGCAACAACCGTCTTGGCGGTGATGACTTCGACCAGAGGATCATCAACTGGATGGTTGAAAACTTCAAGAGCGAGCAGGGCATCGACCTCACAAGCGACAAGATGGCTATGCAGAGATTGAAGGAAGCTGCTGAAAAGGCAAAGATCGAGCTTTCATCCACACCGACATCTACTATCAACCTCCCATATATCACAGCAGACGCAACAGGTCCGAAGCACCTTGAAATGACGCTTACACAGGCTAAATTCAACGAGCTCACTTCCGACCTCGTTCAGTCCACAATGGGTCCTGTAAAGCAGGCTCTCTCCGACAGCGGACTCAAGCCTTCCGACCTCAACAAGGTTCTTATGGTCGGCGGTTCTTCAAGAATCCCTGCTGTTCAGGAAGCTGTAAAGAACTTCATCGGCAAGGATCCGTTCAAGGGCATCAACCCCGATGAATGTGTTGCTCTCGGCGCTGCACTCCAGGGCGGCGTTCTCGGCGGCGATGTAACAGGTCTTCTCCTTCTCGACGTTGCTCCGCTTTCCCTCGGTATCGAGACCGCAGGCGGCGTTTGCACAAAGATGATCGAGAGAAACACCACCATTCCTACAAAGAAGTCGCAGGTATTCTCCACCTATGCAGATAACCAGACAGCTGTTGATATCAACGTTCTCCAGGGTGAACGTGAATTCGCAAAGGACAACAAGCAGCTCGGTATGTTCCGCCTTGACGGTATCGCTCCCGCTCCCCGCGGAATCCCCCAGATCGAAGTTACCTTCGATATCGACGCAAACGGTATCGTAAATGTTTCCGCAAAGGATCTCGGCACAGGCAAGGAACAGCACATCTCCATCACTTCTTCCACAAAGATGTCCAAGGAAGACATTCAGAAGGCTGTTGACGACGCTGCCAAGTACGCAGAAGAGGATAAGAAGCGCAAGGAAGCAGTTGATGCAAAGAACAACGCTGAAAACCTCGTATTCCAGTGCGAAAAGGCTCTCACAGACTTCGGCGACAAGGTAACGGCAGACGAAAAGGCAGCTGTTCAGCCGAAGATCGACGCTCTCAAGGAAGCTCTCAAGACAGACAACACAGACGACATCAAGGCAAAGTCCGATGAGCTCCAGAAGGCATTCTCCGAGATCGCTACAAAGGTTTACCAGGCTGCAGGCGCTGCTGCACAGGCTGCACAGGGCGCTGCTGAAGGCGGAAATGACGCAGGCAGCAATGACAGCGGCAACGGAAGCGACTTTGTTGACGCAGATTTCAAGGATGTTGAATAATCCTAAAAAATAAATACGCCAAACGGGTCAGAGAATATCTGACCTTAAGGCGTTTAAAAAGACAATGATCATCACGGAGCAGTCTTGCTCCGCAGGAGGCTTTTATGGCTGATAAAAGAGATTATTATGAAGTCCTCGGAGTAAGCAAATCCGCTTCGGAGGACGAGATAAAGAAAGCATACCGACAGCTCGCAAAAAAATACCACCCCGATCTTAACCCCAACGATAAAAGTGCCGAGGAAAAGCTCAAGGAGGTAAACGAGGCGTACGGAGTGCTGTCCGACCCCGATAAGAAAGCACGTTACGACCAGTTCGGCCACGCAGGCGTCGATCCTTCCTACGGCGGAGGCGGCTTTAACGGCGGTTTCAGCGGCGGCTTCGGAGATATGGGCGACATCGGCGATATCTTCAACAGCTTCTTCGGCGGCGGCTTCGGCACAAGCTCCAGAGCAAATCCGAACGCTCCGAGAAGAGGTCAGGATATTGATACCGACATCACCATCAACTTTATGGACGCCTGCAACGGCAAGGAAGTTGAGATCAACCTCAACAGACTTGAAACCTGTCCCGACTGTAACGGCTCGGGCGCAGCAGCAGGCTCATCGTCCGAAACCTGTTCCGAATGTCATGGCACAGGTCAGGTCAAGGTCACACAGAGAACTCCGTTCGGCATGATATCCTCACAGAAGCCTTGTACAAAGTGCGGAGGAAAGGGCAAGACCATCTCGAATCCTTGTCCGAAGTGCCACGGAAACGGCAGAGTCAACGTTTCGAGAAAGATCGCTGTAAATATTGTTGCAGGTATTGACGACGGTCAGACTATGCAGGTAAGAGGTCAGGGCAACGCAGGTACAAACGGCGGCCCGAGCGGCGACCTTCATGTATGCGTGCACGTTCGTCCCGATCCTATCTTTGAACGTGACGGCTACGATATCCATACAGATATACCTATCACCTATATGCAGGCAGTCCTCGGCGATGAGATCGTTGTTCCGACCATTGACGGCAAGGTAAAATACACCATCCCCGAAGGCACACAGAACGGCGCAACCTTCCGCTTCAAGGGCAAGGGCGTAAAGAGGATCAACCGCTCCGACCGAGGTGACCAGTATGTACATGTAAATATTGAAGTGCCGAAGAATCTTACAAAGAAGCAGAAGGATCTGCTCAAAGAGTTTGAAGCATCGCTTTCGGACGCAAACTACAATAAGCGGAAGAATTTCTTTGAACGGCTCAAAGAAGCGTTTAAGTAATTCGTAATAAGTATATGCAACACACCGCGAAGCGACTGAAAGTTTCGTCCACCTTTACAAAGGTGGTGGGGTTCCAAGGGGCAAAGCCACTTGGTCGCTTCCGCAGAAGCGAAACACCCTAAACTTTAGCGAGAAGCTTTCAGCAATAGCGAAATATCTAACAAATAAAAAGCGCAATTCACGATCAAAAGGTCAAATCAGAACGTGAGAAATCACTCTGTAAACCAAAAATTCGTGAATTGCGTTTATTCTTTTTTCCTAAAGTAAACCTTCCTTGAAGCGTAAATGCACGAACGCGGTGAGTGGATTTACGCTTCAACGGAAAATGAGCTGAACTTGAAAACAATGAGCGAAAGCAAGTGCGTTTTCATAAAAAATATTACAGCTCAAACACGATACCAAGTACCATTAACACCGTGAATGCCAGCGAAACAACTATTCCAACAACCGAAAGAGCCTTCATTTTTCGGCTGTTTATCGTCTGCTTTTGGTGCCATAAATTGTAAATTCCGAGAATAAATCCGAAAACAGGCGCAAACGAAAGATATGTGAACATAACACCGAGAAAATAATTCTTTTTCGCATTGTCACTTTCCTGAAGCTGATTGATATCTCTGTTTTCAACCTCTTCTTTCAGCAGGTAGTCGATAGAGCAGGAAAAAAGCTTGCTCATCTTTATAAGCTTTTCGGTATCGGGGAATGTCGTTCCAAGCTCCCATTTGGAAACGGATTGCCTTGAAACGCCCATAAGCTCCGCAAACTGCTCTTGTGTAAGATTGTTTTCTTTTCTGATCGCCGTGATTTTTTCTCCGCAGGTCATAATTCATTACTCCTTCTTTATAGGAACAGCTCCGTGCCGTTTCGGTCGGTCAACAGCTCCCTGATTTGTCTTAATTATAGATATCCGGATGCAAAAACGCTACAAACTATGGGTTGCATTATGTAAATCACGGGTTGCAAATGACGGATTAGCTGATTTTTCACTGTGCAAGACCTTGTTTTCTTGCGAACAATTAAAGGGAACCTCTAAAAAAATCGGGCGGATACGGGATCCGCCCTGAAATATTATGATCGGTTGAATTTACTTAACTTCAACGTTCTTGTAGTACCAGTTGATTCCGCCTGTGATGGTTGCGTCATCAAGCGTCTTGCCTTCTTCGCCGACTGTTGAGCCGTCGTTTGTTTCAAGGACGCCGTCAAATACGTTGAAACCGTTGTTGATGATCTCGTTTCTTGCTTCGTCAACCTTTGTCTGCATTTCATCTGTGCAGAGTGCGGAGTTGAGGTCGGAGATGTCGAGAAGTCCGTCGGACATACCGCCGAAGTAGTTTTCGCAGCCCCATGTTCCGTCAATTACCTGCTGTACAGCCTGTGTATAGTATGCGCCCCAATGCCAAACAACGGATGTGAGTGTTGCGCCCGGTGCGTCCTTTATCATATCGCTGTTGTAGCCGACGCCCCAAACGCCTGCGCTTTCAGCTTCAAGCTGTGGGTTGGGAGTGTCGCAGTGCTGTGCGATAACGTCGCAGCCTTCAGCGATAAGTGCCTTTGCAGCGTTTGTTTCTTCTGTGGGAGAATACCAGCTGTTTGTTACCTTTACATAGATCTTTGCATCGGGATTTACGGAAGCAACGCCGATTGCAAATGCGTCAATACCGCCTGTGACCTCGGAGTTTTCGCTGCCCATTGCTGCAACGTAGCCGATGAGGTTGGATTCGGTCTTCATGCCTGCAACGATACCGGAAAGATATCTTGCCTGATAGATCCTGCCGAAGTAGTTGTTCATGTTCTTGCCGTTGTTCTTATAGCCTGTGCCGTGGGAGAAAACAACGTTCGGGAACTCGTCTGCGAGAGCTTCCATTGTATCCATGTATCCCCAGCTTGTGCCGAAGATGATGTTGCAGCCTGCTTCGATGCACTCTCTGATAGCTGTTTCGGTAGCTGTCGGATCACCGTCGCTTACGTTGTTCTTTCTTACGATCTGGTCATCGGAAAGACCGATAGCAGCCTGCATATCCCGGATGCCGATGTCGTGAGTGTAGGAGTAACCCGAGCCGTCGGCAGGGTTGCCGATGTGGATAACGCCGACCTTGATGTCTTCCTTTGCGTACTGGATAGCTGCAGAGCCGCCGTTTGAAGCTTCAGCGGAGCCGCCGTTGTCAGCTGTGCTTGAAGAACAGCCTGTGAGCATAAGAACTGCTGCTGCGGAGATCGCAGCAAGGATTTTTGTCAGTTTCATAATACACCTTCCAATTCTTTGTTTTTGGTTTTATCATAATCTTTTGCAGCTTTAAAGAATATTATGTCCTTTATATAACTGCATTAATTATTATAAATCAAACAGAGTAAGGTTTCAATTAACAAGATGACAAATTTTTGACGGTTTAACGCTGATTATACGGTGGTTTTCAACAGTTTATGCGATTTTTAAAAAAATAATTGAAATTTTCATAATAGTATGGTAAAATGAAAAATAAGTAGTTTTGTGCCGGATATTCCGGTGCAAAGATTTTGCCGCCCCTTGTGAAAAAGGAAAGGAACGGACAGACTATGAATATTCTGTATCTGCTTCACCCGAAAAATACTGTTGAATATCTTTTCGACGACGATACTTTTGAAAAAGGCTATAACTGTTTGCGAAGCAGCAGCTATTCGGCTATCCCTGTCATTGACCGTGAGGGCGTTTATGTCGGAACTGTCAGCGAGGGTGATATTCTTCGCGCGATCATGGACGATCATCTTTTCTCGCCCGAAGAGATGGGGGACTGCGTCGTCGGCGATTATATCCGCAAGGACTGGAATCCGCCCATAAAGGTCACGGCGCAGCTTGACGAGCTTGTTATGCAGGTAATGGATCAGAACTTTCTGCCTGTTGTTGACGACAGAGGCTGCTTTGCAGGGATAATTACAAGGCGTGATATTATAAAGTATTGTTACGATGAGTATAAAAAATCGCAGCAAAGAAGGGTCCCGCATGGAATTGAGGCTTAAAGAGCTGCGGCGGAGCCACCGTTACTCCCAGCAGCAGATAGCGGATTATCTTTATGTCAGCCAGTCGATATATTCACGGTATGAGAGCGGTGTTATTGATATCCCGATATCTCATGCGGCGAAGCTTGCAGTGCTGTATCATGTCAGCGTCGACTATATCTGCGGTCTGACCGATGTTTCCGAGCCTTACCCGATAAAAAACAGGCTGAGGGTATTTTATCCCGAAAGATGACAGGGTTATTGACGGGAAAGCTTTTTTATGGCATAATGTTATATGATATAAATGCGATATATTTGAAAAAGAATTTTTCGCAGCAAATCTGAATGGAGGAATACAATTATGAAAAGAGAGCTTCCGAAGCTCTACGAACCCGGCGAGGTAGAGGACAAAATTTATAAATACTGGATGGATAACGAATGCTTTAAGGCAAGCGTCGATCCGAAGAAGGAACCGTACACGATCGTTATCCCCCCTCCGAACATCACCGGTCAGCTCCACATGGGACACGCACTTGATGAAACGCTCCAGGACATCCTTATCCGCTGGAAGCGTATGAGGGGCTACTCCGCACTCTGGCTCCCCGGCACCGACCACGCAGCTATCGCAACAGAAGCAAAGATCGTTGCAGCTATGGCTGAAGAGGGTCTTACCAAAGAGCAGATCGGCAGAGAAGCATTCATGGAAAGAGCATGGGCATGGAAGGAAAAGTTCGGCGGAAGGATCGTTGAACAGCTCAAAAAGCTCGGCTGCTCCTGCGACTGGTCAAGAGAACGCTTTACAATGGACGAAGGCTGCAACAAGGCTGTCCGTGAGGTGTTCGTAAACCTTTATAACAAGGGACTTATATACAGAGGTGAGAGGATAATCAACTGGTGTCCTCACTGCAAGACCTCTATTTCCGATGCGGAAGTAAACTACGAGGATCAGGCAGGTCATTTCTGGCACCTTCGCTATCCGCTCTCCGACGGCAGCGGCTATATCGAGCTTGCAACTACCCGTCCCGAAACACTCCTCGGCGATACGGCTGTTGCTGTAAATCCTGCAGATGAGCGCTACAAGGATTTTGTCGGCAAGACAGTTATCCTCCCGATCGTTCACCGTGAGATACCTATCGTTGCCGATGACTACGTTGAAATGGACTTCGGTACAGGCGTTGTAAAGATCACTCCTGCACATGACCCCAACGACTTTGAAGTTGGTCTTCGCCACAAGCTCCCCGTTATCAATGTTCTCACCGAGGATGCAAAGATCACCGACGACTACCCGAAGTATGCAGGTATGGACAGATACGAAGCAAGAAAGGCTATCGTTGCCGACCTTGAAGCAGAGGGTGCTCTTATCAAGGTTGAGGATTACAACCATAATGTCGGTGTTTGCTACCGCTGCGGAACGACCGTTGAACCGAGAGTTTCAACACAGTGGTTCGTAAAGATGGAACCGCTCGCAAAGCCTGCTATCGACGCTGTAAAAACAGGCAAGACAAAGTTCGTTCCCGAGCGCTTCGACAAGATATACTATCATTGGCTTGAAAATATCAAGGACTGGTGCATCTCCCGTCAGGTTTGGTGGGGACATCAGATTCCTGCGTTCTACTGCGACGACTGCGGCGAAATGGTCGTAACAAAGGAAAACAGCGCAGTTTGTCCGAAGTGCGGAAAGCCTATGCGTCAGGACGGCGATACGCTCGATACATGGTTCAGCTCGGCACTCTGGCCGTTCTCAACACTCGGCTGGCCGGAAAAGACCGAAGACCTCAAGTACTTCTATCCTACAAATACGCTCGTAACGGGCTATGATATCATCTTCTTCTGGGTAATCAGAATGATGTTCAGCGGACTTGAACACACAGGCGAGGTTCCGTTCGATACGGTCCTTATCCACGGTCTTGTAAGAGATTCACAGGGCAGAAAGATGTCCAAGTCGCTCGGAAACGGCGTTGATCCGCTTGAAGAGATCGACAAGTACGGCGCAGACGCACTCCGTTTCATGCTTGCAACGGGCAACGCTCCCGGAAATGATATGCGTTATATGGAAGACAAGGTCAAGGCTTCCCGTAACTTCGCAAACAAGCTCTGGAACGCTTCACGCTTCATTATGATGAATCTTCCCGATGACTTTAAGTCAAATGGACTTCCCGAGAACCTCAACGTTGAGGACAAGTGGGTAGTGAGCAAGTTCAATACGCTTGCAAAGGAAGTAAACCAGAACCTCGAAAGCTTCGAGCTCGGCGTTGCCGTATCAAAGCTCTATGACTTTATCTGGGACGTTTACTGCGACTGGTATATCGAGCTTACAAAGCCGAGAATACAGGCAGGCGGCGAAACGGCAGAAACAGCACAGCAGGTACTCGTTTGGGTAATGAAGGGAATGCTCAAGCTTCTCCATCCGTTTATGCCGTTCATCACCGAGGAGATATGGCAGACTCTCTGCGAGGGCGAGGGTGCGATCATGCTCTCCGACTTCCCCGTATATGACAGCGCACTTGACTTTGCTGCCGACGAGGTAAGCTTTGAGAAGATCATTACCGCTATCAAGGCTGTAAGAAACCGCAGAGCAGAGATGAACGTTCCGCCGTCCGTAAAGGCTGCGCTTCACATCGAAACCGCCGAAAAGGAGACCTTCGAGCAGGGCAGACTTTTCTTTGAACGCCTTGCGTCCGCATCCGATATCGAGATCGCAGAAAAGGTTGATATGCCCGACGCTGTAACAGTCGTTACCGACAGCGCAAGAATCTTTATCCCT
This sequence comes from Oscillospiraceae bacterium, assembly GCA_051881815.1. Classification (GTDB taxonomy): domain Bacteria; phylum Bacillota; class Clostridia; order Oscillospirales; family Ruminococcaceae; genus UMGS363. The sequence continues at coordinate 10,194 of JBJEQP010000015.1, read as the reverse complement.
CTCGATCAGCTTGTCGATAAGGAAAAGGAGCTTGCAAGACTTGACAAGGAGAAGAAGACCGTACAGAAGGATATCGACTTCTCACAGGGCAAGCTCAACAATCAGGGCTTCCTTGCAAAAGCACCGCAGCAGCAGGTCGAAGCCGAAAAGGCAAAGCTTGCAAAGGCACTTGAAAAAATGGCAAAGATCGAAGAATCTATCAAGGCATTCAGCAAGTAATTATTATGTTCGCAGCGTATATTATCAATAGTTATACGCTGCGATTTTTTCAAAAAATTGACGTAATACTAATATCAAATCAACCGTAAGACTAAATCCTCGGATATAATAATCCAATTCTGCGTCAAGCTCCCTTGACAGGCGGCAGCCTGCCTGCGGTCGCCCTCCAAGGTAAACAAGTTTACCTACTTGGATTATTCTATCTGTCGGCTTTGTCTATAGAACGATTTGATATTAGTATAAAAGGGGTATGGACTATGATAGAAATAACGCACGAAATACTTGAACAGGCGGTCGAAAGGGAGAAAGCGGATCAGAAAAAGCTCGCCAAACGTACGAACAGATTTCTTGTAAGTTTGTTTGTGATTTGCGTATTGGAGTTGATACCGATGCTCCTTATTTTAAGAGCCGATCAATTAAGAGGGTTGGCTTGGTCAGCGCTGATAATTATTCTTGATATTGTCTATTTGTTTGTCGGGACAACTATTATCAGCGGTTCGCATTTTGGAAACACTTCTATTTTCAGGGTACTGCGTTCCTTTTCCGACACAAAATTTTATAAAGAATTGAATTGCTCCGATACAAAAAGAAAAATAATTCTTTTGGAAGAACGTTTAAAAAAATCCAAGGGCGAAGTATGGATAATTTCTGCCGGCAGCTTGATGGGTTACTATGTTGAAATGAATATGCCGGAAAAAGCAGACGAGCTTTATCGGCAGGCAAAAAGCTTTAAACCGTCCAACGATGCACAAGCAGCTTGTAAGATAAATTTAGAGCTTGGATATTTTGATTTCAAGGACGATAACGATAGTTATTTGCGGTCGTTTGAGGATAATTCGGAGCTTTTGATTCGGAATGAGTGGAATAATCCGAGAGTTATCTATAAAATAGGATTTCTTGCAGCATATTCCAGCTATTATACGATAAAAAAAGACTATGCAAAGGCAATTGAGATATATGATTTTTATCGTGAATTGCTCAATATGGCGGCTGAAACCGATAAAAGCATAGAAAAAATGCGTGATTCAAGCAACAAAACCTGTTCTATTTCCTATGCAAAGCTTTTTTGTCATCTGGGTGACAAAGAAAAGGCTGCGGCATACTTTAAAGATGCAATGGCAAAATATGATGATTCGGCTTCGCCGTCCACAAAAAGATTCTATGCCGAAACAAAGCAATTACTTGATGAAGCAGGAGTAGATTATTCGGAAAAAGAAATTTAACTCTGTAGGGGCGGATTCCATATCCGCCCGTTTCGCCGAAATTATGATGAATTTTCTGTTTGGAACGGATTACCCGTCCCACGCGAAAAAACAAACCTGTTTTTAACGGAACTATTTCCAATGAAAACAGGTTTATTTTATAGACGGGCGGATATGGAATCCGCCCCAACGGTTTAATTAAATTAATTTGCGGAATATAAAAAATCCGAATTCCGCATTACGAATTACGCATTGCTCAAAGGTTTATTATTGCAAAAATTATAAGCAAAGCTCCGCATAATCCCCGAAGGTCGAGTTTTTTGTTGGACGAAGCCTTCTTCCCGAGCTTATTCGCCGTTACAACGAAAACAAACCCTGTCACAAAGGATAAAAGTGCGATCGGCAGCATCGGAACGGCACCCAAGCCTGCTCCGAGCCCTGCGGCGAGCGAATCGGCGGAAAGTGCAGCCGAAAGGACAAGCGCTTCCTTGCAGGAAATGTCCTTCGAACGGTCGGAATCGGCGGCTTCATCCGATAGGCACACTCTGAAACGTGAGTTCTCGGGCAGCTTGCAGGAAAGCTTTTCAAATGCCTTGTGAAAGATGTTGAACAGTCCGAGAAGCGCAAGTATAACGCTCGATATCACCGAACATACTCCACTCGGGATAAGGCTTACCACCGTGCCGCCCAGTGCTGCAGATATGGTCAGAAAAGCTGCGCCCGACGCACTTATCACGGCTGCCGACTTCGGCGGAATGATTATCCCCGACGCACCCAGTCCGAACGCTGCGCAGAAGCCGTCCGAGGTCACGGCAACGACAAGAAGCAGAAGACGAAAAATATCATTAAATCCCGGCATGATCTGATAGCACACACTCCAAAGGAACGCTGATTGATCAGCAATTCGTAAATCCATTTACTCTATATTATGATTTAGTACATTATTTGTGATAGAATAGTTCATACTGTTACAGTATAATATTAATAATAAGCAGGAATAGCTTTTGGAGCTTTCCTGTATATTAAAGGGAGTAAAAAATGGCATTAAAAGACAGGGTGCTTGCCGTTCTGGAGGCAAACAAAGGCAAAACAGTTTCAGGCACAAAGATCTCAAATACGGTAGGAGTTACAAGAGGCGCAGTATGGAAGGCTGTGAACGTGCTCCGAAGCGAGGGGTATTCAATTTCGGCTGTGACAAACCGAGGATATTGCCTTGAGGAATCGAACGATCTTCTCAATGAACAGGCAATGAGACCATATCTTAAAACGAAAGCTCTCGGAAGAAAGCTTGATATATACCGTGAGATAGATTCGACAAATTCATTCACAAAGGAAGCCGCTCATTACGGCGCTGTACACGGTACGACCGTTATCGCAGAGATACAAACGGGCGGAAAGGGAAGACTCGGACGGAAGTTCCATTCGCCGCTCGGCATGGGCGTTTATATGAGCGTTATTATCAGACCGAAGCTCTCAATAGACAGCTCTCTGCTTGTTACAAGCTGCGCGGCGGTTGCCGTTGCACAGGCGATCGAGAGAGTTGCGCCCGAGGTTGAGTGCAAGATCAAGTGGGTAAACGACATTTATATCAACGATAAAAAGGTGTGCGGCATCCTTACCGAGGCTTCGGTCGATGTCGAGCAGGGCGGACTTGAATATGCGGTAATAGGAATAGGCGTAAACGTTCAGAATTCATCGTTCCCCGAAGAACTTGCAAACGTTGCAACGTCGATAAAAATGGAGATAAACCATAACGTTTCGAGAAATCAGCTTGCCGCAGAGATGCTTAACTGCCTTGAAGAGCAGCTTGACAATATCGACAGCGGCGAGTTCATGAAGGAATATGTCAGCCGTTCAAATGTAATCGGCAGAAGGATCGTCATTACGCAGGGTGAAGATATGTTCACTGCAGATTGTTACGGCATAGATGAAAAGTGCAGACTGCTCGTCCGCTGCGACGACGGCGAAGAAAAAGCCATAAGCTCCGGAACGATAAGATTTGCTTGATTTGAAAACACAATAAACAATATCGGTGTATATCATGTTTTGTTTGTCATGATATGCGCCGATTTTCTATATGGTCAAATAAATTATCGGGGTTTGTTATTCATTGTTGAATATCTCTCATTAGTAAAAATGCACTAAAATTTTTTTCTCCGAAATTTATGTGTTATTCACAAAGCCAAAAATGCGAAAATTGAAAAAAACCATGAAAAAAAGTGTTGTAGACTGCGTTTTATGGTGGTATAATATTAGTATAAGTGCCGTTATATGCGGATTTGTACATAAAACAAGCGCCGATAAGTCGGCTTTATCGGATAAAAATAATGTTATGGAGGATAAAAATGTTTACTAAAGATATCGGTATTGACCTCGGAACTGCCAACACCCTCGTTTACATGAAGGGCAAGGGCATCATTATAAGAGAACCGTCCGTTGTTGCTGTTGACACTCGCACGGACAGAGCTAAATATGTCGGTCAGGAGGCAAAGGACGTTATCGGACGTACTCCCGGATCGATCGTTGCTGTTCGTCCGCTCAAGGACGGCGTTATCGCTGATTTTGAAATGACAACGACAATGCTTCAGGAATTTATCAGCAAGGCTCTCAAGGGTTCCTTCTTCACAAAGGCAAGAGTTGTTATCTGTATTCCTTCCGGCATCACAGCTGTTGAACGCCGTGCTGTTAAGGAAGCGACCGAAAACTCGGGCGCAAAGCGTGTAAACATAATTGAAGAGCCTATGGCTGCAGCAATCGGCGCAGGTCTTCCCGTTTCCGAACCGCAGGGTTCTATGATCGTTGACATCGGCGGCGGTACTTCCGAGGTTGCTGTTATATCACTCGGCGGCATCGTAACATCCCGTTCCGTAAGGATCGCAGGCGACGCATTCGACACAGCTATCATCAACTACATCAAGAAAAAATACAATCTCCTCATCGGTGAAAGAACCGCCGAAAATGTAAAGATCGCTATCGGTTCCGCATTCCCTATGGAGCAGGAAACCGATATGGAAATAAAGGGACGCAACCTTCTCAACGGTCTGCCCGAAAACATCACCGTTACCTCGGCAGAGATAAGAGAAGCTCTTGCAGAACCTCTTTCTCACGTTATTGAAGCTATCAAGGTTACGCTTGAAAAGACTCCTCCGGAGCTTGCTGCCGACATCATTGACCAGGGTATCACGCTCGCAGGCGGCGGTGCTCTTATCAGAGGACTTGACAAGCTTATCAACAAGGAAACGGGTATGCCCGTAAACATTGCGGATTCTCCGCTTGACTGCGTTGCTGACGGCACAGGCAAGGTGCTCGAGGATATTGACAAGCTTCACGAAGTTCTCAACGACGATTCAAAGTATTATTGATAAAACGGATCAAAAAAACACGAATAAAGGGGCGGATAGATCTATCCGCCTTTTTTCGGAGTACTCTTATTTTATGGCATAAGGGAGATGATAATGTGAGGGATTTTTTTAAATCGACAAAATTTAAGATAATTGCGGCGGTCATTGCCGTTCTTATAGGCTTTATGATATACTCCCTTACAACGGGCGGATATGCTATAATGGGAGTATCAATTTTTGATGCGATAACGGAGCCCTTTCAGAAGGCTTCAACATCGATCTCACGCTCCGTTTCGGACACGATCGACACGCTTGCGAACGCAAAAAAATACCGTGATGAAAACGAGCAGCTTCGTGAGCGACTTAATCAGCTTTACAACGAGATCATTGACTATGATAAAATTCAGACGGAAAATTCCGAGCTGAAACAGCTTTTACAGCTCAAAGAGGACAACGAGAGCTTTGTTTTCTCCTCGCCGTGCACGGTAATTGCAAGGACGGCGAACGACCCTTACGGCTCTTTTACGATCGACAAGGGCAGCAAGGACGGCATCTCGCCCAACGATCCCGTTATCACTTCACAGGGACTTATCGGCACTTGCTACGATGTTTCGGAGAGCACATCGAGGGTGAGGACTCTGCTTTCCCCGAAATCTGCGGTGGGAGTTACCGTTCTTCGCACGAAGGCTGCAGGTATTCTTGAAGGCGATTATGAATTCGTTCAGGACGGACTCTGCAAAATGAGCTATATTGACAAATCGGCTGAAATAATGCTCGGCGATATCATTTTCACATCGGGAAGTGAGACCTTCCCGTCGGGCCAGCTTGTCGGAACGGTCGAAAAGATCGTTATGGAGGACAGCGGGCTTTCAAAATATGCTCTTATCAAGCCTGCATCCGATCCTTTCTCTGTCAGTACGGTATTCGTTGTGACGGAATTTGAAGGTAAGAAAAAGGGGAACCCCCTTGGGTAATTCGCAGGGTAGTGTACGAAGAACTTAAAGCTGTCGGCACGGTAACGGCAGATACTTATTAATGACACTCTGCATAAATGGGAACCCTCTTGAGTAATTTGCAGGGGAGTGTTGGAACCGAAAAAATCATCTTTACGACACTCGGTTTAAGGAGGCTGCATTTTGAACATTGATATAAAAAGGCGGAAGGAAAAGATCCGTGCGGTTCTTCGCTGGACAATATATTTTCTGCTGCTTTTTATCGAATATATCATTATGACAACGATGTCGTCCATCCACAGGATGCCGCTTTTTATTGTGGCGACGGCGATATGTATCGCTGTTTTTGAGGATCCGTTCAACTCTGCGATACTTGGCTGTCTTGCGGGACTGATGCTTGACGCTGCGGAAGGGACGATAGTCGGTCTTAACGGTGTTATACTTACTATGTGCTGTCTTATGACCTCGCTGCTTTTTTATTTTATAATGAGGCGGCATATTGTCAACGTTCTTGCGCTGACCGCTGCGACCGCGTTTATACAGACGGGTCTTCGATATATTTTTTACTACTCTATATGGGGATATGATGACAGAGGTGCTATATATCTGCATGAGATAGTGCCTGTTATGATCTTCACGGTCATAGCTTCGGCGGTGTTTTATCCGCTCATACGCTTCTTGTCGTCACAGCTCGGAGTCATCAAGGAGACCTATGTTGAGGAAAAATCCGAAAATATTGTGAGAGAATAAATATGAATTTCGCTTCAATAGCAAAAAAGATCAGAACGATCATACTGATAGCATTTGTGCTGCTTGCAATGTCGATGTGCGCTCTTGCGCTGATGAAAATGCAGATCGTTGACGGTGAAAAATATCTTGAACAGGCAAAAAGCACACGAACCGTCACGCAGGATATAAACGCACCCCGAGGAGAGATCGTTGACGCTTCGGGAAAAGCCGTTGTAAGCAACAAGGTCGGCTACAATGTAATACTTGAAAAGGCGTTCCTTTCCTCCGATGTGCAGGAGATAAACAGGATAATCCTGCGCATTGCGGAGATACTTGACGAGGATGGAGTTGAATGGAACGAATCTCTGCCGATAAGCCGCACTGCGCCGTACAGCTTTCTTGAAATGCGTGATTCGGACATTGCAAAGCTTCGCAAAAACATATCCGTGCAGCCCTATGCGACTGCGGAGGAATGTATCGAAGCGATGCTTGCGCTTTACAAGGTCGATGATTCCTATACCGTTCGGCAGAAAAGGATAATTGTCGGCATCCGCTATGAAATGGTTGTACGCAGCTTCTCGCTGGCAAACCGCTACACGCTCGCAGAGGATGTTCCCATGGCAAGCGTTGTGAAGCTGAAGGAAGCGGCGTTTGAGCTTGAGGGAATGGACGTTGTCGAAGAGGCTATCCGAGTTTACGAGGAAAACAACTATGCTCCGCATCTTGTCGGAACGGTCGGTTCGATAAACGCAGAGGAATATGAAACGCTAAAAGAAAGCGGCTATATGCTCAATGACGTCCTCGGCAAGAGCGGCGTTGAAAAGGCTATGGAAAGTCAGCTGCGAGGAGAAATGGGCACTCGTGAGCTTGAGCTTTTAAACGGCATTGTTTCTTCCGATACGATAACAAAAGAAACCGTTCCCGGAAATACCGTAAAGCTTACGATAGATATGGATTATCAGCACAAGGTCCAGCAGATACTTGAAAACCATATTACATGGCTGCAGAATCAGACCTCAAAGGACAAAAAGGGTGAAAATGCAAATGCCGGAGCTATCGTTGTAACGGACGCAAGGACGGGCGCTCTTATCGCAGCTGCGACTTCTCCGACCTATAACATCAACGATTATCTCAACAACTATTCCGCTGTTGCAAACGGAGAGAATTCTCCGCTCATTAACCGTGCGACCTCGGGGCTTTACCGCCCCGGTTCGACCTTTAAGACGGTCACGGCAACGGCAGGACTCAACGAGGGGGTAATATCTCCGAACACGTTCATCTCCTGCAACAAGGTCTACACCTACTGGGAGGACTATCAGCCGAAATGCACGGGTTATCACGGCAGGATAAACGTTGTAACGGCTATCGAGAAATCCTGCAACATCTTCTTCTACGAAACTGGCAGACTGCTCGGCATCGACCGCCTTGCAGACTATGCAAAGCTTTACGGCTTCGGTCAGAACACGGGTCTTGAAACGGGTGATATGGCAGGCTATTTCGCAACGCCCGAAAGCTTCCGGGAACGCCGCCTTGAATGGCAGGCAGGACTTGTTGTTCAGGCTTCTATCGGACAGTCGGAAACATACGCAACTCCGCTGCAGCTTGCAATGCTCGCGAACACTATCGCAAACCGCGGCACACGCTACAAGCCCTACGTTGTGGACAGCGTTTACACATATAATTTGGAAAAGCTCGTTATCAAGACGCAGCCGACCGTTGCGGCGAACGTTCCCGATGAAACGGGCGTAACGTTTGACAATATAATAAAGGGTATGGAAAATGCCGCAAACTTTGTTCCGTATTCTTATCCTGCGGTCAAGGATTATTACACGAATTATCTTCTTTCCGAGCTTCCGCAGCAGGCGGCAATAAAAACCGGTACTCCTCAGATGACTTCTGCGGAAGATACGGGGTCTTCGTTCATCGGCTTTTATCCCTCGGAGGATCCCGTCATCGCATTTTCGGGATTTGTCGAACACGGCGAATACTCGAAATTCATGATACGCCAGCTCATCGAAGCTTATTTCAACAAGAATTACAAAGTAGTTTCCCCGAATGTTCTTACAGATGAAGAAAGAGCCGCACTGCTTGCAGGCATCGGCGAAAATGCACCTGCCGAAACGGTTGTAACGACTTCCTATGACGGCACTGCACCTGCGGTTCAATAATTTAAAAATTTGCACACTGATATTAAATAGTGTGCAATTTTTATATGTGCAAAATCAACAAAAGGAATGCAAAAATACAAGCTAACTTGACAAAAATGTGCAGATTAATAAAAAAACACTTGGAGTTTTGCCAAAAGTGTGATACAATATAAATAATTGATAGCCGTATGCGCATAAGAACCGTGCGGCTTGTGTTTATGTCTGTTACAGGAAGGTGTTTTTATGTCTAAAATCATTGCTATAACATCCGGTAAAGGCGGTACCGGTAAATCCTCTATCTGTGCCGAGCTTGGTTTTGCTCTTGCTAAACAGGGTCACAGAACCCTTATCATAGAACTTGACTTCGGCCTTCGCTGCCTTGATATCATGCTTGGCGTAAAGGACGAGGTAAAATATGACCTCGGTTCGGTAATTTCAGGCGAAGTCGATGTTTATCAGGCTACCACTCCGGTCAAGATCGCTTCCAACCTCAGCCTTGTATGTGCGCCGGAGGATCCGTTCTCCAAGGTTGACGCTGCAACGATCAAGCGCATCTGCGAGGAAATGAGAAAGTATTACGAATACATAATCGTTGATACCTCCGCAGGTACAAATGAAAGCGTTTTCGATGTTGTTGAGCAGTCCGATCTTATCCTCATCAACACGACTCCCGACCCGATCTGCGTTCGTGACGCCCGTGCAATGTCTGACGAGTTCTACAAGAGAGGCAACAAGAAGCAGCGCCTTATCATCAACAAGATCGACCCCGAGATATTCCAGTCGGATATCATTAAGGATCTTGACGATATCATTGATACTGTCGGCGTTCAGCTTATCGGCGTTATACCGAACGATGATGCTGTTGTTATCTCGACAGGAAAGGGTATTCCGCTCCCGTCGGGTTCAAATGCATTCAAGGCGTTCGACGCTATCTCACGCCGTATAAAGGGTGAGGATGTTCCGCTCAGCTTCAAGATGCTGGTTCAGTAAAAGGGGAACTCTAAAGATAACGATCTGCTATACAAAATATCACAGTCTTGGAAATAATTTAAAGAAGGGGAGTTTCGGTCAATGAATATCGCACTTATTGCACACGACTCTAAAAAAGAATTACTTGTACAATTCTGCATTGCTTACTGCGGAATTCTTTCAAAACATAATATATGCGCAACAGGAACAACGGGCAAGATGGTTTCCCAGGCAACAGGACTCAACATAAAGAACTATCTCAGCGGTTCACAGGGCGGCGATCAGCAGATTTGTGCGCGAATTTCCTGCAATGAGATCGACCTGCTTTTGTTTTTCAGAGATCCGCTTTCTCCGAAGCCGCATGAGCCGAACGAAATGAACCTTTTAAGACTTTGTGATGTTCACAATATCCCCGTTGCGACCAATATTGCTACGGCAGAGGCGCTTATCCACGCTCTTGAAAGAGGCGACCTCGACTGGCGTCAGATCGTTAATCCAAACGCATAAAACTATTTACGGCAGAATGAGGATTTCTGCCGTTTTGTTTTATACTAAACAACATTAAAATTTTATAATAATTAATACTAAACACCAATTAAACTATAGACAAAATCGACAAAATATGGTATAATAA
>JBJEQP010000014.1:0-25611 GCA_051881815.1 Oscillospiraceae bacterium | reverse complement strand
TATATTATCACTTTTCTTTCGGTTTGTCAATAGCTTTTTGCTTATTCTATGTTTTTATTACTTATTTCGACACTTTTTCCACTTTTGTGCACATTTTTCACAATGCCGCACTAAACCGATACAACAAGTACGTTATCCAAAGGCGATTTTCCAATTCTGAACCCATACCAACAAATAACTGCACAAAAAAGAAAGCGCACATCCCGAAGAATATGCGCTTTGTTTTTAATGTGAACCGCCTTGCCGCCATGTGAAGCATAAAACCCGCACTCAAGCAGGTGGGCAACAGCCCAACAGTTTCACGCTCCCTGCGTCCGTGGCTCCACACATCTAATGTGGCGGGAGGTCTGCAATCCGCTGCCGGAGTCTGAATCCCTTTAATAATGTGTTGGATTATAAAAACACACTTTATCGGTCAAAGCAGTAGTCACTTTATTTACCTGACATTATTATAACACATCGTTCTGAAAAAATCAATAGAAATTTTCGGAAAATTATTCGTACATATCATTGAGCCTTTCAAGGAACATATTTCCGATGCGCTCATACTCTTCATCGCTGTCAATAGTAGCGAGGATTTCGTCGTTGTTTTCATCGTATTCAGACTTGAGAACAACAAGCTCCGTATCAGCCTCTATCTCCTTTGTGGGATCTTCATAATAAGGAACGAGGGCATAGTAGTGATCGTCGCCAACGTCCATTTCATCGATCTTTTCAAAAGTCTGCTCTACGCCGTCTTCGTCAACGAGGGTGTAGATGTCAGTACCTAAATCCATGTCAAATTCTTCTGCCATAATGCTGCCTCCTTTATATATACATAAAACGTCTGCTGCAAAATCAGCACTCAACATTTTTATTGTACTACAACACCGTCAAAATGTCAATATGTAAAATATATAAAAAATCAGCACAAAATATATCATTATTTTTAGAGAAAAACTGTTGACTTTTGCTAAACGATATGGTATATTATATTCAAGGAAAGAGAAAAGGTGAAAACAAAGGAACACTAAATACTCTAACCTAAAGCATTCAAAGATAATTCGCCGGGAATCAGTCAAAGCCTTCAAACGATGCAGGATCCCGAACGAATATCAGGAAAACGAAAATAACGCTTGGAAAGGAAGGGCGAGTCCGATGGAATTAATTGAAGAGCAGTCTTTAGAGAGTACCTTTTGCGGCTCGTGCATAATGACCTTTTAAGAAGCATACAGCGGAGTTTAAATGTAAAACACAGATTGTTTCACTCCGACACGATAGTGTATCGAATTAAAAACTTAAAAGCAAAAAGCTACGCCGCATATCTCAAAAGTTTCAGCATGGGATATACGGATTTTTTATATCCTTTCGCAGGATCCCGAAGCTTCTCCAACCGAGGGGTACTCTTAAGACGAAGAGAGTGTTTACGCCTTAAGGCTTTACATAAAAGGCAATAATTGTGAAAGGTGATTCCAATGGAGCATAAAATTTACTGACATATTTTCACAGAAAGGTCGAATACCAATGCAGTAAATTTCAAAAGCTGATCGAAGACTTATCTGAAAGAAGTGAAGTCGTATGAAAATTTTGACGAGGTATTTATACATCTGAAAGATTGGAGTGAGACCACCGGATAATTCAGCTTCGCGTTAATAACGCATAGGACAAAATCTGATAATAAAGGAGCGATGCATTATGAAAAATCTGAAACGTCGTTTCCATGATGAAAATATCTGATAAAACCGCAAGGGAGTGAGTCCGACAGGTTAGGTTAGCGAAGTCCGCAAGGACGGGAGATCAGAAAAAATCCAAAAAGAAAAGAAGAGATCACAAATGGTAATATATAGGACTTCTCAAAAATTCTGAAAAATAGGAGTGAGATCCAATGCACTGACTTTCTAAAATGCCGATTCCATCAAAATTAAAGGAGTGTCCGCTTATGTGGAAGCTTGTAAGAATGGATAAAGCAATCAGAAATTTCAGGAGGTAAAGTCCAATGAAGCGATAAAAACTACTCTAACTTAATGAAAGTGAGTGGTGTTTTATGAAAAATGTTCTCAGATCACATGGTTTAAAAGAAATCTGAAGAAACGGAGTGAGTCCACCAGAACATTTAAAGGCTTCGTGCCAAACTTAATATAAATCAAAGCAGCTGTCAGGTCGTCAGCTGCTTTTTTCATGCTTTTTTTATCCCTTGAAGATCAAAATCGGGCGTGTATTCTTCCTTTGCCGACGATCTTTCCTGCATAAAGCCTTTGAAACCAAGCTCCTCCGCCCTTTTCAGCACGGAATTATATTCAAATGTGCTTATCCTGCGCGAGATCTCGGGGAACTCCGAGCTGCGGAAAAACGGCGTGTACTGGCTCATAAGGCTTAAAAGAATATTCTCCGTCCCCCATCGCGAAGCTATCTCCTCAAGAACTGCGATCGAATCGTGACGATGATTCGGCAAAGTAAGGTGACGGATGATAACTCCCCTTTTCATCATGCCGTTTTCATCAAATTCCGCTGCGCCGACCTGACGCAGCATCTCGTCAATTGCCGCACATACGACCTCAAAATAATCCCCTGCGCCCGAATACTTCCATGCGATCTCATTATTATGATACTTAAAATCGGGCAAAAAAATATCAACATATCCATCCAGCATTTTCAGCGTTTCAACACGCTCATATCCGCCTGTGTTGTAAACTATCGGAACATTCAGCCTGCCTTTGACAAGATCAAGTGCCGAAATGATCTGCGGAACGAAATGCGTCGGACTGACAAGCTCTATGTTCTGCGCACCTTTTTCCTGCAGCTCAAGAAATATCTCTCCAAGACGCTGCACGGTTATAACTTTGCCACAGTTTTCCGATGATATTTTATAATTCTGACAGAATACACACTTTAAGCTGCAGCCTGAAAAAAATATCGTGCCTGCGCCGTTTTCGCCCGATAAACAGGGTTCTTCCCACTTGTGGAGATACGCTTTTGCAGCACGAAGCTCCGCACCCTCGCCGCAGAATCCCGTTCCGTGAGTTCGGTCGACTCCGCACCTTCTCGGGCAGAGCTCACATTTTGTAAAATCATATTTCATTTTATTGCCTCAATTTTTTCTATGTAGCTTTAAAGTCGGTTTGATAAATGGGAATTTGCGGAGATGCCCCACAGCAGGTTCGCCCCCTCGTTTCGCTTTGTTTATGTAAATAATAGGTTGGCTGTTGCGAAGCAAATTTTTATTTATTGCTCTATTCCCATTCAGATTTTATAGTATATTTACAATGAAAATTAAGCTTGGAAATTGCATCTGCAGCGGTTATTGTACCGTTATATTTAAAAGTAATGATATTCAGATTTTCTTTGTCAATGTGCTCAACGGCAAAATCCCACGCCCCATTATAATTTAGAGTTTTTATGCAGGTAAGAGTTATTTCATGAAGATTGCTTTCATCGGGTGCATATATGATTATTCTCGCAGATTCATAATCATTCGGATTCTTGGCGTGCGCTTTATCCCAATATTTGTCCAGCGATTCGTCCCAATATGAAGTTCGTTTCATTTTTTACACCTCAAAATTCCAATTTGCAAATCAAATTATCTTCCCGATAAACAGAAAATTAGTATAATGCGTAATTATTATAGTGCTAACGATGTATTACGGGTTTTATGTATTTTTGATAATAGCATAATTAATTACGCATTATAGGTGCATCTCCTTAAAATATAATTAATTATACCAAATAAACGTCAGTATTTCAAGTTTTTCCTTGAAAAAAAACATAGCTTCTGTTATAATATAATAAACACACAAGATCGTTCATCGGAAAGGAACGGAAAACTATGTCACAAACAGTTATCGTCACGGGCGCATCAAGGGGCATCGGAAGAGCCTGCGCACTTCTTTTCGGAAAAAACGGTGCTGATGTCATCGTTAATTATACTAAATCAAAGGAAAAATCGGAGGAGGTCTGTAAGGAAATCGCAAGGCTCGGCGGAAGAGCTCTCCCGTTCTGCGCAGACGTTTCCGACAGAAAAGCCGTTGACGAAATGACCGCCTTTGCAAGAGAGCATTTCGGCAGCATTGACGTTCTGATAAACAACGCAGGCATTGCCGAGCAGATAATGTTCTGCGACATAACCGAGGAAAAATGGGACAGAATGTTTGATGTTGACGTAAAAGGCGTTTACAACTGCATACAGTCCGTTCTCCCCGATATGATACACAAAAAATCGGGCAGAATAATAAATATATCGTCAATGTGGGGAATAACGGGAGCTTCCTGCGAAGTGCATTATTCCGCCGCAAAAGCCGCCGTTATCGGAATGACAAAAGCGCTCGCAAAGGAGCTTGGACCGTCGGGAATAACCGTCAACGCCATCGCCCCGGGAGTCATCTCCACAGAGATGAACGGAAATATTTCCGAGGAAATAATGGACGAACTTAAAGAGGAAACTCCCCTCGGACGGATAGGCACTCCCGAGGATATCGCCGAAACAGCTCTTTTCCTCGCCTCGCCGAAAGCGTCATTCATAACGGGCGAAACCATTTCTGTAAACGGAGGATTCGTGATCTGATATGACAAGCAAGGAATTACTGTCGTTGACATCGCAGATCGGTATGATGCTGCTTGAAAACGGCGCAGAGATCTACCGTGTCGAGGACAGCGTTGTCCGAATTGCCGAAGCATACGGCTATAAGCAGGGCGAACGGTTCGAGGTGTTCGCCATTCCTCCTGCGATCATCATCACCGTACAGGATGAGGACGGCACTCCCCTTACGACCCACCGAAACACACGCACAAGGGTAAACAACCTCGACCGTGTTGACAGGATAAACAACCTATCCCGGTTCATCTGCTCGGAAAAGCCCGATTTTGCAACCGTCAATAACTATATTTCGCAGATAAAAAAGCGTAAGACCTACCCCTTTTACGCCGTTGTGTTGAGCTACGCCGTTATCGGTGCAACATTTGCTCTGTTTTTCGGCGGCGGCTGGCGTGAAGCTGTCGCAGGCGGTGTTATCGCCGCAGTGATCTCGCTCATCGAAAAAGCTGTGACAAAGGTTCGCCCGAGCGTGTTCTTTAACAGCCTGATATGCGCACTTTTTACCGCCGCAGCAGCGGTTGTATGCTATTACTTCGGACTTACGAACGAATATGACAGCGTTATAATCGGCGCAGCGATGACGCTCGTCCCCGGAATAACCATAACGAACTGTATGCGTGATTTTATTGCAGGCGATTTCATTGCAGGACTTTACACCCTCATAGAAGCACTGCTCACAGCCACAGGAATGGCGGTCGGTGCGGCATTTGCAATTTCCGTTTTGACAAAATTGCTTGATATATAGATTTGTGCGGATATGGGATCCGCCCCTACGGTAATCCGACAAACAGACGAGATAAATTTCCCTCAAAAGGTGTATTTTTATGAATGTATTACATGATATAGTGCTTCCTGCGCTTTACAGCTTCATTGCGTCAATAGCGTTCGGCATACAGTTCAATATCCGATTTCGGCACATCATTGCCTCGGCTGTCGGCGGAGTTATAAGTCAGGTCATTTTCAGCGCAGCCGAGCTTGGCGGCAGCAGCGAAGCTCTTTGCTATTTCCTTGCGACCTGCTCAATAGCGGTCTATTCCGAATTTCTCGCAAAGCGGCTTCACGTTCCCGTGAATATGTACCTCGTTGTTGCGATAATTCCGCTTGTCCCTGGAAAACTGATATATCAGGCAATGATATCGCTGATAAACGGAGAAATGCAAAGCTTCGCGGACCAATGTACAGCCGCATTCGCCGCCGCAGGAGCTATTGCAATGGGTATCTTCGCCGTTTCGTCAATAGTGAGAGTTTTCCGAGTTGTTATCAAGAAAACGGGTATATAATAAACACGCTTATTGGTATTTGAACCGATAAGCGTGTTATCTTTTAATTTCCGACCTCGATGCTGATCTCATTGAATTTGTCGAGGATATCATCAATGCTCGTGTGCTTCTTTTCCTCCTCGGAAAGATTCATTACAGCATTTCCCGAGTGCATCATTACCATTCTGTTTCCGTATTCGACCGCAAAACGGAGATTATGCGTAACCATAAGCGTTGTAAGCTGCTTTTCCTTGACGATCTTATCCGTTATCTTCATAAGCGTTTCGGACGATTTCGGGTCAAGCGCAGCGGTATGTTCATCGAGGATAAGCATTTTTATATCGGTCATTGTCGCAATAATAAGCGCAAGTGCCTGACGCTGACCGCCGCTCAATGAGCCTACCTTTACGCCCATACGGTTTTCAAGTCCCATTCCGCACTGTTCAAGCAGCGTTTTGTAATAGTCGACGCGCTTTTTGTTTATTACGGGAGAAAGTCCGTAGGGCTTGTTCTTATTGTCGGAAAGAGCCATATTTTCAAGTATGGTAAGGCTTCCGCAGGTTCCCATTTTCGGATCCTGAAGAACTCTGCCGATGAACTTTGCTCGCTTGTATTCGCTCACCCTTGTGATGTCCTTGCCCTCAAAAATGACCGAGCCGCTGTCGGGCTGCATCGTTCCGCAGGTAAGATTGAGAAGCGTAGTCTTTCCGCTTCCGTTTGAGCCGATAACGGAAATGAAGTCGCCCTTGTTGACATTGAAGCTGAAATTATCGAAAAGAGTATTCTCGTCAACAGTACCCTTGTTGAATGTCTTAACAATATTATTTAACTGAAGCATCGGACGTCCTCCTTCCCTTTAAACCGAAACCGTCGCTGAAAACAAGTGCAGCGGTGAAAATAAGCGCCATAAGGAGCTTTAAGTATTCCGTAGGCAGACCGAGTGCAAGTGCGACCGACAGACAGCCCTTGTAAAGCACCGAGCCGAGTATTACCATCGTTGTCGCCTTCATAAATGTGACCTTTTTGAACACGCTCAGACCGATAATAACGGATGCAAGCGCAAGAACGACCATTCCGACGCCCATCTGCTGATCGGCAGAACCCTTTGACTGCGCAACGACCGAACCTGCGAGCGAAGCAAAGCCGTTTCCAATCGCAAGTCCGAGGATCTTTGAAACGCCGTTGTCCTGACCGAGCATAGTTACGAACTTCTCATTGTCGCCCGTTGCACGGAGAAGGAGTCCCGATTTTGTTTTAAGGTAAAGATCCAGAATTATCTTGCAAACAACTACAAGCAGAAGTGAAACGATCGTTGTTCGGAGATAAAATCCGCCGATATTCTCGGGGATAAGCGCACCGATCGAGCTGTTGAAGATTGTGTCCTTGTTGAAAAATGTCGCAATAGCCTTGCCGCCCGTGCCTTTGAGCAGCATAACAAGATTTATCGAAAGGCAGCCTGTGTAGATAAGTATTCCGCAGAGCAGAGGACGAATCTTCAGCTTAACGTGAAGCAGTCCGGTCACCGTTCCTGCAGCCATTCCCACTCCGAACGCAATGAGCAGACAAAGCCACGGGTTTACGCCGTTCATTATAAGTATCCCCGAAAGGATAGCTCCGAGCGGAAATGTTCCGTCTACCGAAAGGTCGGGGAAATCGAGTATGCTGTAAGTGATGTAAACTCCGAGAGCCATAAGCGCATACATAAGTCCCTCTTCAAGAGTTACTATCAGAATATTCAGAATAACGTTCATAATATCCTCCGTATATAAACCGAAAAAGTTTTTTACACAAAAAAGATTGTTTCGCAGCTTAAAACAGCGGAGCTTTTTCCGCTGCTTTAAGCTGCGAAGCCGATATGCTTCGCAGTAATAATTTATTCTTCCGAACCGCCTGTTGTTACCTTTTCTGCGTTTGCATAAGCTTCGGGAAGCTCAATGCCGAACTGTGCAAGAACATCGGTATTTACAACGGGAGTACCATCGGAGATAGTTCCAACGGGCATTGTCTGGGGGTCTGCTCCGTTAAGTACGTCAAGTGCCATCTGTGCTGTCTTTTCGCCGAGCGCAACGTAGTCAAGGCTGATAGAAGCGATGCATCCGTTGATAACCTGCTCGATCTCGGAGCCGTAAACGGGAATGTTTGCAGCGTTAGCCTTTTCAAGAAGAACGGAAAGATTGCTTACAACGTTGTTATCGGTGAAGTTGTTGATGCAGTCTACCTTTGCAGCGAGTGAAGCAGCAGCCTGGGGGATATCTGCAGCACCCTGAACGCCCTGAGATTCAACCTTGATGCCAAGCGCTGCTGTGATCTCTTCAAGCTTTGCAAGCTGCGAAACGGAGTTTGCTTCGGAGGTCGTGTAGAGAACGCCGATAGTCTTCACATCGGGCTGGAGAGCCTGGATAAGAGCTACCTGTGCTTCAAGGTCAAGGATATCGGATGTACCGATGCAGTTCTTTGAACCTGCGTCAAGGCTCTCAACAAGGCCTGCAGCAACAGGGTCGGAAACAGCTGTGAAAATTACGGGAGTCTGTGAATTCTGTGTTGCGGAGTAAGCGGAAACTGCAGCAGGAGTTGCAATAGCAAAGATGAGGTCATAGTTCTTTGAAGCCATGTTCTTTGCAATAGAGTCGCAGGTTGCGCTGTCGAAGTTGCCGTCCTGACGGTCGATAGTGATCTTATCGGCGATAGCGCTTGTTGTGAGCACGTTCTCGATGCCCTGATAGCAGTTATCAAGTGACGGATGGCTTCCGAACTGGATAACGCCGATGGTATAGCTGTCCTTCTCGGCAGCGTTTCCACCGTCTGTATTTGCGGAGGAACAGCCTGCAAAAGCAAGCGTCATTGCAGCTGCGATAGCTGCAGCAAGGATCTTTTTCATTTTCATAATCATCTCTCCTTAAAAATATATAAGAAAAATATATTCAACCGCTTTCACACGGTTTTAAACTATAAAAACAATAAAAAAAGCCTTGCCCCAAATATACAAAGGGGCAAGACTGTTATATCCTGCGGTACCACCCGGATTCGCCCGAAAAAAACGGACGCACTCAAAGCATTATAACGTATGCTGATCGTTCTTCCTACTTGATCTCTCGTTCAGTCGACCCTCACAAGTCCATTCACCGGGATATACGCACTGCTTTCCACCAAACGCAGCTCTCTGAAAGCGAATTGATCGCGGCTACTACTCTTGATCATCGGTTTTTCTTCTATAAAAACTATTATATCACATTTTTCGGTGTTGTCAAGCGGTATAACAAATTTTTTTTGACGATCAGTCGTCAAGGCAAGCGTCAAGGGCTTCAATAATGCCGTGCTTGTCCATTTTCTGACCGATAAATACAAGCTTTATCTCACGGTCGCCGTAGATCTCATCCCAGTCCTCTGCGATCTCGGGATACTGCTTGAGAAGACGCTTTCTCTCCTTTTCGGGAGCGGATGCGAACCACTTGCCCGACTCGGTAGCATTGATCTGAACGCCTGCCTGCTCAAAAACGTAAGCATTGTCACGGTCATCGGAGAACCAGAGCATACCCTTGCAGCGGATAACGGACTTCGGCCAGTTCTCGATAAATGCACCGAGCTTGTCCTGATCAAACGGTCTGCGGCGGCGGTAAACGAAGGTACCGATGCCATATTCTTCCGCTTCGCCCTCTTCGTGGTTGTGGTCGTGGTGATGTCCGCAGCTGCAGTTGCCGAATTCATCATACTTGTGTTCATGATGCTCGTGCTCATCGTGATCGTGATCGTGGTCGTGGTGGTCATGATCGTGATGTTCATGTTCATGGTCGTGGTCGTGTTCATCATGATCGTGGTGATGATGATGCTCGTGCTCGTGTTCACTCTCGTCAACGCCCTCTTCATAAGCCTTTGCCCAGCCTGCGGAGGTGACAGCCTCTTCAAAATCATAGCACTTTGTATCAAGGATATCGGAAACAGCGACCTTGCCGTAGCTTGCTTCGATAATTCTTGCTTTAGGCTGGAGGGTCTTTATCATAGCTTTTACTCTGCCGAGCTGATCGGGAGTTACCTTATCCACCTTGTTGAGGATAATAGTTGTGCAGAATTCGATCTGCTGGATAAGAAGGTTTGCGATATCCTCTTCACCGATATCATCGGCAAGAAGATCATCACCGCAGCCGAATTCGCTTGCCATTCGGAGAGCGTCAACAACAGTGACAATATTGTCCAGTCGGCAGATAGCAGGATAACGCTTGTCTACCTTGCCTTCGAGAACGGAGATCGACTGTGCGATCGGGAGAGGCTCGCAGATGCCGCTTGCTTCGATAAGGATATAGTCGAACTTGCCTGTTTCGATAAGGTCGGTGATCTGGTTCATAAGATCGACCTTGAGTGTGCAGCAGATACAGCCGTTGGAAAGAGGAACAAGGTTATCATCCTTCTGTGTAACTGCGCCGCCCTTCTGGATAAGCTCTGCGTCAATATTCACTTCACCGATATCATTGACGATAACAGCGGTTTTATAGCCCTCCTGATTATTCAGAACGTGGTTTATAAGTGTGGTTTTTCCTGCGCCGAGATATCCCGTAAGAAGCGTGATCGGCACGATAGGTCTTTTAGCCATTTATATCATCCTTTCAGATCATTTATCGTATAAAGGATATTCTACCACAAAGAGAATTATTTTACAAGTATTTTCACATTTATTTCACTAAAAAATATTTATTCCACTCACTCTGCAATAGATATATCCTGCTAATACACATAGAATATCATCATCAAAACTTTCCCAATAATATCAGAAATCATTTCCGTTTCTGTCGTCATTCATAGTTTTCCCAATTCACAGTCCGAACATTATGTTCAGCATTTTTATCCCCGTTTCGGTACGAAAAACCTTATCTCTGAATGTAATTATGCTGTCCTTTGCCAATCCGTCCTCATACGCATTTACAAGAAAATCCGATTCAAGCAATATCTGCCAATCAACACCGTCCACGCACGTATATGTATGATGATGCCCGATAAGAAAACATACTCTCTCCATTTCTTCCGACGTGACTTCGGGGAAAGCTTTAAGCATTTCACGCGCGTAAAAGGGACCTTCCTTCTCCTGCAGCTTTCCGTTGCAGCTTCCGTATTTCTCTTCGCTCGGACGAATGCCAATATCGTGCATTATTGAAGCAATATCAAGGATTTTCAGCGTTTGTTCATCCGTTTTTTCAAGCGTTCCGATAGTGTGAGCATACTCATAAACCTTTGTAAAATGCTGTATCCTTTTCGGATCGCCCTTGTTGAACTCTGCCATTTTCATTATAAGGTTTTCGTTTAGCATATTTTCACCTCAAAAAAACTTCCGCAGAACATCATTAATGATGCTCTCACGGAAGCTTCTTTAAATCATATTATTTTCTGCAAGAACTTATCTTACCTGATCATCGTAAGAGCATCTGAGAGCTGCTTCGTTAAGGCACCAGTTAAGGCACTGATCGTCGGGATCGTATTCCTTGCACTTTGCAAGCATTTCATCAACGTTCTTATCGAATTCGTCATCAGTCTTGGAGTAAACTGCTCTCCAGGAGTAGTCTACGATGCACTTTGCGATCTGCTGCCATACAACCTTGAGGTCATCGGACTGTGCAGATTCGGAGTAAGGTGTAGCAAGTGAAACCTTGTAGTTTACAGTGTTCATATATTCCTGAGCATTGTAGCAGCCTGTGAATTCTCTCCAGTCGTTGAGAATATCGTATGTTGCGTCAGAACGTCTGCTCTTCCAGTTTTCACAGTTGTATGTTTCACCGTTGGAATCGGGGTTGGAAGCATCTCTTGTCCAAGTTGTGTTGTTTACCTGGAATGTGCCTTCATCGAATGTACCGCCGCCCCATTCTTCAGGCATCTTTGTGCCCTTCTTATCTCTGTAGCAGGTTTCGCCGAATTCTGTGAAGCAGGTATTGCCTTCTTCGTCATAGTACCAGCAAAGATCCTTCGGACCGTACCAGTATGTCATATATCCTTCGGGAGTTGCAAGGTAGTTGATGATAGCCATGCAAAGCTCGGGGTATTCTGTCTTTGAGCCGATAGTCCATACACGGTTGCTTCCGAGAACGTTCATACCGTAACAGAGAGGAGTTGCATCCTTCGGAACAACAGGATACATTGCCTTGCCCTGTTCGAGGTGTTCTTCTGTGTTATAGAGAGCAGAACCGGAATAGTCGAAGATGGAGAAGAATGTACCGCCTGCGGTAACCTTTTCAGCCATTTCGTTATAGGTCTGTGTCATGGAGTCGGGGTCAAGAAGGTTTGCCTGATAGAGTCTGTTGAAGAACTTGAGGGACTTCATGTAAGGTCCGTCCAGTTCACGAGCGTCATAGTATTTGCCGTTCTGGACATCATAAAGACCGAAGCCCATTTCATCATGACCATAATAGCAGGTAGCAAATGCCTTGACGTACATTACCATGTTTCCGTCCCAGTCGGGCCAGAGGGATGTAGCGTATGTTTCGCTTCCTGTTTCATCGGTCGGGCAGATCTCCTTCATACTTACCATAAGATCGAAGAAGTCATCCAATGTATTGACCTCGGGATAGCCGAGTTCCTTATAAAGATCGTAACGAACGTCCATTGTGTAGAAGAACGCTTCGTGATCCTCGGGGTTTGTAGCGATGTTGTGACCGATGCCGTAAACTGTTTCGCCTGCGCCGAAGGAATCGCTGAGCTGTGCGTTGTTCTGGATAGCGTAAGGCATATGTTCCTTTATATAAGGGCCGTAATCGTCGAGAATATCGTCTTCATTCCAGTCAAAGAGAAGTCCTTCGAGAGCAGCTCTCTGATAGTTTGTACCTGTTGAACCGAAAACAACGAGGTCGCCGAGGTTGCCGGCTTCCATTCTTGTATCGAACGCACCGTCAGCTTCGGGGATGATCGTAATTTCGCAGTTGAACTTGTCCTTTAAGATCTTTGCGAACCAGCCTGTGAGCTTGCCGGAATAGTTAGCGAGCTGGCTGTAAGCTGTGAGCTGGATGGTTTCATCGCCGTAAAGCTCGGAGAACGATGGAACTCCGTCCGAAGATGCGGATGTGTTGCCGCCTTCTGTTGCTTCATCACCGCCGTTGTCTGCGCCTGCGCTTGCGGATGTTGCAGCGCCGCTGTCGGTGCTTGTGCTGCCGCCGCATCCTGCGAATGAAGCAGCCATTGCCAGAGCAAGAACTCCGGCTGCAATTTTCTTGAATTTCATATACTCTCTCCTTCTTAGGGAATTGTGCAGAACACTTCTACCTGCTCTGCAATCGTTTACACTTTGCGTTATGCAAAGTATTACTATTACATCTAAAATTATATCATTTTCGGGATGTTAAAACAATGACAATATTATATAATATTAGCATATCTTTTTTGTAAAATTTAACAAAACCGCCCGACATCGGAATTACTCCGATATCGGGCGGAAAGAATCAATTTTCTATTCTTTTATCCGTTTTTTAGTTCTTTTTCTTTACAACTACAACAACTACAACTGCAACAACTACAACAGCAGCAACTATAGCGATAATAACACCAACGTTGGAGGAAGATTCTTCTGCAGGCTGTGTGTCAGCAGGAGCAGCTTCTGTTTCTGCAGCAGTTGTTTCTGCTTCTGTTTCAGCTTCTGTGATCTCTTCGGAAGCCTCTGTTTCTGCAGCAGTTGTTTCTGCTTCTGTTTCAGCTTCTGTTGTTTCAGCTTCAACGCCTGTGCCGGAAACTGTGAACTGGATCTCGATAGAATTCTCAGGCATCATGTAGCCGAAAAGTCCGTCCTGCTTGCCAAGGTCATCGTTCCAGATGTTGATGCACATAGGGCTTACATATTCCTTGTCATCGGGGTTGAGGTAAGCTTCGTCAAATGTGTACTTTGTGTTGCCGTCCATCTTAACCTTGACATCGGAGAATGTGATGCCGGATTCAAGAGGGATATCTGTGGAAACGAAGAGAAGGTTGAGTGTTTCATCCTCGCCGAAATCGAAATCAGTTACGGATACTGTGTATGTACCGTCGCCTGTGATCTCTGCATCTGTGAAAACGCCGCCCTTGTTTACAGCGATGTTGCCGGGGTTTTCCCAACCTGTGAGCTGATCGAAGTAAACCATTCCGTCGTCGGAAACAACGCCCTGACCGTAGTTAGGTTCGTTCCAAGCGTTTCTGAATGTGTAGCTTGCAGACTGAACGCCGATATATGCGTGGTAGGAAACCTCTTCTGCGGAAGAAGGGATAGCAAGTGCGGATACTGCAATTGCTGCTGCGCTTACTGCGCTTAAAAGCTTTGAAAATTTCATAATAATTACCTCTCCTAAAAGATAAAATGATTTATTTTCGCACTCATTTGAATGCATCAAAGCTAATATATCATACTTTTTGGTAGTTGTCAATTGCATTTTTTCACAAATAATCGCTGTTTTCAGTAATTTTTTAGCTGCGTTAACAGAAATTACACACTATAATAACGCATTATAAATATAATTTTGTTAATATTGTATTCAGATTGTAAAGAGAAATGTAAACGTTTTATATATAATAACAAAACACATCAAAAAGGAGCGGCTATGGCTAAGAGAAGGTTGATCGGGGTTTTGACAGCTAACCCCGAAGGACTATATCAGCATCGCATACTTGAAGGCATCTTTGCACAATGCCAACGGTATGATTACGATGTTGCTGTCTTTTCTCCGCTTGTACAGGTCTGCCACTATTTCACCCCCTATCTTAAAGGCGAACTCAACATTTTTGAGCTTATCAATTTTGATATGCTTGACGGGCTTATTATTCCGCCTATACTGCTTTCGGAGAATGAACATTACGAACGCCTTGATGAGGTAATGGAGCTCGTTCATTCAAGAACGAACAAGCCTATCGTTCTGCTCGATTATCCCTATAAGGATCACCCCGTTGTAAACACAGACGACAGAAGCGCATTTTCCGAGATCACAAGGCATATACTTGATGTTCATAAATGCGATCCCGACAAGGTCTATTTCCTCACGGGAATGAAGGACTATGCCGTTTCAGACAGCCGTCTTGGCGGATTTAAGGATGAGTACAGCTCACGCGGTCTGACTGTTGACGAAAACAACATTTTCTACGGTGATTTCTGGTACAGCGGCGGAGAACAGCTCGCCGACAGGATCATCTCGGGCAAGGTTCCCATTCCACAGGCTGTGATCTGCGCAAGCGACCACATGGCCATCGGACTTTCACGCCGCCTTACCGAAAAGGGCATCAATGTCCCCAATCGGGTCATAGTCACAGGCTATGACGCAACTCTCGAGGCTGCCCTTAACAGCACAACGATAACTACCTACGTCCCGAATGTTTCACAGGCAGCGGCGCTTGCCGTAAACAAGCTCCGTTCAATACTCGACCCGAACGCTCCACTGCTTGATCCGCCCGATTTCCCCGAAACAGGACTAAAGGTCTGCTCAAGCTGCGGCTGCACGGAGAACTACGCTTATCTGCGCAAACGTCTTTACGGCTCGATGTTCAGCGTAAACCACAATTATTATAACGGATTCTTTGAAAAATCAGACTTTGATATCAGCATCCTGCTCAAAAGCTATATGCTCGAAGACCTTACAAGCGCTGAAAACCTACAGGACTGCCTTGAAAAGATCACGCACTATATCTATCTTATTGAACCGCTCGACAGGTTTTATATCTGTCTGAACGAAAATATGCTCGATACTTCGGAACGCCAGACCAAGGGCTATCCTGACAAAATGATACTCGCAGTCGGACGCAACGGCAAGGGTCAGGAATACTCCGATGATTTTGCAGGGTTTGACTTTAGCCGTTCCTTCGATACAAAGATAATGCTCCCACGTCTTCTCGAAGACCGTGACAAACCATCGGCATTCTTTTTCATGCCCGTACATTCCAACGAATTCTCACTCGGCTATGCTGCACTCGAATGTGAGCTTTCGATGAATAAAAAGATCGGTTCCGTTATGGTCAACTGGATAAGAAACGTCAATAACTGTCTTGAAATGATCCGCATAAGAGAAGAAATACTCAAATTCTCCGAACGTGACGCAATGACGGGTCTTTATAACCGCCGCGGAATGAACACATACATCCGTAATATTTTCAGCAAGGCGAAATTCGGTGATAATATCGTTGCCTTTGTAATTGATATGGACGGACTCAAGCATATCAACGATACATACGGTCACAGCGAGGGCGACTACGGCATAAATTCCGTTGCTGCAGCTGTCAGCAGCGTAACAAGAAACAACGAGATATGCGTCCGTGCAGGCGGCGATGAGTTCTACATTATCGGCGTCGGAGAATACTCCTCGATCGACCTTGTTATCCGTACCGAACGTTTATATCTTGCACTCACCGAGATAAACAAATCCTCGGGAAAGCCGTATGAGATCTCCGCAAGCATCGGCACCTCGATACGCCTTTATACCCCCGACGTAAACATTGAAGATCTCCTTGAAGAAGCCGATGCAAATATGTATAAAAACAAGGTCGCAAGAAAAAAGCAGAGGAAAGATTAAGAAGCCGCTGCACCAAAACAAGATCAACATATTAATACTAATCCCTCATTAAAGTGTAGACAAAAATCGGTGCAAAATCCATATATGCAAGATTTTGCCCAATTTTTTGTACACTTTATAATCGGGGATTATACTAATCCTCATTTGTTCGGTAGATAAAGTTGGCAGATAGAATTGCACCAATCAAGGAAAGCGACCGCAGGCGTGCTGTCGCACGACAAGGGAGCTTGACGACGAGTGGTGCAATTATAGCTGCCCAATTTATCTACCGGTTAAATGAGGATTAGTATTAGTATAACAAAAGCGCAATTCACGAAATAATATAACCTCGTGAATTGCGCTCATTTTTATACTATTCCCCGATCAGAAGCAGTTTATTTCAAAAGCTCCTCTATTTCGGCGATCTCCGCTTCGGTGAAGTCGAGATGCTCGATGCAGGCTGCGTTTTCCCTTATCTGCTCGGGACGGCTCGCACCGATAAGAACGGTAGCAACCGCCTTGTTGTTGAGTATCCAGGAAAGCGCCATCTGCGAAAGAGTCTGTCCTCGCTTTGCGGCAATGCTGTTCAGCTTGTTAAGACGTTCGATCATCTTTTCGTCAAGCTCGTTTGCAATCCAGGTCGCACCCTTTCCTATGCGTGAATCCGCAGGGATGCCGTTCAGATACCGTCCCGTCAGGAAGCCCTGATAAAGCGGAGAGAACACTGCAAGTCCGATGCCGTTTTCACAAGCATACTTGTCCAGTCCGTCACGCTCTATCCAACGGTTGAGCATCGAATAGGACGGCTGATTGACGATGAACGGAGTATGCAGCTCCTTGAAATAAGCCGTTATCTCCTTTGTCTGCTGCGTGTTATAGTTTGAAATGCCGACATAAAGCGCCTTGCCCTGCTTTACGGCATTGTCAAGCGCAAGTGCAGTTTCTTCAAGCGGTGTGTTCGGGTCAAAAACGTGATGATAGAAAATATCAACATAGTCAAGCTTCATTCTCTTTAAGCTCTGATCGAGCGAAGCGGTGAGATACTTTCTTGAACCGTTTCTGTCGCCGTAAGGGCCGTCCCACATCTCGTAGCCTGCCTTTGTCGAGATGCAAAGCTCGTCACGGTATTGGCGCATTC
The DNA here is from genome assembly GCA_051881815.1 of Oscillospiraceae bacterium. GTDB lineage: Bacteria > Bacillota > Clostridia > Oscillospirales > Ruminococcaceae > UMGS363. The sequence goes on along the minus strand of JBJEQP010000014.1, from coordinate 8,175 downwards.
CCCTGTCAAGGATCCTGCCGAAGTTTTCCTCTGCGCTGCCGTTGTAAGGGTTTCCGTAGTTGTTCGCAAGGTCAAAGCATACGATGCCAAGGTCAAATGCCGTATGCACCATTTCTTCCATATTGGAAAAAACGCCCGTGTATCCGAAATTCTGCCATAAGCCGAGCGAAACCGCTGAAAGCTTCAAGCCGCTCTTTCCGCAGCGATTGTAAATCATTTTTTCGTATCGTTTTTCATTAGGTGTGTACATTTTTTACCGCCTTTCAACCCATTATAATGTCAAATATCTCCTCGGGTCTGCGAACGAACAGTGTTGCTCCCATTTCACGGAGAAATTCCTCGTCACGGAAGCCCCAGAGCACCGAAATGCACGGCAGCTCCGCATTTTTCGCCGTTTCAAAATCGACATCGGAATCCCCGATGTAAACAGCCTCGCTCTTATCCGTGTTAAGCACTCTCAAAGCCTCGTTCACCGAGTCGGGCGCAGGTTTTCTGCGGATGCCCTCACGCTCGCCGACCGCATAATCGAAAAGTCCGTCAAAATACTCCCTGCAAAGCTCCTGAACGCCGTAATCAGCCTTGTTTGAAACAACAGCCGTCTTTACCCCGTTCGCGCGAAGCTTTTCAAGCAGCGGCTTTATCCCATCGTAAGCCTTTGTCTTGTCAGCGCAGTGAACCTTGTAATGTCCCGTAAAAACCTCGTGTACACGGTCTATCTCTTCAACGGTCAGACCCTCGGGAACAGCACGTTCAATGAGCTTTCTTATGCCGTTTCCGACAAATCTTCGTACCTCGTCATAAGTCCTTGTCGGATAACCGCACTCCGAAAGCGCAAAATTCACGCTGTCCATAAGATCTTCAAGCGTGTCAAGTATCGTTCCGTCCATATCAAAAACTGCAAGCTTGTACATAACTCTCTCCTTAAATAAAATTTGCAAACACCGGCGCAAAAACGACCGTAAGTATTCCTGCCGTAACAACGGAAAGCGAGCTGATAGCGCCCTCCGTTTCGCCAAGCTCAAGCGCCTTGACCGTACCTAAAATATGCGACGAAGTGCCCAGCGCAACTCCCCTTGCAACGGGTTCTTTTATATGAAAAAGCTTGAAAACTCCCTCCGCAATGATGTTTCCGAGGATGCCCGTTATAACGATAACAGCCGCCGTAACTCCGACATAGCCGCCTATCTCCTCCGAAACGCCGACGCCGATAGCCGTTGTGATCGACTTCGGAAGAAATGTCACATACTCTTCGTGTGAAAATTTCATTATCATCGCCATAACGAGAATCGAACAGAAGCTTGTCAGCATACCGGAGATAATTCCGATAAGTATCGCAGCAGCGTTCTTTTTCAGCTTTTCAAACTGCTCGTACAAAGGTATCGCAAGGCATACCGTTGCAGGCGTGAGAAAATAACCGAGATATTTTCCGCCCGTCTGATAGCTTTCGTAGTCCATTCCGCCGAGCGCAAGAACAGCGATCGTAACAGCCGTTGAGATCAGCAGCGGATTCAAAAGCGGAGTTTTGAATCTGTTTTTAAGTATATCCGCAAGAATATATGCCCCGATACTCAAAACAACACCGAAAAACACAGAATTTGTCAGCATTTCCTTCATTCGGGCTTCGCCTTCTTTCTCAAACGGATAATACCCTCGGTCACAAGTCCCGAAACTATCATTACGACCACCGTTGAAACGACCGTCGCAACGATGTATTTAAGTATCTGCGGCTTGACGATGCCCCAGTAGTCCATTAATTCAACCGCCGCAGGAACAAGCATCACGGGCATAATGTCAATGAGCAGCGTTCCCGTTTCCTTTACCGCCGACAAAGGGACAAGCTTTGCTTCAAGCAGTATAAACAGCAGCACTATCCCGTAGATACCTGCAGGGATAGGCAGCGGCAGTGCTTTGTTCAGTATCTCGCCGACAAAAGAAACGGCTATGATTATACCGAACTGTTTTAAGTATTTCATTTCATTCGCTTCCCACACAAAAAATTCGGTTTAATTATATCACTTTAACAACGGTATGTCAACAAAAGCATTTCGCTTACTTTGTTAAGTCTTTCTTAACTTATGAAAAATTTTTGGAATACGCTGATTATAGTGAAGCGTTCGTTTCGCCGTTTTGAAAAATGTACGAGTTTCCGCATTTGAGTACATTTTGAAAAACGGCAGAAACGTATTATACTAAACACCATTTAAAATTCGAAAAAAATCAAGCCGACAATCTCGAATATAAAGGATTTCGGCGCAGATTTTTTCCTGTATTTTATTGGTGTTTAGTATTAATCAGCGTTTCCTTAGTATTAGAGGTTCCCTTAATTCGGTAAAAACCAAATATAACTCCCCCCTTTTTTTGTCAATGTTTCAAAACATAAAAATCCCTGCGCAAGGGGAGCCCCCTTTGTCATTTCGTCAGATTGATAACGAAATGACAAAGGCTGTCGCTCGGTACCGTTAGAACTTATTTATCGGTACTATCCTGATGCACAGAGATTTTATAAAATTGATCGTTTTTTTATCAAACATAGGTAAATTGATAGGTTGCCTGTGTTCCGTCGTCATTTATAACGACTACTTCGTATGTTCCTGCAGCCAAAGCGGGAACATAAAAGATTATAAAGGTTGATGATACCTTGTTTATTGTAACCTTTTCACCGCCTATCGTCACGGTCATTGTCTGATAGTTTCCTCTGAAATTAACACCCGTTATCTTTACCTTAACGGAAGAATTTGCGCTGCAGCTTTCGGGAGTGATTCCATTTATCACAGGAGGATCTAACTTGATTTTGGCTTTATAGGTGAATCCGCCGGAGATGGTCAAAGCAGTTCCGTCACCGTTTGTAAACACTACATCATAGGTTCCTGCCGCAAGTGCAGGTACGGTAAATGCCACGGCAGTTGATGAAACGCTTGTTACTGTTGCCGCCTGTCCGCCTATTTCTACCTTTACATTGGTATAATTGCCAGTGAAATTGCTTCCTACGATCTTTGCTGTAACCGATGTATTCTCTTCACAGCTGTTGGGCGTAATTCCTGTTACGATCGGAGTAGGCTCAGGTTCCTTTTCCATATAGGTAAATCCGTTGGAAAGGGTTGCTTTTGTTCCGTCGCTGTTTGTAACAACTACATCGTATGTTCCCAATGTGAGTGCAGGTACATTACATATTATAGCTGTCGAAGATACGCTTGTTATCGTTGCCTTCTGTCCGCCGATCTCAACTGTAACGTTGGTATAGTTTCCTCTGATGTTGCTTCCGAGGATCTTTGTTGAAATCGATGTATTTTCTTCACAGATGCTGGGTGTTATTGAAGAGATTACAGGATCGGGTTCTGTCGGTTTGCTTGTGTAGGTGAATCCGTTGGCAAGAGTTGTCTTTGTTCCGTCGCTGTTGGTGAGAACAACATCGTAAGTTCCTGCTGCAAGTGCAGGTACATTACATATTATAGCTGTCGAGGATACACTTGTTATAGTTGCCGCCTGTCCGCCGATCTCAACCGAAACGTTGGTGTAGTTTCCTCTGATGTTGCTTCCGAGGAGCTTAACCTTTATGGAGGAATTTTCTTCACAGCTGTTCGGTGTGATAGAAGTTATCACAGGATCGGGTTCTGCCGGTTTGCCTGTATAGGTAAATCCATTTGTAAGAGTTGTCTTTGTTCCGTCGCTGTTTGTAACTGCTACGTCGTATGTTCCTGCTGCGAGTGCAGGCACATTAAATATTATGGATGTCGAAGATACACCTAATATCGTTGCCTTCTGACCGCCGATCTCAACCGTAACATTAGTATAATTTCCCCTGATGTTGCTGCCTGATATCTTCGCCTTTACGGAAGTGTTTTCATCGCAGCTGTTAGGAGTTATGGATTTAATAACAGGGTCGGGACCCTTGGGCTTGCCAACATAGGTAAATCCATTGGTAACGGTTGCTTTTGTTCCGTCACTGTTAGTAAATACCACATCGTATGTTCCAGCTGCAAGTGCAGGTACATAGAATATTACCGACGTTGAAGAAACGCCCGTGATTCTTGCCTTCTGACCGCCGATCTCAACCGAAACATTAGTATAGTTTCCCCTGATGTTGCTGCCGAGGATCTTCGCCTTTACGGAAGTGTTTTCATCGCAGCTGTTAGGTGTGATGGATTTAATAACAGGGTCGGGACCCTTGGGCTTGCCAACATAGGTAAATCCGTTGGTAACGGTTGCCTTTGTTCCGTCTTTATTCGTAAATACAACATCGTATGTTCCTGCTGCAAGGGCAGGTACATAGAATATTACCGACGTTGAAGAAACGCTTGTTATTCTTGCCTTCTGTCCGCCGATCTCAACCGAAACATTAGTATAGTTTCCTCTGAAATTGCTGCCGAGTATCTTTACCTTTACGGAAGTGTTTTCATCACAGCTGTTAGGAGTGATGGATTTAATGATCGGATCCGGTTCTGTCGGTCCGCCTAAATAGGTGAATCCGTTGGAAACGGTTGCTTTTGTTCCGTCGCTGTTGGTAAGAACAACATCGTATGTTCCTGCTGCAAGGGCAGGTACATAGAATATTACTGACGTTGAAGAAACGCTTGTTATCGTTGCCTTCTGTCCGCCGATCTCAACCGAAACATTAGTATAGTTACCTCTGATGTTGCTGCCGAGGATCTTCGCCTTTACGGAAGTATTTTCATTACAGCTGTTCGGGGTAATTGAAGTAATTATCGGGTCGGGTTCCTTTTGACCGGGCGTGTATGTAAATCCATCCGGATAAACCGCAGTTCGTCCATCGGCACTGTAAACAGTAACATCATAGGTTCCTGCGGAAAGAGCCGGAACCGTACAGGTAATGCTTGTGGAAGAAACCTTTGTAATCGTCGCTGCGCTTCCGCCTATCCTTACGGAAAGGGTTTTATAATTTCCTACAAAATCGCTGCCCTTGATAGTTGTTTTTACAGAGGTATTTTCCTCACAGGTGTTTGGTGTGATGCTTGTTATCTTCGGGTCATCGCTTACTTTAAGAGTAGTACTTGCAGACTGATTATCCGGGTTTACTACCTTGATCGGAATGCTTCCATGATCGTGAACAGGTGCAATAAAGGAGATATAATTGGAAGTAATGACCGCATTGGTATCTTCCTTTCCGTCAACATACAGCTTCGCACCGTCCATAAAGTACTGTCCGTAAACGGATATCTTCTTTTCTGTCAAGCCATTATAACCGGAAGGAGACATCGATGTTATCTTCGGAGCAGGAAGTCTTACAACAACATCTGTTCCGGGCAAGTCGATCGTCTGCTGCTGATCATTATAATCAACGTATGTTACCGAGCCGTCGCCGGTGTGATATGCGCCCAGATCCACGCCAGATTTTACTGTAAATTTATACGATAAGGTGGATAAGCCCTCACCGAGCTGATTCATTTTCCATGTCAGTGTCTGTGAAGCCGAATCATACGTTGGTTTAGGAATATTGTTTTCGATCGAGCTTGCCACAAGTTCAAACTCGCTGCCGATCTTATGCGTGATAACAACATCCTTTGCGTTGCATTTTCCTATTTTGTCCGCAATGGCATTATATATCTGAGTAAGCTGCGATGAAGCAAATACAGAATAGTGATCCGCTTCGGACGTAGCCATTTTTTTGAGATTTGTATTAGCGATGCTGGTCTCACTATCACAAAGAGCTACCGTATAAAAATAATAACCCAATGCCTTTGCGCTTTCAGCCGCCAACACGGCGGTATCCTGATTCTGAGCTACACCGTCAGTCATAAGAACTATTGAACCGACAGCTTCCTTGCGTTTGCCTGCAAGCATGGAAGCAGCCTCATTGATAGCCTCAGTCGTATATGTCAAACCGTTGGCTGTGATAGAACCCAAGAAATCTGTCAGCTCGTTCTTATCATCGGTAATAGGCGAAGTCAGTATCGTATCATCATAAGCTACGATACCGATACGATGAGTACTCAGATTGACCGAATTTACAAAGCTTTTTGCAGCAGCTATCATATCGGCGATCTCTTCCCTCATACTTCCCGAACGGTCAATAACAAGGATAACGTCATTCGGCTCGGTCTTATTGATATACGGATTTCCCGTAAGACTGATCGTAACTTCAGCCTGTTCATTGGTAGCCATAGCATTCGGTACTATTGCATTAGCTTCTACCTGCGCAGCAGTAGTCGCAGCATTCACCGCAACAGCCGGCAAGGACTGTGCAAAAAGACCGACCGCTGTCAATACTGTAGCAATTTTTTTCAAAAATCTATTCATATTAATCCCCCTTAATAGGAAGGTATTTTTTTCAAATCCAATTTAAAATAAACCCCATCGGAGCACCGCTCCGATGGGGGATATTACGCGGTTTTAAGCCGCTTTTTTCTGCATTGAATCAGAGAGATCAAGCTTACTGGAGGAGTGAGAGAACGCCCTGAGGAAGCTGATTTGCCTGAGCGAGCATGGACTGTGAAGCCTGGCTGAGGATCTGATTCTTTGTGAAGTTCATCATTTCTTCTGCCATGTTGGTATCACGGATTCTGGACTCTGCAGATGTGAGGTTTTCGCTTGTAACGTTGAGGTTGTCGATCTTGTGTTCGAGTCTGTTCTGGATAGCACCGAAGGAACCTCTTACCATGGAAACCTTGTTGATAGCGTAGCCGATCTCGTCGATAGCCTTGTTAGCATCTTCCTGTGTTGCGAGGGAGAGGTTAGCAGTGCCGAGACCCTTTGCTGTGCAGTCGAGGTCAGCCTTAAGGTTGCCCATATCGTCACAGTCGTAAGAGAATGTGAAGTTTACGAGATCCTTTGTTCTTGCGCCGACCTGGAGAGATACAGACTTAGCGTATGTGAGCTTAACTGTGGACTGATCGAGAGCATCAGACTTAGAAACAACACCCTCCGGCTCAAGAACCTTTACAGCGCCCGGATCTGCAGGCTTATATGTTGTTTCACCAACAACGAGAGTATTCTTGATCGTACCTGCAACAGTGTTGTTGGAAAGATCAGCACTCTTTGACCATGCAGCAATTTTTACAGCATTTTTTACAGTATCAGACTGGTAACTGATATTACCATCAGTATCAATTGTGAACTTTGCATTAGCATAAGCAGACATATCACCTGTACCACTTAATGCACTTGTTGCAATAGAAACCTTACCATCAGCAGCAACAGTTTCAGTAATTACTGCACCATTAAGAGCATTCATAGCATCAGCAATTTCCTTAGAAGTAACCTTGTCGTCAGCAGAAATGTCAGTACCTGCAGCCAAAGAACCCTTACCTGCCATCGTGCCATCAGCCTTATCTACAACATAGCTTGAACCGAATGTTTCGGAAAGATCACCAACTGCATCTGAATTCTTATCGAATCTAACCTTTACAGAATCTCCGTTTACAAGGTTAGAAGTATCGATACCTATAACAGCGCCATCATATTCAAAGCCGCCGTTTTCTTTTGTAGTAATATTGCCGCCATCAGAAGCAGTCCATGTATATGTGTTGGTTCCGTCACCATTATCGGTGATTTCTACTGTAAATTCAACAACTTTACTCGTTGCATCAGCATCACCGTCGGGGGGATTAAAGTCATAATTCGCTGTACCAACACCGTTGATGTATGTGCCGCCGAGCTGCATTGCATCTCTTGTAGCGTTAGAGTAATCGAAAACGCCGCCTTCAGCCTTTGTGCCGTCAGCCATAACGCCGCCATTGAGAACGATAACGCCGTTGAAGTCTGTATCAGCGATCTGATTGAGTTCGTCGTTGAGCTGATCGAATTCCTTCTGGATAGCGTTTCTGTCAACAGTATTGTCGTATGTACCGTTAGCAGACTGTGTAGCAAGAGTCTTCATTCTCTGGAGAATGGAGTCAGTCTCTGTGAGAGCACCTTCATAAGTCTGAACCATTGAGATACCGTCCTGTGCGTTCTTAACGCCCTGGTTGATACCTGCGATCTGGGATCTCATCTTTTCGGAAACTGCAAGACCTGCTGCGTTATCGCCTGCACGGTTGATCGCATAACCGGAAGAAAGCTTTTCGAGGGATTTGGAAAGTCTAGAGTTGTTCATTCCAAAGTATCTGTTTGCGTTGATCGCTGTTAAGTTGTGCTGTACTACCATAATATTTACCTCCTGTAAATGTGTAGTGCAATCAAAATCCTTTTCGATTGCGTTAAAGTATGCTTTAGCGAAAT
>JBJEQP010000013.1:0-26201 GCA_051881815.1 Oscillospiraceae bacterium | reverse complement strand
AGTAAGGCTGTATGCCTTTCAAGGGAGCCAGACGCAGAATTGGATTATTATATCCAAGGATTTGTCTATAGGTTGGTTTGGAATTAGTATAATACTAAACGAGTGACTTTCACGGACGAAAGCCACTCGTTTTTTTATACTAATAACCATTTGTTCTATGGATAAAAACGGAGGATAGAATACGTCCAATCAAGGAAAACGACTGCAGGCAGGCTGCCGCCTGTCAAAGGAGTTTGACGCCGAGTGGGCGTATTATAGACACCGTTTTTATCCATAGGTTAAATGGTTATTAGTATTATGATATAAGCTTATTCAGGTTATCCGCATACCTTGCACAATCGTGGAAAAGCTGCGTTTTTATATTTGACGAAGTGCTGCGTATGTAAAGAATGATAACATACGGCGAATCGGTATAAACAACTGCCGCTGCACCGAGCGTATAGAATTCATCCTGCGGCAGAAAACCGTATTTCTCGCAGACGGTATATTCTTCAAGCTCATCGGAGAAAAGATCGTTATGCTCGCTGTTGGCAAGGAAATCCTTCATAAGCGAACCGTTCTGATGCTCTTGGTTAAAGTAATATATATCCTTGAAGTAAACGGCTGTTTCTCTTGCGGTGAGCTTGAACCAGTAGTTTTCATCGGTCATTCGCTCGTCACGTCCAAGACCTTCGGCAAGCTGATTGAAGCAGTCATAGCCTATGTAGTTGTAAAGCATTTTGTAAGCTGTGTTGTCGCTTTTTTCGATAGCCGCTTTTGCAAGCTCTTCGATAGTGAACTTTGTTCCGACAGGCTTGTTTCCGATAAGCTCGGTGCTCGAATTAAGCATTTCTTCTGTCATCTCAAAGCTTTGTGAAAGATCTGTTTCGCTTCCAAGAACAGCTCTGACATAAGGCGCTTTTATAATGCTTGCAGCCGAAAACAGAACATCTGCGTTATATTCCACGGAAGCTCCGTTTTGCAGATTAACATACATAAAGCCTGCATCGCCGTACTTCTTGATAAGTACATTGTAGAGATCATCAAGAGAAGCCTTTATCTCCTCATTATCGGTATCAATACCCGAAGTTATGATCGTAGACGCCTCACCGCCGGACATTGTTTCAAAATCATATTTCGGACTGTCAACGAGAAGAGTCTGAACAAGCTCCGAAGCTTCATCTGCTTCGGAGATATCGGTTTCGGTCACAGCTTCGGTCTGTGCTTCGGTCGTTTCTTCCTGACGCTTACCTCCGCTCGCTATAACCTTTACAACCGTATTGCCGGGGATATATGCTTCCTCGGGAGCAATGCTCTGTGAAAGAATAACCCCCTTTTCATATTCGGTATCATAATCATATTCAACATCGAGCGTGAAAAATCTGCTGTAACAGCCTGTCACATCATCGACCGAATAGCCAACTATCTTCGGCATTATCTCCTTCGCATCGGCAGGCTTGCGGAAGATCACAATACAAGCGATCACTGCAAATGCAATCAGCGAAAGAACGATTATGATAATACTGATAAGCTTTTCATTTTTATTATTCATAAAAGCTGCCTCCTTCGGGAGATCACTCAACAGATTTAAGTGAAGCCGCCATATCTATCTTTTTAAGGCGGAAATAGAGCATTACGTTTACAAAAACTGCAAAAAAAGCCGTAAGTCCTGCAGCGGCAAAAAAGCAATACGCAGGTATATCGGGAGCAAACATTACCGATTCAACCTCACAAGTACGTCTGACAAACCCCTCAAAAAACACTCCAAGAACAAGACCTGCAAGCATTCCCATAAATGCGGAGATAGTGTTTTCACGATAAATATATGCTGCTACCTCACCGTCATAAAATCCGAGGACCTTTATTGTTGCAAGCTCGTGAAGGCGTTCATTTACATTGATATTTGTCAGATTGAACATTACCACAAATGCAAGCGCGCCTGCGCAGACTATAACCAGTATAACGATAAACGAAAGACTGCTTACAAGAGTGCGAAAGCTATCACTTCCGCTTGATGAATAGCTCACCGCAAGCACATCGTCACGTTCAACAAGCGCTTCCGAAAGCTCGCTTTCCTTTGAGGCATCGTTCATATTAATGAACATCACATTGTTTTTAAGTTCATAGTCAAGACCGAGCTTGTCAAAACCACCCGAAGAGATAAACACATAATTAAATGTGTAGTTTTCCATTATCCCTATTATTTCAACGGGATTTCCCTTTGTAAAGTAAACACTGTCACCAAGCTTCACATCAAGCAGACGTGCAAGCTTTTCGTTAATGATTATTCCGTTGTCCGAAACGTTATAATGCTCTTTTGTCACTCTGTTATGTATATCAAAGAATTCGGAAATGCCATTTTCATCCTCGGGAACGATAAGATAAACCTCTGCCGAGCTTTTTTCGGAGTAAAGTTCATCCACCTTCTGCATTGCGAACATTGAAGCATCAACAAGTCCTGTTTTTTCGGCAGCAGCCTTAACTTCGCTGTAATCAGCCTTTTCATCATCAACGGCAGTTATCGCATCATAGACAAATACCCTTGAATACTGTCTGTCAACGATGCTGACAATCGAATCACGAAGACCGAAGCCTGTCACAAGCAGAGCGGTACATCCGCCGATACCGATTATCATCATTATAACACGGCTTTTATAGCGGAAAAGATTTCGGAATGTTACCTTCGTTGTGAACTTCATCCTGCTCCAGAGCGGAGTGATCCTTTCAAGGAAGATACGCTTTCCGTTTTTAGGCGGTTTCGGGCGCATAAGCTCCGCAGGCTTTGAAATAAGCTCAACTCTGCAAGCCATAAACGATGAAAGTCCCGTGCAAAGGCAGGCGGCAACAGTACAATACGCCGCATAATCCCATCTGAAAGGAGCGCTGAATGTATCAAAAGCATAGATCGATTTGTAGCAAGTAAATATCAGCTTCGGGATAGTGTTAAGACCCAGAGCTACTCCGGCAATAACTCCCGGGATACTTGCAAGCGCAGCATAGAGGATATACTGTCCCATTATTTCGCCGTAGCTGTAGCCAAGCGCTTTGAAGGTTCCCGTCTGTATACGCTGTTCCTCGACCATTCTCGTCATTGTTGTCCAGCAGACAAGCGCCGCTATCAATATGAAGAATACAGGAAAGACCTTTGCGATAGCGTCGACCTTGTCGCAGTCATCGCCGTAATTTCCGAACGATGGATAGATATCCTTTCGGCTCATTACATACCATTTAGCGTCCTTTGTCCTGTCGGCAACTTCCTTTTCCGCATCGGCAATTTCAAGCTGTGCATCTTTAAGTTTTTTTTCGCCGTCGGCAATTTCCTCCGCAGCTTCGTCAAGCTCGGAACGTGCATCGGCAAGCTTATCGGAATTATTGGCTATCGATTCATCAATTGCCGAAATATACTGTTCAAGTCCATTTTTGCAAGCAGCCTTTGTACCATTGTCATAGGCAGCAGGGATGGACATATATCCCGTTAGAAGCTGAACAAGATCATCATCGGCGGCAAAGAAATCTCCGCGGTTCAGTTCATCAATAAGCTCGGATATTTCACTCTGATCCGAAACAGCATCGGTTTCATAATCGGATAGAACATTATTAAGCTTATCGGAAACCGCTTTCAGTTTTTCAATTGCTCTTAATCCGTCATTATATTCAACTTCACCGTCAGCAAGCTTTTCTTTAGCGTCGTCAAGCTCCTTCTGCGAATCGCTTACCTCGTCTTTTGCATCATTTATTTCTTCATAAGCTTCATCCGTGATCTTTTTTACACGCTTTTCAACTTCTGCCTTTCCAAAATCTTCAAGCGAGCTGATCTTATCCTCAATAAAGCTGTCATATTCATCCTTGAACGGATCAAGCTTTGCGGCTTCATCTATCTTTACATAAACATCGGTATAAACATCAAGGTCAAAGCTCTCTTTCGGTATAAGAACATATCCGTTGAGCGTTCCGTTGCCTATCGACGTTGTTCCCCTCTCGAAAGAGATATACATAGGAAGCTTTACAAGACCTACGACCGTAAACTCATTCTGCGAAAGAGTATCGGAAATATCATCCTCTCCCGAAGCGGAAAGAGTTATCTTATCGCCTATCTTCGGCTGCTCCGAACCACGGAATTTATAGTCAACGGCACATTCATTGCTGCTCTGCGGAAGCCTTCCTTCAACTGTCTCGGGATAATTGAAGCTTCCGTTCGGGTCATAGGAATAGACCTTTACAGCTTTTCTCGAAATATAGTCGCCTTCTATAAAAAGGTCGGATGAATATGCTCCCTCCGCATAAAAACCGCCATCGAATGAGCTTATGTCATCTGCTTCATCCTGTTCAAAGCCGAGCGTTGATATTATATGAATATCAGCGAGAGAATGTTCATTGTAATAATTCCGGGCATTCTTTTTCATATCGGGCGACGCTGCCTTTATACCGGAGAAAAATCCCGAACCGAGTGCGATTATCGCAAATATCGCAATAAATCTTCCGAAGGTGTTCTTTATGCTTCGGAATGTATTTTTCAGCATTGCTTTTCTCATAGAAACATTACCTCTTTACCATTCAATGCTGTCAATAGAAGCAGGTTTATCGTTCAGAACAACGCTCTCCACCTTGCTGCTTTTAATGGTTATAACTCTGTCAGCCATCGGCGTTATTGCAAGGTTATGTGTGATCACAACAACTGTAGTGCCTGTATTTCGGCAGGTATCCTGCAAAAGCTTCAGGATGGTTTTTCCCGTCTGATAGTCGAGCGCACCGGTCGGTTCATCACAGAGAAGAAGCTTCGGCATTTTTGCAAGTGCTCTTGCAATGGAAACACGCTGCTGTTCACCGCCCGAAAGCTGCGCCGGGAAATTATCCATTCTGTCGCCAAGTCCGACCTCACGAAGTATCTGTTCAGCGTCAATATGATCCTTGCAGATCTGCGTAGCAAGCTCAACATTTTCCTTTGCGGTAAGGTTCTGTACAAGATTGTAAAACTGGAAAACAAAGCCTATATCATATCGTCTGTATGAAATAAGCTCCTTCGGAGAGTATTTCGCAATATCAACGCCGTCAACGATTATCTCGCCTTCGTCACAGTTGTCCATTCCGCCGAGCATATTCAGAACGGTAGTTTTTCCCGCACCGCTCGCACCGACAATAATGGCAAATTCGCCCTTTTCAATGCTGAAATTTACGCCGTCCGAGGCATTGATCGTGACTTCGCCCATTTGGTAGCGTTTATATACATCTTTAAATTCAACAAAACTCATATTATACTTCCTTTTCCGATAAAAAGCTGTTTTGATATATTTAGATTTATTATAACATATTTTTCTCTAAAGTAAAAGACTTTTCACTGTTTTTTCACAAATTTTGTAAAAAAAGAACAGCAGAAAAATATCTGCTGCCCTTTAATACTAATTCCAAATCGTTCTATAGACAAAGCTGACAGATAGAATAATCCAAGTCAAGAAAGGCGACCGCAGTAAGGCTGTATGCCTTTCAAGGGAGCCTGACGCAGAATTGGATTATTATATCCGAGGATTTGTCTATAGGTTGATTTGGAATTAGTATAAGAATCATTATTTATCGTTTTTATCAAAATATGCTATTCCAAGTCCGACGGTACTCATATAGCATCTGCCGTAAACGTTCATATCGCCGCTTACAAACACGCCGTTGCCCGTTCCGCCGAAGGTATGGAGATCATCGTTGATGCGTATCCAGGTAGCACCGTTGTCTTCAGACATATAAACACCCTTTACATCGGAATCCTTCGGTGTGCCGTAAATATAGATCACATACGGATCTCCCTCATTTTTAGCTTTGCCGAGTCCTACCGCTTCACAGTACTTTATACCTTCAACAAGCGATGTATTTTCACCGTGATCTGTTGCCTTGAAAAGACCTGCTCCGCAGGGAATATAAAATGTTCCCTCTTCGGACGGATCTGCACATAATCTTGTGAAGCTCGGGCTTACAACAGGCATTCTGGAGAAAGTCTTTCCGCCGTCGGAGCTCAAAAAAACTACGCTGTTTCCGCAGGCATAAACGTAATCGCTGTTGTTGGGATCACCGAGGAAATAAACGTTGCTTCCGACAATACCCTCGCACTTATTCCATGTGCCGCCAAAATCCTCCGTGTAATATGCGCTGTAAGAATTTGAAGGACTCCAGAAAAGCCTTGAACCGTCTGCGTTAAAACCAAGCTTGCCGCGGAAGAGTATCTTGCCCTCTTCGGGAGAATTTGTTATATTGTTCCAGGTCTGACCTCCGTCCGTGCTGTAAATCAGAGCCATTTCGGATTCACTTCCGCCGACCTTCGCCCAGTGATCTCTGTTTTGGTATGCAATAGCAATACTTGTGCAGGAGCCGATCTGACCCTTGTGACGCTCGGCAGGTTCTTTTACATCGTTGTGTACAAAGCCGTCATAATCTCCGATAGCAGAAACAAGCGGATAACCCTCCATTGTAACGATATCCTCGGGAACGACTTCCTCTATACCTTTTGCATTGAAATAAAAATTCGGATGCTCGTCCCAGATATTATCGCAGGCAAAAATACCGTTGCCCGAAGTTACCATTATCTCATTCGTGTTGAACGGATTCATTTCAAGCGAACAGCACCAATGGATCGCATAATCTGCTATCCAGGGAATGCCGCCGTCCGTCATTGTCATATCTTTAAGAATATTTTTCCAGCTTTTGCCACCGTCGGTCGAAATGAAGAATGCGTCGCCGAAGGACTTGTTAGGCTGTTCGTTCCAGTTGTTTGTTGAAACAGCAACAAGCTTATTGTCATCAGTCGGGTCGATAACAACATCACCAATGGAAACATCCATAGGCGAAACATTTTCAGCCGAACCGTCAGCATTGTATCTCCAGAGTGCGCCTGCTCCCGCATTCCACGGTCCTTCTTTTGTAGCATAAGCTACATAGAGATCACCCTTTGAGTTAAGCTTCATTCTCTGCGGCATAAGCTTTGTATTACCGTCTTTGAGAGGATTCCAGCTTGAACCTGCGTCCTCGGAAACAAAGATATTGTCTTCATCGTTTCTTGAAACAGACGCATAGATTTTCTGTGAAGCGCCATCCTTGCCCGAAGAAGGATCGAAAAGAATTCCGTTAATTCCGTTACCGTTTTTTGTAGATTCAACAGGGAAACCTGTGACCTGTTCCCATGTACTTCCGCCGTCTGTGCTTTTTAACATTCCGCCTGTTCTTCCGCCAACGAAGATAATGCTTCCGTTATTCGGATCGACAGCAATTCTTTCACCGTTTCCTCTGCCCATACCGTTGCCATGAGCTTTTATTTTATCGGTAACATCAACAACATCAAAAGTTTCACCGTAATTCTTTGAAACAAGTATAGCTGTCTTTCCGCCGCTGAAATACTCTGTTCCTGCAAGAAGATAAAGCTTTGAAGCATCATTCGGATCAACTGCAAGACCGTCAATTCCGAGCAGACCCTTATCATCATCGCTTACCCAATAGCTGAGTGACTTCCATTGCTGTGCCGCTTCGTCCCAGCGATAAGCACCGCCTACATCTGTACGGGCATAGTAGACATTTTCCTCACAGGTACTGAAAACACCTGTAACAAAACCGCCTCCGCCGATCTCTACCTGACCGTAACTCCAATCGGTATTTATTGCAACGGATGCTGCATTTTCATCTTCTGTGTTTACTGCCGAAGATGTATTATCGGCTTTATCGGAATTATTTTTATCCGAACAGCCTGTCAGAACGCTGAATATCATACACAAACATACCGCTGCCGTTCCAATTTTTTTAATCGTGCTGTGATTTTTCATTGCAATGATCCTTTCATTTAAGAGAAAACTTTTTTAATTATAATGATTATACAGCACATAAACCCAAAAGTCAATGTATTTGGAACAAATCTGCCTTTTTCTGTCAGACAGATTTTTCCGCATAATTACCATCGTTTACCTAAAATCTCCTGTGTAACTCCTATATCGCTTTCAAGACAATATTTCACCTTGACCGTCATTTTGCCGCCGTTTTCGGAAAAGTCAACCTCTTTTCCTACGACCGTTATCCCCTTATCCTCAAGAAAATTCTTCTCATATAAAGATATCTTGCTTTCAAGGATCAGCTTTGCCTGCTCGGGAGAGTATTCGACCTCATCGACGGTATAAGGCTTTATTTCGGCTATAACCATGCCAACAGGAAGCTCCAGTCCAAGAAAATGTGCATATTCTATCTCTTCGCTGTATTCGTACTCAAAGCTTTCTGCCTTATTTAAGTATAAAGGCATTCTTAATCCCCATAAATATAGCGACTTTTTGGTTTTCTCCTCGCCATAGTTTGTAACGCTGTCTGAAAACGGCTGCTCAAAAGTTACCTCACGCTCATATCTTCCGATGATCTCCCCCATTGCGTGTACAAAATAGTCGTGATCGAGTTTTCCGTCTATCGTTCCGCTTATGAGGATATCCCCCTTCCGAACTCCGTCATATAGCATCGGTACAAGCATACCGAGATGAACATTCCTTATATCAACGATCTGCGCATCGCAGGCTGCAACAACATTGCACGGTGTTGATAAAGGTATCATTTCAGGCTTTTCGGAAAGCTCTCTTATTTCCACAAGGATCCTGCAGCCCGATGAACGTATTCCTATCCAACTGAATGAATCAAGGGCAGTCAGTATTCTCTTCTCTGAATCACGAAGGTCAAGCGACGGAATAAACGCTCCTGTTTTTATCCCATATTCGGCAAGGATGCTTTTCACACGCTCGTCCGACATACTTTCATTACCGTAAACCTCTATCCTCAAAACGGTATTTGAAAAATAGAATACAAGCATCAGAACCGCTAAAACACCTGCAGCAATACCGAATCTTTTTTTATATCTCTGCGCAGTGAAGATCAAGCCTTTTCTTTCAAGCAGCTCAAACTGTGCTTTATTATCCTCGGCAAAGGCTTTGAGTTCACCAAGGTCATACCATGCGACCGTTCCCGTGACGAAATTTCCGCCTTCTATTCTGATATCCCTTACAGCGAAGCCTGTCGCACGGAGCTTATTAACAATATCTCCGCAATCGGCAGCAAACATTCTGAAGAAAACATTCCCAAGCAGCTTTTTTTTCATAATATTATATTACCTCTTATTCAAATTCAATCGAAGTTATCCTGCCGTCAATAACTACACCTGCAGTGTTATAATCCGATATCCGCAGATCCTCACCCCATATCTGAAGAGTGACCGTTGATGTTTTCAGCCGAACATAAATGTCGTTCAGCTCGATAATACGCTTGCAGTTTTCAATTTCAAGATGTGTATTATCGGTAAGATTCATATATGTATTGAGATAAAGCCGCTTTTTAACAAATCCTGCCGCAAGCGAATTATAGATTTTCTTTGCCTTTACAAGCATTGCGTATTCCTCCGGAAAGCATCTTTAAATTTACTGTTATCCTATACTTAAAATTATATTAACGGAAAGACAAACATATACTTTTAATAGGACATTTCCACAACTAATGAGAGGTACATAATGATGAAAAAGATATCGGGAGCATTGATCGCCGCAGCTGTGATCGCATATTCGGCAGCTCTTCTCTATTACAGCAAAGAGGTTTCCGAAAGCGTAATATCTTCAATAAAGAACTGCATCAACGTTATCATACCGTCACTGTTTCCGTTCATGATCGCTTCGGGGATAATCATTTCATCAGGGTTATATCATAAATTAAGCATACCGTTTTCGGTTGTTTCAAGACATATTTTTCACATAAAACCGGAGCTTTTTTCAATTTTTCTCATAAGCTCTGTCGGCGGCTATCCGATCGGAGCAAAGCTTCTGACGGATCTTTATGAAAAGGGAGATATCGACAAAAGCACAGCTGAAAAAATGCTCGGGTATTGTTATATGGGCGGTCCAGCTTTTTTCATCGGCGCAGCAGGAATAAAGATATATAACAGTACAGCTGTCGGGATGATCATATTCGCAAGTATTTTCATTTCAAATATTACAATAATGCTTTTTAACGGTCGGAAATTACCCGTTCCCCCAAAAAATAAAATAAAACGGCAGCTTTGTTTTAAAACAGATGATTTTCTGTCCTCCATAAACTCGGGCGGAATAGGGATCGCCAAAATATGCGCTGCTATCATATTCTTTTCATCATTTCTCGCTGTTCTTGAAGCTTCCGGGATAATTGGAGCATTTTCAAAACTTTTATCCTCAGTAACACGCCTTTCGCCTGAAATATGCCGTGTTATTCTTCGCTCAATGATCGAGATCAGCAATATTTCCGATATTACACCCGATATTTCTCTGCTTCCTGTTGTCACAGCTCTGCTGTCATTCGGAGGATCATGCGTTATTTTTCAGACAGAAGGTATTGTTGAAAGGAGATTGTCTACACATAATTTCTTAATAAGCCGCATTATTGCAATGATTTTATCATATCTTTACTGTAAAATATTAATATTGGTTTTCAGTATATCAAATTATACACAAGTTTCTGCAATAAGCGGAGAACTTATTCAGCAAAATCAACCAATTCCAAGTTTGTTTTTGTTAATTATGACAATTTTATTATTATCAAATAATTTTATGGTAAAAAGCAAAAAAATATGATATAATTAAATTAATTGAAACGCATACAGAACTCTCGAAAGGAAATGATTCTCAATGGCAAAAAAGAAATACTTCGGTAATAATATTCCTGCTCGCTGTGAATATTGTACATACGGCACAAGAGCAAAGGACGGCGGAAAGGTTCTCTGCGAAAAGCGCGGTCTTGTGGATGGCACTTCATCATGCTCAAAGTATCTGTATTCTCCTCTCAAGAGGATCCCTGTTAAGCAGCTCAATATTCCCGGAAACTTTGATGAAGATTGATTTGACCTTATAAAATTTTAAAACACAAAAGCCGATAGATTCAGTTCTGTCGGCTTTTTATAATATACTAATTCCAAATCAACCTATAGACAAATCCTCGGATATAATAATCCAATTCTGCGTCTGGCTCCCTTGAAAGGCATACAGCCTTACTGCGGTCGCCATCCTTGACTTGGATTATTCTATCTGTCAGCTTTGTCTATAGAACGATTTGGAATTAGTATTACATATTTTTTCAGCGATATCCTTAAATATTTTTCCGCAGCTTGCATTTCCCGATATGCCGTTTTCAACAAGTACCGTAACCGCATACTGTGGTGAATCGGTTGGGAAATATCCCGTGAACCAACAGTTCAGTTCTTCTTTACCGTCAGCATTGAAGCGCCCAGTCTGCGCAGTCGAGGTTTTTCCTGCACAGGATATCAGCTCCGAAAGTGAGAAAGAATTTGAAGCATTTACAACTCCGCACATATACCTTTTAAGCTTCTGCGCTGTAAGACAGGACATTACTCTATAACTTTCTGTCGAATCGGCAGCTTGTTCTATCCCGTTTTCATCACGAAATCCGTGGATCAATCTTGCTTGCGGCAGTAGTCCGTTATTCGCCACAGCGCAGGTCAAACGGCAGATCTGTATTGGTGTTGCCGTAAGCTTTCCTTGACCGAACGAAAAGTTTCCTTTTTCGGCTCTGACCGAAAGCTCACGCGCTGTCGGAAGATATCCGCTTTGTGAACTTAACCCGTCAGCAAAAACGCTTTTTTCACCGAAGCCGAGATTTTCCGCCGTATCATGAAGAAGCTTCGGCGACAATGTTTCGCTCAATGCTATGAAATACGGATTGCAGGAGCTTATCATCGCCTCTTCCATTGAGATCTCTCCGTGTCCGCCCCATTTGTGGCAGTTGAAGATCTGACCGTCGATATCTATTGAACCGTCACAAATATAAGAGAAATCTTCGCTTATTCCCGATTCAAGTGCTGCCGTTGCTGTCACAAGCTTGAAAATCGACCCAACGCTGTACGCAGAAAAAGCACGATTCACAAACGGAGAATCTGCACTTTCAAGACTCTCGGTCAGATTTTGCGGATCAAATTCGGGAAAACTTGCGCAGGCTATGATATCTCCGCTTTTTATGTCCATAACGACTACCGCTCCCTTTTTATACCCTGAATTTCGAAACGCTTCTTCTGCCACGGTCTGAATATCAAGATCAAGGGTAGTCACCACTCCGCTTTTTAGCTCCTTTGGGATAGTTTTTTCGGAAACAAGACCTTCAAGCACCGAACCTACCGCATCAACGCTGAATACGGCGCAGTTCTCCGTATAGCTTCCTCGAAGAAAATCATCGTAAGCAAGCTCTAATCCGCATACTCCCCTTCCGTCCGATGTGTAGCCTATAATATGCCGTGCAGGCTGTGAATTATCTGTTCGTATATACTTCCGAAACACAATGACATTCCGTATATTTTCCGAAGTCACTCTGCAGAAAAAAGGAAGATTGCCCGACATTCCGTTATGAAAGGCTTCCCGGTCGCATACATAAGCTGCTGCGCCCAGTGAATCGGCATTATGAGGGTCAAGCACTGCAATATACTCTGTACTGCGGTTATTGAGTCTTTGACCGTTTCTGTCATATATCGCTGCATATTCGCATTTATCACGAAGAACATATCTTCCTCTTCCCGATGCTGCTTCAAGAACTTTTATATCATTATCAATGAACGCTATCCTTAAAATAAGGATAATTGCAGTTACAAATGCAGTCACACTGACCATATAAAGCTTTTTATCCATAAAGAAAACCTCCCTTGACATTATTCTTGTCAGGGGAGGTTTTGGTTAATCAAGTCCTGCTTTCTTTTTTGCGGAAGTAAGGGTATTTTTCATAAGCATTGCGATAGTCATCGGTCCGACACCGCCGGGAACAGGTGTTATGTAACCTGCTTTTTCAAAACAATCGTTATAATCAACATCTCCGCAAAGCTTGCCGTTTTCAAGTCGGTTCATGCCAACATCAATAACAACTGTGCCCTCTTTGATCATATCAGCGGTAACAAAGTTAGCCTTTCCGACTGCCGCAACAAGAATATCGGCGGTCCTGCATATCTCTGCAAGATTTTTTGTGTGCGAATGGCAGACAGTAACCGTTCCGTTCTTCTTTAAAAGAAGCATTGACATAGGCTTGCCGACAATGTTGCTTCTGCCGATAACAACACAGTTCTTTCCATCAACGGAGATGCCGCTCTGATCGAGCATTTCAATAACGCCCGCAGGAGTACACGGCAGGAACTTATAATCGCCGATCATTATATGTCCGACATTTTCGGGATGGAATGCGTCAACATCCTTTTCGGGAACGATCGTGTTTATTACCGCTGTTTCGTCAATATGCTTCGGAAGAGGAAGCTGAACAAGAATTCCATCAACCTTTTCATCGGCATTGAGCTTTTTTACAAGTTCAATAAGCTCGTCCTGTGTTGTTTCTTCGGGAAGCGCATATTCAAATGATTCAAAGCCAACTGCTTCGCAAGCCTTTTTCTTGTTATTTACATAAACTCTTGAAGCAGGATTGTTTCCAACGATAACAACCGCAAGTCCGATGCTGATGCCCTTTTTTCCGAGCTGTTCAGCTTCTGCCTTCACCTGTTCTTTAACTGCTGCGGAAATTGCCTTTCCGTCAATTATCTGTGCCATTTTCATTTTCCTCCGTTTCATCATCGGTAATTCTATCTTCGGGTTTAAGTGTTTCCTCGGCTGCCTTTTTCTTATTCTTTCTTTCCGCAGCCTTTTTATCGTATTCGGCATTTCTGCGCTCTGCTTCTGCGAGGATAGCCT
This sequence comes from Oscillospiraceae bacterium, assembly GCA_051881815.1. Taxonomy (GTDB): domain Bacteria; phylum Bacillota; class Clostridia; order Oscillospirales; family Ruminococcaceae; genus UMGS363. The sequence goes on along the minus strand of JBJEQP010000013.1, from coordinate 12,531 downwards.
TTGCTTCTTCTGTATCCTTATACAAAGTATATCCGCCGTTCTGCTTTATTCTCGAACGTGCCGTTATGATAACAACAACAGAAGCAATTACGCTTACAGCCGCAACAAACTGCGATATTCTCAAATGTCCGACCATAAGGCTGTCCGTACGCAGACCTTCTATGAAGAATCTTCCCAGTCCGTACCAGAAAACATACATTGCAAATATTTCACCGTCAAATTTTCTGTGCTTATAATAAAAATGAAGTATCAGAAAACCGATAAGGCACCACAATGACTCATATAAAAAGCACGGATGAACAGGCATATTCGGATCCACCGTTACTCCTGTTGAGCTTAAAATGCTGCCTGCGTTTGCTTTAAGTGCAGCTGCGATCCTCGGACTTGTCATTCCCCACGGAAGAGTCGTGTTGCTTCCGAAGCATTCATGGTTAAAGAAATTTCCCCAGCGTCCGCAGGTCTGTCCGATAAGAAAACCCATTCCTGTAAGATCGAGCAGCGGAAGAAGCTTTACTTTTCTTATCTTGGCTATTATCAGACCGACCAGAAGTGCACCGATCAGTCCGCCGTATATCGCAAGTCCGCCGTCCCTTACGGAGAATATCGCTTTGATATCGCCCTTATAGTCATCCCACATCATGAAAACATAATAAAGGCGAGCACCGATAACAGCACCGATAAAGCCTCCGAAAACTGCGTCTGTTGCTCTGTCGGAGTCAATGCCTGCATCTTTCATTTTTCTGAAGCAGTAGATGACCGCAAGCAAAAGTCCAAGCCCGATCATTAATCCGTACCATTTTATTTCAATGCCGAAAACAGTAAAAGCTGTGCTGTAAACGGGAATTTCAATGCCGAGCTTCGGGAAGGAAAGAGTGTTCCATTCTGCGTTTGTCATTACTTATCCTCCCTGCCGTTCACGGGATCAATTATCGACAGAGTTACATTTTCCGTGTTGAACTGCGTCATAAGACGGTTTGTAACGTCTTCAAATGTGCAGTTTGCAACTGTTTCGATCCTGTCGAATGCGGAAAGTCCTTCCATACCGTTGTTGAGCATTATAGTTGCAAGGTTTTCAGCGTCGTCCAGTCCCTTGATAAGCGAGCCGTAATATGCCTTTTTGATAGTGCTGAAACGTTTTTCGTCCAAGCCTTCACGCTTGCATCGCTCAATTTCCTCAACGATCTTATCACGGACAAGACGGGGATCACGGGCTTCGCCGCCGAATATTGAACAGAAATATCCATCTCCCGAAAATACCTCGCTGTAAAATGTTGAGTTGATTATGCCCTCATCGTAAAGCTTTTTATAAAACTCGGAGCTTTCATTTGCGATAAGTGAAAGAACGAAATTTGTTTCGATCTCTGCTTTGAGTGCGTCAAGACCGCTTTCGGGTTTAGCCTTGAAGCCGATATTGAACATAGGCATTGCGATCTCAAGTTTCTGAACAACTTCCTTTTCGCATACGCTCTCAGGTTCATCTTCAAATGCAGTTTCAAGCTCGATATTCTCATTCTGCTTCAAGCACTTGTCACAAACCTCAAGAACCTTGTCAACATCAACATTACCTGCAACGGAAAGAACCATATTGTTGAGATTATAGAAGGTATAATAGCACTTGTAAAGAAGCTCTGCGTTTATCTGCGCAATGCTTTCTACCGTTCCTGCAATATCGATCTTTACAGGGTGATTATGATACATTCCCCGGAGCATATTGAAGAAAACTCTCCAGCCTGCATTGTCGTCATACATTCTTATTTCCTGACCGATGATCCCCTGCTCTTTGCGGACGGTTTCTTCGGTAAAATAAGGCGACTGCACAAAATTCAGCAGGATCTCAAGCGATTCATAAACATTGTTTGTCGTTGTGAAAAGGTAGCAGGTCCTGTCGAACGAAGTATAAGCATTTGCGGAAGCGCCTGTTTTCGCATAAAGGCTGAAAACATCACAATCCTCGTTTTCAAAAAGCTTGTGTTCAAGATAATGTGCGATGCCGTTCGGTACGGTTATGAAATCAGGATCGTTCTTTGTCTTGAATTTTGTATTGATAGAGCCGTATTTTGTTCCGAAAAGAGCATGAGTCGTGCTGAAATTGTCCATCTTCCATACATAGATATCAAGTCCTGTAGGATGCTTGATAAGAGTATATTCTTCGCCTGTACGGGCATTTCTGATTATTTCCTTATTCATTTTCGGCACTCTCCTTTCCCTTGAGGACATAAACCGTATCCAGCTTGAACGACTTCGCAGCTTCTACGATATCCTCTTTCGTTACCTTTTCAAGGTGCTCGATCTCTTCCTCGGGAGAAAGCTCCGTACCGAGGAAAATCTGTCCCATATACCAGCTTACAAGACCCGATGCGCTGTCGTTTACGCTGCGCAGGCTGTTGATCAACGCAAGTCTTGCTTCGTTTATCTCCTTTTCGTCAAACTCGCCCTTCTGCATAAGCTCAAACTGACGGATGATCTCGTCCTTGGCTTTTTCGATATTTGCCTTTTCAACTCCGCTGTCTACGGTGATAACACCCTTCATATCGTTGTAGTTTGACGAGCAGTAATAGCAAAGGCTGAGCTTTTCACGAACGTTGAGGAAAAGCTTTGAGAACGGCGTTGCGCCGTAAACAGCATTCATAAGCTTTACGGCACGGCGGTCAGCTTTTTCCGATTTGAAAGCAAGTACCATTTTGCATTGAGCAACTTCAAGCTCATCCGTAAATTCTTCGGGAGAAGCCTTGATAACAGAACGCTTTGTTGCATTTTCTCCGCTGTATTCACGGTCAAGCTTTGCAAAACTTTCGCAAATTGATCCCTTGATGCCCTTCGGTTCATCCGCACCGACAAAGAATACTTCGATCTGCGCAGTTTTAAGCAGCTTTTTATACTGTTCGTAGGATGACGCACCCGTTATCTTTTCTGCGCTTTCACGTTCACCCTTTACCGATACTGCAGCAGGTTCACCCTTGTAAATGATCTTGCCTGCACGCTGGAGAGCATACGAACGCTTTTCGTTGATAACTGCATCAATATCATCGAGAAGCTCCTGCTTTTTAAGCGAAAAATCAGGCTCATAGAATCCGTTTTCATCAAGATGCGGATCAAGAATACATCCAAGCGTTACTTTTGCAAGCTCCTCTGTGATATTTTCATTATCAAACGCAAATCTGTCATTGATACATGAGCTTATTATCGAAATAAACTGATTATCTCCAGAACGGAGAACCGATCCTTTAAGTCCTGCACCGTAAAGCTCCTCCAGCTTTGAGCTGATGGCAACGAGCGTTGGATATTCCCTGCTGCTGTCGGTGAGAACATAGGACGCTGCGGCATTGAGCGAAGCCGTATCCTCGGAAAGAGGAGATATCAGATTCACAACAATACTGTTTGTTTTAAGGCTTGCATTGCGGATAGAATTGAAATGTATTCCGTCTGCAATTTTTTCACGTTTATAGCTGATCTTCAAACATATCACTCCATTATTTTTTTGCTTGGAGAAAGCAAGCTTTCCCAAAAATCAATATTGTTTTAATTATAACACATTTTTTTATAAAATACTATAGTTTAAATAAAAATTTCCGACTTGACAAAAAAATTTTTTAATATTAAAATAAGTTATAAGAATATCGGAAGGATGTGAAAACCCAAGTCATGGTAAACCCCGATGAATGTCCATATTTTCTCAATGATTTTTTTACATACCAGCGTGTTGTTCTGCTGAAATCGGAAAGAACTATCGAAGCATACTTTGTTGATCTGCGGATCTTTCTGCGGTATTTAAAAGTAAAAAAAGGTGTTGTCCCAAAGGATACACCGTTCAAAATGATCGATATCTCCGATATCCCGATTGAATATATCAAATCGCTGACAAAGCTTGATATTCTTCAATACCTGAACTATGTCGCATCCGAACGTGATAATTCAGCAAAGACACGACACAGAAAGCTTGCTTCCTTACGGATCTTTTTCAAGTGTATGCACCGTGATCTCGGACTGCTTGACTCCGACCCTGCCAAAGACGTCGACTATCCCAAAATGCACGATCATCTCCCGAAATTCCTTACGCTTGATGAAAGCATAAATCTGCTTGAAAACATGAACACCGAAGACCCTTTCTATCTTCGTGATTACTGCATAGTTACTCTTTTTATAAACTGCGGAATGCGTTTGAGCGAGCTTGTCGGTTTAAATATGCAGGATGTAAACCTCGATGAACGTTCAATGCGACTGCTCGGAAAGGGCAACAAGGAACGTATCATTCACATAAACGACGCCTGTGCAGATGCGATTCTGACATATCTTCCGACAAGAAAGCCTTCCGACAAAGAACCGAATGCCCTTTTTTTAAGCAAGCAAGGCTCAAGGATATGCAAAAGGCGTGTTGAACAGATCGTCGAAAATGCTCTTCGTGACAGCAACCTTGACAACCGAGGCTTTTCCACTCATAAGCTTCGCCATACCGCCGCAACGCTTATGTATCAGCACGGAAATGTTGATCCGCTTATGCTTAAAGAAATACTCGGACATAAAAGCATTTCAACTACCGAGATATACACGCATATTTCAAACGACGGACTGAAACAGGCGATGGACGCTTCTCCGCTTGCAAATATAAAAAACAAAAACAAACCGCCCAAGGAATGATCTTTTCCTTGGGCGGCGTTTTGTCAGCTGTCATTGTCGTCTTTTTTTATCCGAAAAATAATACGGAAAATGTTTGCAAGCATTTTTGGACTTTTGATGACTACGACTTTCATGATATCTCCTCCAAACTTTAGTTTGGTATATATTATGCCGCAGTCTGAAAAACGGTTCCAAAATTTACTTTTTTGAGTAGATAATTAGCAGCTTTCCTTTAAAAAGCTCAATTTCAGCATATCCATTGATAAATTCGTTGCTGACGCCAAGAGGAAAACTGCGAACGAGCTTTTCATTTTCAACAGCGTATTTTGTGCCGCTTATAGTGACTGTTGCTTCGTCCGTAAGCGAAAATACGGAAAAATAACAGCTTTTGTCCGCTTTATATCTGCGTTTGCCGACATTTTGAATAAAAACTGCATTATTTTCATCGAGGATCACGCCTTGAACACCGTGTTCACAGATATATTCAAGAGTCTGGAGAGCGGCAACGGTGTGGTCAAATCTTCCTCCCGTTGCTCCAAGAATAAAAATCCTGTCAGCTCCGAGTGAAAGAGCCTTTTTTACGGCAAGCATAAGATCGGTATCGTCTTTTTCCGGTTTAAAACGAATGATCTCACAATCGTAATCATTTGGGACATCACAGCTGTCAAAATCTCCCATTATTATATCAGGACGAACTCCAAAACCCTGCAAATGAGAGATACCATTATCCGCTGCAATTATCAAAGCATCATCGGGAATTTTAATGAAGCTGCAGTCGCCGATCTTCGCCCCTCCGAAAATATAGCATTCACTCATTTGCCGATTTCCCATTCCTTTATCTGTTTTGCTTCTTCATACATTGCAATGTAGCTTTCATGCCTTGATGAAGGTATCTCGCCGTTTTTTACAGCTTCGATAACAGCGCAGCCTTTTTCCTTCGTATGCGAACAATCGGGAAAACGGCAATTGTCGGAATACTCATTGAATTCGTTGAAGCAGCCGGCAAGCTTGTCCTTTAAAATTATATCGTATTTGTTTGTTTCAAAGGTTGAAAATCCGGGAGTATCAGCAACAAGTGCGCCGTTTTTCATCTCAAACATTTCAACGTGGCGTGTTGTATGACGACCTCTGCCAAGCTTACGGCTTATCTCGCCTGTTGCACGGATCGTATCGGTATCAAGATGATTGAGAAGCGTTGATTTTCCAACACCTGTGTTTCCCGTAAAAGCGCAAAGCTTCCCTGAAATTGTATCATAAAGCGCCTTAAAGCTATTTTCATCCGAGTAATCTATCACAAAGACCTCTGCGCCCGAATCCTTGTATATTTCCCTGATGGAATCGTCAGCCTTTATATCCGATTTTGTTACCGCAATGAGCGGTTTGATCCCCTTGAAAACACATATTGCAATGAATTTATCAAGAAGAAGAAAATTCGGTGACGGTTCACAGGTTGAAACCACAAAAATCATATAGTCGAGATTTGCGAGCGGCGGTCGGATGAGCTCGTTTTTTCTCGGCATTATCTCGGAGATCACTCCGTCCGAAACGACAACCTCATCTCCAACACAAGGCGAGATATTCTGCTTACGGAATATTCCTCTTGCCTTACACTCAATAATGCCCAAAGGGGACTTTACAGAGTAAAGTCCCCCGATAGATTTGATTATCAATCCTTTTGTTTGATCCATAGCATTAATTTCCATTCAGAAGCTCGTTCCAGAAATCCTCATCATTCAGATCTATGAAGTTTTCGTCATCACTATATTCGGTTTCGGTATAAGCCGGTTCGGTTTCTGTGGGAACCTCTTCAGCAAACAATTCACGAAGTATCTTCTTTTCAAAGCTGTTTTCCGTCACAATGTTCTCGTCAAAATTGATCTCATACTCACCGACAGTTGCGCTTTCGCCGGTATCGTTATTCTTAGCTTCAAGAATTATATTCTCAACTCCGCTGCCCTTTACCGTGATCGAAACTGTTTTAGCATAAGCAATATTATCGATCTTTTCCGTTCCGACGATCTTGCCGTTAAAGTAACAGTTGAAGGTTACAGAACCGCTGTTGATCTTGCTCGGTATCGCAAATGTTATTACAGCCTCCTCTTCGGGAACAACGCCTGTGCTGACTGTAAGGATGATAGTTGACTTTATCGGAACAACATTTGACGTACCGTCTTCGTTTACAGCAGGTATCGACTGTTCAATGACTGTATTCTCGGGTTCAGCGGAATCCTCTGTCATGACCTGAACAGTGAATTTATCTTTAAGAAGCTCCTTCGCCTTTTCAATATCCTGACCGACAACATCGGGAACGATTATTTCCTGCTCCTCGGGACCTCGGCTTACATAAAGGTAAACCGTAGAGCCGTATTCAGCCTGTTCATTTCTCGGAGGATCGGTCATGATGACATAATCCTTATCGACCTCATCATCGCATACGCTCATAATGATAACATTAAATCCGCTGTTGCTTGCAAGCATACTCTGCGCCGTTGCGGAATCAAGACCATAAACATTTGGTATAGGAACCATTCTCGGTCCCTTGCTGACTATGACCTTGACCTCTACCTTGCCGACAAGATAATCACGACCCTCGGCAGGCGTCTGGGAAATTATCGCACCTGCAGGATAATCGGAAGAATACTCCTGCGATTCAACGGTTATTTCCTTGAAGCTGCTTGCATAATAAGTCTTTACTTCCTGGAAGCTGTAGCCTACGATGTTTGGCATCTTGCCGATCTCGGTCTTTTCATCACCGATCTTCTTTATTATTGCAAGTGCTGTAAACGCAACAACGATTATAAGGATACCTGCTGCGATAGCTGTGAGGATAACAACAAGATATGAAGACTTCGATACCTTTTCATCGTCCTCATAATCGTCGTAATCATCATAATCATCATCATAATCCTCTTTTTGAGGCTTTGGCTTGACCTTTGTTTTAGTCTTGACAGCAGCGTGATCTCCGCCCTTGTCGTGTGCAGGTTTAACAGCCTTTTCATTGCCTGCGGCTTCATACGCAGCAGCGGCTTTTGAAACAGCATTTGTATTGAAATACTGTGTTTTTTCGGAAAGATATTTATATTCAAAAACAATGCTCGGGTTTTTCTTGAATTCTTCGATATCCTTTATCATTTCGGAAGCAGACTGATAACGCTTGGAGGGTTCCTTCTGCATTGCACGTACAACGATCTCTTCAAGTCCCTCCGGGATAGAATCATTTATTTCGCGGGGCATTTTGGGTTCATTCTGCATGTGCATCAGCGCAACTGTCACAGGATTATCCGCATCAAACGGCTTTACTCCCGTAAGCATTTCATACATCATTACACCAACGGAATAGATATCGCTCTTTTCATCGGTGATATCTCCCCTTGCCTGCTCGGGACTGATATAATGAACAGAACCGATAGCCTTATCGGAAATTGTCTTTCCCTCTTCACGGGCAAAACGTGCGATGCCGAAGTCCATGACCTTTATCTGACCGTCGGGGAAAAGCATTATGTTCTGCGGCTTGATATCACGGTGAACGATCCCTCTGTCATGTGCGTGCTGGAGTGCTTTAAGTATCTGGATTATGAAATGAACTGTGTCCTTCCATTTGAGCACACCCTGCTGTTCCATGAACTCTTTGAGCGTGATGCCGTCAATATACTCCATTACGATAAACTGAAGCTTATCCGAGAAGCCTACATCAAACACCTTAACGATATTAGGGTGCGACAAAACAGCGATCGCCTTGGATTCATTGCGAAAACGCCGAACAAAATCCTCATTGTCCGCAAACTCATTTTTGAGGATCTTGACCGCAACGACCCTGTTTTCAAGAAGATCATTGGCCTTATAAACGTCAGCCATGCCGCCTACGCCGATCAGCTCGGTGATCTCGTAACGGCCGTCGATCTTCTTTCCTATGTTTTTATCCATTAACTTCACTCCTGTAATAAAATCTGCATTTATTCTCTTGAAGATTATTTCAACAGAATAAGGAAAACACTATTTATTTTATGACAGCAACAGAGATATTATCATTGCCGCCGTTTTCAAGCGCAATTTCTATAAGTCTTGACGGTATATCCTCGGGAGATGCTGTTGAGATCACCCTGAACATATCATCCTCACTGCAGTTGTTTGTAAGTCCGTCGGAACACAGCAGAACAGCAGTATCCTCATCCGCATCAAGCACAAAATAATCCGGAGAGATCATGTCCTTGACGCCGACAGCCTTTGTTATGTAATTCTTCTGCGGATGAGTTTTCATATCTTCATAGGAAATCTCGCCTTTTTCATACATACGCATTACCACAGTATGATCCTTTGTAATAAGCTCGATGTTTTCGCCAATGCGATAAGCTCGAGAATCACCGACATTAACAACATGGACCTTGCTGCCGACCTTTAATGCGATAACGCAGGTCGTACCCATGCCAGCCATATTTTTGTCTGACCAGGCAACATCGTAAACGACTGCATTTGCCGTCGTAACAGCAGAAATAAGAAGATTCTTTACTGAATTATCATCATAATCACGGCGGAAAACCTTTGTGATTCGGTCGTAAATGACCTGAATAGCACGTTCGCTGGCCTCGCTTCCTGCATTTTCACCGCCCATACCGTCACATATAACGGCAAACACCGCATCATCTGCAAGAACACCTGTACGGACTCTGTCCTGATTTTCTTTTCGTGTCAGACCAATATTTGTATCGGAAAAAGCATACATTGCAGTATTCACCATCCTTTCACGGTAAATCAGATCTCGTATTCTCGTCTGAGCTGTCCGCAGGCGGCATTGATATCCGCACCGAGAGTACGTCTTGTTGTAGCATTGAGTCCGCCCTTTATGAGCATTTCCTCAAATTTTTGGAGCGACCTTCTGTCCGCCTTGAAATCACGTTCCTTTATCTCATTGACCGGGATAAGATTAACGTGACAGTTTATATTTTTAAGCAGCTTTATAAGCCCTGCCGCATCCTCGGGCGAATCGTTGACACCGTGGATAACGGAATATTCAAAGCTTATCCTTCTGCCGGTCTTATCAATGTAATCACGGCAAGCCTGCAAAAGCTCACTGATGCAGAAACGATCATTAACAGGCATTATCTCGCTGCGCCTCTTATCCGTAACCGCATGGAGAGAGATAGAAAGCGTAAGTCCGAATTTATACTCGGCAAGATCGTATATTCTGTTCACAAGTCCGCAGGTCGAAAGCGAAACATGGCGCAGGCTCATATTCTTGCCCGTATCATACGAAAGCATCTGCAGAAACTTCACAACATTATCGAAATTATCAAGCGGCTCTCCTATGCCCATAAGTACAAGGCTGTCAACGTGTTTTCCGCTTTCCTTTTCGGCAGTATATATCTGCAAAAGCATTTCCGACGGAAGAAGGTTTCTCTTGAAGCCTGCAATGGTCGATGCACAGAACTTACAGCCCATTTTGCATCCGACCTGTGTTGAAATGCAAAGGCTGTTTCCGTGTTTATATTCCATCATAACACATTCGACATGATTGCCGTCAGAAAGCTCATATAGATATTTTACCGTATTATCTATATGAGATTCAAGCTTTTTTACTATATTTATACTATTTATATAAAAAACTTCATCAAGTTTTGTGCGCAATGACAACGAAATATTACTCATCTTGTCAAATTCCGACACTCTTTGTACATGAAGCCACTCATATATCTGTTTTGCACGGAATTTCTTTTCACCGATCTCGGCAAGTGCAGCTTCAAGTTCTTCGAGCGAATAAGAAAGTATATCCTTTTTCAAAAATTTCACCTCATAAGTAAATAATTCAGTACTTTCTGCGTATTTTGCTTATAAAAAATCCTTCGCAATCGAAACTCTCGGCAATAATTGATGCTTTATATCCTCCGAACGGAGCTCCGATCTCCGAAAGAAACGAAACTCCCTCAAAATCCTTATTCTCTTCCAGAAACCTGTCAATAACGAGCTCATTTTCTTCTTTAAGAACCGTGCAGGTCGAATAAACAAGCTCACCGCCGACTTTAAGATATTTTGCAGCAGTATTCAGTATCTCGTACTGAATTTTCGGCAGACCGCCGGCTTTTTTCAGATCTGAATATTTGATCTCCGGCTTTGAGCGTATCACGCCGGTGCCCGAACAAGGAACATCGCACAGAATTTTGTCAAACATCGGAAAGCTTTTGTTGAAAACCTTTGCGTCATTCTGTAAAGCTTTTATACTTTTCAGTTCAAGCCGCTCGGCGCCGTTTTTTATCAGCTTTACCCTTTTATCGTGAAGTTCACACGCATAAAGGTCACAATGGTCGCTTGTGATCTCTGTAATGGTGAATGACTTTCCACCCGGAGCGGAACAGATATCAAGTATCTTCTCACCTTTTTTCGGATCAATTGCCGCACAGCAAAGCTGTGAAGAAAGATCCTGCACATGATACAGACCCTTTCGGAAAAGATCATTGTTTTCAACCGACCCGAAAGGCTCCGCTTCAAGGCAGTTATCGAGAAGAGTGCATTTTTTTACCGTTATCCCGGCTTTTGCAAACTCTGAAATAAGTGTATCGCAGTCTGTTTTTGTATTATTCACCCGAAGATAAAGCTTGTGCGGTTCAAGTGAGCGTTTCAGAAATTCGGAAGCTTTTTCCTCGCCGTACTGTTTTATCAGCCGATCGGCAAGCTCCGCCGAACAGGAGTATTCAACGCAGACTCTTTGAAGATCATCCTCTGGCACAGAAAACTTCTTGCCATCACGGATAAAGCTACGAAGTACTGCGTTCACGAACGGCGCAGCGCTCTTTTTTCCAAGCTGCTTGACAAGTTCAACCGACTCATTTACCGCAGCGTTGTCGGGAACCGAATCCATATACAAAAGCTGATATATCCCCATTCGTAGAGTTTGGAGTATCACCGTATCAAGCTTCTGCAGCGGTTTTGAGCTGTAAAGTGAAATTATATGATCGAGTGTAACTCTTCTTTCGATAACACCATAGAAAAGCCGTGAAATGAACGCTTTATCACGGGGAGAAATATCCTGATCCTGCAAAACTCCGTCAAGCGCAAGGTTTGAATATGCACTTTTTTCAAGCTTTTCAAGCAGTTCGCAAACGATAAATCTTGCAGATCTCATATAGTTTGTAATTCTCCCTTCGGATAATCAGGAAAGAAACGATAAAAACGTATTGTTTCAGCGTCTTCTGTTGTTTGAAATAAGAATAAGACGAAGAAGAGTTGTCAGCGCCGAGAAAAGTGCGGCAACGTATGTCATTGCAGCAGCGGTCAGAACCTTTTTTGCCATCCTGTTCTCATCATTTTCGAGAATATAGCTTCCTTCGAGTATCCGAAGCGCTCTTCTGCTCGCATTGAACTCAACAGGGAGCGTCACAAGCTGGAAAAGAACTACTGCAAGATACACGATAATACCTATATCTATCAGAAAACCAAGTGAACGGAAGAAAACAAGTCCGATCAGCACCAGCGGCATTGCAGCCTGCGAGCCGATCTGTGCAACGGGAAGGATAAGATTTCGTATTTTTATCGGAATATAACCGACCGAGTGCTGTATGGCGTGACCCGATTCGTGAGCTGCAACACCGACAGCTGCGACCGATGTGCTGTCATAAACGGATTCGGAAAGCCGAATAACATTTGTCCTCGGATCATAGTGATCGGTCAGTTCACCGCTGACACGTTCGATCTGTACATTGTACAGTCCGTTTTCGTCAAGAATTTTTCGTGCAGCCTCTGCAGCTGTGACACCGCGGCTGTTTCGGACATTGCTGTATTTGTTGAATGTTGACTTGACCATGCACTGAGCGATAAGCGCAAATATCAGTGCAGGGATCACAAGGATATAGGTTGGATCGTAAAACATTAACATTCTCCTCGTATAATAAATTTAAGGGTAATTTAAAGAGAACCCCTATAAAAACT
>JBJEQP010000012.1:0-5250 GCA_051881815.1 Oscillospiraceae bacterium | reverse complement strand
TCTCGTCGATCTTGAAGCCAACGGGAACAAATCCGCCGTTGTACTGACATTTCAAAGCATTCTCCGTCATTCCACGGATAACCTTTTCCGAAAGCTCCGCAGAATAGTATTCCGCATATCCTTCAAGCACCGATTCAAGAATAATACCTTCCGCACCCTCGGAAATGACCTCAGTCGCAGATACGACCTTGACACCATTCTTGCGAAGCATAGCCTTGTAATGTGCGCTGTCATAGCGATTTCGGGCAAACCTGTCCAATTTCCAAACAATAATCGCATTGAACTGTCCCTTTGCACTATCCTTTATCATCTTCTGAAATTCGGGACGGTTATCCGTTTTCGCAGACATTGCCCTGTCGATATATGTATCTATCAGCGTGTAATTGTTACGCTCCGCAAACGCCCTGCACTCACGAAGCTGTCCCTCGATACTCTCCTCACGCTGATTGTCGCAGGAATATCGGGCATAGATTACTGCATTCATTTTCATTCCTCCATTTCGTTTGAATTTGCGTTTTTTATCATAATCAGTATATCATATTTCAGTCTGCTTGTCAACGCTTTAAAGCGGTAAATTCAATATTATTTCTACACATCTCACACTCCGATTACACACCCAAATACACACCTTAAATGCCTATAAATAAAGTGTTACACGCCTACACACCTAAAAATGAAATTCATATATAATATATTGAAATATAAATTATGCAGCCTGCTTTTCGGTCTGCATTTCAAGAAACTCCGCATACTCAGCCTGTCCCTTTTCGGACTGAAAATACTCAAGCATTGCATAGTAAAAGCTCATAGCAAGAGAATTGAGCTGTTCCTCGGGAATGCTGTATTCTGTTTTTCTGTTAAGCTCAATAACCATAAATCTCACCTCCGTGTATAGAATCAAAAAAGTGGTGTGTAGGCGTGTAAATGGCTATAATACGTCATTCAGGGTGTGTATGTGCCGTGTGTTCGGCGTGTATTTAAGCAACGAATGGAGTGTAGCTTGTCCGTATACCTTTGTAATCTCAAATATGATTTTTTGATCCTTGACTTAATTTCCGCTTTGGAGTATAATGGAATAAATCGGGCAGCAAAACTTCTCGGAATATCGGAATTTGTAAGGATGAAAGCAATGAAAATATATTTGTTATGGCATACACACGAACTAACTGATGATTTCGGAGCGCATGATGATGAAAAATTGATTGGTGTTTTTTCTTCTGTCGAAAAAGCAAATCACACTATTGAAAAATACAAAACTTTAGATGGTTTTAAAGATTATCCGTTGGACTGCTTTGTAATTGATGAATACGAGATAGATGGAACGACAAACTGGTCAGAAGGCTTTTGCACTACACGATGGACTGAATAACCAAATTATGATTTTGTAGGTGAAACACATTCCAATTTTCAATCAGATAAACGTTACCCAGCCGCTAATATAACCTCATTCAGGGATTAACGTTCCGTCTGTTTTCAGTTTGTCTTTAAGCAACTCTTCACAGAACAGCGGTTCGTTTATCTTTTCCTTTTCCCCCAGCCACACAGGTAATGCACTCTCGTCTGTATGCGTAAATTCTCTGCTCAAAGCATTCCACCTCCCTTTTCATATGCAGACGCTCTTCCTTGTTTCCATTAAGGAAACTATCAAATATGTACTCGCAATAATCAAGCGTGTTTATGCTCTCCACAAAGTGCTTGTCCGGAATATCATCTGCCGATTCGGGAGCATTGCTCCGCCATTCAAGCAGCAGTTTGTGATATACCGACAGCACAGCAAAAGCGTGATTCTCCCATTCGGCATAGTCCTGTTCTTCCTGCCTTTTGCGATGAATCATAATAATATCGCTGCGGTCAACGGGCTTGTCCATATCAATACCAAGCCCGAAATCCGCATTGATACGCTTTGCGGCTTCAATCATAGAAATGCCTAAAATGTTTGCCACAAGAGCAATAACATCACCGTGCGCACCGCAGCCGAAGCAATGATAATTTTTCTCATACAGCTTCATTGACGGGTGCTTGTCGGTATGTTCAAAACAACAGCACATACCGTTACGGGAAGTTATCCCGTAGTATGCGGCGGCTTGGGGCACTGTCACCCTTTCTTTAATGATCTCAAATGTTGTCATACTTTATCCTCTCTTTTCTCTCTTTATCTGCTCCGTTCATCACCGAAAATATATGATAACCGGTAATTATCTATCTTCATATCCAGACAACGGTCAAAATCCCGACCGAGCTTTCTGCAGGCGTATTCACCCACAGCACAGGCATTATCATAAAGACCTTCCCACGTTTTTATAGTATCTTTGTTTTTATTGATTATGGTGTCCTTTTCCGTAATCTGTGCTTCAAGCTCGGAAATTCCCGATTTCTGTTCAGAAATGATTCTTTCTCTGTCAGCAACATCTTCGGTGAGAGTTTTTATCTTTGCGGAATATTTCTCGACTTCTTCTTTGTGCTTTTTATCGGTATCGGCTATTTCTTTTTTAAGCCGATCATTTTCGTATCTATATGCTTTGTTGCGGTCATTTTCAGCCGTAACCCTGCGCAGCTGAGCCTTTGTATCGCTAAGAACATCATTTATCTCCTGCTGTTCTCTGACAAGCTCCTCCGCACGCCTTTCGGAACGCTGGGCATTCCACAAAGCAACATCTGTCTGCTGCTTTTTCTCCCAAATTTCCTCTTCTTCGGTATCTTTCTTTTTCTCAAAAGCGTCCTCACGCTCCGACAGAACAAGTATTCTGGATTCGGTCTGCCTTACGATTTCTTCCGCTTCCATCACCTTTCGTTCAGCATCTACCCTCTGAACGGAAACAGCCTTCTTTTCTGCCGAAAACTCCGCATATTCCTGTTCGGTCAGAATATATCCACCGCCGATAAGCCGCTTCTTGTAAGGAACCTCGGTGCTGTCAGCAGCAAGCTCCATTTCACGAAGCTTTTCAATCTTTTCTTCAAGCCGTTTTTCTTCCTTATACAGCTCAACGGACTTGCTCCCCACCGACTTTTTCGGCGGGGCAAGCTCAATATCGTATCTTTCACAGATACTTTTCAAGACTTCATATTCCGACTGCCGCCAACGTGCAATAGCATTTTTTCCGACACCGAAGCCCATTTCGGACAATGCCTGTGCGATACCGTTCTGAACGGGAATACCTCTTGAATAGTGACCGATGGGAACATAATCAATGTGCAGATGCGGCGTTGCCTCGTCCATATGAAGCACAGCACAGAACACCTTGAAATTCGGATTTCGCTGTTCAAAGCCGTTCATATACTCGGTCAGCACAGCCTTTGCCGTTTCAGCATCGACAGTGCCAACACCCGTGTCCTTCATATCGCCGATCTGCACAACGTCCTCGTAAAAGCTCTTGCGCTTATCCGCAGACGTGACCACATTCGGGGAATATCCCCTGCCGAACTGATGCTCATAGTAGCTTACCGTTATCTTTCGGTCATTTCGCTTCTGCCTTGCGTTATACTCGCTGACAGCGCCGCTGAACAGCCTTTCGTACATCTCCTGCTGGGGTATGTTCATAAACACGATATTGTCCTTAGTTCGGGTCTTATCGACATTATTCGCCGTAAACAGACGCAAATTGTGGGACAAGCTCCCCTTGCCCTGACATAATGACGCTCTTTTGATTTTCATCTTTACACCTCCAAATCTAACTTTATATTGTTTATAACTATAACATTATTGTTTAGTTTATGTTATTATACACCTATCCGGTACTTTTGTCAATAGGTTTTCGAAAATTTCTCAAACCTTTTTGTTTAGCTTATTGACTATTATTGTTTTTCGTGATATAATCTATTTATAATATTAATCAACAGATTAATATACAAGTTTTGGAGGGACTGCTATGACCGTAGGCGAAAGAATCAAGTACGCCCGTAAAATGCGTGGGCTTACACAAAAAGAGTTAGGACTCAGGATAGGCTTCGATGAAAATACCGCCGATGTCCGTGTTGCACAATATGAGAGCGGCACGAGAACGCCCAAGCTTGATATGCTTACCAAGATAGCGGACATTCTGGACGTCAACATTGATTCGCTCCGTGAACCCACCCTTGAGGACACCACATCTTTCCTGCATCTGCTTTTCAACCTCGAAATGGAAGCCGATAAGCGGCACACCAACAACTTTTCTATAGTATCCGTTCCCGATAACACCTTCAAGGAGCAGACGCACCCTGCTATACAGTTTCACAATCATCTGCTTGAGGAGTTTCTTCTGGAGTGGCAGCTTCGCAGGATCGAGCTGCGGAACGGTACTATCACTAAAGAGGAATACGATGAATGGATGTTCAATTTTCCTGCTACCTCCGACAATTGCGGCAAGTCCGAGCCTGAGCGAAAGTGGCGCAGATAATGACAGCAGCCCCCGATACCACATTTTTATATGCGGTATCGGGGGCTGCTGTTTTGCTCCCTGTCGGGAGCTATACGCTTTGCTGTCGCAAAGCGGAACAGGCGGCTTCGCCGCCGTTTTAGTCGTGGCTGCGCCACAACTAACGCCATAGTACTTATGACATTGCCGACTGCCCCGCAAAGGTCAGTCGGTACCGCCGCAAGCGGCTATATCATAAGTACCGGCGCTCTCCGAGGGGCAGGCGTTCCCCCTGCACCCCCTAAAAACAAAGCAACAAAACATTTATCCTTTTCCTTATACAATAAACAAGTGATTATCATTAAATGCAAAGCAGCCGACCTGTGTTACGAGATCGTCTGCCTTGCAATATTATGACGTTATTACTCTGCTTTCGTTATTTCATCAGTGCGGAAAATAAACTTAACGCTGCCCTTTGTTCCGTCAGAAATGCCGGAATAGCTGCGGAAGCTTTCGGCAGCGTCCGATACTGCGTTAAGACGCTCCACCAGTTCGCCGAGATCTCCGTTTGCAGCATCAACAAGTTTTTGTATAGCTTCATCGTTGAATTGGATAAGACCCTCGTTGAGTGCTCCTGCACCCTCTGTTAATGCGGATATGCCCTCAGCCATTTGGATACTGCCGTTGGAAAGGGATATTATGCCGTCAGATAGGGAGGCTGTGCCGCTTCTCAGAGCAGATGCTCCGTCTTTCAGCTTATCCGCGCCCTGCGAAAGCTGTATTGTGCCATTGTAAACATTCTGCGCACCTGCATAAGCCGAGGATACTCCCGAAGTATAGTTGTTAAGTCCGTCGCAGAAGCCCTTTACTTCATCAAGCTGAGCTTTTACAGCGATGATTTTTGCAGCTGCATCCC
>JBJEQP010000011.1:0-5403 GCA_051881815.1 Oscillospiraceae bacterium | reverse complement strand
GTAGTGCCTTATTAGGGTATTCTTTATTTGCCCTAAAATATATTATACGAGGAGATGTTAACATGAAAAAAAGAATTTTTTCCATCGCATTGACTGCTGTCGTACTGCTCTGCGGCTGCGGTGCAAAGGAATCCGAGCTTCCCTCCGATACGCCCTATAATCACGGGAAATATGCCATAATGGAAACGGAAAAGGGCTATTACACCAATACCAACGGTTACAACGGACATATGCTCCGCTACTATGAACGTGATACCGAAAATCAGATATTCCTGTGTGCAAAGCCCGAATGCCTCCATGACGGAAATGAAAGCTGTGCGGCAACATATAAAAATCTGAAATGTATCAATACCCTGCTTTATGACGGTGCAATATACACTCTTGCGATCGAGGACGGCGACGTTATCAGCTATTCGCTTTACAAGGCGGCTCTTGACGGAACAAGCTTTACAAAGGTGGGTGACGCCTTCTCCGTCAGCAACTCCGCAGGCGAAAGCTATGAGACAATGGACGGGATATATTTTATGATACACAAGGGATATGCATACATTCCATATCATCTGACTCTTGGTGACGGTACGTTCGGTTTTGCGGGCAGCGGACTTGCAAAAATGGACATTCAGACAGGCAAGACGGAAATTCTATTTTCGGGAGATAATTATTTTTCCGCATATCCTGTTGAAGCTGTTGGTGTCGGGGATCATGTTTACTTTTTTGCAAGAAGCTACGGCAATAATGACCCCAACGAGGGTACATACAGATACAACATAAAAACAGGTGAAACGGACAAGCTTGCCGATTATATCTATGACGGTATCACAATGGACGAAGAACATTATTACAGCTGCGGTGTTTATGATGACGGCACATACTGCATTTCAGCCCTTGACATAAATGCACCTTCTCTTGAAAGCAGATGGGAAGAGCTTGGGGGAAGGATAAATGAAGAACTGCATATGACAGAAAGCGGTCTGTTTTCATATATGCCGAAGCTTATGCTTTATGAGGACAAGATAATAGCTGTTTCAAAAAGCGATGATTCCGTTCTTGTTATGAACAAAAACGGCGAGGTACTGGGCAGCGGAAAATATAATTTCAATGAAATATCGGGATACAGCGGTGAGCTTGTAAAGGAGTTCAATATTTCTAAAGATAAGCTGTATATTAATATCAGTTCGTATAATTTTTCGGATACGGATTATGACCAAAAGGTGTTTTCCATTCCGATAGCGGATATTGAAGCCGAGAAAAGTGAGTGGAAATTCGAGTACGGCGTAAAAAGTCCTTGGCAGATATACATGGAAATGGGATGGGATATAAATGTTGGCGATTAACAGTCTTACCAAAAAATACGGCTCATTTACCGCCCTCGATAATGTTACATTATCCCTTGATAACGGTGTTTACGGAATACTTGGCGCAAACGGCGCAGGCAAATCCACATTTCTCAATCTCATTACAGACAACATCAAACGCACATCCGGCGAGATACTCTACAACGGCACGGAAATTCTGACAATGGGAGCAAAATTCAGAAAAAAAGTGGGCTACACTCCACAGCTGCAGGGAATGTACGATGATTTTACAGCAGGACAATTTCTGCGTTACATCGGAGCACTCAAAGGAATGAAGCACAAGGATATAAAGGCACAGACAGCGGAAAATCTCAATCTTGTGGGACTTGATAAGATGGCTCATAAACGGCTCGGTTCATTTTCGGGCGGTATGAAACAGCGTGTTCTCCTTGCGGCAGCAATGCTTGATGATCCCGAAATACTCATTCTTGACGAACCGACAGCAGGACTTGATCCCGAGGAACGCATACGGCTCAGAAACTATATTGCCCAAATATCTGCCGACAGAACGGTTATCCTTGCTACTCATGTTGTAAGTGATATTGAATGTATCGCACAGAAGGTCATTCTGCTGAAAAAGGGAAGGCTGCTGCGGTTCGGAACTCCTATGGAGCTGATAGATGAAATATCGGACAAGGTGGGCGAATTTCACGGCAGCTTTGATGAAGTGAATGCTATGAAGGAACGCTTCGGAAAAGGACAGATGATGCAGCGTAGGGACGGTTTTGTTCTCCGTGCAGCCGAAAAAGACCTGCCGCCCGAATTTGTTTCTGCGGAGAATATTGACCTTGAAGACGTGTATTTATTCTATGCGGAGGGACGTGAATGAACGAGCTTAAAAGGATTTACGGAAGGAAAATAATAATGCTGTCGGCAATACTTGTGCTGATGAATTTCGTTTTGTTTATCCTCTCCTGCGACAGCGAAAGAGATATAACAGCAGTCGGCGATGAACTCGCAGAATACATATCGTCCTACAGTCAGACCATAGAAAGCACCGTAAAGCAAAGTCAGGATCTGAGTATGCTGAATATTTACAGTGACGGCTTCGGCTCAAAAAATATCATAAAGACGGCTGAGGATTTTTCCGCATTATCGGATATTACGCTCACTTACGGCGATAACCGAGGCGTTGTGATACTATCAGACTATCATATGACCGATCTGATCTTTGCGTCATTTATGATGATCATTTCGGCGGTGCTTCTTGCGGAGCGCAGAAACGGTCTTGCGAATCTTATACGAAGCACATCGGGAGGACGGACAAGGCTTTACTTTTCAAGGATAGGTGTGCTTATCATATCCGCTGTGCTCGGAGCAGTATTGCTGTACGGTGGAAATTATCTCGGAGCAGTTCTCACATTCGGCGATATGGGCATATCAAGAACAATACAGTCCGTTCCCGAGTTTTCAATGTGTACTTATCGGATCTCTGTCGGAGAATATCTGCTATATTCGGCAGGCGTAAAAATACTTGCGGTATCAGCGGCAGCTTTGCTGTTTTTCACGCTGATAAGTCTGCTGGGAACTGTGGGAGCATATCTTTTCGGAGGGATTTTTGCGGCTGTGCAGGTACTGTTTTATCTGCTTATCCCGTCGGTATCATCGCTGAATGTGCTGAAATATGTGAATATATTTGCTGCCATAAGAGCAGATGATTATTTCAGAGTGTATCGGAATTTGAACATATTCGGCAGACCTGTTTCCATACTTGATACAGGCATTATCTTCTGCATATCGATTCTGATTATATGCTTTATTTCGGGGATATTTATCCACGGAAAAATGTATCTTAAAAGCGAACATTTTGCCGAAAGAATCATTCTTGCCGGACGAAAGCTTGCCGAAAAATATGCGGTATGTCGAACTCTTTTCGGCTGGGAGGGTTATAAACTCATTGTCCGTCAATACGGCGGAATAATTGTGATATGCGCATTTCTTGCGGCATATTCGCAGGCTGTGAAATATGATTATTTCTATCCACAGAACCCTTATGAGCTTGAATGGTATGCGAAGTACGAGGGCGAAATGACAGCAGAAAAGCTAAGTGATATGGAAACACAGAAGGCACGGCTTGAACGTTCAATTGCCATGTTTCAGAGAATGCTTGATAAGATCCTATCCGAAGAGCCTGTAGACTGGAATTCATGGGGTAAAACCAAAGCCTTTCTCGACGAGGCTCAGGCAAAATATGATACTCTTTTGCCTATAATGGAAAATGTCCGAAGCGGTATGGAGTACACCGAACGGACGGGAAATCCTATAAGTCTTATCAAGCCATATTCATACGATCTGTTGTTCAGACGTGATGTAAAGACTGTCCGTAGAAATTCGCTTTTTATCCTGATAGGCATTATCTGTGCCGTATCGGGAGTGTATTCCTTTGAACGTCAGAACCGCATGGACGGAACGCTCCGCTCGGCATACAGAGGACGGACAGCTCTTAACATCTGCAAGATAGTATGGGTGGTTCTGATATGCGCTGTATTATGCGTGGCTGTACATTCGGTACAGCTTATCCGAATTGATATGCAGTTAGGACTGAATGATCTTAATGCACCCATACAAAGCCTTGATTTTATGAGGGACTATCCGACTTATATGACGATAAGGCAGTATATTATCGGCAAATTTACCGCAAGAGCAACTGCCGCCTGTATTATAGGTCTGGTATGTTCGCTTATCAGCAGGATGTGCAGTGATATGTCTTCATCAATGGGGATATGTGCATTTGCGACTGCGGCTTCATGCTTTATTCCGCAAATCGTTTCCGAAACTGATTGGGTAAGTGCACTGTTTTGGATAGGAAGATAGTGCATATATCGAACCGTTCAATTTAATGATTTCCTCAATATGTTTTTGGTTATATTACAGGCTGGATATTGTTTTTCAACCGCTTAGCCAAATCCTGCAAATCCTGACAAGCATCAAAGCACATCTGATTGTATCGGTCAATATCTTTAGTGCTGCTGTTGACGGTCAGACCGCTCTTGAAAGCCCGAATTTTCTCACGCCGTTCGTCAAACGCCTTGTTGTATTTCTCCAAAAGGTCGGGATACCCGGAGAGCTTCTTGCGGTAGCTCCTGCATTTGTTGTCGAAATTGAAATAGGTTTCTTTTATCGGATCAGCCATAGCACGCTTTTTGTAATCATCATTCGCCTTGTATAACCGCTCTTTTTTGCAAGTTGTCCTGCCACAGGTAAGCGAAGCATTTGAACGTTTGGTTATCATAAGCTGTCCGCAATTTTCACAGTTGGTGATAAGTCTGCCTGCATCGGACATTCTGTCGGAGTAAATGTCAAGCAAAGTGAGGATAGAGTCATTTGCCACATAAAGGCTAATATTCCTGTTTTCATCGTGTACCCTGTAAAGAGAACTGTCCAAAACCTCACTACTGCTCCGAATAGCTGTTCTTATATCAAAAATATCCGCTGCCCTTGCCGAAATGAACGGACGGAAGATTTTCTCGCTATCCGCTTTGAATAATTCAATATATTTCTCTGCACGATCGTGGTTGCCCTTTACGGACAACCCGATTTTTTTATTGAAATCACGCTGACGGAGCTTGAATTTACCGTATAAAAAATAGATAATATAGTTTTTAACGATATTAGCGTATTCGGAAATATCGTAATACTCCGACAGCTCCTCAAGGACAGCGTTGCAGCTCCCGTCACATAATGCGTCCGCATTGCAAAGTCTATCACTTAACTCAATTATTTCGTTAAGCTCATACTTAACCTTCATAAGCCGGTTTATGTCCTTAACGAGGTTGCCTGCCTTATTGCTGTGCCGCATAAGTCCCTTTGTCACCTTTTTTGGACAGCCTGCATATGCCCAAGCCTTAATATCGGCAGGAGTACCGACAATATATGTTTCCGTATCATCGGAAAAGTCAACGATAATGCCCACCGAAGCAATGTTGGTACAGCACTCAAACAAATCTATCATAACAAATACGCCCCTTTCGGAAAAAATCAAATGAAATCCGACAAACAAATTTTATAGATTTATTATATCACATTTTGCACGTTTCGTCAACGGATA
>JBJEQP010000010.1:0-5434 GCA_051881815.1 Oscillospiraceae bacterium | reverse complement strand
GGATAATTCCCTTGAGTATCACCTTGCTTCTGCAAAAAAGAACGGAGTTACCCGTAATGAAATGGCGGAGATACTCACCCATATCGCATTTTATGCAGGCTGGCCCAATGCCTGGGCAGCGTTTAAAATGGCAAAAGAGGTATATAAGGACGAACAGGCCGTCGAATGTCCGGATAAAAAAGTCGAGGAGTGATCACTATGAAAAAGATATTTTATTTAATTCTTGCAGCAATTACTGCGGTATCTATGACCGCCTGTGCAAACAATGAAACGTCGTCTGCCGATATATCTGAATCGGGAGGGCTGTCTGTTGAATCATTGTCGGAAAATCTGACAACGGACATTCTTGACAGCATAGAGGTTCCGAACGAAGCAATTTCCGAAACAGATATTTCAACAGACAGCGTGGCTTCTGATACTAATATCAAATCGTTCTATAGACAAAGACGACAGATAGAATAATCCAAGTAGGTAAACTTGTTAACCTTGGAGAGCTACCTTGACGCAGAATTGGATTATTATATCCGAGGATTTGTCTATAGAACGGTTTGGAATTAGTATTATAGATTTTCGCCGTTATTTTCGATCACATTTTTATACCAATATCCCGAATCCTTGACAATGCGGTTTTGCGTGGGATAATCAACATATATCATTCCGAAACGTTCGCTGTAACCCTTCTTTGTCCGCAAGCTTATATCCCGGAGCGTGACAGCCTTCAAAATATCCGCAGCCTGTGAAAACCTGCGGTTCGTTAAAGGTAATGAAGTTCTTTACTCTGTCGCCAAAATTTTCTGCAACGATCGTTGTGTACTGCTCAAAATAATCGGAAATATCATCGTTCAGCCAGCCGCCTTTAAGATGAAGCGCATAGGGCAGATCCCAATGATAAAGCGTAACATACGGCTCAATACCGTATTTCAGCAGCTCATTTATCAGGTCATTGTAAAAGTCTATACCCTTTTGATTTACCTCGCCAATGCCATCGGGGAGAATCCTGCTCCACGAGATCGAAAAGCGGTATGCCTTTATTCCAAGCTCCGCCATAAGTTTTACGTCTTCCTTATAGCGGTGATAGTGGTCGCAGGCAATATCGCCCGTGCTGTTGTCGTAAATCTTGCCTTCGGTATGGGTGAATTCGTCCCAGATGTTTCTGCCCTTGCCGTCCTAGTCAAAAGCACCCTCGATCTGATAGGAAGCAGTAGCCGCGCCCCAGACAAAATCTTTTCTGAAGCTCATAAAAACATTCCTTTCATAAATGTAATTTTAAAGCCGCCCGGTGAGCTCACTGAACGGCTTAAAATAGGAGAAGTATGAAAAATTAAAGAATCCGGCAGATTTATTTTTCCTCGTCCGAAATATGCCTGCGGTACTCGGACGGGGTCATATTCATTCTCGTTTTGAACTGCCGCATAAAATGCAGCTCGCATTTATATCCGCACATCTGGGCTATCTGTGTGATAGGTATATCCGTTGTGGAAAGCAGATACTTTGAATGTTCAATGCGGCTTTGGATAACGTCGTTCATAACGCTTATGCCGAAAATTTCTTTGTATAAATGCTGAAAATAGGATTTGCTCATTGTAAGCTGATGTGCAAGTCCTTCAACGTTCCAGTCGTGATAGGGCATATTGTATATCTGCGAGCGCAGTGTGGACATCTTATCAAAATATGAACCCGAGCCGTCCTTCCCTGCGGAGTGTATCTTCTCGCTGAGCTTGATAAAAAACAGCTTCATATACAGCTCCACCGAATCCGTCTTATACAGATTGGACGAATAGTTTTCATAGCACATATTCTTGATGATAAGGGATAATCCGTTTAAGTTTCCGATAGGCGTTACCGTATCAAAGGGAATGTCAAGAGCTTCAAAAAAGCTCATTTCTTCATCGGAAATACAGAAATGGAACCAGTCGTTTGAAAACTGCGCACCGTATGCACGGTACAGCTGAGGAGTACCCTCACGAAACAGTATGAACGAATCGGGGTCTGTGATAACATCCTCACCGTTGAGCGTGAAAATTGCAGGGGTTTTCAGCAGGAGCATAAGATAATCTCCCGAACCAGACGAGCGCTGTATCTGAAAATCAGCGTCGTGACTATGATTGTAACCGATATTGTTGATATGCAATTCTCACACCTCCCGATATACTATGTATTTATTATATAATATTTTTCCTCACAAATCAACCTAAATTTTTGAGAGTTTCGTTCATTGCGTCAACGTTTGTCTGCACGGCATCATTAAGAGATTCACGAGTTGAATACCAGTCTGTACCGTTGTAGCTTGAATCCTTTACGCTGTTGAAAAGCAGATCGGTCACATCGGTGTTCACAGCAACGTAGAAGTCAACTACGGGGTGAGCGTTTGGAAGCTCGGTGATATATCTGTCCATTTCTATCATATCATCGTTCCATTTATACTCGTTGCGGAGCTGTTCCTCGTTTATAGACTGAACGCTTTCGTCATTTACCTGTACCTGGAGGCACTTGATGTATGCCGCAACAGCCTCGGGGTTCTTTGCGCCCTTGCAGAGTGCATAAGCGTCAACGCCACCGTGAGCAGTAAGATACCATGCGTCTGCATTTTCATCACGAGGAGTGGGAACGAACATTATCTCGTCCGGCTCGCCGTATGCGGAAAGGTCGGGTTCAAGAAGTCCCCATCTTCCGATAGGATAGAAAAGTGTTTTGCCTTCGCCTATCCACTCGGGCTTTACAGTCCAGTTATATTCCGCATAAGGATACATAATGTTAGCATTTTTCATTTCAAGGAACAGATTCTGAACACGCTCAACAGCAGGGCTCATAATGTTATTGACAATAACTCCGTCTTCCATTCCGATAATGGGAACACCTGTGGAAAGTATCATACCCGGCTCATACCACCAGCCGCCTACTGCATATTTTCCTTCATCCTTATCGGCATAAGCATAGCACATATCCTTGAATGCCTGCCATGTCCACTCATTATTGTAAGCAAGCTCGGCAGGATCATCAAGTCCGTTTTCTTCAATGGTGTTCTTGTTGTATATCATTACCATACCTGTGCCCGTGGAGGTGCAGGCAATGTAATGCTTTCCGCCTACACAATGCATTTCATTGATCTGTTTTGCACCGTCGGTCCAATCATCGGAGCTGAAATCAAGATAATCATCTAACGGATCAAACATTCCCGCAGCGACCTTTCCGGGGAAAATATCAAGATCGCCGCCCGGGAACATATCGGGAGAATCGCCGCTTAAGACCATATTGGCAAGGTCGTCAAATCTTGTTTCCCAAGTCGTAGGGATCAACTTGATATTTCCGCCGTACTTGGTCTGGAAAAGCTGGAGTGCAACAGGCACCGGCTCTCCCGGGGTGGGATTTATATCCCAGAAAGAAAAGAATTTGAGCGTCGGGTTTTCAAGCTTTTCCGCTTCGACTTCGATCTGCTCTACAACAGCAGCCTGTTCTTCATTCATCGTGGCGGTAGTGGTCTCGGCAGTAGTTGCGGTCGTTTCTCCGCCGCCGCTTCCGCAGGCTGTTACAGATGAAGCCATAAGTGCAATGACGGATATAAGAGCCGCCTTTTTAGTAATGTCTTTTTTCATAAAAAATCACCTCGTATATTTTTTGCGTTTCGATTTCGGTTCAAACCTTGTAATTTAATCATAATCAATTTAAAATTACTTTACAATGATTTATTCTGCATTATTGCTGACTTATTTTGCTTTTTGACAAGATAAGTCAGTTTGATCCCGAATTGATGCGTTTTGCTAATGTATATTCCAAATTACAAATATTAAAATAGCAGAATAAGTCAGTGTTTTTGCAGGATATTATATTGAAAAAACAAAGCACATTGTATATAATTTAGGCAAGCAATAAATCAAGGCATAATGCCTTTGTCGGAAAGGATATGATGTAAAATGAAAGCAGAGATCACTATATCAAAAAATAACATTATCAGCAGGATAGATAACCGTATCTACGGCTCGTTTATCGAGCATATGGGAAGGGCAGTTTACGGCGGTATTTATGAGCCCGGGCATGAAACAGCTGACGAAATGGGCTTTCGCACAGATGTCATGGATATGGTGAAGTCGCTGGATGTTCCCGTGGTGCGCTATCCGGGAGGAAACTTTGTATCCGGCTACAACTGGGAGGACGGCACGGGAGATAAGTCAAAGCGTCCGAGAAAAATGGAGCTTGCGTGGCAGTCAATCGAAACTAACGAGGTTGGAATTGATGAGTTTCAGGAATGGGCAAAGCGCGCAGGCAGCGAAATAATGATGGCTGTAAACCTCGGAACAAGAGGACCCGATGAAGCACGAAACCTCGTTGAATACTGCAACAGCGAAACGGATACATATTATGCGAATAAGCGCCGTGAAAACGGTTTTGAGAAGCCTTTCGGAATAAAGCTGTGGTGTCTTGGAAACGAAATGGACGGTCCTTGGCAGATATGCAGCAAAACGCCATACGAATACGGACGTATCGCCTGCGAAACAGCAAAGCTGATGAAATGGACAGACTCTTCGATCGAGCTTGTTGCCTGCGGAAGCGCACATATAAATATGCCGACCTTTATGGAATGGGAATGCACAGTTTTGAGAGAATGTTATGAGCATATCGACTATATCTCCCTGCACAATTATTACGGAAACCCGAATAATGATACCGCCGCTTATCTTGCGTCATCAATAGAAATGGATAAGTTCATCAAGCAGGTGGCTGCAATATGCGATGAAGTCAAGTTTGAGAAAAAATCCCACAAAACCGTTAATCTCTCCTTTGACGAGTGGAATATCTGGTTCCACAGCAATGAGCAGGATAAGCAGATACCAAAGTGGCAGGTGGCTCCGCCGCTTCTTGAAGATGTGTACAATCTCGAGGACTCTGTTGTTCTTGGAAGCCTTATGATAACACTTCTCAACAACAGCGACAGGGTAAAGATCGCCTGCCTTGCACAGCTTGTAAATGTCATCGCTCCCATTATGACCGAAACGGGCGGCAGAGCTTGGGCGCAGACCATATACTATCCCTTTATGTACACATCTCGTCACGGCAGAGGTACTGCGGTGAGAACATTCTGCGAATGCGGCAGCTATAACGCAGGAGATATGAGAAATATTCCATATATTGATTCTGCCGCCGTTATTTCGGAGGATGAAAGCGAGCTTGCAGTTTTTGCAGTTAACCGTTCTCTTGACAGCGAATGTGAGTTAAGCATTAACCTAATCGGCAAAGACAAATACCGTCCTTATCAGCATATCTCACTTGAAGGAGGCGACCTTAAAGCGGTAAACACCGCCGATGATCCCGAAAATGTAATTCCCGTTGTTAGGGATATTGAAGGTAAGATCACTCTTGCACCTCATTCATGGAATATGATAATTTTGAAAGACCAGCTATAAAAAGTCAATACCCCAAATGAAAAAAATCAAGAAAG
>JBJEQP010000009.1:0-5479 GCA_051881815.1 Oscillospiraceae bacterium | reverse complement strand
CTTTCTTGATTTTTTTCATTTGGGGTATTGACTTTTTATAGCTGGTCTTTCAAAAACACATCAACCAAATATAGATCCCAAGAATCCGCCGATAGCTCCGAAAATACCTCCTACAACTGCTCCGACTACACTTCCAATGCGTTCACCTGCTTCTCCGAATATGCTGCCGATATTACCACCGATGTCCGAACCTTTTGATATACCCTCTCTGACGCTTTCGATGAATGACTTATGTATTTCCTGCTGATATGCTTCTACACCGTCATCCTTCTCCCACATCTTCGGATCTTTGTTAAGGTTGTCCATGTATATAGCGCGTTTCTCGTTCGGAGTGTGCCTAAGGATATAAAGGAAGAGCTTGCTGAGATTGTATGAAGGTTCCTGAATGCCGTCCTCTGAAAAACCCGCGCTGTAATATATCGGTTCGACGTTCACCCCTGTAGCTTCATATATTCTTCTTTTTACGGATTCGCATTTTTCTTTGAGGAATTCTTCGAGGCGAGGTTCGGGGCAATGTTCTTCGCTGTTCCAATGTCTTCCGCTCATCGCCATATCCGCCTTGTTTACCGCCACAAGTATTCTCTTATCCTTCTCCTTTCCAAGGTTTGGTATGATAACGTTGTTTATAAGCTCGTAGGAAGTGCCAAGGTCGCGCGAACCGCCGTTAAGGATAACAAGTACAAGGTCGATGAGAGGGTCACCATTTTCGTCAAGTTCCGAGAGCTTTGAGATGATGTTTTTAGCGTGCTGTATATCCTTCTCCTTTCCGTCGCCAAGACCCGGGCTGTCCCACAATGTAAGGTTTCCGTACTCATATTTCTGGATCGACATTGTTTCGGGATCGACGCCCTCGCCTACTTTTGCGACCTCTTTGTTGAACATGGCGTTTATGGTTGAACTCTTGCCGCATCCGGTCGCTCCCGTTATCATAAGGTTTATCTTCTTCTGACTCATGGCTGCAAGGTTTTTAAGCATTATCTGCTTTTCTGTTTCGGAGATTGCTGCGTTGTTGATGTCCTGTGCGAGTTTTTCAAAAAAGTTCTTGTTTTCCATAGTCATTTTCCTTTCAATATACAGAATGTTTTAGTTGACACCAATGATACGAACAATTGTTAATTGATAGTTTCATCACCACCTTAATAATTTTTTCAGTTCGTATCCGGTGCTGCGTTTTTGTGAGAAGAGCCGAGGCTCGATCGCATCGCCTTTCTCATCCCTTACACTTGATAAACATAACAAATTTCATTCAATTAAGCTTTTTATACGGATTTCTGAAAAAAACTTTCATATCATTCCTCCTCTATTACCAAATCCCAAGCTTTTCTGTACCCCATATCATTGAGGTACAGAAAATACATTGAGATATTCGATTTGATCAAGTTATACGACATATCGTGTAGGTATCCTTCTTGACTTGCGTATGTCGGGAGTGTAGTTGTCATATTTTTCGGCATAGCGTAAGTACACAGGGAGCTTTTCGACGACCTTTCTCAGAATAGTGTTCTCATCAGCCTTACGGAAGCTGGTCGCCTGCTTGATCGTGAGCGGATTACGGTACATATTGTAGACTGAGGGGTAATACTTCTGAGTAAAAAGATAACATTCTCCCGAAGAGGAACGCACATAGAAGTCGAGGTTTCCGTTTGAGTTCTTTTTGCAGTAAATAGTATTCATAGTTTTGACCGTCCTTTCAGCTTTTGCTGTATTTTTTCCTTACACTAAATAAACAGCCGAAAATAAATAGAATTAAGTTTTTTTAAAATAATTTTTTCAAGCCCCACGCTCAACGTGAGGCTTGTTTGCATCTCCTATAAAACGCACTCTTGCTCAACCCCATCCGCTGCATAAACTCCACAGCGGTTATCTCATCAGCAACCCACTTTGCATATAACTCACCCCAAAGCTGCTCGTCAACAACTTTGGCTTTTCTACCCTTGTACTTGCCCTGCGACTTTGCAATGGCAATCCCCTCACGCTGACGATCAAGTATATACCCACGCTCCAACTCCGCAACAGCAGCAAATACCGTAAGCATAAACTTTCCTGCAGGAGTAGTCGTGTCAATGCTCTCCTTTCTGCTGACAAACTCCACTCCCTTTTTGGTGAGCAGGTCTATCAGTTCAAGCAGATCTTTTGTGTTTCTTGCGAAACGTGAAATGGATTCAACAATAACCGTATCACCCATGCGCACAAACCCAAGCATCTCTTTGAGCTGCGGCCGTTCCTTGCTCTTGCCGGAAATCTTGTCAATATATATTCTGTCAACACCAAGCTGTTCCATTAAAACCTCCTGTCTTGCTGTGTTCTGTTCCTCGGTGGAAACTCTTATGTAGCCTACTTTCATAAAAATCCTCCCCTTTTTTCAAAAATAGGTTGAATTTATCCTAACATTTGTGTATAATATAATCATAGAAGGGAGTGATAACAATGACAGTTAACACTAATAGTCTTATTTCAATTACCGAAGCAAATCAGAATTTCTCTAAGGTTGCTCGTCTTGTTGATGAAAACGGCTCTGCCGTAATACTGAAAAACAATGTTCCAAGGTATATCATTATGGAATTCTCTGAAGTTGAAAAAATGCAGAATGCTTCCGATGAAGATGTCAATGATATTTCCAAACGCTTGATCGCACAAAACCTTGAAGCATATAAGGAGCTTGCAAAATGATAAAACTTCAAGACTGTGTTTCAGCATAATCCATTCATAGATGGAAACAAACGAATTTGTGTCCCAATAGCCTATACCCTAACGGCACTTCAAAAACGCCCTCAAAACCGTCCCATTAAAGTTGGTTTCGTCCTTTTGGAACGTTCCGAAATAGAACATAACCCTATCGGAACACTCCCTGCCATTGCTCGGGATAAAAAATATTCCGCTAACCGTTTACAGCATCAAAGCTGAATAGGTTAGCGGATTTTTCATCAGCACAACATCTCGCAAAGCTTGATCTCCGAAATACACTTCTGCATTTCCAGCGGATCATACAGCATCTCTTCAATTTCCAACTCATCATACCCATATTCAAGCAGCATCATAAGCTCATATTGTATTTTGAGCAATTCATAACCGAACTGCAAAACGAGAGATCCAAACTTATCATTTCGCCTGCAAAAGAAAAACAAGGCTTGATATTCCTCAATTTTCACAGCTATTTTGAACATTTTGAACTCTTCCTTGAAAAAAAGGATTTCCACTATACCATCTCAAAGCAGAAGTTCAACAGACTGCTTTATGACAACAAGATCCTTAAGCCAAGATACAACGGCAATGAAAAAACTCCGCCTAAATTTGACTATATCCTGCAGGTAAACGAGCAGAAATATACCGTCCTTGCGATAAAGCTTGAAATGCTAAAAAGTAAATGCGACGAACTGTCAAAATGCCCTTGACAAATGCTCATTACTGTATTACAATTGACTAAAAAAGGAGTTGCCCCATGAACGTAGCCGCATACTGCCGAGTATCAACGGACAAAGAAGACCAGCTAAACAGCCTTGAAGCGCAGAAGAAATTCTTTACCGAGTTTACGAAAAAGAACGGACATAACCTTGTGCGGCTGTATGCCGACGAAGACACCACGGAGCAAAAATCCAAATTCACTTAACCCTCATCCATATCATTTTTTCACACTTCCAAGCATATAAATGTTACAACAAACATTTGCATTGGAGTGAGCATAAATGAAGTTCGTACCAAAAGCGGATACGGAAGAACGTGCCGTTATCCTCGGCGAGTATATCATCGAGCATAACGCCACCGTCCGCGCCGCAGCAAAAGAGTTCGGGATATCCAAATCTACGGTACATAAAGACCTCACCGAGAAGCTGCCGATAACCGCTCCGCAGCTTTATCCCGCAGTAAAAAGAGTATTGGAAATAAATAAACAGGAACGCCATATCCGAGGCGGAATGGCAACAAAGCATAAGTATGAGGAGATCTCAAAGCATAAAAAATAAGAGCCGCACTGTTCCGTTTT
This sequence comes from Oscillospiraceae bacterium, assembly GCA_051881815.1. Taxonomy (GTDB): domain Bacteria; phylum Bacillota; class Clostridia; order Oscillospirales; family Ruminococcaceae; genus UMGS363. The sequence continues at coordinate 1,500 of JBJEQP010000009.1, read as the reverse complement.
GTGGGAACAGTGCGGCTCTCCGCCTTTAGAGTATTGCCGATAAAGAAGTATTTTCCGATACCGTGCCGTCTGCTTTTATACTTAAAACCATTTAAAAGCTGTACAAAAAATCAAGCAAAATCTCTCATATATGGATTTTGCGCAGATTTTTTGTCTACAGTTTAAATGGTTTTTAGTATTAGCACCTCACATAATAACCTACGAATCGCCCGAGGGGGCATCCTCTCATTCATCCTTTATCTGCGCAAGAATATCAATAAGCTTCTTTGGCATCGGAACACCCAAACGTGCGCCGTTTTCAAGCAGACTGATACCCTCGTTTGCAATGTAGAACATCGCCGTAACACTTCTCAGAACATTTCCTTCACCTATGACCGCCCTGTCAGCAACATTTGCGACCGCCACCACAAGCAGCATTATCACCTTCTTTGCGATCCCCTTTGCACCGACCTCGGAGCTTAACCTCTTCTCAATGACCGCAGCAATTATTCCCGTTATGTAGTCGAGTACAATAAGCGTGATAAGCGCCGTTATCATCCCGTCAAACTCACCGAATAAATAACCGAACAGCGCGCAAACCGCCGCAGCTATGCTTTTTACCGCATCATTCATCCGTTTACCTCCACTATATTCTTGTCACATATTTCGGCAGAAGACTTATCCAGCCAATGCCGCTTTTAAGCCTTCCCCACGGCACATTTCCGTAAAGCTTTTCTTCGGTGACAGTGTAAACCTCGCCTTGCTTTAACACCGACACAACATCATTCATCAACCCTGCATCCATGCGAACATTCAGCTCCTTGTCCTTCACCCTTATAAGAAACTCCCTGCCCGTTTTCTGCGAAACAAGCGCCTTGAACGCCGCCCATCTCGCATCTGCAGCCTCTTCAGACTGAAATTTCGTAGGCACAAACCAAAGAGGACACTGCTTTCCCGTCACATCATAGTGCCGTATCAAGTCATCGACCGTCAACCCATACTTTTTAAGCAGATATGCGCAAAGCTCCGCCGCAGAATTCTCTGTTTCAGCCGTGAATTTTCCGCTCGCATCGGGATGACAGCATTCAATGCTGATACTGTATGTGTTAGCCTGATTCGAGCAGTAAGCAACCTCGTTCTCGGGTACACAGCGCAGTATCTCACCGTCCAATCCGACTATGTAATGCGAAGAAACATATCTGCCGCCATTCTTCTGATTCTCAAAATAATTTCTGTTCGCCATAGCCGTGCTGTTAGGATTTCCAACATAGTGCAGAACCACCTTTTTCACATTTTTCAGCGAAATCTGCGGTCTGCTGAATTTGTTCGGCGTGAGTAAAGCGTCAGTTATTTTCATCCGATACCTCCCCATTCTCCTCATCAAGCAGCTTCCGGACTTCCTCACGCCACTTGAGCGGAACATCATCAATAACCCTTTTTCCTGCCTTGATAAGATTGTAATAGATCTTATACTAAACACCATTTAAAAACAGGATAAAATCCAATCTCTTCCTGTAATGC
>JBJEQP010000008.1:0-5506 GCA_051881815.1 Oscillospiraceae bacterium | reverse complement strand
GGCAAGCCTTTCTACAAGGTCAAGAAACAGGTAGGCGGCAATCCTCTGAAAATAAAGTATGTTATGAGCATAAACGGAAAGTACGTAAATTTCAAGGAGGCTAATGACTAATGCCGAAAGAAGTCAATCTTTTTACATACTGCGGCTCATCGCAGATGAAGGAAAAGCTGTGGCGGGATATGTTCATTGCTCATATTTTCGGTGTGGATATGCCCGACGATATTGAGGTGCGAAGGCTTTCGGACAGCATAAAGAACGGAATATCGGGCAAGGAGTTTTCACCCGCACTTGCTTCACTCCTAATCCTTTACGGCGGCGGATATATTGATGATGACGCATTTATAAGGATAATGCCCGACTGTGAGAATTATTCCGATGAAATTGCCGAGGTGGAAAAAATTCTTGTGGAGCAGGGCAATGACGAAGGCGAGGACAGATATAACGGCAGAATCATTCAGAATGTTCTCTTGTGTGCTGCATACTCAAAGAAATTTGATGAAATGCAGCAGATAGATATTCAGTCTGCCCTTGCCCTCTATGACAGCACATACACGATTATCTCCGACGGCTTTGTTCACCTGAAGGATAAGGAATTTCTCGGTATGCTGCTGGAGAATGACATTGAGTTTGCCGCCGTAATTACCGATGGCAAAAACATATCACTTGAAAAGCTGACAAAGCTGGATATTCAGAATGGCTTGGATAACGGAGATTTCAATGACCTGAAGGAATATGTGGACAGGCTCATGAAGGGTGAAAAAACGTCTGATCTTTCCATAAAGGACTGCGTTCTTCTTGACATTAAGGATATTGCATATCTGACAGCGGTGTATAAGAAGCCGTATTACAAGGATTTTCTGAAATATGTCAGGTCCGAAAATATACCCTTCAATGAAGAGTTCATTGAAGCATACGAGGAATATGTTCACAAGTGCAAGATGAATTTAATCATCAGAGTATATCCCCGCAGACGGAAGATATGCACAAAATTCCCTTGCTGGTTTGACTACAATGTGCCTGACAATAAGGCGCAGGAGGTAGTGGAGATAGACCTTACAAAAGTGGTGGGCAATGAAGTTGAGTATGCGGACGAAAAGCTCACGAATATAGCACTTGACAGGTATCTCAGAAGTCGTGCCATGATACCCGAAACCGTTCTGGAAATAACTCATGGAGAAAATGTATATTTCTTCATTATGAAAACTGACAAGGAATATGACCGCCTGGATAACGATTCTTTCCGTAAAATTCCTTTCGATTTCGATGATATATGGACAACCATTTCGGAATGGTCAAGGGATAAAAAAATCCGCAAGGAGCTTGTTGGTGGCAAACCCGAGATAATTGTTACTCCCGAATCAGAGTGGGAAAAAATAAAGCCGCAGGACAGGGAGTATGCAAAGCGGCTGCTTGAGGAACAGGTTCAGCTCAAGGAAGAACAGCTCAGCAAGAACAAATTTATGCAGAAGCTCTGCGAGCTGAAAAGCAATGCCGAATCCGAGCTTAAAGCTAAGAAGGCACAGGCAGAGGAAATAAAGCAGAAAAAGGCTGATTTCAAGAACAGCAAAAATAACAGAAAGGACGGTGTGAATAACGCATGAGAGTTTTCATTCGTGAGGAAAAACGTGATGTGCATATACGCATTTACGGGATAGGAGGAGAACAGCGTACAAAGGAATTTTTTGATGCTGTTTTCGTTGATATGTCCTGCGTATATCCCACCACAGAGGAAGAATGTGCCGAATACGGTACAACGGGTGTTTACACCTTTGAAAGCAGGGCGGCATTCGATAAATTCTGCGAGTATCTTGAAATTCTTCAGGAAACTCTTGATACCATTGCAGAAGCGCTTATCGACGAAAATTCCGTAGAGGAATACTGCTTTGAATATGAAAATTATCTTGTATAACGGGAGGAAAGATAAATGAACGAACAGGAATTACAGGCGCTGCTTGCGAGAGTGGCTGCCCTTGAAACAAAAAATGCCGAACTTGAAAGCAAGTTCGGGGAGCTTGAAACACAGGTGGATACGGTCAATAAGTTCATATCCGCAATCACCGAAAGCCAGTCCCTTGAGAATACCATGAACGAAATAGAATCCGTAACGAAGCAGCTCACAAACTGCGACAAGGCTACATTCTATTGCTATGACAATACAAATGACAAGTTTTTTTCGCACGGAGATTACCGCAATTGGCAGGACGAACAGAGCGCAGGAGAGCTGAAGAACGCTTTTGAAAGCAAGGATATTCTCAGCGACAACAAGGAAGCGGTCATTCCTCTTGTATCCTCGGGAGGTAAATCCGTTGGCGTTATAGTTGCGGAAAAAGCGGAGGGATTTACTCCCGCAGACTACAACAATTTCCGTCAGGGCTGCCAGATCGTAAATACGGTGGAGCTTGCACTGAAAAAAGAGTTTGAGCATCAGGGCAGGATAACCGACGAGCTTACACATCTGAAAAACAGACAGGGACTCAATGAGTATCTTTCCAATACCATGTGCGGCAATCTGAATGAAGGACAGACCGTAAACATCATCATGTGCGATATCGACCACTTTAAAAATATAAACGATACATACGGACATGATGCGGGAGATATTATCCTCAAGGGTGTTGCCGATGTTCTGCAGGAGGGTACAAGAGCAGGTGCGGATTGTGCTTTCCGAATGGGCGGCGAGGAAATGGTCTGCATCATAAATTCCGAACCCGAGGTCGCACTGGACATTGCTGAAAGGCTGAGAGATACCGTTGAAAACAAGGTTCACAGCATTGTTCAGAACGGTGAGCCTGTTGATGTTAAGGTTACTGTTTCAATGGGTGTTCACACAATGGAGCCGAAAGAAGCGGTCACACCCGAAAATGCAAGGCGTATTTTCGATGAGGAATTCAAGCACGCAGATGATGCGGTTTATGAAGCTAAGAAAACGGGACGAAACAAGGTAGTTTCAAAGGATGACACCACAAATCTGAAATACCTTGCTCTGAAAGCGGCAGAGGTCATGTGCGGAGATAACAGGCAGCTTATTGATGCAATGAAGAATTATGCCGTTTCCTGCCTTGTGAATGAAACAGCCGATCAGAATCATAACACAGTGATCGAAGCGTTAAAGGGTGTTGCGGAGCAGAGTCCCCACATTGCAGAAGCCGCTAACAAGATAGCAGACAAAATATCTGCTAAGTTTCCAAATGTAGAGATGACTCCCGAAAAGACTGTAAAGTTTTTCAACAAAAACGAGTACAGCAAAATTCAGCACAAGGCATACATAAACACCGATTCCGGAACAGCTTACGACATCACTCAGAAGGCGCAGAAGGAGGGAGTGACCGTATCTGCCAAGTTCTCCGAGGGCAAGGCAACCATTACCCTTGATGCAGTCAAGGACAAGGCTTTTATTGATGCGGTGGAGAACATCGGCAAATGGGCTGAAAAGGTTCGGATAAAGTATTCCGAAAAGCACAAGGAAGAAACCAACATGAATAAAAATAACGATGCGAGATAACGCAGGAGGTATGAATATGAACAGCGTAAATATCATGGGCAGAATTGCAACAGACCTTACACTCAGACCTGTCAGAAGTGCGGCAGGTGTGGTGCTTAATTTCAAGGTGGCAGTTGACAGATATGCAGGCGGCGGAAAGGTCACTGATTTTATCCGCTGCACCGCATGGGGAAAGACTGCCGAGAGAATCTGCACTTATCTTACTAAGGGCAATATGATCGCAATCAGCGGCAGCCTTACCACAGGAGAATATATCGACCGTAACAATATCCGTAGGTTTACCACCGATGTATTCGTGAAGGACTTTTATTTCACAGGAGATAAGTTCCGCAGAAACAGTGAACAGAACAGCCCCGTTTATGACGATTTAAGCGATTTCGAAGAAGTGTGAGGGATAACGCTTTATGAATGAATTTATGAAAGAAAATGAGGTGATAGGTGAGGTTCGTGCTCCGGTGGAGCACGCTTCACCCACCGAGGAAAATAAGCCTGACACAACGGAGAAAAAGCCTGAAAACAGAATGGAAAAGCTCATTGAGAAGCGTGACCTTCTTAAAGAAAAGCACGCTAAATCCATTGAGAATGAGAAAACCGCTGCCAACAGGACAAAGGTTATCGAAGCTCAGATGGCAAAGGTGGCAAAGGAGATCCACGCAGAAGAAGTTGTAAAAATGGACAAGTTCTGTGCGGAAAGAAATTTCACCTATGACGAAATTATTGAGTATTTCGAGGATTATCCCAAAGGAGCAACTATCGCAGACATCAAGGCGATGAATAAATATCAGAAAGGATGACATTTATGCCCGAATATGTAAACAAGGACTATTACAGACAGCTTGCACCCGATGACCGCAGCTTTCTTAATCTTACGGCTCAGAACATCAGGACAGTAATGGACAGGCTCAATGCGGAGAATATTATGTTTTCCGCTACTGTTGGTTACAAGAACACCATAACTGTCAGCAAGGCAGATCGTGAGAGAGCTTTGGCTATTGTAAATTCTCTTTCGGATCAGAACAGAAGCACAGCCAGAATTATAGGCAATGTTCCGTATAAGGAGCTGCCGCCTTCCGAGAGAAAGTATATAAATACAGATACCGAAACTGCATTGCAGGTCGCAAATATCATTGCCGGGGATTCATCTATGAAATTCTCGGGCAGGATAAGCGGGAACAATGCAACTCTTACGGTAGTCGGAGAGAAAAACGCTGCTACTGTCCGCAGGATCATTGATAATATTCAGAATATGGACCTTGTGAATGAGCTGCGTGAAAAGGGATATGAGCGCATTGCCGACACCAACGGCTTTGTGAATATCCGCAATATGCAGACAGGGGAAACTGCCGGCTTTGAAAGTCTGCGTGAAGCAAGGAATATGTTCCTTGACCCCGATAACGAGTTCTTCCACCCCACAGCAATTCGCATTGAGGAAAATTCTTTCTTCCGTATTGTTTCCGACGAGGAGAATATGGACTATTACATTTCCGAATATGATCCCGAAACGAATGAGGAAAGAGCGGTATATCTTGATGATGAGGGCAGATGTCCTACATTTTCTTCTGTTGATAAAGCACTTGAATATGCGGCTGCTCACAGCATTGATTATACCAATACCGAAAATCAGCTTGAGCATTGGAGAGCAGATGATGAAGAACGTGCAGCCGACAGGGAAAGATATGAAAATAATATCATCATTCAGACGAAATTTCCTCATGTGGACAATCGTTATCCCAATGATATAATCTACAACCCTGACAGCAAAGCATTTTCATGGGTATATTTCAATGAGGAAGGTGACGGCGGCGATGGTGAATTTATAGACATCACCGTTACCGAAGATGATGTTCTCGCTGCATACAATTCGGAAAACTTCCTTGAATATATCTATCAGAACTGCAAGCAGAATATTATAGATACACATTCGGGATATTTCGAGGATTATGCAAATGCTTACATAAACCCCAATAATGATGTTGTCAGAAGATATCAGGAACTGACTATTCA
>JBJEQP010000007.1:0-28218 GCA_051881815.1 Oscillospiraceae bacterium | reverse complement strand
GCATTACTGCTAGAGAGTGGATTTTGTCTACTGTTTAATCGAGGATTAGTATTACTCATTGAAATACCGTGCTAATTAATACATGACATTATTTAGGGCGGATATGGAATCCGCCCCTACATAATTCGAATTTGATTGAGAAACTTACGAAATTGAAATAATTACGCATTACGAATCACGCATTACGCATTAACCTTGTCCCTCCACTTGCCGAAATGATATCGCATAACGCTCATTGCAGCCGTGAGCAGCCATGTAAGGCAGGAAGTCCCCCATACCGCCCATATTCCGACCGCAGGTATCTGCAATAGCAGCAGGGCAAAGCCTATCCTTCCGATGACCTCGACAAAGCCGTTTATCATCGCGTAGGTAACATCTCCTGCGCCGTTGAGAAGTCCCCTCGTTGTGTGGATAAGTCCGAGAGGAATGTAGAAGAACGCCGAAAGCTTGAGTGCCTTTGAGCCGATCTCGATAACGGCTTCCTCCGTGACAAAAATGCCGATAATGTAACGGCTGAAAAGCAGGAACAGCGCAAGCATTATAAGCGCAAAAACGATCATTATCTTCACCGTCTTGTGATAACCCCGAACCGTTCTGTCAACATATCCTGCGCCCATGTTCTGTCCTGCGAAGGTCGAAAGCGCCGCATTTAGCGATGCAAACGGCTGCTGAACAAGCTGCTCAACACGCATTGTCGCCGTATATGCCGCCATAACCACAGGACCGAAGCCGTTCGCTACACGCTGCAGGAAAATCATTGACACGGAGATCATTGAGTTCTGCAATGCTATCGGGACGCCCGTCCTTATGCACTTTGAAAGGTACTTGCTGCGAAGCTTCATTTCGTCCGCTGTCAGCTTGAAATACTTGACCTTTATAAACGCAAAAATTATGCAGCTGACCGCCGACACTGCCTGCGCAATGACTGTAGCAAGCGCAGCACCGTTTACTCCCATTTTGAACACGATAACGAACACAAGGTCAAGCACAACATTTATAACGCTTGCAACGATAAGGAAAACGAGCGGCGTTCTGCTGTCGCCGAGCGAGCGCATAACTGCGTTTATCCAGTTGTAAAGCGAAACTGCGATCGTTCCAAGACAAGCGATCTGCATATAGCCGTGCGCAGCGGAATAGATCTCATCGGGAGTGTTCATAAGCTTTAGCAGCGGTCCCGAGAGCAGGAATGCTATCACGCTTATCACTGTGCCGAATATCAGCGCAGCATAGGCAGAATTGACGATATAACGCTTGACATCGTCCTCACGGGCAGCGCCGAAGCACTGTGCGATAAGTATTCCCGAACCGACCGAAAGACCGATGCAGAGCGTGTAGAAAAGGAACGTCAGCGAACCTGTTGCGCCGACCGAAGCCAGCGCGTCATAACCAAGATAGCGGCCGACAATGACCGAATCCACAATGTTGTAAAGCTGCTGAAAGAGATTACCCATAAGCAGCGGAAGCGTAAACCGAAGTATGTGCGAAAGCTCGCTGCCTTCGGTCATATTTTTCTCATAAGCCATAGTTTTTTATTCCTTAAAGATTTTATCAAGCTCGGAAAGTGATATCTCAGCTGTCGGCTTGAAGCTTTCCGAGTTTACATATTCGGAAAGGCTCTTGTAAAGCTGACGGCAGGGAATGCTGTCCGGCTTTTTGTCAAGACGAGCCGTGCAGACGAGAAGCCTTCCGCCGCCCGTTCTCGCTTCAAAGATCGTACCGAGCGAATGATTTCGGGCATTCGTGTCGATCGTCCTCACTATCGGTTCTATCGGAAGTCCGTCCAAGATCGCCGTTCTCGAATCCTCGACAGCATCGTACCACTGCGCTGTCGAATAGATCTCGCTCGGGAAGCCGTTCAGCGCAGCATTATCCTTATCAACAAGCAGACCGAGCGTTCCTACGGGACTCGGCTTTTTCATCGAAACGGAAATGCTGTTGAACATACTGTAATTCCAGAAATCCGTGCAGTATGTTCCCTCGATAGACTTGCTTTCGGGGAGCTTGTCGGGCATGAACAGCACCGCTTCGCCGTTTGAAAGCCTTGCCTTTGCCTTTGCCCAGTCCGTTTCGGCACAAGTCGGAAGCTCTGTCACCTCGGGAAATATCCACAGATCATAGCCGTTTCTTATGCCGTCCGTTTCAAGCGTAAGCCTTGCTTTTGCAGCCTTTTCAAGCGTTGGGATCGTGAGCTTGACCGTTCCGAGTGTGAAAATTCCGCTCTTGAAGCTGCCCTTTGCGGCAAGCTCATATCCGTATGCTTTGCCGTCCGCTTCAAGTGTGATTCTAAAGTTCGGGTCAACATCCGCAGCAGCCGAATAATTGTAAAGCATAACGGGCATTTCAATTTCATCTCCGCAGCTCCATACGAACTTCGGAAGAACACCGAGAATGACCCTATCCGAACAGAATCCTCTCCACTCCTCGGGCGAAATAACTCCCTTGCTTTCCATAAAGCTGTTCAAAATTCCGACAAGCGCAGTTCCCTGCCCCGTAAAATCCTGCAGATCAAGCAGCTGGAAGCCCGAAAGCTCATCCGAACGAAGCGCAGTTTCGATCTCGTTCTTATAACATTCAGCCGCAAATCGCCCCGAAGCCTTGAAGTAGCTGTCCGCAAGGTGTAAAAGTCCTGCCCTTTCCAGACGTTCACGGAAGATCTCGAAATTATACGGTTTAAGAACGCCCGTGTATTTCGCTATTTCGTTGTAATCGGGATACATAAAGTACTGTCCGACCTCGTGTGAAATAACGGGGATCTCGGGGATGAATTCACTTCCGCCCTCGCCGAGCGAAACAGTTTTTACGCCTGTTCCATACTGTATTTCAATTGTACCGCCCTTTGTTTCGCCGTCCGAAACAGCGTTCGGAGCGATAATTTCATCATAATTGTAGTTGGAATTCGGCGCAGCTGTCTGGATATGTCCAAGCGGTGCATCGCACATTGCGTAAGAACCTCTGAAAAGTCTGTCGTGCGAAAAACGAACGCCGACAAAAAGATCATCCCCCTCAACAACGCACGGGATAAACTGGAAATTGTTTGAACCCTGCGTGTAGAGATGCCTGCTGTCGTGCGCCTTATAGCCGAGCAGTATCTCGTTAAGACGCTCCTTGCTGCCCCAAAGCTCATTGCCGAGCGAAAGCGCAAAGAATGACGGATGACTGCCGAATTCGTCCAGAATACGATAGCCTTCCTCGATAAGATAACGCTGACCGTCGTTCAGTTCTTCCTCGACCGTCCCCCAGAACGGCAGCTCGGGCTCCATATAGATTCCAAGCTCGTCGGCAGCCTCAAATGCAGCCTTTGGAGGACAGCAGGTGTGGAAACGGTAGTGGTTTATGCCATGCTCCTTCGCGGTTTTCATCACCTTCAGCCACGAAGCCTTGTCCATTGGCGCAGCGCCCGTCATCGGGAATATCATTCCGTCATGCTTTCCTCGCAGGAACGCTCTTTCGCCGTTTACAAGAAGCTTTCTGCCGTTCGTTTCGTATTTTTTCATGCCGAAATCGACCGTTTGTACGTCCTCTCCGCAGCTGACCTTCAAGGTATAGATGTTATGCTCAAACTCGTTCCACGGCTTTGCACCGTCAAGCTTGTATTTATACTCAAAATCCCCGTCAGCTGTAAAGGTTTCCGCCTTGAAGCCGTCGACCTGAACCGTAACATCTCCGCAAGCGGTCATTTTTCCCTTGATGACAATGCTGCTTTCATCAAGCTTCGGGAAAACACGTATTTTCTCCGCACGGAGTTTATTCTCCGATGTAACGGATATTTCGCCGAGGATACCGAGCCAGTTCGTCTGCGTATCGGGCGAAGTCATGTGTCCGCCCGGGACGGGATAGCCTATATTGCTCACAGTGATTGTGACAACGTTTTCATTTTCGGCAATGAAATCTGTTATGTTGTATCTGTGCGATGTACAAAGGCTGTTCTGCGTTCCGACAAGCTTTCCATTTATGTAAACCTCGCTAATTCTCGTTCTTTCAAGCGTAAGGAAAAAATCCTCGTCTGCATTCGGCTTGCGCAGCGATATTTTTCTGCTGTAAACTATCTTTCCCTCGAATTTATACGGGTCGCCGAGATAACCGTCAATTCGTTCCTCGTTCAACGGTGAAAGCTTCATCTGCGAAACGGTTGACGGGAGCGTTGTGCTGCCGCTTGAAATCTCTGTATTTTCAGTATTTATAAGCTTATAATCCCATTTTCCGCTTAAATCAAATTTTTCTGTCATAGCAAGTCCTCCAAAAGCATTTTTACCTATTCTATCATATTTAGAATGGATTTTCAAGCATAAAGGAAGAAATATTTTCCATAAAAATCACATTAGCTACGGTCGATATTTTTCCGGCTCATTTCATTAATCTGTTCCGGGGAAAAAGAATAAGCGCAATTCAATTTTTAGTTTTAACGGTTTTGTTTCTCATTGCCGTTTCAACTTTTTGATTGAATTGCGCTTTTTACAGCTATTCTTTTTTATGCCGTCGCAGCGAGCATTTCACCTTTGTTTAGGGAGTTTCGCTTCTGCGGAAGCGATTCGGTGGCTCCTCGCCCCCGAAACCTCTCGCCAGCTGTGCTCAGCGAACTGTATTCAGTTTGATCAGCTGCTTGGCTTCGCATTGCTGCGGCTTTTTGTTGGCTTAAAGATTCTGCGGCTGTGCGCTGTGGTCTGTAAAGCCTTCGTTTTTCATAATGGTCACGTTATTGTAAACGCTCATACCTGTACCTGCAGGGATAAGCTTACCGATAATAACGTTCTCCTTAAGACCCATGAGGTGGTCGGTCTTGCCCTTGATAGCTGCGTCGGTGAGCGCTCTTGTTGTTTCCTGGAAGGAAGCAGCGGAGAGGAAGCTTTCGGAGTTGGAAGCGGCCTTCGTGATACCCTGGAGAACAGGGAGATATGTTACGAAGCTGAGTCCTTCTTCGCCTGCGTCCATACGCTTCTTGATACCTTCATTGATCTCGGCAATTTCCTTCCTGTCAACGAGTGAGCCGGGGAGGAGATAGCTTGAACCACTGTCGTCTACCTTGACCTTGCGGAGCATCTGACGGACGATAACTTCGATATGCTTATCGTTGATATCAACACCCTGGAGGCGGTAAACCTTCTGAACTTCGGTGATGATATAGTTCTGAACAGCCTGCTGACCGTTTACTGCAAGGATATCGCCGGGGTTGATCGAGCCTTCTGTAAGCGGCTGACCTGCGGTAACTGTATCGCCTGCGGAAACCTTGATCTTGTAGCCGTAAGGAACGGGATAGTATTCTTCCTCGCCTGTTTCATCGCTCTTGATGATAACGTTTCTGGTCTTCTTGATCTCTTCCATACGAACGGTGCCTGCTGCCTTTGCGATGATAGCGGCGTTCTTCGGACGGCGGCTTTCGAAGAGTTCTTCAACACGGGGAAGACCCTGTGTGATATCTTCTGCGGAAGCGATACCACCTGTATGGAACGTTCTCATTGTAAGCTGTGTACCCGGTTCACCGATGGACTGTGCAGCAATTACGCCGACAGCTTCGCCGACACGGACAATGTTGTTATTTGCAAGGTTTGCGCCGTAGCACTTTGCACATACGCCGTTTTTAGCCTTACAGTTGAGTACGGAGCGGATAGTAACCTTTTCGATTCCGCTGTCAACGACCTTCTGTGCGTCAGCGTCGTTCATAAGTCTGTTGCGGCTCATGATGAGGTCGCCCGTTGCAGGATCGCGGAGATCTTCAAGCAAATATCTGCCGATAAGTCTTTCCTTCAAAGGTTCGATCATTTCGTTGCCGTTCTTGATCGTATAAACTTCGATACCCTCATCTGTTCCGCAGTCTTCTTCGTGGATGATGACTTCCTGTGAAACGTCAACAAGACGTCTTGTGAGGTAACCCGAGTCAGCGGTACGAAGAGCCGTATCGGCAAGTCCCTTACGGGCACCACGGGAAGAAATGAAGTATTCGAGGATGTTAAGACCTTCACGATAGTTTGCACGAATAGGCATCTCGATAGTCGAACCGGAAGTATTGGCGATAAGTCCTCTCATACCTGCGAGCTGTCTGATCTGGTTGATAGAACCACGGGCACCGGAGTCAGCCATCATATGAATAGGATTGTTTTCGATATCGTAATGCTTCTTGATGCAGTTTGTAAGGTCGTCGGTTGCCTGGTTCCAGATGCTGATGAAGCGCTTGGACTTCTCGGCAGCGGAGATAAAGCCTCTCTTGTAAAGCTTGTTGATCTTCTCTACCTGTGCGTCGGCGTCAGCAACGATATCCTTCTTCTCGGGAGGGATAAGTGCGTCGCAAACAGCAACGGTGAGGGCAGCCCTTGTGGAATATTTGTAGCCGAGAGCCTTGATCTTATCAAGAACTTCGGAAGTAACGGTCGTGCCGTGGATCCTTATGCAGCGTTCGATGATGTCAGAGAGCTGCTTCTTCTTAACGAGGAAGTCGATCTCAAGGTCGAACTGCTTATCGGAATTTGTTCTGTCGACATAGCCGAGGTTCTGCGGAATATTTTCGTTGAAGATGAGTCGACCTGCTGTGCAGTCGATGAGCTTGGAAACTGTCTTTCCGCCGATCTCCTTGGAGATACGAACCTTGATAGCGGCGTGGATCGAGATGACGTGAGCATCGTAAGCCATGAGAGCTTCGTTTACATCACGGAAGACCTTGCCTTCGCCGGGCTCGCCTGCCTTCTTCATTGTAAGGTAGTAGGAACCGAGTACCATATCCTGTGAAGGAACTGCAACAGGACGTCCGTCGGAGGGCTTCAAGAGGTTGTTTGCAGCGAGCATGAGGAAACGAGCCTCTGCCTGTGCTTCTGCGGAGAGCGGGAGATGGACAGCCATCTGGTCGCCGTCGAAGTCGGCGTTGAACGCTGTACATACGAGCGGATGAAGCTTGATAGCTCTGCCTTCTACGAGGATAGGTTCAAATGCCTGAATACCGAGTCTGTGAAGCGTTGGGGCACGGTTAAGGAATACGGGATGATCCTTGATAACATTTTCAAGCGCATCCCAGACTTCGTTCTTGGAACGCTCTACCATCTTACGGGCAGACTTGATATTTGTAACGACCTTTGTATCTACAAGGCGCTTCATAACGAAAGGCTTGAAAAGTTCAAGAGCCATTTCCTTAGGAAGACCGCACTGGTACATTTTAAGCTCAGGACCTACGACAATAACGGAACGTCCGGAGTAGTCAACACGCTTACCGAGAAGGTTCTGACGGAAACGTCCCTGCTTACCCTTGAGCATATCGGAAAGAGATTTGAGCGCACGGTTGTTGGGGCCTGTAACAGGTCTGCCGTGTCTGCCGTTGTCGATAAGAGCGTCAACAGCTTCCTGGAGCATTCTCTTTTCGTTTCTGATGATAATATCGGGTGCTTCAAGTTCAAGCATCTTTTTAAGACGGTTGTTTCTGTTGATAACACGTCTGTAAAGATCGTTAAGGTCGGATGTTGCATAACGTCCGCCGTCCAGCATTACCATAGGACGGATATCGGGCGGAATTACGGGGATGACCTGCATGATCATCCATGAAGGCTTATTATTGGAAAGGCGGAAGCTTTCCATAATTTCAAGGCGCTTGAGAAGCTTGATCTTCTTCTGACCTGCAGGAAGGTCTTTAAGCTCTTCCTTGAGATCGTCGGAAGCCCAAGTGAGGTTATCCTTCCAGTTAGCCTTGTCGATAAGCTCGTCATAATCGCCGTTTGCGTTCTTTTCGCCGACATTCTCGAAGAAAAGACGTTCGATATACTGTGAGCCTGTTTCAACTTCGATAACGGACTTGTGTGCTTCTTCACGGATACGGTTATAGCCGAGCACTTCATCCGTGTAGGTAAGGCGGCTGACAACTTCGCCGACTGTGAAGCTCTCGCTGTCGGCATTGTCCTTGATAACATAGTAGCGTCTTGCAAGGAAATCGTTGATCTGATCTTCCGTAAGACCTGTTACTTCGGAGAATGCGTTGATCTTCATACGGATAAAGTTATCATATCTGTCGGGATCGTATTCTTCGAGGAGTTCAAGGATAGCTTCCGCGCCCATTTCGGCAACGAAATCGTCCTCGTACTTCTCACGCATATCCATATATTCTTTTTCTGTGAGGAGCTGCTTCTTTTCAAGCTCTGTGTTGCCCGGATCGACAACGATATACTTTGTGAAGTAAAGTATCTCTTCAAGACGCTTCTGGGAAACCTCAATGACCTGACCTATTCTTGACGGTGTGCCCTTGAAGTACCAGATATGGGAAACAGGAGCGGCAAGCTCGATATGACCCATACGCTCACGTCTTACCTTTGCTCTTGTAACTTCAACGCCGCAGCGTTCGCAGACCTTGCCCTTGAAGCGTATCTTCTTATACTTTCCGCAGTGACATTCCCAGTCCTTTGTAGGTCCGAAGATCCTTTCGCAGAAAAGACCGTCACGTTCAGGCTTCTGGGTTCTGTAATTTATGGTTTCGGGTCTTTCAACAACACCGTGAGACCAGCTTCTGATCTGTTCGGGGGATGCAAGACCGATTTTAATTGATTCAAATGTGTTGAATTCCAACAGCTAACACTCCTTTAAACATTTTACTCTTAAAGGCTCGTACTGCCGATTTACAAATGCCCGAGGGCAATGTATAAAGCGCATTTATGCGTACTTTATACATTTTTATCGGCATAAAACGGGATATGCAGAGAAAAACATATTCCGTTTTCTTTATTCGGGTCAGATCAGATCGCTGTCGTCACCGTCATCGAAGGTGAGATCGTCGTCATCGTCGCTGTCCCCATCTTCGTCAGCAAAATCTTCGTCAAGCTCGTCATAATCCTTGTATGAGTAGCCGTCATCCTCGTCATCGACATAAACATCGCTCATATCCATGTCGTCTGCATCGGCAACAGGCTGCGGAATGATATCATCATCATCATCGAAGGACTGCTTGAGGTCGATCTCTTCGCCGCCCGAGTTGAGTACCTTGACATCAAGACCGAGTGACTGGAGTTCCTTGACAAGAACTCGGAACGATTCGGGAACGCCCGGCTTCGGAACGTTCTGTCCCTTAACGATCGCTTCGTAAGTCTTTACACGGCCGACAGTATCGTCCGACTTAACTGTGAGTATTTCCTGAAGTGTATAAGCTGCACCGTAAGCTTCGAGAGCCCAAACTTCCATTTCACCGAAACGCTGGCCGCCGAACTGGGCTTTACCGCCGAGAGGCTGCTGTGTAACGAGGGAGTAAGGACCTACCGAACGTGCATGGATCTTATCATCAACAAGGTGGTGGAGCTTGAGGTAGTACATATATCCGACAGTAACAGGGTTATCGAACTTTTCACCTGTTCTTCCGTCGTAAACGTCAGTCTTACCGTCTTCTCTCATGCCTGCTTCCTTGAACATCTCACGGATATCTTCCTCGTGAGCGCCGTCGAATACAGGAGTCATTACCTTCCAGCCGAGCTTCTTTGCAGCCATACCGAGATGGACTTCAAGAACCTGACCGATGTTCATACGGGAAGGAACGCCGAGAGGATTAAGAACGATATCGAGCGGCGTACCGTCGGGAAGGAACGGCATATCTTCGGATTTAAGAATACGGGAAACGACACCCTTGTTACCGTGACGGCCTGCCATCTTGTCGCCGACAGATATCTTACGCTTCTGTGCGATGTAGCAGCGAACGAGCATATTAACGCCCGGTGCAAGCTCCTTGCACTTGTCACGGGTAAATACCTTAACGTCAACGATGATACCTGCTTCGCCGTGAGGTACCTTGAGGGAGTTGTCACGAACTTCTCTTGCCTTTTCGCCGAAAATAGCACGGAGAAGTCTTTCTTCTGCTGTAAGCTCTGTTTCGCCCTTCGGTGTTACCTTGCCGACGAGGATATCGCCTGCACGGACTTCAGCACCGATACGGATGATTCCGCGGTCATCGAGATCCTTGAGTGCGTCATCGCCGACATTCGGGATGTCACGGGTGATCTCTTCGGGTCCGAGCTTTGTATCTCTTGCTTCGATCTCATATTCTTCAATATGGATAGAAGTGTACATATCTTCACGAACAACACGTTCATTAAGGAGAACGGCGTCTTCGTAGTTATAGCCTTCCCACGTCATGAAGCCGATGAGGGCATTCTTACCGATGGAAATTTCACCGTTGCAGGTAGCAGGACCGTCAGCGAGTACCTGTCCGACATGAACTTCTTCGCCGCAGTCAACGATAGGACGCTGATTGATGCAGGTGCCCTGGTTGGAACGCTTGAACTTGATAAGCTCATAAGGATGAGTTGCGCCTGTGCCGTCCTTGATGACGATCTCGTCAGCGGAAACCTTCTCTACAACGCCGTCGTGCTTGGAAACAACGCAAACGCCCGAGTCAACGGCTGCCTTGTATTCCATACCTGTGCCGACGATAGGAGCTTCTGTTTTAAGAAGAGGAACAGCCTGACGCTGCATGTTTGAACCCATGAGCGCACGGTTGGCATCGTCGTTTTCGAGGAACGGAATGGAAGCTGTCGCAATGGAAACGACCATCTTCGGAGAAACGTCCATGTAGTCGATACGTTCTCTTTCACATTCGAGGATCTGATCTCTGTAACGTGCATTAACGATAGGTCTTGCAAACTTGTGATCCTCTGTGAGCGGTTCGTTAGCCTGTGCGACTGTGTAGTTATCCTCCATATCGGCAGTCATATAAACAACCTCGTCGGTAACTACGCCTGTAGCCTTATCGACCTTTCTGTAAGGCGCTTCGATAAAGCCGTATTCATTAATTCTTGCAAAGGATGCAAGATAGGAGATAAGTCCGATGTTAGGACCTTCAGGAGTTTCGATAGGACACATCCTTCCGTAGTGGGAGTAGTGAACGTCACGAACCTCGAATCCGGCACGGTCACGGGAAAGACCGCCGGGGCCGAGGGCTGAAAGTCTTCTCTTATGAGTAAGCTCTGCGAGAGGGTTCGTCTGATCCATGAACTGCGAGAGCGGCGATGAACCGAAGAATTCCTTGATCGCAGCGGTGATAGGTCTGATATTGATGAGAGATTCCGCAGACATTGCACCCTCGTTCTGGGTCTGGGTGTTCATTCTTTCACGGATAACTCTTTCCATTCTTGCAAAACCAATTCTGAACTGGTTCTGGAGAAGCTCGCCTACGGAACGGATACGTCTGTTGCCGAGGTGGTCGATATCGTCAACCGTGCCGACGCCTTCGCAGAGGTTGATGAAGTAGCTTACGGTCGCATAGATATCGTCAAGAATGATATGCTTCGGAACAAGCTCTTCAAGACGGCTCTTTACCATCTCTTCAACTTCTTCCTTATCAGCGGCATTTTCAAGGATGTCCTTGAGAACGGAGAATGAAACCTTCTCGTTGATGCCATACTTTGCAGGGTCAAAATCAACGTAAGGAGCGATATCAACCATACCGTTGCCGATTACCTTGACCTCTCTCTTCTCAACTCTGTGAGCTGACTCGCCGGTCGGAGTGGTATAGAATTCCTTGTGCTCGATATCGAGCCAAACCTCGGAAACACCTGCCTGCTCGATCTCGAGAGCCTTGTCCATCGTGATGAGATCGCCCTCGTCAGCCATGATCTCGCCTGTGAACGGGTTAGCTACAGGACGGGAAAGACGGTGACCTGCGATCCTTGAAGCTACACCGAGCTTCTTGTTGTATTTATAACGTCCGAAACGGGACAGATCATATCTTCTTGCATCGAAGAAAAGTGTATTGATGTGGGTAACAGCGCTTTCTACCGTAGGAGGTTCGCCCGGACGGAGCTTCTTGTAAACTTCAAGAAGAGCTTCTTCCGTATTCTTGGTAGCGTCCTTCTGGAGGATAGTCTGCTCGAGGCGTTCGTCCTTGCCGAAGCGTTCCTCGATCTCGGCGTCGGTGCCGCAGCCAAGCGCTCTGATAAATGTAGTAAGAGGGATCTTTCTGTTCTTATCAATTCTTACATAGATAACGTCGTTGGAATCCATTTCGTATTCCAGCCAAGCACCTCTGTTAGGGATAACGGTGGTCTTGAAAAGATCCTTACCTGTTTTATCCTTTTCAACAGCATAGTAAACACCCGGAGAACGAACGAGCTGTGAAACGATAACACGTTCTGCGCCGTTGATAACGAATGTACCGCTTTCGGTCATAAGCGGCAGATCGCAGAGATAGATGTCAGCATCGCCCGAATCGACGATATCACCGGTAGCCCTATCCCAGACCTTAGCCTTTACGAACATCTTTGCAGAATAAGTTACATCAAGCTCCTTGCACTTTGCAATGGAATAGTTCGATTCGTCAGCAAGCTTGAAGTCAACAAAGCTGAGAGAATAGTTGCCGTTGTAGTCCGTGATGGAGGACATATCGTGAAGAACTTCCTTGAGTCCTTCGTTCAGGAACCATTCATAAGACTTTTTCTGCACCTCAATGAGGTTAGGCATCGGCAGAACTTCGTTGATCTTTCCGAAGCTCATACGAGTTGTTTTACCAAGCTGGACAGGCTTGACATTAACCATAGGCGAGTCCCTCCTTAAAATTTTACGGGGAAATTTTCCGTTTTTGCAAAAGCTTCGGGACATTTGCCGAATATTTGCAAAAACAGTTGCAATTCCTGAAAAATTGTGCTATACTATTACCGTAAGGCAAAAAGGCACATAGAATTGCATTATGATACAGTATATTATTATACTACGTTCAGCAAATTTTGTCAAGACCTTTTTTCAATAAAATAATTATTTTTTTGCCGAAGTTTTTTATATATACTATTATTATAGACATAAACGAAAGGACAAACCGAAAATGAATACCAACAGCAACGGTTTTTACGGTGACGACGGCGAGTTTTATCCCGAAGGCTCCCAGTCGGCTGAAATGTACAGACAGGCTCACTCATCGGAAAACCTTTATCCCAAACGCCCTAATATCAGCTATACGACCCAGCCGATGAACGATAACGTGCCCGACATCAAGGTCGCTCCCGATGTCTCTGCACAAAGGGAAAGCTATAACGGTGAGGTCTATGCGGAAAAGACGAAATTCTGCAAATACTGCGGTCAAAAGATACCCTTTGACGCTGTTGTCTGCACCCATTGCGGCAGGCAGGTCGAGCTTTTACAGCAGCAGCCTGCACCTGCACCCGTTATTAATAATGTCAATTACGCCCCTCCCCCTTCATACAACAAAAGAGATAAGAATCTGAAAAATAAATGGGTAGCCTTTTTCCTCTGCCTTTTTTTGGGAGAATTCGGCGTTCACAAATTCTATGAGGGAAAGATCGGACTTGGCATACTCTATCTTTGCACGGGCGGATTGCTTGGCATAGGCTGGATCATCGACCTTATCAAGCTTTTCTTCAAGCCGAATCCGTATTCCGTATAATTTTGTTTTAAAAGCAGACGTATCAAACCGTCTGCTTTTGTCCGTTTCAGTGTATTTCATTCCAAAAATGGAAGAAGAAAAGGCTGCACATTCCTGTTCTAAAGCAGAAGAAATACAAGGCACAGAAATCAGAAAGGAACTAAATATATGAACACAGTAAAAAAAGATGATGTATCCGTTCTCGGCAAGAGCTTCACGGTAAAAACCGACCGTCCTATCGGCTCGGTTCACCCAAAGCATCCCGAGATAATCTATCCCGTGAATTACGGCTATGTACCCGAGCTTTACGCAGGTGACGGTGAAGAACAGGATGTTTATATCCTCGGCGTTGACAAGCCCGTTGACGAGATGACCGTAACAATAGCTGCGGTTGTTCTCCGTTCGGATGACGATGAGGACAAATGGGTCGGCGTACCCGAAGAATTGCTCGGCACTCCCCTTTGCTACGAATGTAATATCCGAAAGGCTGTTGACTTCCAGGAGCAGTTCCACACCTCAACTATCGACGCTCTCTACGAAAAGACCTGCGGAGCTGTGATGTTCACAATGCGGGACGGTGAGCGCAAATATCTTCTTATAACAAACAACAGCGGACATATCGGCTTTCCGAAGGGTCACGTTGAATTCGGCGAGAACGAAGAACAGACCGCAGTCCGTGAGGTTCGTGAGGAAACGGGACTTCATGCAAAGCTTATTGAAGGCTTCCGCATGGAATACCGCTATATCAACGGCGAGGGTCATCATAAAAACCCCGTTTATTTTCTCTCTGAATACAGCAGCGATGTAAAGCTGCAGGCGGAGGAAATAACCTCTTCCTACCTGCTCCCCTACGAAGAAGCTCTTGCAATGCTAAACTATCCGCAGGACAAGCCTGTGCTTGAATCGGCGGAAGAATTTTTGAAACGAAAGGAAAAATAAATGTATCTCCTGCTTTTAGCTGTAATATATCTTGCTTTTATAAGCCTCGGTCTGCCCGATTCGCTGCTCGGTTCTGCATGGCCGACAATAAGGGCAGAGCTTGATGTTCCGCTTTCCTATATGGGAATGGTGTCAATGATAATCTCGGGCGGAACGATAATCTCGGGACTGATGTCCGAACGTCTTACAAAGAGATTCGGAACAAAATACGTTACTCTTTTCAGCGTTTTTCTTACGGCAGCTGCTCTATTCGGATTTTCGACCGTGAAAGAGTTCTGGCAGCTCTGCCTGTGGGGAGTCCCTTACGGGCTCGGCGCAGGAGCGATAGACGCTGCGCTGAACAACTATGTCGCTCTGCACTATAAATCGAAGCACATGAGCTGGCTGCACTGCTTCTGGGGTGTCGGTACGATAATCAGTCCGTATGTGATGAGCTATGCGCTTGTTCACAGCTCATGGTCAAACGGCTACCGCACGGTTTCCTGCCTGCAGTTTGCAATTGCAGCGGTCATCCTGCTAACGCTTCCTCTTTGGAAGGTGAACAGCACCAACGACGGAACGGAAAGCGGCGGCGAGCTTCTCGGATTGAAGGGTGCGCTGAAAATAAGGGGCGTTCCGTCACTTCTGACAGGCTTCTATGCCTATTGCGCAGCCGAAGCCACAACGATGCTCTGGGCAAGCAGCTACCTTGAAGGTGTACGCGGTGCATCAAAGAATGAAGCCGCCGCATTCGGTTCGCTGTTTTTCATCGGCATAACCGCAGGAAGATTCCTCTCGGGTTTTATCTCGGACAAGGTCGGCGACAACAGAATGATACGCATTGGAGTAGGTATCGCACTTTCGGGAGTGCTGCTCATAACGCTGCCGCTGAAATTGACCTCGCTTGTCGGATTTATCGTTATCGGACTTGGCTGTGCGCCCGTCTACCCCTGCATAATACATTCTACTCCGAGAAATTTCGGCGCAGAGAATTCGCAGGGCATCATCGGCATACAGATGGCAAGCGCCTATGTCGGCTCGACCTTTATGCCGCCCGTTTTCGGACTTATCGCAAATCACATAAGCCTTAAACTTATGCCGTTATATCTTGCATTTTTCTTTATCCTTCTGCTTTTGATGATCGGAAAGACGGAAAAAGCCTGCAACAATGCGTAAAAATCCAATCAAAAACCCATTCACGATTTTTGCCGTGAATGGTTCTTTTTTGTATTATTTCAAAGCTGCTTGCCGTAAATCACGGAACGTGCTTTTCCGTTGTGTTTTGCTTCATAAAGCGCAGAATCAGCAAGCTCAAATATCCTGCGTTCGTCGTCCTGCTCTTCGTTATAGTACACACCCGAACAGGTCTGCAGCACATATTCTGTACCGAGCTCATTCAGTCTGCGGTTGACAAGCTCCATTTTCTCGGCTGTGTTTTCGGCATTTTCAAATGAAACGACCGCAAATTCATCTCCGCCGTATCGAAAAACGTGCTCACCAAATATATCTTTCAGGATATCCGATATATGTACTAAAGAGTTATCGCCTTCCTGATGTCCGTATGTATCATTAATGGATTTAAAATTGTCGACATCAATAAGCACAAATGAAAAAAGGCTTTTTTCTTGCATAAGCTGTGCCATATAGCTGTCAAGGGAGCGTCGGTTTGCGACCTTTGTAAGACCGTCAACGCTTGCAAGCTCCTCCAGACGCTTGTCCAGCATATACTGTTCACGGGTAGACCGGTAGTTTCTTGTTTCCACAGTGATAACGACCAGCAGGAAAATAATATGATTGAGGAAAAACGGCACAGATAAACCATACGGATTTCCCATAAACATAACAACAGCTA
This sequence comes from Oscillospiraceae bacterium, assembly GCA_051881815.1. Lineage (GTDB taxonomy): Bacteria > Bacillota > Clostridia > Oscillospirales > Ruminococcaceae > UMGS363. The sequence continues at coordinate 12,127 of JBJEQP010000007.1, read as the reverse complement.
TCATACACCCCGATGCCAAAACGGCAGTCAATGAATACATTAACGGATGAAGTGCTATCAGACTTCCGACAGCCGCAAGTATCGTCATATAGGTCACGGGATAACCTCCGCCGACCATATCCAGAGCGGAGATCATTGAAGACCAGAGTATCAGAACGACATTATACACGCAGGCGTTTTGTATTACCCCATTCTCGTATCTTTCTTTTTTCATGAAGATACGGTTCAGAATAAACGCCCCCACAGTACACACAAACAAAAAAACATAACTCGCAAAATACAGCTTTCGTCTTAGATCATGGAAATCAAAATTGACGATACCGTAGACCATCATCATTCCTTCAAGAGCTGCAATAAGCATCATGAAAGCCTCATATCCGCGCCAATGCTTTTTCATATTGATCGTTAGTATCTCTTTACTGTTCATATTTTTTCCTTTCAAGCGTTTTTCCCGAATATGCAGCAAAGCCGTTTCTGACTTAAGGGAACCCCTTAACAAATCAAAAAACGGCTTTGTTTATTATTTTTTTGGGAAAGATATAACGCTTTCAGCATAATCATAATAAGGAAACTTCAAAAACTTCGCACCGCATTTGATGGATATATTATATCACTTTTTTTAATATTTTCCTTACAGAATTTGCAAAAGTTCGTGAATTTTATCCGAATAACCGATTTAAGCCGTGAGCGAAGCTGTATAAAGCTTGTGGTAGTCGCCCTTCTTTGCGATAAGCTCGTCATGAGTTCCGCATTCGGTGATGCCCTTGTTGGAAACATACATTATCTTGTCGCAGTTTCTTATAGTCGAAAGTCTGTGTGCGATGATGAATGACGTTCTGCCCTCAAGGAGAATATCAAGTCCGTCCTGGAGAAGCTTTTCCGTCTTTGCGTCAATTGCGGAGGTCGCTTCGTCAAGGATAAGTATTTTCGGGTCGCTCAAAAGCGTTCTTGCAAATGCTATAAGCTGTCTTTGTCCCTGTGAGAGTGAAGCGCCTCGCTCGATTATCGGTGCGGAAAGTCCGCCCATATTCTCGATGAATTCTTCGGCACGGACGGTTTTTACAGCACGCTTTATCTCCTCGGTCGTTGCGTCAAGCTTTCCGTAGCGGATATTGTCCTCGACCGTACCGCTGAAAATTACGCTGTCCTGGAGCATTATTCCCATCTGTGAACGAAGCGATTTCAAGGTAACTTCGGAAATGTCCCGGCCGTCTATCAGCACTCTTCCGCCCGTTGTATCATAGAAGCGTGAGATGAGGTTGACGATAGTAGTCTTTCCTGCGCCTGTAGGGCCTACAAGTGCAACGCTTTCGCCTGCCTTGATATCGAAGGAAAGATCGTGAAGGATCTCTGCGCTCTCGTCGTATGAAAAGCTGACATTCTCGAATGTAACATTGCCCTTGATGCTGCCCATTTCAGCGGCATTTTCCTTGTCCTTGACCTTGACAGGCTCGTCCATTGTTTCAAAGATTCGTTCAAGGTAGGAAACACCGTTGACGAAGCTGTTGAAAAGGTTGGAAAGGTTCATGATAGGCTGCCAGAAGCGTGAAGCGTAGCCGCCCATTGCCACTATTGTACCGAGCGAGATATTCGCAGGGCCTATAACAAGCAGACCGCAGAAGTAGATCGCCGCAGAAATAATTGCCGAAATCGTATCGACCGACGGCCACAAAAGGTTGTTATACGTTACAGCCTTCATCCATTTTTCACGGTAGGCTTCGGAAAGCTTGCCGTATATCTCGGCATTCTCTTCTTCACGGACAAAAAGCTGCGTTACCTTTGCTCCGACAAGTCCTTCGTGAAGATATGCGTTCAGATTGGAGCTTTTGTTGTTTACTTCCTGCCAAGCCTTGCGCTGACGGTTCTTTATGAGTGCGATGATAAGCGCAAGCAGCGGAACGCCCGTCATTATAACAAGAGCCATCTGCCAGTGCATAGCAAACATGAAGATAACAATGAACACAAGGTTGAATATCTCAAGTACAAAGTTGATGATACCGTTGGAAAGAATATCCGAAACGCTGTTTACATAGTTGATAACGCGCACAAGTATCTTTCCGTGCGGACGGCTGTCATAATACTCGAACGAGAGCCTTTGAAGATGCTCAAAAAGGTCGGTTCGGATATCGAAGATTATGTCCTGACCGACAGCGGTCATTATCCTTGAACGGATCGTTGCAAAAATAACGCTGACAATGATCGTCAATGCAAGCAGAGCAGCCATAAGCAAAAGCTGCGGAATATTCTTGTTCGGAATGGAATTATCGAGCGCATACTGCGTGATAACGGGCGCAAAAAGTCCGATTATGACCGACGCTGCGGAGAGCGAAAGCGCAAGTATCATCTTTGCACGGTATTTTTTTACATAAATAAGCGCACGTTTGAGATGCCGTATGTCAAAGGGGGATTCAAGGTTTTCGTCAACATCGAATTTGTTTCTTGCCATTTATACCGCCTCCTTTTCGTCACCGTTCTGAAGCGTGTAAATTTCGTAGTAATAGCCGTTTTTGTCCTTCATAAGCTCTTCGTGAGTGCCGAACTGGGCAATAGCGCCGTCCTTGATTATCATTATCCTGTCGGCATTCTTTGCGGAGGAAGTCCTCTGCGCAATGATGAGCTTTGTGCAGTTGAAATCAAGGTTTTTGAGGTTATGCTGTATCTGACGTTCAGTTTCGGTATCGACTGCCGAGGTCGTGTCGTCAAGGATAAGGATCGAAGGCCGCATTGCGAGTGCTCTTGCGAGGGAAATTCTCTGCTTCTGACCGCCCGAAAGACCAACACCTCTTTCTCCGACTATCGTATCATAGCCATCGGAAAGCTTTGAAGCGAATTCGTCCGCATCGGCAAGCTTTGCATATTTCTTTACGTCCTCAAGCGGCATATCGGAATCGTAGAAAGCGATATTTCCCTCGATCGTATCCGACCAGAGAAGAACATCCTGCATTGCAACGCCGATGTTGTTGCGCAGGTCGTGAAGCTTGCGGAAACGTACATTAACGCCGTCAACGAGCACTTCGCCCGAGGTCGCATCATAGCATCTTGGGATAAGATTTATTAGGCTGGTCTTGCCCGAGCCTGTTTCGCCCATGATAGCTACGGTTTCGCCTGCGTTTATCTTGAAGCTGACGTGGGAGAGCACCTCTTTACCCTTTTCATAGGCAAAGCATACGTCACGGAACTCGATCTCTCCTTTAAGTCTTCCCTCGGTTTCAACCGCATCTGCACGGTCGGTTATGAGCGGACGGGAGTAGTAAACTTCGATTATCTTATTTGCCGAAGCAAGGAAATGCTGGAAATCGTTGATAAGCGCACCGACATTTCTCATCGGGTTGGAAAGCGTCCAGATAAGTCCGCTGAATGCAACGTAAACGCCCATTGTTATTCTTCCGTTTATAACAAAAATACCGCCGACAATAAGAAGTATAACGGAAAGAGCCTGTGCAAGCGTTTCGATATACGGGAAGAACGTGAGCCATGTGAAAGCAGCGTCCTTGTTTGCCTTGGAATAATCGCTGTTTTTCTCACCGAACTTTTCAATTTCATAGTCTTCCCTTGCAAAAGCACGGACAACACGATTTCCTGCGATGTTTTCCTCCGCCGAGGAATTGAGCTTTGACATTCTCTCACGAAGGTCGACATACTTCGGACCGACCTTGTCCCTGAAGATGTTGGATATCACGAAGATAAGCGGCGTGAGCGCAACAAGAGATATTGCAAGCAGCGGATCAAGGCAGAAGAAATACACTACCGTTGTGAGATACAGCGCCATGCTTTCGAAGAAAGTCTTGATTATCCATGCAACCGTGTGACGAACCATATCAAGATCGCCCGAAAGTCTTGTCATAAGGTCGCCCGTTGAATGCTTGTCGTAAAATGACATATCCTGACTTTCGGCATTCTTGAAAAGAAAGCTCCTTATCTTCGACAGCATACCCTGCGAACAGATTTCAAAGAGCATATTCGATGTGAACTGCATGATTGCACGAAGAAGCGTAAATCCGACAATGCAGCAGCAAAGTCCGATAAGCAGGTTTTTCTTCGTTTCGATATTCTCGGCAGCGTTGTCGTTGTATATAAAAATATCAACTATCCTGCTCGCAAAGGTCGGGTTAAGTATGTACATTATCTGACATACGACCGCAATGCAGAGTGCAAGGATATAACGCTTTCGATATCCCTTTAGATTTTCCCATATCCATTTGATCTGGAACATAAGAACGACCTCCCTTCAATCGTCCAATGTTTTCTTTTGCTGAAAAGCAAACGTTTTCAGCATCTTTGTTGTATTATAAACTTTAAAGCAATTTTTTTAAAAGGGTAAATAATAAACTTAATCGGACTTTTATGCAGGAATACTGTGAACTCGCTGTTAACAAAGATAACAATAGCGGTCTGTACCAAAATAACGGTACAAACCGCAAAAATGCTTAAACGATTGAGATAACGCAGCTGCTTGATTTATGAAAAAGTAGACAATTGCTGCTTTATTGCAGTATCACTTTAATTGGCATCATAGAAAACTCGGTAGTTCTTTTCCGAATGCGAATAGACGCTCATAACAAGTCCGATGCTTACGAACATACTTATCATCGAGGTTCCGCCCTGGCTGATAAACGGCAGCGGAACGCCGATAACGGGCATTACAACGAGCACCATTCCTATATTAAGTATGCAGTGGATAAATATCATCGCAAAAACGCCGATGCAGATATTCCTTCCAAGCTCGTCCTTTGCGATAGTTCCGTCTGCAACGATCTTCAGGCAGACATAAGCCAGCACGGCAACAAGAGCAATGCACCCGATAAAGCCGAAGCATTGACCTACGAACGTAAAAATGAAGTCGTTCTGTACATACGGCACGGGAACATATTCTTCGGCATGGATCCCCTTTCCGAAAAGCTGACCCGAGCCGAGAGCGAGCCTTCCCCAGTGCTGCTGATAGAAAATATCGGCATACTGCGGATCGTTGATAGGATCCTCCTGGAAAAGCACAAGAAAGCGGTTCTTCTGATGCGGCTGCATGATCTTTTCCCATATAAACCATACTCCGAACGGCGCTGCAACAAGAACCGGAAGTATATACTTCCACGAAAGTCCTGCGGCGAATATCATAAATGCAAATATCATAAGGAAAACGATAGCCGTTCCGTCATCACCCTGCAGAATAACGATCATAACGGGTATTGCGCCGTGAATACAGAGCAGCACAACATTCAAAAAGTGGTTGATGTTGTCCTTAACCTTGTCGAGGTGATAGGCAAAGGTCATTATAAACGCAATTTTGAGAAACTCGGAAGGCTGCATCGTTGTAAAGCCCAGGTCTATCCAAGCTCGGTCGTCAACGCCCTCGTGCGGCTGATAACCGAGCGAGGTGAACGTCAGCATCGTCAGTCCCAGGCAGAGCGGCGCATACAGAAACCACAGCTTCGTGAACCAATGGTAGTCCAGCCCCGACATTATCAATGCTATCGCAGCTCCGATGCAGGAGGCGATAAACTGTATCTTGTACATACTTGTTTCCTTTGATGTAACTCCGTTCGTAACGAGCGTGTACATCATCAGCACAGAAAGCGCAGCAAGACTGCATACCGCAATAAAAAGACCCTTGTCCAGCTTGCGGAAGTATCTCAACATAGCGCCGAAGATCGTCTTTATCATATTTATATCCTTTGTTATAATAAATCTTGTTTAAAACACAGAATACTATTCCATAGCTATTCTATTACATTATACACCGTTGTTTTCAGCTTTTCAATACATAATCATACTTTTTGTTGAGATAACTATAACTTTTTCTCACCCGACGGTCGCCCGTACATAATATATACAAAGGAGATGAGATAATGAAAACATATTTCTTGGGCGGAAGCTCTCCGAGCGGATTTTCGCCTGCTTTTGAGGACGTTATTGCCGATACGGACAGTCACACCTACATAATCAAGGGCGGTCCCGGCACGGGAAAATCTTCACTTATGAAAAAGCTTCTTGCCGAATTCAGCGATGATGAGAACGAGCTGTATCTTTGTTCCTCCGACCCCGATTCAGCCGATATGGTCGTACTGAAAAAGCAGCACGTCAACCTTGTCGACGGAACAGCGCCGCACGTCTGCGACCCCGAATATCCCGGAGCTGTACAGGAGATAGTGAATATGGGCGACTGCTGGGACAGCGACGCTCTGCGCCAAAAAAAGGATGAGCTTATTGCTGCAGACAGCGAATACAGACAGTATCACAGCCGCTGCCGCAAATGTCTTGCCGCCGCTGCAGCCGTACTTGCCGATACAAGAGCGATATCCGACAGCGCACTTAACCTTACGAAGCTTGACGGCTTTATAAAACGGCTTGCAAAAAAGATTCTTCCGCAAAAGCCTATCGGAGAAGGAAAGCTTATCTGCCGCAGGATATCCGCCGTAACACCGAAGGGTTATATGACGCTGCTCCCCGAGGGCGACACGATTTATCTTCTCGGAGATGAGCTTTACAGCGGTTCGGAATACTTCCTGCGCAGCTTTGCATCGCTTGCAGTAAAAAAAGGCTTCACCGCCGAGGTCAGCGTATGCACTATCCATGCCGATGAATTTTTTGAACATCTGCGCATACCCGAGCTTTCACTCTCTTTTATTTCTTCCAATCCGATAAACAAAACCTCTCCGTCCGAAAACATTTATGTCAATTTCAACCGTTTTTACGACAAGCAGATGCTTTACGCTCGGAAAAACCGTCTTAAATTCAACAAGGCTGCTGCAACCGATCTTGTCGATGAAGCGGTCACGGCTTTAAAGAACGCAAAAGCTGCACATGATGAGCTGGAAAAATTCTATATCGAAGCGGTCGATTTTTCAAAAGCAGAAAAAATTTACAATACTCTTTGCAAAAAGATAAGGAATAATTGATGCTTCTTCGCAAATGATAAGAAAAAAATAAAAGGAACGGTTAAAATGGAAATTCTGAAAATAATCATCACATCTGCTGCATCGCTGCTCGTATTGTTTCTGCTGACAAAGCTTATGGGCAGCAAGCAGGTGTCCCAGCTGAATATGTTCGACTATATCGTCGGCATTTCCATAGGCTCGATCGCTGCGGAAATGGCTACCGAGCTTGATCAGCCTGTAAACTCGCTTACCGCAATGATAGTTTATGGCGTTATCGCAGCTGCGGCGTCGTTCTTTTCGCAGAAATCGCTCAAAGCACGAAAACTGCTGTCCGGCAAGCCGCTTATCCTGTTCGACAACGGAAAGTTTTACCGTGAAAATCTGAAAAAAGCACGAACGGATATCAACGAATTCCTTATGCAGTGCCGCTCGCAGGGTTACTTCGACCTTTCGCAGATACAGACCGCTGTAATGGAATTTAACGGCAGAATGAGCATACTCCCCGTGACTCTGAACCGACCGCTCACTCCGCAGGATATGAATATCACACCGCAGCAGGAGCATATTACAACTGCTGTGATCGAAGACGGTGTGATAATTGAAGAAAACCTTCGCCACACGGGCAACAATTATATATGGCTGAAAAAACAGCTTTCGGAGCAAGGCTTTAAAGCCCCCGAAGATGTTGTCCTTGCAATGTGCGACAGCAATAACAAGCTGACGATCTACGGAAACGCTTAAAACGCTAAAAAACGGTACTATCACGATGAATTCAAATCTCGTGATAATACCGTTTTGTTATTATTTAAGCTTCATAGTCAGCGAAATTCTCTTTCTCTTTACATCAACATCGAGGACTTTTACCTTTACGATCTCTCCGACCTTTACGGCTTCAAGAGGGTGCTTGATGTATCTGTCGCATATCTGCGAGATATGGACAAGTCCGTCCTCGTGCACGCCGATATCAACAAAGCAGCCGAAGTCGATGACGTTTCTGACCGTTCCCATAAGCTCCATTCCGGGTTTGAGATCCTTCAGCTCCATAATATCGCCGCTTCTCATAAGCGGAGGAGGAAGCTCGTCACGAGGGTCACGTCCGGGCTTTTCAAGCTCTTTGAGAATATCGTTTACTGTCGGGATGCCGATTCCTGCATTATCTGCGACCTTCGAGATACCGATCTTCTTCGCAGCAGCGGAGATGTCCGACATTTTTCCGCCGTTAAGGTCGGCAGGCGTAAATCCGCACTCGGCTATGATCTTCTTTGCGGCTTCGTAGCTTTCGGGGTGAACAGCCGTATTATCGAGCGGATCCTTTCCGTCACGGACTCTCAAAAAGCCTGCGCACTGCTCAAATGCCTTCGGTCCGAGCTTTGCGACCTTGAGAAGCTGCTTTCTGTCGGTGAATGAGCCGTTTTCTTCACGGTATGCAACGATGTTTTTGGCGATCGAAGCGTTTATTCCCGCAACATACGAGAGCAGCGAATGTGAAGCTGTATTAAGGTCAACGCCTACGCTGTTTACGCAGTCCTCAACAACGCCCGTGAGCGCTTCGTCAAGTCTTGCTTTCGGCATATCGTGCTGATACTGTCCGACGCCGATCGCTTTTGGGTCGATCTTTACAAGCTCTGCAAGCGGGTCCTGCAGTCTTCTTGCGATGGAAACTGCGCTTCGGAGCGAAACATCATATTCGGGGAATTCCTCTGCCGCAAGCTTCGATGCGGAGTAGACCGAAGCACCTGCCTCGGAAACGACCATATATGAAACCTTCTGCGGGATCTCCTTTATTAGCTCGGCAACAAAGGCTTCCGACTCACGGGAAGCTGTTCCGTTTCCGATAGCGATAATGGAAACGCCGTGCTTCTGGATAAGATTCTTAACAAGCACCTTACCCTGTTCGATCTTGCGCTGTTCGCCTGTTGTGATGTAAGCAACGCCTGTGTCGAGAACCTTTCCCGTTCCGTCAACGACTGCAAGCTTGCAGCCTGTTCTGTAACCGGGGTCAAGTCCGAGTGCAACGCTGTTTTTCACGGGCGGCTGCATAATAAGCTGACGGAGATTTGACGCAAAGACCTTTATTGCGGATTCGTCAGCCTTTTCGGTAAGCTCGGAGCGTATCTCTCTTTCGATTGACGGGTAAATAAGACGCTTGTAGCCGTCCGCACAGGCGGTTTTAACAAATTCTGCGCAAGGCGAGCTGTTCTTCACATATTTTCCGCATACGGTGCTTTCACCAATACCCTCGGGGATGTCAACGCTGACCTTGAGCTTGCCCTCACGCTCACCTCTGTCAAGCGCAAGGATGCGATGTCCTGCTATCTTTGAAACAGGCTCGGAAAATTCATAATAATTTCCGTAAACCGTTTCTTCTTCGGGGTCGGCGGCCTCGGATGAAACAGTTCCCTGCTTGGAGAAGATAACACGGAGAGCCTTTCGCAGCTCGGCGTCGTCGGAAACGTCCTCGGCAATGATATCCATAGCGCCCTGAAGTGCGTCTTCGGCAGTTTCAACGCCCTTTTCGGCGTTTACAAACTTTTCGGCTTCGGCATTCGGGTCAGCCTTGTCCTGCTGGAGCATAAGGAACGCTGCAAGAGTTTCCAGTCCCTTTTCACGGGCAACGGAAGCTCTTGTCTTTCTCTTCGGCTTGAACGGGCGGTATATATCTTCGACCTCAACGAGAGTTGCGGCAGCGGAAATTGCAGCAGCAAGCTCGTCGGTCATTTTTCCCTGATCGTTGATGGAAGCGGATATCTCTTCCTTGCGCTTTTCAAGATTGCGGAGATAAGTAAGTCTGTCAAATATCTCACGAAGAAGCTGATCGTCGAGCGAACCTGTAAGCTCCTTGCGGTAACGCGCGATAAACGGAATAGTCTTTCCGTCATCTATAAGTGCAACGGTGTTATCGATCTGTTCACGGCGCAGCTTGAATTCATCTGCGAGTACCTTGTTAATGTCCATTGTAAAAACTCCTTTGAAAAAATACAATAGTATTATATCATAATTTTGAAAAAACTGCAAGGATTTTTACGCAAATATTGTCGTGCAGATACACAGCCGGATCATATCAAAGTCGGGAAAGCGCTGATTATTGCTGCTGCAAAGTAAACGAATTATACTAAGGAAACGCTGATTAATACGTTTCCTTATGGCAAGACATAAAAATAGACTGACAAAAGGAGGTGAGGGCAAAGCTTGAAGAGTTAGGAAAAAGCTAAAGCGCAGCGTTCGTTTCGCCGTTCTGAAAAATGTACGAGTTTCCTGTCTTTAATGTCATTCTGACATATACATTTTGAAAAACGGCTGAAACGTATTTGCCGCAGCAATATCAGCGTTTCCTTAGTATTACAATTATTGGGTTCTCTAAAAACCGAGACAAAGCAAGACTTCGTATTGCTCGCATATTTTCGTATATGCCGTGAAGGAGGTTTTTTAGAGGCTCCCTTATGTCAATAGCTTTTGAATGCTTTTATACTATGCAACAACATCGGTTAATACAAATCGGGCAGTTCGTCAAGAGTTATAACATATTTGTCATTGTATATTTTCTTCAGAGCATCGGTATCGTTATGATCTGTAATGTATTCGGTATGCCAAGTCATAAACCATACCCAATCTGCGGCTGCTTTTTCAAGCTGTTCAACTGTAGGTATACGTCCGCATTCGTGGAAGCAGATCGGCATTTCTTCTCCGACTACCTTGCTCACATTTTTGTACAGATTTCCGTTTGCGCCGTCCGTGTAGGAATCTGCGCCTGCAATGTCAACATATTCGTCGCCCGGGTACCAGCTTTCATAGCCTTTGCCGTTGCCCGAATAGCCCAGCACCCAGATGAGATTGTCAAGCTTCCAATAGTTTGTATAGCGGTCGTACATCATTATCCAGAGCTTTTTGAAATTCTCCGAACCGCCCTTTCCCCACCAGAACCATGCACCGTCAAATTCGTGGAACGGACGCCAAAGCACGGGAATATTCTTGTCTTTAAGCTCTTTCAAAGCCGCAGCACCCTTGTCCATACCCTTTATCAGCTTTTCATACTCGGAAGTGCCTTTTGTAAGAGCCTTGTCCCAGTCCGTTATCTCGGTGTTCATCGACTCCGACCAGCTTCCGCTGAAATCGCAGCCGCAGTGCCAGCAGATCGTGACAATTCCTCCTCGGTCGTGCCAATCGGCAGCACGCTTGTTTACGCCGCTGAAATCGTCGTTCATATAGTCAAGTCCACGGATAGCAGGATATTTGCCCGTATTTTTATATATGTATTCAAACTCGTATTGATCGCTGCCCATCCATGTGGACTCCTGCTGACCCGAAATAATGCCGCTTTTATAGGTCTTGCAGATATAATCAAAAAGCGCACAAGCTTCCTTTGAAGCGTTGGGGTTTGAAAGCTTCTGCTTGCCGCCCGAATTTACGGTTTCTTTTTCGGTAACTGTAGTTTTCGCAGCAGTTTCTTTTGTTACAGCAGTAGTTTTCGCAGTCGTTTCTTTGGTTGCAGCGGTAGTTTTTGCAGTTGTTTCTTTCGTTGTAACGGTAGTTTTTGCAGTTGTTTCTTTGGTTGCAGCAGTAGTTTTTGCAGCTGTTGTTTCGGTTGCAGCGGATTCGGAAGTTGTCTGAACGACAGCAGTTTCTTCTGCGGCTGCGGTCGATACGGTCGTTGTTTCTTCGGACTCAGCACTTTCTTCAACGGATGTAACTTCCTCCGATGAAACGGAAGTCGTTTCCGTCGGCGTTGTTGAAGTAAGTTCGGTTTCGGGCAGGTCTGTTTCTTGTGAAATCACAGATGTTTCCAAGACAGTTTGCTGAACGCTTTCAGCTTTGTTGCAGGCAGAAATATTAAGTGCAAGCGCTGCAGCGCAAAGAATGGACAATAGCTTCTTTTTCATCTTACTTCTCCTTCACAAACGCCATAATATCGTCATATACCGCACGATAGCCGTCCTCGTTTATGTGCATACCTTCAATGGTGTATTCTGCTTTGAGCCTGCCGTTGTTGTCCTTGAGATTGCGGTTGATGTCAATGTAACGCTGACAATGCTTTTCGGCAAGCTTTTTAACCTCGGCATTGGCGGCGTTTATCTTCTCATTTGTGCGTATTTTCAGGCACTCCTTCATCTCCTCGGAGGCAGCCTCATAATTCACTGGATAATACGCCATAAGATATATTCTCACATTTGGAACAGCGTTTTCTATCGCAGAAATTATTTTATCATAATTAGTCTCTCCTCAATAACCCCGCAATTCCAAGTCCGGAACACAGAACA
>JBJEQP010000006.1:0-28273 GCA_051881815.1 Oscillospiraceae bacterium | reverse complement strand
AATCTTTCTTGATTTTTTTCATTTGGGGTATTGACTTTTTATAGCTGGTCTTTCTTATATCACTGATTCTTCCTTTTTTAAACCACGTTTTAGTCTGTTTCGTGTGCTTATTGTACAGAGTGATCATATTTTCTGTTTCGGTACAGACAAGGTAATCATCTACCACCAGCCTTAAGGCATCGATTATTTCCTTCTGCCGCCTTGTCGGGCGGCTTGGTCTTATTGTTTTGCTCATTATACTGCCTCCTTCAACGTCCTGATATCAAGCCCTGCAAGGTCAAGCTCCATAAACTTTGCCATAGAAACAAGTCCCTTGAGATCATATTTTCCGTTGTCGTAAGCATTGGAAAAAAGATTGACCGCACCTCTGATCGCCTGCTGGGTCTGTGAGATCTGCCACAAGAAATCTATTTCCGCCCCCATGTTTTTATCGGCAAGAATAGGGAACAGCAGCATAATGTCTTCACGCTTTATTTTCTTTGTGCTGCACATCCTTGTCTGTTTGGTTCGGTTGTTTATCTGAGCGAATTCCGCTTTGCGGTTGCTGCCGAGCCTGCGTACAGTCTCATTGTTTCCGATAAACATAATCCCAAGCGTCTGATTTTTGTCACGAAAATAATCGGAGAAGGAACGAAGGGTTTCGATCGTTTTTATCGGAAGATGCTGCGCTTCATCGAAGATAAGCACCATTCCGTCTGCAAGCTTTCCTACAATGTTCATCCACATATCGTCCAGCGTGGATGACGTCGGAGCATTAATAGCGTTTGCAAGGATCTTTAAAGTGCTTTTAATTGAGGTTAAACACGGGTTTAAAGCGATATATACTGCGCTGTTGGGGTTATCGGCAACGTACTTCTGTGCCGCTTTCGTCTTTCCGATGCCTGCATCACCTGCGAATACCGCAAGTCCGCCCTTTACATGGCATATTCTGATCGTGTCGTAAACCTTCTTGGAAATTGAAGTGTTAGCGTACTCAATTTCATGGTATGTATCGCTGAAATCTGCCTTAAGATTGAAGTAATCAGCCATTTTGCGGATGTACTTATCGGTATCTCCCTTATATGTACCCTTTCTGATCGGAGTTAGAATGGAAGATGATATTCCGAGGATCTTCGCAGCCTCTTCCTGACTTGGCTGCTCCGCTATGAATTCATTCAGCTTGTCAATGACAGCTTGGTATTCGCTGCTGTACATAATTATTCCTCCTCAAATTGATATGATATTTTTCTCTTGGCGGCTCTTTCCGCCATTTTTTCAAGGTCAATGTCAAGTTCCTCCGCACCTGCAGCTTTCTTTACAGATTCCTTTATAGTAACGGGCTCTATGCAGGTAGGCGCTTTGAATTGTGCCTTATCAATGTTTTTATGAGCTTCAGCAACAGCCAGAGCAAGTGCGTCAATCTTCGCATCGCCCATAAGCTCTGCTCCGCATTCCTTGATCTTTCGTATCTGACGGGCAACGAGTGCCTGACGAGCTGCAATGTCTTCATTATTGCTTGTGATATAGTCAACAAATATGCTGAGATCCATTTTCCAGTTGCCTATGTAGGTATCTTCCTTATCATAGATGCGCACATATTCAAGATCTGACGGATCGTATCGTACATATACTTCCTGACCGACCCAAAGACAGCTGTCTTCACCGCTGTTGTACCAAAGCTTCTCACCCGATACGGTAACATACACTCCGTTTTCACGGACTTTCTGATACCTTGTCGATCGCATGAGCAGTAAATTCAGCGTTGATTCATCGCACATTCGAAGCGTTCGGCGTTTTATGGACTTGCTCCAAGCTTCAGCACGGTTCATTCCCTTGAACTGCTTTTCATATCCGCCGTACTCGGAGCAATTGTACTGTCCGTCCAGCAGTATATCAATTTTCTCTCGGATCTCGCAGTCATAAGGCACATATCCGTGCTTCAGCTGATACTTGAGGCTTTCCGGGCGTTCTATGATGTTTCCGCCCGTGAAGGTTGCCATAGTCCTTGAAATTGTGTTTTTAAGCGTTAAAAACATTCTTTCAATAGGCTTTGCGCGTCCGTTGCAGACGAGAGCGTTCACCATTTTGATACCAAGCCTGTCCAGTATAGTGGGTGGATTTGGTATATTCTCTTGACTTTTGCGGCTTCTGTGTCCTTTGCCGCCGATGTCGTGCGTAAGGAATTCGGTACCGTTATCAACATACAGTATCTTGGGTATTCCGCATCGCATTATTGCGTGTCGGAGCGCAAGCACAGTAGAGTGCGATGACGGGTTTTCGGTAATGTTCCATCCGACAAGAGCTTCGGTTTTTGCATCCAGTATTCCCGTGATATATAAGCGGTGTTTCCGTTCGCCGTCATCTGTTCGGGTCACAAAGTCAAATGTGTGGTTGTCCGCAACCCATACATCGTTGGCTTCTATATCTTCATAAAGCCTTTCGATATACGGCAGACATTCATCCACGCATTCCTTCTGCGATTTACGGAAAAACTTGACTACCGCTTCGGGAAGCGTGTCTATCTGCCTTCTGAATGTCCGTTCGCTTGCGATGTCGGGGAGATATTCCGGGTAATGTTCTTCTGTCCATGTCAGCGTAAGCTTGTAGCAGTCACGGACAGGAAGCTCTGCATCACAGAGGTACAAATTGAAAAACGTTTCAAGGACAGGCTTTTTTATACTGCTGCTGCCTTTGTTCCATCCGCCTCTGTTATCAACAAGCCCCTGCAGGTCGTTTTCCTTATACGCTTTGTATTTGCGGTAAAGGATGTCCTTGCTTATCGCTATACCGTGTTCAGCCAGATATTCTCGCTTCAAACGCTTTGTTTCGGCAATGAAGCACATATCGCCTTCGGCAAGGTTGGAATATTCGCTGCGCCTGATGCGCCATTCACGGAGCAGATCTGTCCAGAAGGTTATCTGTTCTCGCTCTTCAGCGCTGAACTGCCCGAATTCCTTTTTGACAACGATCTTGGTGTGTTTGATCTTCGGCTTGGATTCTTCCTGCACCTTCGGTAAACAAAGCTGTGCTTCGTTTACAAGCTTTCCGTAATACCTGCTCTGCAGCTCCTGCGGAAGTGCGGCAATGGGGATTTTGTATTGCATACAGTTGTTAGACGGATTAAGCTCTTGTACAGATTCTATTTTTCCGTCATGCGCAAGTTTTTTTATGTACTGTACCGAACACCCTTTAAGCTCCGCCACTTCCTTGACGGTAAGATACTCCATTTCCGCACCTCCTTAAAAATTTTTGAAAAAAGGCTTGCATTTTTGCTCCACCTCTGATATACTATTAATCAGAGCGGAACACTTGTTTTATTTAGACTTGTGAGGAAATCCTCGGTTTCGGTCAGGATCGTAAGAATGGTTGCTGCATTCTTCCTGACCTGTTCCGGCTCTATTTTTATACCCTCCGGGTTTACCGAGAGTTCCATAAGAGCCTTACCTGCTCCGCAGGCATATCCGAGCATTTCCGCCCGGAACTGTTCTGTTGTCATTGGTATCACCATCCTTATTGGTCTGTCTCATCAGTATCGGTAGACCATCTCCGACAGACAGCGGAAGCTCCGCTGTTTCGACTTTAAATATGCTTTAAAACGTCCTTTGCGATCGCAAGCAGGCT
This sequence comes from Oscillospiraceae bacterium, assembly GCA_051881815.1. Taxonomy (GTDB): domain Bacteria; phylum Bacillota; class Clostridia; order Oscillospirales; family Ruminococcaceae; genus UMGS363. The sequence goes on along the minus strand of JBJEQP010000006.1, from coordinate 24,673 downwards.
GTCAGCTGTTACATTGACAGTTTTTGTGCAGCCGTTGGCAAAATTGATGTTCACATATTCGGTTTGAAGGTTTTCGCTGTAATGGTATGTAAGCGAAAGGATATCGGGATTTATCTTTTTTACAAGTTCATCAAGTTCGCATGATACGAACTCAAATTTTTTTGAATGTTCCTTGGTCATCTCGCCGTCACTCCTTTATCCTGTTTCCCATAGCAATGAGTGCATCGGGGTAAGACATAGCATCGGTCCATCTCTGAAGAACGCCTGCTTTGCAGTCAAAGTCCACAACACCGTAGGCTTCAAAGCTCTTCTCCTTGTTTTCACGGACAAGGACGGTAATAACGCTTTCATCGTTTTCAAGCATAGAGCCGTAAGCTATATGTACCGGATGAATACCGATAGGTTCAAGCTTCCTGCTTATTGCTCCGACGATTTCGGACGGGATGTTGGTCATTTGTTTTTTGTACATATTATTTTCCTCCTTATTTATATGAAGCCGATTTTTTATCAGCTTACTTTTCTTCCGAGAAGCTCGTCCACCGAGCAATGAAGAGTATCGGCTATGCTTACCAATAATGCAACCGAAGGGATCTTTACTCCCTTTTCGATACCGCATATCATAGCTTTGCTTACTCCGATACGCTTTGCCAGCTCCTGCTGCTCAATGTCGTATTCGAGCCTTTTGTTTTTGATGTTCTCGCCGATCGTCATCTTATATCACACTCCTTGTTATTGAATATCTCGGGATTGTTTATCCCTTTTCTGACGCATTCGGTGTCAAGCTCAGTGAATTGAGCCTTTGTTAATGCGCCGAGGTTAAATGCCATACAGACAGCTCCGTGCGCCTGATACAGCAGCTTGATCGAATAAGACCGCTTTGCGTAAGCAATCTCTTTCTTGAGCTTTTCGTAAACATCAATCATCGAGATCCCTCCCGGTAATGTAAGCGTACTGTTCGCAGATACTGCCGCAGTCCTCTTCACGGGCGATGCTCTTGAATATCTGATACAGCTCCTTTGCTGTTCTCAAGCAAGCCGTGCATACGAACTCTTTATTGTCCGATGCGATCTCGATGATTATTCTGCCGAGGCTGTCAACAACATCGTCCATCTGCTCTTGGAGTTCTTCAAGCTCCTCGGCGGTTCTTTCCGATTCGGTCATATCAATCAGCTCCTTTCTGTTGATTTATTCTTCATTTCAATGTATAATATCATTTGGAGGGGGGTGTAATTATGACTGATGAAGAAAAAATTGATTTACTGAAATATGATATGAGGAATGAACAATTCAGCAAAGAGCCGATGGTCAGGATCCTGATCTCAATGCTTATAAAGAAGGGGATCCTGTCAAAAGAAGATTATCTTGAAATAGAAAAGGACTTCTATATTTACATGGATAGGAAAGCTGAATTGTTCTTCGATGATCTCAACGAAAAATACAACGGATCAGATGAGAATGAGCTTACCTAAATCATTTCCGTCCGAATCAAATACGGTATCATTTTTAATTAAGAGTTCTTCGCCAAGGTATCTCCAGATATCGTATCCTTTTTCAAATGTATAGAGTTTCTTGCCTATTCTTAATCCATCTCGAGTGACCTTTCCGTATCTGATGTTTTCTTTCGGAACACAGCTCGGATTAGCAAGTTTATCTTTGGCACATTCAGATAACTTGGATAAATTGATCGTAGGCTCTGCGGATTCACTTTTAAAGTTGCCCTTTTTGCTGAATGATTCCAGAAGACCATTGATTTCTTCGGCAGAGCCTTCAATAATGATTTTCATCAAAATTTCCTCCGTTTCTATTGTTTTTTCAAGTTTCATGCAAGACAGCTATTGTAATATCTGCATATAGACGACTGCGAAATACCAATTCCATTGGCTTCAAGATATCTTGTTACTTCTTTATATGAACAGCCCGAAAGCAGCATTTCGTCAACGATAGTGCGAATTTCCGGAGCAAGCTTTACGATAATTCCTGTAGGCTTTCTCTTTTTAGGAATTTTTGTTTCCCATATCATTTCGGGCTCATTTGGTTCTCCGTTCAAAACATCTTTAAGTGTTGGAACAAGCTGTTTCATAACTTCACTGACAACTGCGGTCGCAGTCTGAGCTATGACCTGTTCAATATTAATATTGCCGTAGCTGCCATTCTGACGTATGCTCGGAAGAACTTCATCAAACACCCAACGCTCGAACTTTTCCGCGGCAGGAAGCTTACTGCTTATGATAAGACGGTAAAGGTTACCCTCGTTAATATACTTAACGGACTGTTTTCCACCATTTGTAAGGACGTCGCAATTTGCGACCCCCTCTGTTTTACAACGTTTTTGAATCGCATCTCGAGGATTTGCATATCCCAAAATTTTTGCACAATGTATGGCAGGAAAATACTCCTTGCCGTCAATCAGCATTACTCCAAGCTCACCAAATTCGGAATTACTGAAAACTTTTAAATCGTTCATCATTTTTTCCCTCATTTCTATTGTTTTTTCAAGTTTCTTATGATACAATCATTTTGTAAACCAAGGGGTTCGTCTGCCTATGTGGTTTACTATTGTAAATTATAATACGAAATATCTTATTAGTCAAGATTGAAATACGATATTTCTTACAGAAAAGAGTGATTTTGTGAATAATAGCCAAGAAGTTTTAGATATAATTATGCAATATATAACAGAAAGTGGAAAAACGGCTAAAGAATGTTTACTTTCTTGTGGTATCAATACGAGTTTTCTAACTGATTGGAAAAGTGGCAAAATTAAAGCCCCATCTTATGATAAGATTATCAAGTTAGCTGACTTCTTAGATATTGATATTTGCTGGTTATTTACTGGAAAAGAAAAAAGCCCGTCATTACCGGATGACGAGCAGGAATTGCTGAACTATTATAAAAAACTGCCGGAACGTGAGCAGGTCAAGCTTATTTCCAGAGCCGAGACACTATCAGAAATATATGCGGAGCAGGTCAGAGAGCCGGATCCGATACAGCTCATTCCTACCTATTATATATCCAACCGTGTATCCGCAGGCTTCGGCGAATATCTGGAAGACTATGAGCAGGGAAAGACCGTATATGTTCCCGATTCGCCGGAAAGCCGAAGAGCGGATTTTGTCCTTACGGTTTCAGGCGACAGCATGGAGCCTAAATTTCATGACGGGGATAATATTCTCGTTCGCTCCCAGCCTACCGTAGAAATAGGACAGATAGGGATCTTTGACGTGGACGGCGAAGGCTATATAAAGAAGCTCGGAGACGGTCAGCTGATCTCTTTGAATAAAATGTACCCGAATATATCATTGAAAGACAGATATGCTAAGTGCTTCGGACTGGTTCTCGGTACAACGGAAATAGTAAAATAAGATATAAAAATCAGAGGGTGGCAACTGGTTGCTACCCCCTTTTATTTTAGTTGCCAGTTGCCACCCCCTGATTCGATATCATTTTTATGGGTAAAATAGATAGGTATTTGAACGTTTTAAAAATCGTTTTAACTGTTCAAATGCCTATTTTGCGTACTTTTCGGCTTGTTCATTAAAATCATTTTTAACACATTTTAACGCAATTCGTCTTGAACAACAGCTTTCAACAAAAAAGGTGGAAAACTCGTTTTTTCGTTGACACGGAATTTTTGAGTTTCCACCATTTTTTAGAATTTTAACACCGTTCAAACGCCTATTTTACGTCATTTCAACGGCTTTTTCGGTTATTTTACTCTTTTTAACGGATTTTCACTATTTTAGGGTTCTGCTTGTCAAATTACAATATGCAAAACAAAATAATTACGCATTACGCATTAAACTAAACCCACAGACTGAATAATTCCTCCTGTGAGATAACGCTGACATCGGTCATACAGACGGTTTTTCGCAGCGGCAGCACCATAGACGGCGTTACCGAAAGCTCATCTATTCCCATTGCAAGGAATATCGGGGCAAGCGAAAGATCGGACGCAACCTCGCCGCATATCGAAGCCTTTTTCTTGTAGCGGTGAGCGTTGTCGATGACCATTTTTATCATTCGGAACAGAGAAATATTCACAGGGTCGAAGAATTCATTCATCATCGAATTCTCACGATCCATTACCATTGAATACTGCGCAAGGTCGTTCGTACCGATGCTCAAAAAGTCAGTTTCCCTTGCAAGCAGATCGCTGATAATGACCGCCGAAGGCGTTTCGACAAGTATTCCCTGCTTTACATCGCCTATCTTAACTCCGTCACGGTGAAGCTCTCTTACCGTTTCATCATTGATATGCCTGATACGACCTGCATCAACGAGAGTTGACACCATAGGGTACAATACGGAAATATTTCCGTATGCTGCCGCACGGTATATCGCTCGCAGCTGCGTTTTGAAAATATCGGGACGATTCAGCAGGAAGCGTATTCCTCGGCAGCCGAGAGCAGGGTTGTTCTCCTGCGGCAGACCATAGTAAGCCATTCGTCTGTCCGCTCCGACATCGAGCGCACGGATAACGACCTCCTTGCCCTGCATTTTCTCCGCGGCTGTTTTATAAACATTGAAAAGCTCTTCTTCGGACGGGAAGCTTTCCTTCGAAAGATAAATGAATTCGCTTCGGAAAAGACCGATACCGCCTGCATCGTTATCCATAGCATCTTCGATCTCCGCAAGGCTTCCGACATTGGCGGAAATGGCGATCCTTCTTCCGTCTGCGGTGATGTTTTCTCTGCCCTTGTATTCAAGCAGCCGTGCATACTTCTGCTCTTCCTTTTCCTTTTTTCCGAGGACGGAAGCAATAAATTCTTCATCGGGATCAATATAGATCATCCCGTCATAGCTGTCGATAAGCGCAGTTTTGCCGTTCAGTTCGGGAGTTATACTTATGTCCGTGCCTACGACCGCAGGCATTTTCATTGAACGTGCAAGGATAGCCGTATGTGAGCTTGCAGAACCTCCGACGGTTGCAAATGCAACTGTGTTTCCTCCTGCAAAGCGCATGATCTCGCTCGGTGAAAGTTCATCTGCTAAAATAATGGTAGGTTCTTCTGCTTTGATGTCCTCCTCCTTGTTGCCGCTCAAAATATCAAGCAGCCTTGTCGTAATATCATTGATATCCTCGGAACGAGCCTGCATATACGGATCGTCCATACTGCGGAACATATCATAAAAGCTTCGTCCCGTTGCGGAAACGGCATACTCGGCAATGAATCCGCTGTCCGTGATAAGATGCTCGATGGAGCTCTGATAGCTGAAATCCTCCATCATCATTGAATGTATCATAAATATCGCAGCATCCTCGCCGCCGACCTGCTCGAGTGCGATATTGTACAGCTCTTCAAGCTGCTTTGAAGCGACCTCACGTGCGTCGCAAAAACGTTTCATTTCAGCTTCCGTATCATCGGCAAGGCGGCACTCAACAGGAACATCTGAGCGCATATAGACCTTTATTTTCCCGACTTTTATACCTTTAAATACACACTTGCCTTTATATTCTGTCATAATACCACCTCTTTGATATAATGTTGAAAAAAATATGTAAAAAGGGTATGGTTTTGCACTTTATTGTTACTTATATTATAGCACCGTATCATAACATTTTCAAGAATCTAAATTCACAAAAAATATACAATATTATAGCTATTTTTCACAATTATTAAACATAGATAAACTTAATAATTTGTATTAATATACAAATATTCAGCTAAAATGTAAAAAGTTGTAAGCAACAACATTTCAACATCAAAACAAAATGCAAAAACGCCCGCTCAACAAGTTTATGACGCTCTATGCGAAGATATAACCTACGCTTTTATAATATTAACATTTATTGCTTGATTTTTTTATGATAATAAAGTAAAATATAGAAGACAATAATTTGAAATCTTGGAGGTCAGTTTATGGGAATCCTATCCTGCGCACCTGTTTTTTCCGATTCAATGGTTCTTCAGAGGAATAAAAATATAACCGTATGGGGCATGGCTTACGACGGAATGAAAGTAACCGTTTCGATAAACGGTCAAACCGCCGAAGCAGTCACAAAAGATCACAAATGGACGGCTGTTCTCCCTGCAATGGAAGCAGGCGGTCCTTATGAAATGACCGTTTCCTCGGGCGATGAGAAAATATTTTTTTCCGATGTTATGATCGGTGAAGTCTGGCTCGCAGGCGGTCAGTCTAATATGGAGCTTGAGCTTCAAAACTCACTTGACGGCAAAAAGGTACTTGAACAGACCGACGGTGTGAATGTACGCTTTTACTATACAAAAAAGAACTCCTACATTGATGAGTTTTTCTATGCCGATGAACGCAACAGTGGCTGGGCAAAGGCTTCAAAGGACAACTCCGCTGCTTGGTCTGCTGTCGGTTACTACTTTGCAAAGAAGCTTTCGGAAGACCTCGGCGTAACTGTCGGAGTAATCGGCTGCAACTGGGGCGGCACCTCCGCATCCGCTTGGATATCAAGAGAAATGCTCTGTTCGGACGCAGATACAAAGTCTTATGTTGACGAATATGACGCCGCTATGGACGGCAAGACGTTTGAAGAATACTGCGCCGAGCTTGACGATTACAACGCTTACGTTGCGAAGTGGCAGCCGAAGATAAACGAATTCTATGAAAAGAACCCCGAAGGCGAATGGGGCGACGCTCTCAAATTTGCAGGTCCCTGCCGCTATCCCGAGCCGCTCGGTCCGAAGTCCCCGTTCCGTGCAGGCGGAGTTTACGAAACCATGTTAAAGCGTGTCTGCCCCTACACACTTGCAGGCTTTATCTATTATCAGGGCGAAAGCGATGACCACAAGCCGAACATTTACTATAAGCTTCTCAAAATGCTCATAGAACAATGGCGATCCGACTGGAACGATGACAAGCTGCCGTTCATCTTCGTCCAGCTGCCGATGTACATAAGCCGAGGAGAAAAGGACAACGCACGCTGGTGTCCTATCCGTGAAGCGCAGATGCGTGTTCACCTCACGACCGCAAACACAGGCATCGCAGTTTGCCTTGACTGCGGCGAATTCGGCAATATCCATCCTCTCGACAAAAAACCTGTCGGCGAACGGCTTGAGCTTCAGGCGCTTTATCACGTTTACGATAAGATCGAAGCCGAGAAAGCCTACGGCGCAGTTTACCGCTCTGTTTTATTTGCTGACGGAAAGGCTGTTTTAAGCTTTGACCATGCCGACGGCGGTTTTGATGTAAAGGGCGATATCACAGGCTTTGAGATCGCAGGCGAAGACAGGATCTATCACAAAGCCGAAGCTGTATTTGACGGTGAAAGCATTATAATTTCAAGCAGCGAAGTCAGCGATCCCAAATATGCCCGATACTGCTGGGTAAACTACGGCGATGTTACCGTTTTCTCAAAGAACGGAATTCCTCTTGCACCGTTCAGAACAAGCCGCAATGACGGTTTTAAAGTAGTAACAGAATAAACACAGGAAGGACAAAACAGCCAATGAAAATATCATCTCTGTTCGGAAAGGGAAAGACCGTATTCTCCTTTGAGGTTTTTCCGCCCAAAAATACCACACCGATAGAATCCATATTCAGTACACTTGACGAGCTGAAAAAGCTTTCCCCCGATTTTATCAGCGTTACATACGGCGCAAGAGGCACAAGCGCAGACACGATGACCTGCGACATTGCTTCTTATATCCAAAACCGGCTCGGAATAACCTCCGCAGCGCATCTCACCTGCGTTTACAGCGACAAACAGCTTATCCTTGAACGTCTTGACCAGCTCAAAGAACGCGGCGTTGAAAACATCCTTGCACTTCGAGGAGATATCAATCCCGATATCCCCCGTCTGCACGATTTTGAATTTGCGAGCGACCTTACACGCTTTATAAAAGAAAACGGCGACTTCCACGTTTCGGGTGCCTGCTACCCCGAATGTCATCTTGAAGCGAAAAATATTGACAAAGATATCGAGAATCTAAAGATCAAGATAGATGCAGGTGCGGAGCATCTTATGTCGCAGCTTTTCTTCGATAATTCCGTATTCTTCCGCTTCATTGAAAAAGCAAGAGCCGCAGGCGTGAACGTTCCCGTCGAAGCAGGGATCATGCCCGTAACAAATGTAAAACAGATACAAAGAATGGTTTCAATGTGCGGCGCAAGCCTTCCTGCAAAGTTCTCCAAGACTATGCAGAGATATGAAAACAACCCCGAAGCGCTTCGTGACGCAGGTATCGCTTATGCTGTCGATCAGATCGTTGACCTTATTTCAAGCGGCGTTGACGGAATTCATCTTTACACGATGAACAACCCTTATGTTGCCGGAAAGATAAGCGAAAGCGTTAAGAATATGCTTTGATATGATAAAATCATTGATTTATTAAAAAAATATTGACGAATCCCTCCAAATATTGTATAATGTAGTTATATGTATTTGGAGGATCTTTTTATGTCTATAGAAAAAGTTGCAAAATTTTACAAGGTTTCATACGAACAGTTCCTCGGTGACTGGCAGGCTGTTTACCCCGAGGATGATGAAATGACCGTCCGTGAGATATACGATAATATCAAGCTGCCGAAAAGAGCAACCGCAGGCTCGGCAGGCTATGACTTCTTTCTCCCCGTTGCGATCACGCTCAATCCCGATGAAACTCTCCTCATCCCCACGGGAATAAGAGCGGAGATAAAGCAGGGCTGGGTGCTTGCAGTTTTCCCAAGAAGCAGCCTCGGCTTCAAGCACAGGATACAGCTTGACAACACGGTCGGGATAATTGACAGCGACTATTTCGGCGCCGACAACGAGGGTCATATAAAGATAAAGATCACAAACGATTCAAAGGATTTCAGCATCGCCGATGTTGACGAGGGAAAGGGCTTTGCACAGGGCATCTTCCTCCCGTTCGGAATTACGGACGATGACGCTTCGGACGGCACACGCACAGGCGGCTTCGGAAGCACAGACAAAAAAGCAAATTCTTAACCGATCTGCTTTTAATGAAATGGGGTCTTACACTTGAAGTTTAAAAGATTGATAAGTGCGGCACTCGCTGTCGTTATGTCGCTCGGCTGTATGCAGCTTTCGGCTGTAACGGCGTCCGCTCTTGCTCCCTCAAAGGAGATCGCAGATTCGGAATATACGGTCAAAGGCGGATTTGTTCTTGCACAGGATAAGAGCGGCGATATTTTCGTAAAAAAATACAAAGGCTCGGGCGGTGCAATAACCATTCCCGATGACGCCGTATATATCGCAGACGACGCTTTCCGCGACAACCGGAAGATAACCTCTGTAACGATACCGACTACCTGCTTCGGCGGCATTGGCGACAGAGCGTTCACAGGCTGCTCAAACCTCAAAAAGCTCGATGTCAAGGGCAACCTCGACTACATCGGCGAAAGCGCATTCTTCGGCTGCATAAGCCTTACGCAGGTCATTTTTCGAGGCGATGTCTGCACAAATCAAACCTACGGAAGATACCCTTACGGCGGCATAATGGACTACGCTTTCTTCTGCTGCCGCTCGCTGCAGAGCGTTGTTTTCACAAAAAAGAGCTCCGAACTCGGTCAGATAGGCGGCGGCGCTTTCGGCAACTGCCTTTCGCTAAAGACCGTGAAATTCCCCAACAGCATAGGCTTTATCGCAGACGCTTTCTACAACTGCCCGAAGCTTGAAGCTGTTTCGATACCTGCCAAAGCGACAGTTGACAGATACGCTTTCGGCTACTGCGCCGACCTTTCCAAAGAGGATCCCGATTTTCTTCTTTCAACGGGAAAGAAAACCGTAAAAGCTCCGTACTACACATACAGCAACGGCAAATTTGTAAAATCGTTCAAAAAGATCACTCCCTGCAGGATAACTCTTGTAGTTGAGCAGGGCTCCGACGCCGAACGCTTCGCAAAAAAGCACAAGGTCAAGTTTAAGTACCGTCTATCCGCACCGACAGCCGTTATCGCTTCAAGGGGAAAGAACAAAATGGACTTGACCTGGAACTGGGTAAACGGAACCGACTATTATATCGTTTATCTCTACAATCCGCTGCTTAAAAAGTATGAAGAATACGCGAGAGTTACGGACGAGAAATGCACGATAACGGGTCTTCACCCCGAACGCAAATACTGGTTCAAGATCTCCGCCGTTGACACTATCGGCAAGACAGATATTGAAGGCTTCCTTTCGGAGTCTTATGAATTCCATACAAGATAAAATTTTTGCCGTCCCATTTATGGGGCGGTTTTTTTATTAAAACAAAAGGCAACGTTTTTTCATTGCGAAATGTGATAAAAAGCTGAAATTTTTCGGCAGCATTGACATTGGGGATCAATGGTGCTATAATAAATTTCATTGAACACTTGTTAAATGACGAAAAGAGGTGTTATATGGCTGCTTCAAGAAGTGAAAAAGCTGCAAAGACCCGTCAAAAGCTTATTGAAACCGCAAAAAAATCGTTTTCCGAGAACGGATACAAGGGAACCTCGGTGAGAAAAATAAGCAAAAGCATTGATGTATCCGAAAGCCTTTTGTATCATTATTTCCCGAACGGAAAGCGTGAGCTTTTTTCCGAGGTAATGAAGGAAGAATTTGAAGCGTTCCGCTGTGAGATACCGAATGACGATGCTTTAAAAAAGCTTGACTCGCTGACGGTTCAGGACGCTCTGAATATCCTCCTTACGAGATTGATAGATTCCGTTCAAAAGCATATCGACGTTATTCGGATAATCATACTTGAAAAGGAAGTCCGTGACCTTCTCCAAACTGCGGAAATGTGCAGATTTATTGACGAGGTGGACGACTTTTTCAAAGGTTTTCTCCGAAAGCGCATCGAAAAAGGCGAGATAAAGGATATCGATATCAGCTCTGCGGCACTTTTTCTGAAAGGCTTGATCCTCAACACCACTCTTTTATATATTCTCGGAGTGGATGTTTCGGATGAATTATCGACCGACAGGCTTAAAGAAATTATTATAAGGTTTTTTAATTAAGTTAATTAAGGAAAGGAAGTTTTGAAGAATGCTTCAACTGAAAAACATTGTAAAACAGTACGGTGACGGCGAAAATGCCGTAAAAGCACTGGGCGGTGTAAGCATTTCATTCCGTGAGAATGAGTTTGTTTCGATACTCGGACATTCGGGCTGCGGAAAGACAACGCTGCTCAACATCATCGGCGGACTTGACCATTACACCTCGGGCGATCTTATTATCAACGGCACCTCGACCAAGGATTACAAGGACAGGGATTGGGACGCTTACAGAAACCACACTATCGGCTTCATTTTCCAGAGCTACAACCTTATCCCTCATCAGACCGTTCTTGCAAACGTTGAGCTTGCGCTGACGATCTCGGGCGTTTCCAAAGCCGAACGCCGCAGAAGAGCGATCGAAGCTCTTGAAAAGGTCGGACTCGGCAATCAGATACACAAAAAGCCGAACCAGATGTCGGGCGGTCAGATGCAGCGTGTTGCTATCGCCCGTGCGCTCATCAACAACCCCGATATCCTCCTCGCAGATGAACCGACAGGCGCACTCGACAGCGAAACCTCCATTCAGGTAATGGAGCTTCTCAAGGAGATCGCAAAGGACAAGCTCGTTATAATGGTAACTCATAACCCCGAGCTTGCCGAAAAGTATTCTACCCGTATCGTCCGCATCAAGGACGGACTTCTCACGGACGACAGCGACCCGTTTGAACCCGAACAGGCTGACGCTCCGTCGGGCGCAAAGAAAAAGCGTGTTTCAATGTCGTTCCTCACGGCGATATCCCTCTCGCTCAACAACCTGCTCACAAAAAAGGGAAGAACTATCCTTACCGCTTTCGCAGGTTCGATAGGAATCATCGGCATCGCTCTTATTCTCTCGCTTTCAACGGGAATCAACGATTATATCAACGAGATACAGGAAGCAACGCTTTCCTCCTACCCGATACAGATATTTGAAGAAACCGCAGATACAGCCGCTCTTATGAACGCCATGATGGATAATTCACCTCACAAGGACAACGATGGCGAAAAGGCAGAGCTTGGAAATATCGTTTACGGCAACACGGCTGTTTACGAGGTGTTCAACTCGCTCAACTCCTCCGCAAAACAGAAAAACGATATGCCCGCGATAAAGAAATTTCTTGATAATGACGAAACCATTCAGGCAAACGCAAGCTCCGTTTCATACAGCTATGACGTTCAGATGCCGATCTTCACAAAGGATCCTACGGGAAAGATCGTAAAATCCGACTTTACGGAGACCTTCCAGACGTCTGTCGGCGTTGACGTTACTTCCTCCGCAACCACCTCCGCTATGATGAGTATGTCCCCAATGGGAAATGTTCAGGTATGGGAAGAAATGCTCCCCGGCGACAGCGACAATGAGGTAAACGAGATGATAAAGACACAGTATGACCTTGTTTACGGAAGCTGGCCGCAGAATTACAACGATGTCGTTGTTATCCTTACACGAAAGAATGAGATCCCCGATATCGTTATGTACACACTCGGCTTCAAGGATCAGGAAAACCTTCCCGAGATCATGAACGCAGCTATGACCGGCGGAATAATCGAAAATTACGGCGTTACCGAATGGACCTTTGACGAGGTAATGAGCAAGGAATACAAGCTCATTCTCCCCTGCGAATACTATCAGAAGAATGAAAGCGGCGTCGGCTATGTTGACCTTTCCAAGACCGATACGGGACTTGAATTCATCTACAACGCAGAGGATATCGGCACACCGCTCCATATCTGCGGCTTTATCCGTCCGAATGAGGACTCAACCGCTGCAATGCTCACGGGCTATATCGGCTATACAAAGGCACTTACCGACTATGTTATTGACACAACAAATTCAAGCGATATCGTAACCGAACAGCGGAACGACGAAAAGACAGACGTTCTCTCCGGCAACCCGTTCAAAACAGACGATTATGTTCCGCTTTCCGATGCAGAAAAGGCTGAAAGTGCAAAGGAATATATTGAATCTTTAAGCTCCTCCGACAAGGCTAACGTTTTCCGCTTTATTATGTCACAGCCAAGCGAGGAAGACGCAAACGCTTACGCTGACCGGTTCCTTGCAAATACCACAAGAGAGCAGATCGAAGAGCAGATGGCAGGTCAGTACGCCGAAGAAATGGGCGTTGAATCCGCCGACAGCGTAAAGAGCTACATCAAGCAGATGAGCGACGAAGAGCTTTTCGGATTTGTCCGCGAAAACATCAAGGAACAGTTTGCACAGCAGTACGCCGAACAGGTCGAGCAGCAGTTTGCGGCAATGACTGCAGATCAGATCGTTATGACAATGTCCGCTTCTCCGCTCACCGAAGAGCAGTACGCAAAGATCTTTGATGAGTACACTCCCGAGCAGCTTTCCGACAAGACCTTCGATGATATTATGGATATCCTCGGCAAGGCTGATTTCGACGAGCCTTCCACGATCAATATATACGCAAGATCATTCGAGGAAAAGGATCGCATCTCCGAGCGCATCAGCGATTACAATGACGCCGCCGAGGATGAAGACCAGATACACTATACGGACTATGTTGCTCTGCTCATGTCCTCGATAACAAATATCATCAGCGGAATATCCTACGTCCTTATCGCATTCGTTGCGATCTCGCTCGTGGTTTCCTCGATCATGATAGGCATTATCACCTATATCTCCGTTCTTGAAAGAACAAGAGAGATCGGTATCCTCCGTGCTATCGGTGCTTCAAAGCACGATGTTTCGACCGTTTTCAACGCAGAAACACTGCTCGTCGGCTTGACCTCGGGAATCATTGGTGTAGGCGTTTCGGCACTTGCACTTATCCCGATAAACGCTATTATCTACAAGCTTACCGATATTGAAGGACTCAAGGCAGTACTTCCCGTACCTGCAGCAATTATTCTTGTGGCAATAAGCATGATACTAACCCTTATCGCAGGCATTATCCCGTCAAGAGTTGCAGCGAAGAAAGACCCTGTTGAGGCACTCCGAACAGAATAAAAGCTTCAATAATATATAATATACCAAAACCTATAAAAGCGGAAAAGTTTTTATATAAAACCCCTTGAAAAACAATATATAAAGTGATATAATTACAAAAAAGGGAATGAAGTTCTCCCGAAGTAAAGTCAATGTTTGACTTACTTGAACCGCTTATTAAGCTGATGACTTCTGCGTAAAGTCCGCAGGAGCTGTCAGCTTTTTTGATTTTATGAAAAGGAGTTGTTTCTATGCTGTTGAGTGTTGGTCTTATTCTTCTGATCGGTATGTCGTTGGGTCGGCTTTGCAGGAAGCTGAAGCTGCCGAGCCTTATCGGAATGCTGCTGACGGGCATTGTTCTCGGACCTTATGTGCTTGATCTTATCGACCCGAGCATACTTAATGTTTCGGCGGAGCTGCGTAAAATAGCCTTGATAATAATTCTGACAAGAGCAGGGCTCGGACTTGACCTTTCGGGGCTGAAAAAACTCGGCAGACCTGCTCTGCTGATGTGCTTTGTACCTGCAAGCTTTGAGCTGCTCGGAATGCTGCTTATTGCGCCGAAATTATTGGGAATGTCACTGCTTGAAGCTGCTGTAATGGGTTCGGTGCTAGCGGCGGTCTCCCCTGCTGTCGTTGTGCCGAGAATGGTCAAGCTCATGGACGAGGGCTACGGCACCGACAAGGGCATACCGCAGCTCATCCTTGCAGGCGCTTCGGTAGACGATGTGTATGTTATCGTGCTTTTCTCTACCTTTACCGGAATGATGCAGGGCAACAAGGCTTCCGTCCTTGATTTTATAAACATTCCCGTTTCGATCATCCTCGGCATAGCGATCGGACTTGCGGCAGGCTTTGCGCTTGCATTTTATTTCAAAAAAGTGCATCTGCGCGACACTTCAAAGGTGCTTATAATATTGAGCATATCGTTCCTGCTCGTTGTTCTGGAGGATAAACTCACAACGGCGATAACCTTCTCATCGCTCATTGCAATAATGTTCATCGGCGTCGGCTTAAAGAATAAACGCAGCGAAGCTGCCGAAAGGATATCGATTAAATTCAGCAAGCTGTGGGTAGCGGCGGAGGTCTTTCTCTTCGTCCTTGTCGGCGCAGCTGTCAACATCGGCTGTCTTGGAAACGTTGGCGGCAAAGCACTGCTCGTTATCATCGGTGCGCTCGCATTCAGGATGCTCGGTGTGTTCGTATGTCTGCTCGGAACAGCGCTCACCTCAAAGGAACGGCTTTTTACAATGCTTGCATACACTCCGAAAGCGACGGTTCAGGCTGCAATCGGCGGTATTCCTCTTGCAATGGGCTTTGCCTGCGGTGAAACTGTCCTCACAGTCGCAGTTCTCGCCATAGTTCTCACCGCTCCGATCGGAGCTTTTGCGATCGACCTTTCTTACAAGAAACTGCTGTCGAAAAAGCATTTAGCCGAACAGAAGCTTGAAATTCAGATTTGATTTGTTGTGTAAAAGTCTTTTTTCTTGACTGAATGTCTTTCTTGGATTATAATGGAATAAGGTAATCAGTTAATATTCCCGGCAAATCAGATCATATAATTTCAGAAAGCGGAGGAATTTGAAAAATGAAATACATATATGTTATATTGGCGGTCATGATATTTTTTTCGTCCTGCATGAAGAAAGCTCCGGACAATTCAACAGACGTCAAGCATTACGGGGTATTCATCGGAGCGAATACAGAAAAACTGCTTTCACTCAAAAACTATGATATTCTTGTCGTTGATGCTGAAGCTCTGACATCCGAAAATATTGATATGCTTCACAAAAACGGAAACACAGAGATATTTTCTTATCTTAATATCGGTTCCGTAGAGGAATTCCGCAGCTATTACAATGAATTTCTTCCATATACTATCGGAGAATATGAAAACTGGGAAGACGAAAAATGGGTAGATGTATCCTCAAAACCATGGCAGGATCATATTTCCGAAGCCACTGATAAACTTATCGGCAAGGGTATAGATGGTATTTTTGCAGATAATTCAGATGTTTTCTATGTTTTTCCCGAACCGGAAATATATGATGCTCTGATCAGCATTTACAATAGTTTTTCCGCAAAGGAAATAAACGTTATCGTAAACGGCGGCGATATGTTCATAAGTGAAGCACTAAAAAACAATAATATCCCGAAATGTATAAAGGGAGTTAATCAGGAAAATGTTTTTACATCAATAGATTTTCAAAACCAAACTTTTGGTGAAAGCAGCTCGGAGGACAGAGCTTACTTTTTCGAATATCTTGATAACTGCGCTGTGCACGGGATAAATGTTTATCTTATCGAATACGGTGCAACAGGCAAGCTAAAGAAAGAAATAAATGATTACTGCAGAAAAAACGGTTTTTATTGCTATTATGCAGATTCTTTAAATCTTGATTAATAAATACGAACCGAATTTAGGAAAAAGCTGATTAAAGCGCAGCATTCGTTTCGCCGTTTTGAGAAATGTACGAGTTTACGCATTTGAGGACATTTTGAAAAACGACAGAAACGTATTAATCAGCGTTTCCTTATACTTAAAACCATTTAAAAACTGTACAAAAAATCGAGCATAATCTTGCGTATATGGATTATGCGATGATTTTTTGTCTACAGTTTAAATGATTTTTATACTAAACACCATTTAAAATTTGGAAAAAATCAAGCCGACAATCTCGAATATATTGGATTTCGGCTCAGATTTTTTCCTGTATTTTATTGGTGTTTAGTATTAGTATTAGTATAAGAAACTGCTGCCCCAAAAGCAATGAGCCGACCGGAAGCTTGAAGATAAGTTTTTATTGATTTCATAAAGCAACTGTGCTATAATAAAATCAAAATCGGAACAAGCTTTTAAACCGATAAACGCAAGATCGAGGGAGGAAAACACATGAATAAACTTTTTGAATTGGGTAACACTTACGCAAGCGAAAGCAGCTGGAAGGATTTTGCACTTGTAAAGCTTTGCTTATTGTCTTTGGGTCTTGTCATAGGAATAAATGCACCGCAAAAGTACAGAAAAACAATAACAATTGCGTCATTGGCCGTGTTTGCGGCAACATATATCCCTCTTATTGCAAAAATGATACGAATTGCGACAAGGAAAAAATCTGACGAATGATTTTCTAAACTCACAATACATATTTGCAACTATATATATTCACAATCAATTAATATATATAAGAGCGTTATGTGATATAATTATATGGGAAATTTTTGCGCTTTTTATGAGCGCAGACTCAATATATTCAAAAGGAGTTTTTTATCATGAATAAGTCTTTAAGAAAAGCTGTTATCGCAGGTAACTGGAAGATGAACAAGACCCGTCCCGAAGCTAAGGAGCTTCTCGAAGCTATCAAGCCGCTCGTTGCTGACGCTGCAGGCAAGGTAGAAGTTATCGCTTGCGTTCCTTACACAAACCTCGAAACTGCTGTTGCTGCAACTGCAGGCTCTAACGTTAAGGTCGGCGCAGAAAACGTTCACTTTGAAAAGAGCGGCGCTTTCACAGGCGAGATCTCCGCTGATATGCTCGTTGAAGTTGGCGTTGAGTATGTTGTTCTCGGTCACTCCGAGCGCCGTCAGTACTTCGGCGAAACAGATGAAACCGTAAACAAGCGCACAAAGGCTGCTCTTGCTGCAGGACTCAAGCCCATCGTCTGTGTTGGCGAGCTTCTTTGGGAAAGAGAATGCAACATCACAGAGGAAGTTATCGCTCGTCAGATCAAGCTTGACCTCTTCGATATTTCCGCTGACGATATCAAGAAGACTATTATTGCTTACGAGCCTGTTTGGGCTATCGGCACAGGCAAGACTGCAACTGCAGATCAGGCACAGGAGGTTTGCGCATTCATCCGTGCAACACTTGCAAAGCTTTACGGTGCAGAAGTTGCTGACGCTGTTACTATCCAGTACGGCGGTTCGATGAACGCAGGCAACGCTGCAGAGCTTCTTTCAAAGCCTGACGTTGACGGCGGTCTTATCGGTGGTGCTTCCCTCAAGGCTAACGACTTCAACACTATAGTACAGGCTGCTGTAAACGGCTGATCCACTTAAATTACCAACAGGAGAGAGCATAAATGAAGGCGGCGAAAAAATTCAGCGCAAAACGGTTATTTATCGTGCTTTTATGCACATTAGCCGTACTTTCCGCAGGCTTTTTTACGACCGATCTTATCCGTGCAAAGCGGTACAAGCTCCCTCCTGTTTTCTGTATTACCGTTATTGATTATGAAAACGGCAGCAAGGATCACTACGGCTTGGGCTACAAGGTCTGGGAGGATTACGACCCCTTTGACCGCACGACCGACTACTATGTAGGGTTCTGGCTCATCCCGAAATTCTTCTGTATCTGATACTAATCTCTGACCAACCTATAGACAAATGCGCCGGCTATAACCCAGCCACTCGTCGTCAAGCTCCCTTGCAAGGCGGAAAGCCTTACTGCGGTCGCTTTCCTATATTGGCTGTGTTCTATCTTACGCATTTGTCTACAGAACGGTCAGAGATTAGTATGAAAAATGAAAGGATTGATAATTATGGCAAAAAAACCAACCGCTCTTATCATTATGGACGGCTTCGGAATTAACAAAGACAGCTACGGCAACGCTATCGCAGCCGCAAAAACTCCTAACCTTGACAGATATTTCGCAGAATGGCCTAACACAACTATCGGCGCAAGCGGAATGTGCGTTGGACTTCCCGACGGTCAGATGGGTAACTCCGAAGTAGGACACACCAACATGGGCGCAGGCAGGATCGTATATCAGGAGCTTACAAGAATAACAAAGTCCATTGAAGACGGTGATTTCTTCAAGAACGAAGCTCTTTGCGAAGCTGTTGAAAACTGCAAGAAGAACGGTTCCGCTCTCCATATGTTCGGACTTCTCTCCAACGGCGGCGTTCACTCCCACAACACTCACCTTTACGGACTTCTTAACCTTGCAAAGCAGGCAGGACTTGAAAAGGTATATGTTCACGGCATTCTTGACGGACGTGACGTTCCTCCTACAAGCGGCAAGGACTTCGTTGCAGAGCTTCAGGAAAAGATGAACGAGATCGGCGTCGGCAAGATCGCAAGCCTTTCAGGACGTTACTATGCAATGGACAGAGATAACAACTGGGACAGAGTTGAAAAGGCTTATGCAGCATTCGTTTACGGCGAAGGCAATCAGGCTGATGACGCTGTTGCTGCAGTTGAAAAGTCTTATGCCGACAACGTTACGGACGAGTTCGTTATCCCTACTGTCATCAGCGGAACAGAACGCATCAAGGCTAACGACAGCATCATCTTCTTCAACTTCCGCCCCGACAGAGCAAGAGAGATCACAAGAACCTTCGTTGATCCCGAATTCAAGGGCTTTGAAAGAAAGAACGGCATGATGCCTGTAACTTATGTTTGCTTTACACAGTATGACGCAACAATGCCTAATGTTAAGATCGCATTCAAGCCGCAGTCCCTCAACAACACACTCGGTCAGTATATCTCCGAACAGGGACTCAAGCAGCTTCGTATCGCAGAAACCGAAAAGTACGCTCACGTTACGTTCTTCTTCAACGGCGGCGTTGAAAAGCAGTATGAGGGCGAAGACAGGATCCTCGTCAACTCTCCGAAGGTCGCAACCTACGACCTCCAGCCTGAAATGAGCGCTTATGAGGTTACGGATAAGGTAGTTGAAGCTATCAACGCCGAAAAGTACGATGTTATAATCCTCAACTTTGCAAACTGCGACATGGTCGGTCACACAGGCGTATTCGATGCAGCTGTAAAGGCTGTTGAAGCAGTTGATACCTGCGTGGGCAGAACCGTTGACGCTATCCTTGCTCACGGAGGTACAGCTCTTATCACAGCTGACCACGGAAACGCTGACAAGATGTATGAACCTGACGGCTCACCTTTCACAGCTCATACAACAAACGTTGTTCCTCTTATAGTTGCAGGTCAGAAGGGCGAGCTTCGTGAAGGCGGCGTGCTTGCAGACCTTGCACCTACAATGCTCAAGATCATGGGTATCCCCCAGCCCGAGGAAATGACAGGCAAGTCAATTCTCCTTTAATGAAAAAACAGTTAAAGCGCAGTCTGCAAGGTTTGCGGCTGCGCTTTCTTTATAGTTGGTGAAAATATGAACGCACTTAAAGAGAAGGAAAAGGAAAAAAAGCAGAAGCTAAAGCAGCTTGAAGCGGAGATAAAAGAAATGCAGCGTGACCACAGGGAAACGTTTGAAACGATGGCCCGAACGGAACAGACTCGAACAACTCTTCCGGTAAAATCGATGATCCTTGCAGCTGTCGGAGTAATAACGCTTGCCGCCGCTGTTATCTGGCTGTATCTTTTTCCACCCGTGTTTGACAGTTATGCGGTGTTCAGGCTCGGAAGTCTTCGGTTCACGAGAAGTATATTCTTCCTGCCGTTGGTTATTTCGGCTGTTGCGGCAATTCTCTGTAAAAAGCGTAAAAAGTATATTATTTCACTTTTCCCAAGCGCCGTAATTGCTGTTATTGGAACTGTTGTAACAATGAAAGCGGAGCTGTTGAGCTTTCCTATTTGGATATATGTTATTGTGTACTGTCTTGTATTTATTGGTACAGCGCTTATCATTGCGGCACTATGCTGTTATAAGGTACATAGCGAGAAACTTTAGGATACAATATAGCTTTAATTTTGCGACCAAAGAATTCCGTTATGTGAAAACACATTCGCTTACGCTCATTTTTTTCACGTTCATATTGAATAGCTATTCATACTTCGTCTGACAGCAAATATACTCACTTAGTTCGTATATTTGCTGTCAGAGGATAGTTTTTCGGTTCATAAAGAACAAGCGCAATTCACGAATTGAGGTTTACGAAAATGATTTCTCATATTTCGTTTCCGTTTATTTCGTGAATTGCGCTTTTTGATTTGATAGATATTTCGCTTATTAAGCAGATTATATACCATAGTTTAAGGAGTTTCACTCTCTGCGGAGAGCGACCAAGTGGCTTTGCCCCTTGGAACCCCACAAGCCTTTGAAAAGGCTTGACCTAAACTTTTGCTTCGCTTCGCGTGTGGTTTCCCTACTAATTACGCATTACGCATTACGAATTACGCATTATTAGAGTATTCCTTTGAAGCACGGATAAAGTCTGCAAAAAGCTTCTGCGGCTTATTCGGACGGGATTTGAACTCAGGGTGGAACTGCACGCCCACAAACCATGGATGATCCTTGACCTCAACGATCTCGACAAGTCTTTCATCGGGTGACTGACCTGCGATAACAAGTCCTGCTTCTGTGAGCTTTGAACGGAATGCGTTGTTGAATTCCCATCTGTGGCGGTGACGCTCATAGATAAGCGGTTCGCCGTAAACTCTTTCGGAAGTAGTTCCGCTTGTGAGCTTACAAGGATAAAGTCCAAGACGCATCGTGCCGCCCTTTTCGGTAACGTCCTTCTGGTCTTCCATAATGTCGATAACGGGATAAGGTGTATCGCCGAACTCTGTGGAGTTTGCGCCGGAAAGTCCGAGGACGTTTCTTGCGTACTCGATAACTGCCATCTGCATACCGAGGCAGATGCCGAACAGCGGAACCTTATTTTCACGGGCATAGCGGATAGATTCGATCATACCTTCGATACCGCGGTCGCCGAAGCCGCCGGGAACGATGATACCGTCGCACTTTGAGAGCATCTCTGCTGCGTTTTCTCTTGTGACCTCTTCGGAATTTATCCATTCGATATTGATATTTACATCATTTACGATACCGCCGTGACGGAGAGCTTCCGCAACGGAAAGGTATGCATCGTGGAGAACGACATACTTGCCGACAAGTCCGATTGTAACTGTCTTGTCCGCATTCTTCGCACGGTTGACCATTTCTGTCCACTCGGTAAGATCGGGCTTCTTAACGGGAAGTCCGAGGTGATGACAAACGCTGTCTGCAAGACCCTCTTTTTCGAGCCAGAGCGGAACCTCATAAAGCGAAGGTGCTGTAAGGTTCTGGATAACGTCCTCCGCACGGACATTACAGAAAAGAGCGATCTTTTTACGCATTTCCTCGGGAATTTCCTTTTCGGAACGGCAGACGATGATATTCGGCTGGATCCCGATGGAAAGAAGCTCCTTTGTGGAATGCTGTGTAGGCTTGGATTTAAGCTCCTCCGAACCTGCGATATAGGGAACGAGTGTAACGTGGATATAAACTGCGTTTTCTCTGCCAACTTCGGTAACTACCTGACGGATAGCTTCGAGGAACGGAGTGGATTCGATGTCGCCGACCGTACCGCCGATCTCGGTTATAACGATGTCGGTATCCTTTTCCTTGCCGACACGATAGACTCTTTCCTTGATCTCGTTTGTGATGTGAGGGATGACCTGAACAGTTCCGCCGAGGTAGTCGCCTCTGCGCTCCTTGTTGAGAACGGTCCAGTAGATCTTACCTGTTGTAACGTTGGAGTTTACCGAGAGATTCTCGTCGATGAAACGCTCATAGTGTCCGAGGTCAAGGTCAGTTTCGGCACCGTCATCGGTAACGAAAACCTCGCCGTGCTGATAAGGCGACATTGTGCCCGGGTCAAGATTTATATAAGGGTCAAACTTCTGAATTGTAACACGGTAGCCTCTTTCTTTAAGCAGACGGCCAAGTGATGCGGCGGTAATACCCTTTCCGAGTCCCGAAACAACGCCGCCCGTAACGAATATGTACTTAATCGGCATAATCAAACAATCCTTTCTTACAAATAAACATACATTACTTCTATTATACCTTTTTTTTATTGAAAATGCAAGCATATTTTCAATATTCGGCACATTTTATATATTTTCAACATATTACAAATCGTTCTGTAATCAAAGGCCGAAAATACAAAGCACTTGACATAAACCGGTCAAAGAATGATGTATGTAACCGTCCTGCCCTGCTGCGGCAGAACGGAATATTTACTTCTCTTTAGACTTAAAAGCGCAGGCTGCGATCAGCGCAAAGATCATTGCCGATGTGATACCGCCTGCAGCACCCGTCAGACCGCCGGTGAAAATGCCGAGAAAGCCTTTTTCATCGACTGCCTTTTGTACGCCCTGGACAAGGACGTTTCCGAACCCTGTCAGCGGAACGCTTGCGCCTGCCCCTGCAAAATCAACGATCGGCTGATACCAGCCGAGAGCCCCAAGTACAACGCCTGCAACGACATAAGCTGTCAGTATTCTCGCAGGCGTGAGCTTTGTATAGTCGATGAGCACCTCACCGACCGCACAGAACAGTCCCCCTATGACGAACGCCCACACATACTCCATTATCATAATGCTATGCCCCCTTTAAGCTCGTCCTCGATCATGAGCAAGCGATTGTACTTTGCAACACGCTCACTTCGGCAGGGCGCACCCGTCTTGATCTGTCCCGCATTGACCGCAACGGCAAGATCGGCGATGAAAGTGTCCTCCGTTTCACCGCTTCGATGCGAAATTACAGCCTTGTATGAGTGCTTCTGTGCAAGATTTATCGCCGTGAGCGTTTCGGAAAGCGAACCGATCTGATTGAGCTTTACAAGTATCGCATTCGCCGCACCATGCTCAATGCCTCGGCGAAGTCTTTCGGGATTCGTCACAAAAAGGTCATCGCCCACAAGCTGAACCTTGTTTCCAAGCTCATCGGTAAGCTTTTTCCAGCCTTCCCAGTCGTCCTCGTCAAGCGGATCCTCGATCGAAGCAATGGGATAAAGGTCACAGATATTCTTCCACTCGGAAATAAGCTCGTCAGCGGAACACTGCTTCTTCTTTTTCGGCATAAAATATCCCCTGCTGCCGTTCGGAGCCTTCCATTCGCTTGCCGCCGCGTCAAGCGCAAGAACAAAATCCTCACGGGGACGATAGCCTGCCCTTTCGACCGCTTCAAGTATCAGCTCGATAGCGTCACGCTCGCCCGAAAGATCGGGTGCAAAGCCGCCCTCGTCACCAACGCCCGTTGACAAGCCTTTTTGTTTAAGGATAGCCGCAAGCGAATGATACACCTCGCAGCACTGCCTCAGACCCTCGTGAAAGCTCTGCGCTCCCCTCGGGATAATCATAAATTCCTGGATATCAAGGTTGTTCGCAGCGTGAGCGCCGCCGTTGAGAATGTTCATCATCGGCATCGGGAGCTTTCTTCCGTTCGCACCGCCGAGAAAACGGTAGAGCGGAACATGATAAAAGTTCGCCGCCGCATTTGCACAGGCAAGCGAAGCTGCAAGTATCGCATTTGCACCCAACTTGCTCTTGTTCTCCGTTCCGTCCGCCCTGATAAGAGCGCTGTCGATCAGAAAAATGTCCGAAGCGTTCAGACCTTTAAGCGCAAGATTGATCGTGTTGCTGATATTTGTGGCGGCGTTCAGCGTTCC
Organism: Oscillospiraceae bacterium; assembly: GCA_051881815.1. Taxonomy (GTDB): domain Bacteria; phylum Bacillota; class Clostridia; order Oscillospirales; family Ruminococcaceae; genus UMGS363. Next base: position 456 of record JBJEQP010000006.1, on the reverse strand, counting down.
CTTTCCGCCGAACCGCTTTGCGTCACCGTCACGAAGCTCGTGAGCCTCAAACGCACCGGTACTTGCACCGCTCGGAGCAGCACCGAAACCGACAGTGCCGTCCGTCAGTATGACCTGCGCCTGAACGGTCGGATTTCCTCTTGAATCAATGATCTCCCGACCAATGACCTGATCAATGATCGGCTTTGTTATAATATTCATAGCAAAAATTCCTTTCAGATTTTTATGAATATTATAAACCAAAGTTTGCAAAGCTATACATAAAAACATAAAGGCACTTTTCGATAACTCAAAAGTGCCTTTCATACTAATAACCATTTGTTCTATGGATAAAGACGGCGGATAGAATACGTCCAATCAGGTAAACTTGTTTACCTTGAAGACGACTGCAGGCAGGCTGTCGCCTGTCAAAGGAGTTTGACGCAGAGTGGGCGTATTATAGCCGCCGTATTTTAT
>JBJEQP010000005.1:0-5594 GCA_051881815.1 Oscillospiraceae bacterium | reverse complement strand
TCTTTCTTGATTTTTTTCATTTGGGGTATTGACTTTTTATAGCTGGTCTTTCAATTCATCTATTTGTTGAAGAACAGCCTTAATCCTATTTTGAAGATCTTCGCTGTGTTTTATTTTTAGCGTGAGAGACAATTTCTCCATAGTAAACTGTTTTTCAAGTTTTTCGTAAACGGGCTTGTATTGAGCAACAAGCTCGTCCTTTTTTGTTTCCAATGCTTTTCTTGCTTTACTATAGTTAGTCTGCATTCCATTGCAGAGTTCTTGTACAATAGACTTTGATATTTCCGGAATCTTTCCAGAAACGGACTCTCTGACCTTGCTACGAGACGAATCTACAAACAATCTGTCTCCGCCAATTAAAGCTGCAACACCTCCGATAATCCATCCGATAGGACCCAAGCCTGTCAGAATGATTGCCGCAAGTCCTGCTCCTCCTACTGCCGTTGCAATATCAATTTTTCCTTCGTAATCACCAATCATACCGCTTAAACCAGTAAGTTTGTCCGCTATGGCTATTTGATGTTCCGAAGTCGATAGAGAGGAGCTTTCGGGTAAAACACTTCCGATTTCCCCATAATACTTTTTCAGCTTTTCGATCATCCCGGCAATAGCAGAGGAGAGTGCTTTATTGAGGTTTTGAGTATGCTGTGTTGAAGTTGCATATATACCTTTGCAAGCATCTTCTATATCGGCGGCAAGAGCGTTATTGACATACTTTGTCACACCCGATCTTGTATCACAAGCGTTCAGTCCAGAATTCACTTTCTGCATGATCTTGTTTTCAAGGTATGTACTTTCGCTCTTTATTGCCGTATTGTGTGCGGTTTGAATCTTAGACAATTCATCAATCGCTGCAACCTTACTATCTGCAAGAAAAGAGATTAGGTTTGGAACGGAGTGATTTTGAAGAACTGTCAGTCTATTTTCAAAACCTGCCTTCTGATTGAGTATTTCGCTTTGAATAGAGGTCAGTAATTCGTTGGACAACTTAATGAGTCTTTCGGTTACAATCCGTTGTCTGTTCTGTGCCAGTTTGTCCATCAGACTTTTCTCAAATTCCTTGAATTTGTTTGCCCAATAAGGATCTTTACCAGACAGCATTGCTGAACAAGATAATACCTGGGGGTCTTTTAAGTGGAAATTGTTACGGAGATTTGTCTTTACAAACCTAATAACATCATCTCTTTCTTCTTCATCAACCCTATCCATCATAGTGACAACAAAGATTGCATCTTTCATAAAATACTCTGCGTTGTCCTTTAGGAACTTCTCAAACGACTGCGTATATGCCTGATCTGCAGGAAAAAGAATAATAATTGCGTCAGCTTTTTCGCTGAGAATATGCTTTGTTATTTCTGCGTGCTTTTCAGCAAAATCGGCACCAGGATTGATTCCGGGGGTATCAATAATACAGAGACCATTGGCAAGTTCATCATCCGGCAACTCTATGTTCACCGCTTCAATCTTCAAAGACAATTTTTTGTCCGCTGTTAAAAGCGAAATTCTTTCATCAATTTCTGTTGGGAGCTGAATGCCGAATTCCTTTTCAAATTTCCTTACATCCGTTTCGGAAGTTAGATCGTATTTTTTACCGTTGTCACATTTAACATTGACAACAACACGATTGTTTTTCCCTTTGTAGATATAGGTAGGAACTGCAGTAGTTGCAGCGTGAGCAACTTTTAGGAGTTTTCGCTTAATGATTGTGTTAATCAACGTGCTTTTACCAGAGCTAAAATCACCGATAGTGGAGAGATAGAAATTTGTATCTCTGCTTCTGAGTGATATTTTTAAGTATTGTTCTCTAAATTCGGCAATCTTTTTTTCATCAATGGATAATTCATCTATGATTCTGCCGATAGTTTCTATGCTACCAGATATGTTGTGCATTTCACTCACCGTCCTTTGAGTATATCATACTACAAAATTCTCGTTTATTTCATTTTTCGTCATAATCGGACCTTAAAACTGCATTTTTGGCAAAATCTTATTAAGAACTTGTCTTCACAAGAAAAATATGGTATAATAAAGGAACTATGAGATATACAAGTGATATGACGGATAGTCAATGGGAAATAATAAAACTAATATTATACCACAAAAATCGACAAAATACAATGAGTGCTTGTAAATTTCTCGAAAACAATAGCATAAAATTTGATGACTTTTCGAGATGTTGAATAAAACACAAGAGATTACATATTGATAAAGTGTTAAAGTGTTAAAGCGACTTGTGCACTAAAGGATACTAAATTAGCGGGAATAAATCTCATCCCTTATACACATAAGAATTTTACCGAGATGATTTTCGCCGATCCCGTCCGATATGCCCCAGAAGGTATCGCCCCAATCATTTCCCTCGATAAGCTCCTCGCCGCAGGTTGAAATAAGCAGCTGACGCAGGTCTTCATGCTGCGTAAACTTTGCTTTGCATATTTCGTACATTATATCAAGCTTCACATCTTCCCAGTCGGAACGCAGAGCAAGCTGTTCTCCTCTTTTTTTGGCTTTCAGCGGTGTAAGCTCTGTAAACAGCTCACGCTGTGAGATATCAAGAGTCTTTTGTGCCTGATAAGCCGCTTCGGAACTGCCGTATAAAATATCATCGTAAATTATAGGCACTTCAAAAAAATTGCTCAAAAAGAAATATTGCCCCCTGAACAGATCAATCATAATAGCCTCCTGATATCATTCCGAAATAATCTCCAGATCGGTTATTTCAACCGAGAAGCCCCTTTTTTCAAGGCTTTCCGATATTATGTTGATTATCGCTTCTTTTTTGGCATTGATGATATACGCCACAAGCTCGTTTTTGGTTTCCTGCGGTATAGCCGCTATCATTTTCAGCGGAAGTTCCCCGGGCATATTGATTATACCCGAAATAATGCCGACGATCCTGCTGTCATTCTTTTCTTTCAGTAGCGGCAGCGCATTTTTAATGATGTTATCATAATCTACGTTTCCTATTTTAGCTTTGATTTCCATAATGTACCTCCTAATAAAAACATCTTACAGCAATTATATCATGCCGTAAGATGTTTTTGGTACGCAGCTTGCAGATTTTTGAAAAATTTTCGGGAAATATCAGACATCCGCATCAACCAGCGAAGCCGACTTGACAGTCATGTTGACTGCTTGAAATCCTATACCATGTTTTCCGAGCATTTCAACAGCATCATGTGAAAGTATCAATGTACATTCTGTCTGATCTTTTTGTACGTCGATAAATCCATCGCCGTTTCTGGTGTATTCGCATTCTATTTCTTCAACCAGATTTCTCCACTCTGCATTATCTCCTACGAGAGCGATCGGTATAAAGTTTGCGTAGTTATAAAGTCCGCCGGTTTCTATATCAAGGGTGATCTTTATATCTCCCTCGTAACTCTCCAGCACGCTCTTGGGAATTGTTTTGCTCAAGGCATAATCGCCTTGATATTCGTCGTCAAGCTCAACGGTATAGGGGGTTTTTGTATCAATGACCTTTTCATATTTATTTACGGTTTCTTCATCGGCTTTTCTTATAGAAGCCGATTTTATTATCAGGTTATAGATCTGAAAAACGATGCCGTCATCTCCCAGCGTTTCAATCGTTTCACGGCAAACCGTAAACTTACAGGTATCCTGTCCTTTGCCGACAATAAGCCACTTACCGTCATCACCTCGTTCATGCAGCGACAAGACCGTCAGTTTTTCCCATCTGTCATTGGCATTAACAGGTGCAAGTGAATGATAATTACCACCGCTGCCCTCATCAATTGTTTCAACCTCAAGTTCAACAGTTACATCTCCGTCAAATGCATCTAAATATTTCTTTGGAATCAGAGAACTGTATTCAAAGTCCCCCGGATATTCGCTGTCAAGCTCTATAAACAGCTCATTGGCATCTGTATTATATGCAATATCTTCCGACAACTCGGTGTCATCGGTCTGTGCAGTTACTATTTCTTCATTCTCGGTAATAGACGTATCGGGAATATTTTCAGTTCTGCCATTAAATGAAAGAATAAATACTGCGGCAGCAACAGCGCAGACCGATAAGATCAACGGTACAGTTTTATGTGATCTTTTTTGTTTTTTTAGCAAAGCATCTTTGCATTCTGCAGCGTTACGATAGCGCTTCTCGGGAGCAAATTCGGTACAGCGCTTTATGACCGCAGCAAGTCTGCGGGGCACCTCCGTGGCTTTAGACTTGGTTGAACCGGTTACAAGCTCGCAAAGCAAAACGCCCAAAGCATAAACGTCGGAACGCTCATCTGTTTGTCCGTAGCCGAACTGTTCGGGCGGAGCGGTCAAAGGAGTACCCATTACCAGCGTATCCCTCGAAGCAACAGGATCATATTCGCGTGCCGTCCCAAAGTCGATAATATAAACATCTCCATCGGAAGTGATGATGATATTGTCCGATTTTACATCACGGTGTATTATGGTCGGCTCTTTTTCGTGCAGTGCCGCAATTATCCCGCATACCGAAATGCCGATGCCGATCGCTTTTTCACAGGAAAAAGGGCCGTTTTCCTTTATATGCTCATAAAGAGTCTTCCCGTTGATATATTGGCGGATAAGACAGGTCTTACCATCCTTTTCAAAGCAGCTGTAGACCTCGGGGATACCCTTTTCATCAAGACCCGCAAGTATTCTCGCCTCATTTTCGATGATATCGGTTTTACCGACTTTAAGCAAAGCTTTTCGGCGGCATACTTTATCATACAGCACATATACCGAGTTCGTTTTCCCCGATCTAATACAGGATATCACTTCGTATTCATCGGATAAGGTATCGGGAAAGGTAAATTCTTTCTTTAAATTATCATTCATATTACAAAAGCGTCTTCTGTCCGTATTGTACAAGAAGCTCATCGGTCTTATAAAGGTCGTATTTGTTATTGAGCGCATAGATGATTAGCGAATCACGCTTTATTTTCGGATAAAGAACACCGCGGTTTGCAAGCTTTAAAAGACGCTGTGTTTCATCAATGGAAAGCGCCAGTACAACAGCAATTCTTATAATAATATCCCTGTTTGGAGTTCTGTCACCCGCACATATCTGATACGTGAATGAGCGGCTGAAAAGCGCCATAACACCAAGCTTTGCCGCATCAATACCTCTCTCGGAAATAAGAGCCGACAGATACTCATGAAATTCGGGCGCATTCATTTGCCCGGACAATTTAGTAAAGTCCTCGGAAAAGTTTTTTGAGTTTTCAAGCATAAGAAAAAGATCATCGGTCGAGATCTCTTTTTGTGTCTGTGTCATATCATCACCTCGTAATTATATTTGTATCGAGTCCATATATAATTATAACATAAATGACGAGAGGCTGTCAATTATTCAAATGAAAAATCACAGAATCAAAGAAAATGCCCATAGTATTTTGAAAGCAAAACTCTTTCAAGTAATTGATAATGCCCGTAACCATCTTGAACAGCATAATCGGTGAAACAACGTAAAATCGCCCTTTTCCCGTAAGCTCCTCTTGTTGTGGTGGGATTGCCCAGCCACAGACGGAAGCCAAACGGGTCGTTTTTATGCCAGTTTATTACACGGATAAGGAAGCTGTCCGTGCCGTATTTGCCGAAATCTGTCTTTGTAAAGC
>JBJEQP010000004.1:0-28459 GCA_051881815.1 Oscillospiraceae bacterium | reverse complement strand
GTTTTTATAGGGGTTCTCTTTAAATTACCCTTAAATTTATTATACGAGGAGAAATCAATATGAAAGCAAAAGCATTCCTTAAAACAGTAAGTATGATCGCTGCGTGCGTAATGGCAGTATCGGCATTTTCCGCTTGTTCAAGTTCTTCCTCCGGTTCATCGGCAACGACTTCCGCAGGTACTTCCGCAGGTACTGAGGCTGAAAGCACAAGTGCGGAAAACGGAGTATTGAGAGTGGGCATGGAATGTGCTTATGCTCCGTTTAACTGGACTCAGGTTGGGGCAGATGTTCCAAACGGAGATACAGCTGTTGAGATCTACGGAGGCGGCGGATACGCATACGGTTATGATGTTATGGTTGCAAAGAAGCTTGCCGAAGAGCTTGGAATGGGTCTTGAGATCCACAAGGTGGAATGGGATTCCATCGGTATCGCAATGGATTCGGGCGAATATGACTGCATCATTGCCGGAATGGGCAGAACAGCAGAACGTATGCTTTCCTACTCATTTACAGAACCCTATTATTACAGAAGCAACTGCGTTGTTGTAAAGCAGGGTTCTAAGATCGAAAATATTACGGGTCTGTCCGAACTTGCAGGCAAAAACGTAACTGCGACCACACAGCTTGGAACAGGATGGGTACCGCTTCTTGATCAGATCCCCGATGTAACTCTCGGCGCAAACTATGAAACAACAGCAGAAGTATTTATGGCACTTTCAAACGAAACCGCTGATCTTGCTGTTATCGACCTTCCTACTGCACAGTCTGCTCTGCTCACAAATACCGATCTTAAGATCATTACTCTTGCAGACGGAGATACTTTCGTAGGTGATGAAGAAATGACAAATGTCTGCATTGCAACACGCAAGGACGATACAGAGCTCCGTGACAAGCTACAGGCTGCTATGGATGCTGTAGGTCTTGACCGTGATACAATGAACACAATGATGGAAGAAGCAATTTCTGTTCAGCCTGCTGCAAATTAAAGGGTAATACTAATTCCAAACCAACCGTAAGACTAAATACTCGGATATAATAATCCAATTCTGCGTCAGGCTCCCTTGACAGGCGACAGCCTGCCTGCGGTCGTCTTCCTTGACTTGGATTATTCTATCTGTCGTCTTTATCTATAGAACGGTTTGGAATTAGTATAAAATCATCTGCGCCGCTTTCATTTTGTTCGGAAAGCGGCGCTCTATTAAAAGGAGGTCAGGTTTATGACAGATACACCAAACGGCTTGCTTGAATGGATATGGTTTATCGCCACAGAGTATGCTGAGCTTTTTGTTACGGGTACGCTAATTACACTTGCTGTATCGGTTGCGGGTACTATTCTTGGATTTATTCTCGGATTTGTTGTCGGAATAGTTGAGGATTCTAAGCTCAGCAAGGATGATCCTCTTTTCAAGAAGATAATTTTAGGCTTTTTTAAAGGCGTATGTAAGGTTTATATTGAGATCTTCCGCGGCACGCCTATGATCGTTCAGGCGATGATAGTCTATTTCGGACTTCGCCAGGGTGGCCTGATGATAAATCCAATTTCCGCAGGTATTCTTGTTACTGTGCTTAACACGGGCGCATATATGGCTGAAACGGTTCGTGCAGGCATTAACTCGATAGATATCGGTCAGCGTGAGGGCGCTTTGGCACTCGGAATGTCGCCGATTTCGACTATGATGAACATAGTTCTGCCTCAGGCTTTCAAGAACATCGTTCCCGAAATGGCAAATACATTCCTTACCAACCTTAAAATGACTTCCGTATTGAACGTTATCGGAGTAAAGGAGCTGTTCCTGCAGGCAAAGACCGCAGGCGGAACCTATTACAAGTACCTTGAATCCTATCTGGTAATTGCAGTTATATATTTTGTTCTTTGCTTTGTATTCAACAGGATATTCCTCCTTATCGAAAAGAAGATGGCAGGCAAAAAGGATTATGCCCTTGCTGTGGAATACATGGATAACAACGAGTAAGGAGGCGGTATAAGTGAAAGAGAATACTGAGGGAAAAGAGATCATCCGTGTTGAGGAATTAAGCAAGAATTTCGGTGAACATCAGGTTCTTCGTAAAATTGATTTTTCGGTGAACAAAGGTGATGTTATCTGCATACTCGGTTCGTCCGGTTCCGGTAAATCAACGCTTCTGCGCTGTATAAACCAGCTTGAAAAGCAGACCTACGGAAAGATATATTTCAACGGCAAAGAGTTGGGAAAAGCACAGAAGGAGATTAACGAATATCGCTCCAAGGTCGGAATGGTGTTTCAGTCATTTAATCTTTTCAACAATATGACAGTTCTTAAAAACTGCATGGAGGGTACAAGGAAGGTGCTTCATCTTTCAAAGGAAGAAGCAAAGGAACGTGCTGTCACGCATCTTAAATCGGTCGGAATGGCGCCGTTCATCAACGCATATCCATCACAGCTTTCAGGCGGTCAAAAGCAGAGAGTTGCTATTGCCAGAGGACTTTGCATGAACCCCGAGGTGCTGCTTTTTGATGAGCCGACAAGTGCTCTTGACCCTGAAATGGTTGGCGAAGTTCTCAACGTTATGAAATCTCTTGCAAAAACCGGTCTTACAATGCTTATCGTGACTCACGAAATGGGTTTTGCGCGTGACGTTTCCTCAAGGGTGCTTTTTATGGACAAGGGCTACATAATTGAGGACGCACCTCCGGAGAAATTCTTCACCGATCCCGAAAACGCAAGAACAAAAGAATTTTTAAGCAGATATATTTCGGACGGAGAAAGGAAGGCGTAATGTTATGCAGAATTATGTTGTAACCTTTGCAAGAGGATTCGGTACAGGCGGAAAGGTCATCGCCTCCAAGCTTGCGGCCGACCTTGGCATACACTGCTATGAAAACAGAATACTTACGCTTGCTTCACAGCTCAGCGGACTGGACAAGAACGTTTTTGAGGAGGTAAACGAAAAGCTGCGTACCTCGGGAGGCGGATTTGCAAGTCTTATGAGAGGTCTTCCCCGTGCAAAAAAATACATTGCGCACAATGAGAAATTTGTTTCCGATGACAAGCTTTTCGATTATCAGAAGCAGATCATACTTAACCTTGCCGAAACTGAGTCGTGTGTTATAGTCGGAAAATGCGCCGATTATATCCTGCAGGGCAGAGATAACGTTGTAAGCGTTTATATTGAAGCGCCTCGTGATTTCTGCATAAAGCGAACGATGGAAAATATGGGCGTTACCGAAGAGGTCGCACAGGCAACTATCAAGCAGACCGATAAATTCCGTGCGGATTACTATGAATATTACACTCACGGCAACTACTGGACAAATCCCATCAATTACGATATGACTCTTAACAGCGAAAAGGTCGGTATTGATAATTGTGTGGAGCTTATAAAAGATTATCTTAAAATAAAAGGACTGATCGACTAATGGATTTTCAATATGATCTTCCGGTAAATCTGTACTTTGGCAGAGGAAAAGCGGATAAGGCAGGCGAGATAGCTGCGTCATACGGAAAAAAAGCGCTCGTTGTTACGGGAACGGGCAGTACGAAAAGATCGGGACTGCTGGACAGAGTTGTGAATAATCTGAAAACCGCAGGAGTTGACGCTTGCGTGTTTGACAAGGTTACGCAGAATCCTCTTACAACGACTGTATATGAGGGCGTGGCTCTTGCCAAAGATAACGGATGCGATATGATACTCGGTGTAGGCGGAGGTTCGATAATGGACGCTGCAAAGTCCATAGCTTTCTGCTGCATGAACGAGGGCGATGTATCGGATTATATTTTCGGAAAGAAGCAGGGCAGGGGCGCTTTGCCTATTATACTTATCCCTACTACCTGCGGAACGGGAAGTGAGGGAAACCAGATAGCAGTTCTTACCAATCCCGAAACGAAGGATAAAAAGGCGCTTTATACTATGCAGATAATGCCCTCGGCTTCCGTTGTAGATCCGGACGTGATGACGACAATGCCGAAACACGTCCTCTCCTCGGTTGGGTTTGACGCATTCACTCATGCGCTTGAAGCTTACACTTCCAAAAAAGCAAATCCGCTCACCGACGTACAGGCGTTGCTTGCGATAAAGCTTATAACGGAGAATCTTCCTAAGCTGATGCAGAATTACGACGATACCCAAGCATGGGAAGCGGTAAGTCTTGCCGCAACGCTTGGCGGTATGGTGATAGGAGCTGCAGGAGTTTCCGCTGCTCATGGAATGGAACATCCTGCTTCGGGACTGAAAAACATTGTTCACGGAAGAGGTCTTGCCGCCCTTACTCCGACGATAGTTGAAAGGCTTGCGCCTGCTTTGCCGGAAAAATTTGCCGAGGTTTCAAAGCTGCTCGGCGGAAAAGATGAAAAAGACTGTGCGGACGGTATCCGTCAGTTCCTTAAAGCAATAGAGCTTGAGGTCAAGCTGGGCGATCTCGGAATAACCGCTGATGACGTGGAATGGATGACCGAAAACTGTATGAAGATATCTATCGGAAATCTGAAAAACGCTCCCGTTACATTCAGCAGAGAAGAAGTGGCTGAGATATATAGGAAATCTATCTAATACTATAGCAATTCACAAAAATATCCTGACAAGTTCGGCGATTCAAAGCTTGAATAGTGTCGTCGCTCACTCTTGACAGGCGGCAAGCCTGCGGGTTCGTTCCTAACTCTTCAAGCTTTGCCCTCGCCTTCTTTTGTCAGTCTATTTTTATGTCTTGCTATAGTTCAAAATGCACAGCTGTTCTATATGCTTGCGAAAAAATCTGTTTATAATTCCAAAAAATATATTGCATTTTTCCAAAAATGTGTTATAATACTAATAAGGATATTAGGAAAAAGCTGATTAAAGCGCAACGTTCGTTTCGCCGTTTTGAAAAATGTACGAGTTTCCTGTCTTTAATGTCATTCTGACATATACATTTTGAAAAACGTCTGAAACGTATTAATCAGCGTTTCCTTAGTATAAGGAAGTATGAAATTCATATCTTACCAAATATTCTTGGGATATTATGATATGTTGACATTTCATTTTCCTGGCATCGCTTTTTCACATTCAAATTTTAAGGAGGCTTTTTTAAGATGGACAGATTAAAAGGTAAGGTTGCTATCGTTACAGGTTCAACCAGCGGAATCGGCGTTGGAATCGCAAAGCTTTTTGCTGCAGAGGGAGCAAAGGTAGTTATCTGCGGACGCCGTGAGGCTAAAGGACAGGCTGTGGTTGACAGCATTACTGCCGAAGGCGGAGAAGCATTCTATCACTTCATGGACATCACTGCGACAGAGAGCATTGAGGCTCTTTTTGCCGATACCGTCAAGAAATACGGCAAGATCGACATTCTTGTTAATAACGCCGCAAATGTCGGCTTAAAGGATGGACGTGTGGACGAACTTACTCTTGAAATGTGGGATAACATTTTCCAGAGCGATATCCGCGGCACCTTCTATGCGATCAAGTGCGTTCTTCCTTATTTGAAGGAAAACAAGGGAGGCTCTATTATTAATATCGGTTCAATGGCTTCCTGCGGCGGCGATTTGGGTTCTACTGCTTATGCCTGCGCAAAGGCAGGAGTTGATATGCTCACAAAGTCTACTGCTCTTCAGTACGGTAAGGATAATATCCGCTGCAACTGCGTTCGTCCGGGTCTGATCGTTACTCCCGAAAACGCAGCTTATGTACCTGACGCTCTCAAAGATGTTTTCCTGAATAACATTATGGTAAATCGCTACGGTGCTCCTGCTGATATTGCAAATATGTGTGTTTATCTTGCATCCGATGAAAGCGAATACTTTACAGGTCAGGTCGTTACAGTTGACGGCGGTCTGAATGCTCATGTATCTACTGTGGGCGAGTTCAAAAAGCTCAATTCACGCACTTGGTAATTTTTCATTGAAAAATCGCGATCTTTACTTATGCATTAATAATGCTTGACCAAGCAAAACTTAAAACGCCGAATAACAAGATCATATTTGATTTTGTCATCCGGCGTTTATTTTTTGTAATTGCGGCTTTTTTATCTGTATTTTTCCTTTGGAAATACTCGTCAATTCTACGCATCGCTTCTTCGTATTTGCACGCAAGGGTGTAATGGTTATAGTAATGAAAAAGGAGCGTGAGTTTTTGCTCACACTCCTCTATAAATTGGAAGTTATACTATAGCAATCCACAAAAATATCCTGACAAGTTCGGCGGTTCAAAGCTTGAATAGTGTCGTCACTCACCCTTGACAGGCGGCAAGCCTGCCTGCGGGTTCGTTCCTAACTCTTCAAGCTTTGACCTCGCCTCCTTTTGTCAGTCTATTTTTATGTCTTGCTATAAACACCATTTAAAATTTGGAAAAAATCAAGCCGACAATCTTGGATATATTGGATTTCGGCGCAGATTTTTCCCTGTATTTTATTGGTGTTTAGTATTAAAGCGCATCCTTTGGACAATTTTTGCTGCATTCAAAGCAAAGGATACATTCTGTGCCGTTTTTTCGCTTTCGGGAATTATCTGTGACATCTACATTCATCGGGCATACTTTTTTACATTTGCCGCAGGATATACATTTGCTTTTGTCGCATTTGATGCGAAGCATCGAAAAATAACTCATAGGTTTCAGAAAAACTGTTATTGGGCATATGTATTTGCAGAATGCACGATTGTCCTTAAATGCGAAAGCAAGAATTATTCCCACAGCATAATATAAAATGTTACCTATAATAAATGCCCGGAACATTATTTTTTCAATATTGCCCACCTTTGCAAGAAACAATGCCGAAACAAATATAAGTGAAGCTGCAAATACGAGATATCTTATCCATCCGATATTTTTTCTGGGCATCGAAGGAGCTTTGTACGGAAGATAGTCAAGCACCATTGCTGTCCAGCAGGCATAACCGCACCAGCCTCTGCCAAATATCAGTGGTCCGAATAATTTTGCGACTGCATAATGTATCGTTGCTGCTTCAAATACGCCGGTAAAAAGATAATACCAGAATCCTTCAATCTGCATATTTTCACCATTGATAAGCCCAAGGTAAATAAGCATATACCCGCCAACAAGCAACTGGGTTACCTGCCGTGCGTACTTATACTTCAGGATAAATAAAAATAATCCTAATGCTATGGAAATTCCGATATAGCTGAAATTGAACAGATAGAAAATATTGTCTTTTGTCAGCCAAAGCAGGATCGCTATTGTTTCAAATATTGCAAGCAGAGCGATCGGTATTATAAATTTTTTCATGTTTACTCCTTGAAAAATTGGAATCTAATATAATGCGTAATTCGTAATTAATGATACCATTCCCAAAAAGCATAATACACCGTCTGCTCCACGATAATTACGAATTATGCATTAAAACAAACTCCGATATGTCAAGCTAATATTTTTCAACTTTATGCTTATCGTTATAGCAGAAAAATTTTCTAAAATCAACCAAATGTTGTGACATAGCTTTTTTGAAATGTTATTTTACAGTTCATCTGTTTTGAAAGAAGTATATCCCTCGTAATAATAGCTTTGGTCGATGCCTTTTATATAGATCTCACGATCGTTTATCTTGTCGGTAAGTGCGGATCTCAGCACAACTTTTATCTCAGTATCACGAATAGGGCTTCTTTCCATAGCGAGGAGATAATCTTCTTTATCGATCTTGCTCCAGTCAACGACCATTCCAAGCTCTGACTTTAACATAAGGTCAAGCCATATCCTGCCGCTTCTGCCGTTGCCTTCTCTGAAAGGGTGGGCAACGTTCATTTCGACGTACTTTTCAACTATCTCGTCAAAGGTACTCTGCGGCATTTTATCAATATTTTCAAGTGCTGCATCGAGATACATAACAGGGGCAAAACGGAAATTTCCTTTTGCGATATTTACGGTTCGGACTTCTCCTGCAAAGTTGTAGATATCCTCAAAAAGATACTTGTGAATTGCTTTAAGGGACGAGAAACTGCCTGCTTTCAGCGTATCAAGTATTCCGTTTTCAAATAATTCTGCAGCTTTTTTTTTTGCTTATGCGTTCTTTTTCACGGGCAAGCTGAGCCGATTCGGTAATCCCCAATTTATTTTCAAGTGCCAAACTTCACACCGCCTTTTTGTATCGTTTGGAATATGGTATATTATAGCAATTCACAAAAATATCCTGACAAGTTCGGCGGTTCAAAGCTTGAATAGTGTCGTCACTCACCCTTGACAGGCATCAAGCCTGCCTGCGGGTTCGTTCCTAACTCTTCAAGCTTTGACCTCGCCTCCTTTTGTCAGTCTATTTTTATGTATTGCTATAATATTATACCATAAAAGTGGCATGATTTCAATGGTTTGATAAATAATTATCAAATTATACTATAGCATCAAAAAATTTCAAAAAAGTATTGACATTGACGTTACGTCATAGTATATAATAAAATTCAAGGGAGGAGATAAGATGAAAATGTATATAAAGGAATTTGCCAAGCTGACTGGTGTGAGCGTGCGCACGCTGCATTATTATGACGGGATCGGACTGCTTAAACCGTGTTCTGTTGACGAACAGAACGGTTACCGCTTTTATGATGAGCGCTGTCTGGAGCGTATGCAGGAGATACTGTTCTATCGTGAGCTTGATTTTCCTCTTAAAGAAATTCAGATGATATTATCATCTCCCGATCATGACAAACAGACCGCACTGAAAGAGCAGAGAAATTTGCTTATGCTGAAAAAAGAGCGTCTTGAACGGCTTATTACGGCTCTTGACGGTGCAATGAAAGGAGAAAAAATAACTATGAAAGTATTTGATAACAGCGAATTTGAGAATATGCGTGAGCAGTACGCAAAAGAGGCAAAGGAAAGGTGGGGCAGTACTGCCGCTTACAAGGAGAGCGCAGAGAAGACCGCAGGCTACACAAATGAAAAATGGAACGAGGTGAACTCGGGAATGGACGGCATCATGGTTGAATTTGCGGAGTGCAAAAAGAACGGTTTTGCTCCCGACAGCGGCGAAGCACAGCAGCTTGTGAAGAAGTGGCAGGACTTTATCACCGACAATTTCTATGTATGCACAAAGGAGATACTTTCGGGACTGGGCGAGATGTACATTGCCGATGAACGCTTCAAGGCAAACATTGACAAGCACGGTGACGGCACGGCACAGTTTATGTGTGACGCAATAAAAGTTTACTGCGGACAAGCTTTCTCTGAATAAGCGTGTTTTTCCCGTATGAGGTTTTGCTTCATACGGGAGATTTTTTGTGCATAAAAGTTTTGTAGAGGAAAAGCACTTGCAGTTTTACCGATATAATGTTATAATAAAATTCTTAACGGACATGATGAAACGTTTTGCTCGGCGTATC
The DNA here is from genome assembly GCA_051881815.1 of Oscillospiraceae bacterium. Lineage (GTDB taxonomy): Bacteria > Bacillota > Clostridia > Oscillospirales > Ruminococcaceae > UMGS363. The sequence continues at coordinate 19,180 of JBJEQP010000004.1, read as the reverse complement.
TGTAACGGGAGGTCAATATATGAACATTATTTTTGATATAGGCATGGTGCTTGCGGATTTTCGCTGGCAGGATCACTGCCGTGATCTGGGTTTTTCCGAGGATGTTATCGCTGTATTCGGAGAAAGAATGATAAACGACGCTATATGGGACGAATTTGATCTGTCGATAATTCCGCATGAGGTGCTTATCGACAAGATCGGCGGAAGGTTTGCCGACCATAAGAAGGAATATGCTTTATTCTGGAAGGATATCACAAGGCTTGTTGTGCCGTTCGGATACTCCGAGGGTTGGCTGAAAGATTTGAAAGCGAAGGGACACAGCATATATTTGCTGTCAAACTATCCCGATTTTATGTTTGAGATACATTCAAAGAGTTGGGATTTTTTGAAATACACTGACGGACGGGTGATCTCGCACGAATATCATGTGATGAAGCCCGACCCTGTTATTTATAATATTCTGCTGAAAAAATACGGGCTTGTTCCCGAAGAATGCGTTTTCCTTGACGACCGTGAGGCGAACATAAAGGGTGCGGAGGACTGCGGTATCAAGGGGATACTTTTTACCGGGTATGAAGATGCAAAGGAAAAGCTTTCGGAGATCATTGGAAAATGAATGTGATTTTTCCGATTGGGAAAGGTTTGATACTAATCCTCATTTAACCGGTAGATAAATTGGGCAGCTATAATTGCACCACTCGTCGTCAAGCTCCCTTGCCGTGCGACAGCACGCCTGCGGTCGCTTTCCTTGATTGGTGCAATTCTATCTGCCAACTTTATCTACCGAACAAATGAGGATTAGTATGAAAATTGAATTATATTTGTCGTCTTTGTCTATGAAACGATTTGATTTTTGTAAAAAACAGTACCGCTGCAATTTTGTACAGCGGTACTGTTTTTTATCGGAAAGCTTATTTGCAAAGTTCGGTAACGGCAAGGCTGTCTTCTGGAACGGGGGAGGTGCCGTTATCGGAATAAAGCTTATATGTGCTGTCGGGGAAACCTATGAGTTCAAGGGAAGCAAGGTCTATTTCTGCGGTATTTGCCGAAGGTTTGCCAAACGGAACAGACTTATTTTTGCGGATAAAGAAAACAAGCTCTTCAAGTGCGCAGTCCACAAAATGATGACCCTTGGGAAGTATCGCCGTTTCAGCTTTATCGGCTTTTTTCATTCTTACAAGCATCATTTCCTCGGGGAGATATACATAGCGTCCCTTTGCGTTCTGCTTGTAGATCGGGGCGATCATAAGCTCATTTCCGAGGAGAAGCTGATCTTCCGTCTGCTTTGCAATATCATCATCGGGAAATTCAAACGCAAGCGGCTTGAACATCATTTCATCGTTCAGCGCAGCCTTCAGAAATTCGCTGTAAAGATAAGGGATAAGGCGGTATCTTATTTTTATCATCTCGGCTGCGGCAGCGACATTTTCAAAGCGGTAAAGCTCCTGCATACGGGTGCCGTCTGCGGAATGATTTCGGAAAAGAGGCGTGAATATTGAATACTGCAGCCAGCGGAGCATAAGATCCTCGGTAGTATCGCAGCCGAAGCCGCCCGTATCCGAGCCTGTGAAAAGGAAGCCTGCCATATTAAGCGCAGGAAGCTGCTGCATTGACTGGAGGATATGCGACCACCAGGACTTATTGTCGCCCTGCCAGATACCGCCGTAGCGGTGTGCGCCGATATAGGATGAACGTGAGAAAAAGAGCGTGCGCTTTTCGGGACAGATCTCCTGCAGGGCTTCAAATGCGGAACGAGTCATATTCATTCCGTAGAGGTTGTGGACTTCACTGTGCTTTATCATTTTGCCGTCAACGTTATGATAGAATTTGTCGTAATCTCCAATGTTTCCGTTAAGTCCCGCAACCATTCCCGTGAAGGTGAAGTATTCGCTGATGCCCATATTTCCCGAGGTGAGCTTTTTTATCTCGCCGCAGGTGTCTGCAAGCCTGTCCTCGGTGTAGAAGATCGCAGGCTCGTTCATATCGTTCCAGAAGCCTTCAATGCCAAGCTTTGTGAGAGCGGAATACTTATCCCCGAACCATTTTCTTGCTTTGGGTTGGAGAAAATCGGGGAAATGAACTCTTCCTGGCCAAACTGCGCCGACAAAATCACCGCCTTCGGCATTTTTGCAGAAATAGTTATTCCGAACGCCCTCTTCGTAAACATCATAGCCGTCCTCTATCTTTACGCCTGCGTCAATGATAGGAACAAGGTGTATGCCCTGTGCCTTCATATCATTCACAAGCTTTTCAAGGTCGGGAAAACGCTCCTTGTCAACGGTAAAATCCTTGTAGCGTTCCATATAGTCGATATCAAGATAAATGCTGTCGAGAGGAACGCCTGCCGCCTTGTATTTTTCTGCGACGGTGCGGATATCCTGCTCGTTTTTATAGCCCCAACGGCTCTGACCGTAGCCGAATGCCCAGAACGGAGGAATATAGCTCCTGCCGATAAGCTGTCTGAACTGCTTAACGATATCCTTTTCGTTTTCGCCCGTGATGATATAAACAACAAGGTCGTTTTTGTCTGCTCTGATCTTCATTTCGCTTCTTTTTGTATAGCCAATGTCGAATTCTGTTCTGCCTGCGTAATCGAAAAAAGCGCCGAAGGTCTGCCGACCGCTTATAATAATGAAATTATGCGAGCCGTAGAGCGAGCGTGTGTCCTCGTGATGGTTGGGATTATCGTAATTCCAGCTTACATACTGCCAGCCGCGTTTGTTTATCCCTCTTATCTGCTCGCCAAGACCGTAGACGATATCCTCTTCGGAAAGGTGATATGCAAATCCGCCCTTGCCGTCCGTTTCAAAGTAGGGGAGAGTATCTTTTTCAGCCGCGATATCATTTACGACTGCTTCAGTGGGAAAAGGTTCACCGAAGACATATTTTTTTATCATATCAGCACATCCTTTCAAAACTGCATATTGATATTTTTTCTTCTATATGATATAATACTACAAAATAGTGCCGAAATCTATTGATATTCTACTGAATACTGATACTATCCTATTATATGAAAGAGTGATACTATGAACGATCCCACCTCAAAGGAAAATCGTATACACAGCTCGGGAATAAAGCCGTTCAGCTATTACAAATGCGTTATACCCGATCATTTTTACTGCGTTCCGATGCACTGGCACAGCGAATTTGAGTTAAATTTTATCCGTGAGGGTTCGGCGGAGTTTATCTGCGGCGGTGAAAAATTCATTTCCGCAAAGGGAGATATCATAATCACTCAGCCGAATGTCCTGCACTCTATTTATCCCTGCGCCGGTACAAGTCAGGTGTATGACACTCTTGTTTTCAGTTCCGAAATATTCGGCAGCTCGGAGTCGGACAGATATATCGGCGAATGTATAAGACCGCTTGTTGACGGAAGAATGCAGCTTTTGACGCATATCACGCCCAATCACCATTATTATTCGGAGCTTGCGATGTCAGCCGAGAATATTTTTTCCTGCGCAAAGGGAGATACTCCGCAGCTCGATATGCTTATGCGAAGCGAGCTTATTAAGCTTTTCTGGCTGTTGGAAACGCAAGCGCAGATCAATACCTATACGGGGAAATACGACAGCGTTATCCGTCCTGCTCTTGAATATATCGCAGAGCATTTCAGCGAAAACATTACCGTTGCACAGCTCGCTCAGGTCGTACATCTGAGCGAAAGCTATTTTATGAACCTGTTTCGCAAACAGGTAGGATTAAGCGCAGTTGAATACATTTCTCATTTCAGGATAGATACCGCCTGCCGTGAGCTTATCGGTACAAAAAAGAGCGTGCTGGAGATAGCCTTCGACTGCGGATTCCGCAATATATCCAACTTTAACAGACAATTCCGAAAAATAACAGGCTGCTCTCCCACAGAGTACAGAAGCAGGATAGGAAAGCTTCCGTGAAGATCCGCAGCTGTTCCTTTATATAAGCTTTTTAAGCTCGGCATCAAGCTCATCAATATGCTTTTCAAACCAAAGAAGAAGCTTTGAGGACATTTCTGCCTGTTCAAGATAGATAGTTCTGTTTCGTGAGATCGAATCGTAGTACTGACCGTAGAAATTACATACCGAGAGGAAGTAATAGAACAGCCGTCCTGCATTTTCTATATCGTATCTGTTCAGCGGACAAATTTCCGTATAGTTGGAAATATAGCGCACAAGAGCGTCGATATTTATTTCACCAAGGGCAGCTTCGGGAGCCATAAAAACGTAGGAACGGACAACTTCCCATATAAGCGGATGTTTGCAGGCGCAGGTCAAGTCGATGACGCCGTTTATCTCGTCATCCTTCCAGATAAGCTGCGATATCATATAATCGCCGTGGGTGTTTCCGCAGGTAAAGCTGTTTATATCGAACTCATATTTCGGCATTGACTCTATAACAATTATATTTGAACGAATTTCGGCGGCGATCTCATTATCTCCGTTTTCAATGGCTTTTTTCAGGGTGGGGCTGTATGCTTCGGGCATATTTTCGGGTCTTCTGTATTTAAAGAAATCGCCGCCGATGCCTATGGGGATGTTTTCGAAGTCTTTCATTGTGATGTGGATATTTGCAAGCATTACAGCGGAAGCTTTTTGCAGCCTTTCGGGGGCTTCGTGATAGCCGTAGGTCACGCCCTCATAGAAATGCTGCAGAGTGAATCTTCTTCCGCTTTCGTCCGATGACAGAAAGCTGCCGTTTTTGTTCGGAAGAAATTTGCAGGCGGGGATGCCTTTTTTGATAAGCTCTCCGCAGACCGAAATTTCCGTTTCGGGGTGGTTTATTTCGTTGTCGGAAGGGTATTTTACGACATATTTTCTGCCTGCTGACGTCACGAAATAGGTAAGGCTGCCTGCGCCGTTTTCCGATGTTTCCATTGAATCTATCTCAATTTCATAAAGCTTGTATATGCGCATTTTAAGCTGTTCAAATTCGAGCTGCTTTACAAGGTCAAGACGGGATCTGTCGATGATATCGAGCAATTCTGTTATCGGGATCGATCTTCCTGCAAGCAGCTCGTTGACCGTTATGCCGAGTATACGGCACAAAGCCTCCATATAAACGACCTCGGGAAGTCCGTTTCCGCATTCCCATTTTGATACGGTTTTTTCGCTTATCCCCAATCGTTCGGCGATATCCTTTTGAAGCAAGCCGTGTTCTTTTCTTCGCTCGGCGATGAATTTTCCTATTCTTATCTGATCCATGATTTTTCCTCCGTTAATGATTTGTGAAGCTTCCGATTATATAATAGCATCCGATGATATGAACAGGAACCCACGCTCCGTAGGATTAAGGAAATATCGCACAATTGGCGGCAATAATTGTGCGGCATTGCCTATAAATATTTCCGAGGAAAAGTATATCATATATTTTTTTATAGGTCAATTGCTTCGTATTTCGGAATAAAAAATGATCTTAAAACAAATAAACCAAAGCACCTTGAAACAAATATTACACTATAAATTAACAAAATATACATAAAATACGGTATTGACAGGAAAATATTTCTATGCTATAATGCAAATACATTATTTTGAAAGGAGGCTTCATCATGAGAATGACCAATAATACAGCAGTGAGAATTTCATACGGAAAAAGAGAAGCCTGTCCTTTCGGAGTGATACTGCGCTGAATTTGTGCGCCGTAAATACTGTCGATATGCCGTCGGAGCTTTTCCGGCGGCTTTTTTGTGCTTCTTTTGTTTTGAAGGGGGAATTTAATGAAAACTTATCTTTACATTGCAAAGCTTCGTATGCAGACGATGCTTGCTTACCGAATGGAGGTACTTACCTACACGATAATGCAGGCGCTTATAATGCTTTCGGTAGGTTTTTTCTGGAAGGCAGCATACGGAGGAACAGAGGTTGCCCACGGAGTTACGGGAAGCTCCATGATAACCTACACCGTCATATCCGCGATAATGGGTTCAATGTACTATATGGGCGTTGAGGACAGGATCTCCGACGCTGTTAAATCGGGCAGCATTGCAACGGATATGATAAAGCCCGTGAACCTTTTCGGAATGTATCTTGCGGAGGATATGGGCAATCTTGTGATATGCTTTTTCCGAAGCACGCTGCCGATATTTATTGTGGCGGTGGCGATATTCGGGCTGCCCGTGCCTGCTTCGCTGCAGCATTTTCTGATGTTCATACCGAGCTTCGCTTTAGGCTACGGCATAAACTGGACTTTTTCCGCGCTGTTTGCAATGATCGCATTCACCGCAATTGACTTGGGACCTGCTTTCTCGGTAAAATACCATTTTGTCAATATGCTTTCGGGCGCAATGATACCGATATGGTTCTTTCCCTTTTGGCTGCGCACGGCGGTGAACTGTCTGCCGTTTGTGTATATGTTCCAGACTCCGCTCGGCATTTACATAGGCAAGTACAGCATAAGCGAGAGCCTGCAGGCTTTGGGCGTACAGGCGGTCTGGCTTGCGGTGCTGACGGTCGCAGTCATATTTGCGCAAAAACGCATTGAAAAGCGTGTACTTGTACAAGGAGGCTGATACAGTGAAAAAGCTAAAACATTATCTGTCGGTCGCACTGCTTTCGGCAAGGCTGTCTGTGCAGTCCTGCTTTGAATATCCTGCGGCGTTCATCGGCTGGCTGATATCAAACCCGATACAATTTCTTGTTGCCTTTGCGACGATACGATTTGTTGTAATGGAGTTCAACGATCTTGCAGGCTGGGACTACAAGCAGCTTGCGTTTCTTTACGGCGTTTCAATTTTAAGTCACGGTCTGTCCGTTATTTTCTTCTCGAAAACATGGTGGATGGGTTATCAGATCATTCACGGAGAGCTTGACAGACTGCGTTTGCGCCCGATGGGAACATTGTTCCAATTTCTTCTCGGCGAGCTTAACATTTTCGGCATAACCGACCTTATCCCGGGGATCATTCTTTTTATATACGGCTGTATTGCGGTCGATTTCAAATGGACGTTATACAACACCTTATGTATGATCTGCACCGTTATCGGAGCGACATTCCTGCGCGGAGGAATATATCTTATCCTCGGTTCGCTCACGTTCTGGAGCAAAAGCCCGATGCACATTTCCGGCTTTATGCAGGAGATCTTCAACCGCACGAATATGTATCCGCTTACAATGTACCCAAGAGTTGTGCAGATAATATTTACGTTTGTACTGCCCGTCAGCTGGGTATGCTTTTATCCTGCAGCGGAGTTCCTCGGCAAGGATTCGATGATAACCCTGCCTTACGGTCTGCCGTTCATTACATTGACGATAGGAATTCTGCTTTTTGCAATATCCTGCCGTGTATTCCGTGCAGGCTTCACACAGTACGAGAGCGCAGGCTCGTAAAAATACAGAACAGTCAGGAGGACATAATATGCCTGTTATAGAAGTAAATCATCTTGTGAAACAATTCAAGACAGTAAAAAAAGAAAAGGGACTTAAAGGCGCAGTCAAGGGTCTTTTCAAGGCGGAGAAAAAGATCGTCACCGCCGTAAACGACATAAGCTTTTCCATTGAAAAGGGTGAAATAGTCGGCTACATAGGCCCTAACGGAGCAGGTAAAAGCACGACCGTTAAAATGATGTCGGGCATACTTTCACCGACCTCGGGCGAAATTCTTATCAACGGCATTTCCCCCGAAAAGGACAGAAAATCCGTTGTAAAGCAGCTCGGAGTTGTATTCGGTCAGCGCACACAGCTTTACTGGGATCTTCGCCTTGGCGAGAGCTTTGAGCTTTTGCGCCGCATATATGATGTTGATGACGACACCTTTGAACGCAATATGAAAATGATGGACGATATACTGAACATCAACAGCATTATCGACACGCCCGTTCGTCAGCTTTCTCTCGGTCAGCGCATGAGGGGCGATCTTGCGGCTGCGATGCTTCATTCTCCCGATGTTCTGTTCCTTGACGAGCCGACTATCGGACTTGATGTTGACGCAAAGCACGCTATCCGCCGTTTTATCAAGGAGATAAATGCAGAGCGTCAGACAACTGTAATTCTCACGACGCACGATCTCGGCGATATTCAGGAGCTTTGCAAGCGCATTATCATTATAAACAACGGTGTTATTATGGAGGACGGCTCTCTTGATGAGATATCGGATCGCATTGCGCCGTACCGTCAGCTTATAGTTGAATTTTACAGCGAGCATGAGATACCGCATCCGAAGGCGGAGATAATCAGATCCGAGGGCGCACAGACTACATACCGCTTTCGCAAGGACGAAATAACCGCTGCCGAGCTTATGAGCGATATCGGCAAGCAGGCGAAAATTAAGGATATTCGTCTTGAAGAAGCAAACATTGACGACATAATCAGAATTGCTTACGGTACAAAAGGGGATGCCCCCTTGGGCGGTTCGCAGGGTACTTTGTAAAACGCTTAAAGTTGGCGGCTCGGTACCGATAAATACTTCTTTACGGTACTTTTCATAAGGGGATGCCCCCTTGGGCGGTTCGCAGGGTACTTTGTAAAACGCTTAAAAGTTGGCGGCTCGGTACCGATAAAAGAAAAACGAATAAAAAACACCTGCGTATGATCAAAAACAAGAGATCATACGCAGTTTTTTATAATTAATTATTGATCGGCAAAGTTTCGGGGATGATCTCCCAGTAAAATTTTCTGTCCGATTGAGGAAAGTCGTTTAAAATGCCGTGTTCGGGGTCGTAGAAAATGCCGTCCGCATACAATGACCAATGCCAGCAGCGAGGAGTTTCAAGGCTTAAAAGGGCGCAGCGACAGGGGATCTTTGCAGAAAGCTCATTAGTATTCTTGCTTGAAACGACATTTTGTGCTTGTTTGCGCTCGGTGGAGAATTTTACGCCGTGCTCCGTCAGAACACGCTGCATTTCCCGAAGGGTAGTTTCACGGTCGTTGCCGAGGTATTCGCAGATATATTCGGCGGAGGTGCCAAGCAGCATTGCAAGGACAGCCTGACCGCACTGCAGGTCGGTAGGTTCGTGGATATAATGGATATTCATATTTATAATCTGCCTTTCTGCGAAAGGCACCAATCGGGTTATGAAAAAGGTGCTTTCGCGATATTGACATAGAATACAATTTATGTTATAATTTAAATACCTCGAAATATAAAAATATTTGTGTTCTCCCGGCATTTAAATAAGGATACCACCGACTTACTTTAAATGTGCAGGTGCTTGGAACACACCGGCATTCCAATGGTGGTCATAGGGTAAAAAAACGGTCTATAAGTAGGCTTGGTTTTTTGTACCCTTTTTTGATTTTTAGCCTATTTTTCTATTTTCAAACTTCACCTTGTAATTGAATTGTTTATTCGGCAAAATCATTGTATATATGGTAGCATATTTATATGTTAATGTCAACCTTGATGCACTGCAAATACAGCATTGGCATTTCCTTAAAGGCGGAAAATTTTTCAAAATTTATAGAATGTACTTGAAATCTTTGTGAGCAGATAGTATAATATAAACAGCGTTCTTTATTCATACGGATAAAATATAAAATCGGGAGGACTTTACATGAAAATGAAAACGTTATCATCGCTTGCGGCTCTTCTGCTTTCCGCTTTGATGCTGGCAGGCTGCTCGGGCGGAACAGATGACAAAACAGGCGATGTGCAAAGTGAAACTGCCGCAGCCGTTTCTGCGGAATTATCGGAAGCGGATAAAAGCATCAAGGAAATGACTTCGCTTGAGATGATAAGGGCAATGGGCAACGGTATCAATCTCGGCAACACCCTTGAAGCATACAATCATCAGAGCTATGTCGGCGGAGCAAATCCCGACGGCTTTGAAACGCTCTGGGGACAGCCCTACACTACTGCGGAAATGATGAAGAGCATGAAAAATGCAGGCTTTGACACGATCAGGATCCCCGTTGCATGGACGAACGGAATGAATTTTGAAACGGGCGATTATACTATTGATGAAAGACTTATGGCTCGTGTTGAAACGGTAGTGAACTATGCTCTTGATGCTGATATGTATGTTATTGTGAACGACCACTGGGACGGCGGCTGGTGGGGAATGTTCGGTTCCGAGGACACGGCGGTCAGAGAAAAGGCGCTTGAGATGTACAAGTCGATGTGGACGCAGATCGGTGAGAGATTCAAGGACTATTCCTACAAGCTTATCTTTGAATCGGCTAATGAAGAGCTTGGCGACCGTCTTAACGACAAGGACATAACGGGCAAAGAGGGCGTTCTGAACAAGAATGAATGTTACGAAACGACAAACATGATAAACAGCGAATTCGTTAAGCTTATCCGTTCGCTGGGCGGAAACAATGCCGACCGTTTTCTCCTTATTGCAGGCTACAACACGGACATTGCGCTCACCTGCGACGAGCGTTTCAAGATGCCCGAAGACACGGCTGACAGCAAGCTGCTGCTTTCCGTTCACTACTATACTCCGTGGGATTACTGCGGAACGGAGAGCGTGGATCACTGGGGTTCTCCGACAGATTTTGACGAGCAGAACGGACTTTTTGAAAAGCTGAGCAAATTCTCCGCAGACGGTTACGGTGTTGTTATCGGAGAATATGCGGTAATGACAAATGATGGCAGCGTTAAGCCCGATACGGATAAATTCTATGCAAATCTTATGGACAACTGCGATCTTTACGATTTCTGCCCCGTGCTCTGGGACTGCAGCGGATTCTACAAGAGATTGTCAAATAAATTTGCCGATGAAACGCTGGTGCAGCTTTTCCTTGACCGCAGATATGACAATGAGAAGGACAAGACTGTTGATGCAATAAAGGACGAAGCAAAGAAAAACATCGAAAATGCAAAGCAGAAGTCTGTTGATGAGCAGAACGACAGCATTGCACTGCCGCCGTCCGATGATATGGCTATCGCTTGGATAATGTATGCTTCGAGCGATTACGGGATTTCCTACAGCGTCGGCGACACCTATGATCCTGCCGGCTGCACAACGGGAATAAAGGCTGAAAACGTTCAGATAACGGGAGAAGGCACATACACCGTTAGCCTTGATTTCTCGGAGGCAGGCATCGCAAAGGGAGTTTCGTTCTCGGCACTTGGAATTTCCAACGGTGAGAAGTTCTTCCCCGGATACACCTACACGATCGACGAGATACTTATTAACGGTGAAGCTTACGAAATGCAGGGCAAGGGCTATACCTGTTCCGATGACGATCTCTGCACAAGAGTCAATCTTTACAACGGCTGGGTAAAGTCAATTCCCGAAGAAGCAAGGGTCGCAGAGGGTGATATCTCCGAATGTTCGCCGACAATTATGCCGCTCGGCGACAAGAAGCGAGTTTCCTCTATCTCCGTTACCTTTACGGTTAAGGCACCTAACTAATTCGAATAGAAAAAATCCCCTTGACTTATTGGTCGGGGGGATCGTTTTTTTGTGAGAAGTCAAAAATTTCTTTGAAGCGAAGCACACGATCATTCCTATGACTGTTCCGATGATTGCACCTGCGAGGACATCGGTAGGGAAATGGACGTAGAGGTACAGCCTTGAAAATGCGATCAGCGCTGCGATGATATATGCAGCAATGCCAAATTTTCTGTTTGCTTTCATAAGGACGTATGCCGCGGCAAAGGACGCCGTTGTATGCCCCGAGGGGAAGGAATAGTCCATCGGCACGGATATCAGCAGTTCAAAGGCTTCGTTCATCCGGCAGGGGCTTTGTCGGGCAACGAGATCTTTCAGAATAAGATTTACGACAAGGGCGCATCCTAAAAGTGCCGCTGAAAGCTCGATCCCGCTTCGTCTGTATTTTTTGCTTATCATAAGCAAAACGGCGGCAATTATCCATATTATCCCGACATTCCCGACAGAGGTGAGCTTCGGCATGACAGTATCAAGGAAGCCGCAGGAGAGCTTTTCCTGTATCAGATCGAGTATTCTTAATTCAAAATCGCTTATTGCAAACATAGTATAGATCCTTATTTATAGTACGAGCAGAAGTGTTCCTGCAGTAATAAGTACAAGTCCGAGAGATGATTTTTTTGTAAGCCGTTCCTTTAGTACGATTCGGGAAAAGGCGATCGTGACAAGAATGCTAAGCTTGTCGATCGGAACAACGACACTTGCCTGACCGTCCTGCAGGGCTTTATAGTAGCAAAGCCACGAAAGCCCCGTTGTTAGTCCCGAAAGGCAGATGAAAATCATGCTTTTTCTGTCGATGCTTTTCAGCTCGCCCTGTTTTTTCGTGATGAAGACCATCGCCCATGCCATTATCAGGACGACTGCCGTTCGGATAGCCGTGCCGAGGTTGGAGGCAACTCCGCTTATGCCTATCTTGCCGAGGATAGAGGTAAGGCTTGCGAAAACAGCCGACAGGACAGCATAAAACAGCCAGCCATTTCCTTCGGCCCTTTTATCGGTTTGATTTTTCTCTATCATAAGATAGGTGCCTGCGCCGATGAGGATGATACAGAAAATTTTCAGCGGCGTCAGTTCTTCGCCGAGGATAATGAAGGCGAGCAGCATTGTGAGAATGGTGCTTGATTTGTCAATAGGAGTGACCTTGTTCACATCGCCTTTCTGCAGTGCTTTGAAATAGCACAGCCAGCTTCCGCCGGTTGCAAGACCCGACAGTATGAGGAATGCAAAGGTTTTCCCCGAAATGTCGGTAATTCCGCCAAGCTGTCCCGTGAGCAGCACCATAAGCCATGAAAAAAGCAGAATGATTATCGTTCTGACAGCTGTGGCGGCGGTCGAGTCGGTGTTTTTGATACCTATCTTTGCAAGGATAGATGTTGCGCCTGCGAAAAGGGCGGAACAGAATGCAAAGGCTATCCACATAAAGCTTTCACCTGAGTTCTAATCACATTATTTTTAAAACATTATAGCACATAATATTTATATAGTCAAATTATTTGATGAGGCAAAAGAATGTTTGAGTCGGAATTTTTATGCTTTGTAAGTGAAATACATATTTTAATGCAAAAATGTGCAATATATATTTGCTGAAACAAACTATCATTACTTGAAGGGATTTGACCAAAAACTATTGATTTTTGTTTTTGAAAATGATATCATCATATCAGGTCTATTTACGAGCTTTTTAAGCATTGTGACAAACTTTACTTGACGAATTTGCAGAAATGAATGATGACGGCTTTGGCGAATAAATACAGACAGCGGACGACGGTTGGTTCTGCCGTCCGTTTAACGGGAGGAAATATCCATGACAACATTAAAGGGCAAGGGAGTTTACGGTGCTGTTGCGATCGGGCATATATCCGTTTTTACCCGAAGAGAAGCGTCGGTCAAGAGAACTCACATTGAAGATATTGAAGCGGAAAAGGCAAGACTGACTGCGGCAAAGGAAAAGGCTGCCGAACAGCTTCGGGATATCTACGACAAGGCGCTCAAAGAGGTCGGCGAAGCGAATGCACAGATATTTGAGATACATCAGATGATGATGGAGGATGAGGATTACAACGAATCTATTATAAGCATCATCGAAACGCAGTCCGTCAATGCCGAATATGCCGTTGCGGTAACTGCCGACAATTTCTCGGAGATGTTCGCTTCAATGGATGACGCATATATGCAGGCACGTTCGGCTGATGTCAAGGATATATCAAACCGAATCATAAGCTGTCTTTCCGATGCGGAAAATTCGGGCGGAGCTTCCGATGAAAAGGTGATAATCTGCGCTGACGATCTTGCACCGAGTGAAACGGTTCAGCTTGACAAGGACAAGGTTTTAGCGTTCGTGACGGCGTTCGGTTCATCCAATTCGCACACGGCTATCCTTGCAAGGAATATGAATATCCCTGCGATAATAGGTGTTGGAACGGAGCTTCTTGAAACCGTAAAGAACGGAGCGTTTGCCGCCGTTGACGGCTTCACGGGTGAGATATTTGTTGACCCCGATGAAGAAACGATAGCACGTCTTAAAAAGAAACGTGCCGAGGACGAAGAAAAGAAGCGCCTTTTGCAGGAGCTCAGAGGCAAGGAAAATGTTACTGTTGACGGCAGGAAGATCAACATTTATGCAAATATCGGAAGTGTTGACAACATCGGCGCTGTGCTTGCGAACGACGCAGGAGGAATAGGACTCTTCCGAAGCGAATTTCTCTATCTTGAAAGCAGCGATTATCCGACCGAGGAGCAGCAGTTTGCCGCATACAAGCGAGTTCTTGAAAGTATGTCTGGGAAAAAAGTCATTATCCGAACTCTCGACATAGGCGCAGACAAGCAGGTGGATTATTTCGGACTTGAAAGGGAAGAAAATCCTGCGCTCGGTTATCGTGCAATAAGGATATGCCTTACCCGCCCCGATATCTTCAAGACCCAGCTCCGTGCGCTGTACAGAGCCTCGGCTTACGGCGATCTTGGGATAATGTTCCCGATGATAACGAGTGTTTCCGAGCTTCGGCAGATCCTTTCGATATGCAAAGAGGTCAGAGAGCAGCTGATTGCCGAGGGTGTTGAGGTTTCCGGCAGGGTAGAGCTTGGAATTATGATCGAAACTCCTGCTGCAGCATTGATAAGCGACAAGCTTGCGCCTATGGTGGACTTTTTCAGCGTCGGAACGAACGATCTTACGCAGTACACGCTTGCCTGCGACAGACAGAACGCTGCAGTTGAGCAGTTTATCGACACTCATCACGAGGCTATACTTCGTCTTATCGAAATGTCGGCGGAAAATGCGCACAAGCACGGCGCTTGGATAGGAATATGCGGCGAGCTTGCGGCTGATACGACGCTTACGGAAGCCTTTCTGCGGATGGGGATAGACGAGCTTTCCGTTTCGCCGACCTTTGTTTTAAAGGTAAGGGACGCTGTAAGGCACTGCGATCTTTCAAAATAAAATATTGAAAAAACAAGACGGCTGCACAAAATGAAATGCACAGCCGTCTTATGTTTTTGGAATAGATCGAAGCTCCTGATCTTTTCTCTTATCTTCAGAACGAAATGAAGGTGAAATGTAAAACTCATCAATACCCATTTTGAGGAAGGTTTGATTATTTGTCAGAGATTCTCGTTAAAGAATTCCTGCATAGCTGCTGCTGCGGCTTCCTCGTCGGGTCCCTCAACGGTAACATTGACAGTTTCACCGTGCTTTACGCCCATTCCCATAACTGCCATAAGCTTTGTTGCAGCTGCGCTTCTGCCGTTCTTTTCAATTGTGATAACGCTTTCAAATTCCTTTGCTTTTTTTGCAAGCAGTCCTGCAGGTCTTGCGTGAATGCCGATCTCGTCCTTGATCGTGTAGCTGAATGTTTTCATAATAATTTTTCCTTTCTGTTTTTTCCTGTCCTTTTCGGGAAGAAATTTTTGGTGTTGCCTTAATCTATCTTCAGCAGCTTATCTCCTGCTGCGACCTTGCCCTCTGCAAGAACGTCAAATGCAGAATAATCGTCCGAATTGCAGATTATCATAGGCGTTGTAAGCTTAAATCCGGCTTCTTTTATCTTGTCCATATCAAAGGAGATAAGAAGCTCGCCTTTCTTTACCTTCTGACCGTCCTTAACGTGAGCTTCAAAATACTTTCCGTCCAGCTTGACTGTATCGATACCTATATGGAGCAGTATTTCCGCACCTTCATCCGATACGATGTTTATTGCGTGCTTTGTATCAAAAACACTGTCGACAACGCAGTCGCAGGGGGAATAAAGCTTGCCTTCATTCGGTTCGACCGCAATACCGTCGCCAAGTATCTTCTGGGAGAAAACGTCGTCTTCAACATTTTCCAGAGGGATCGCTGTTCCGTTAAGGTGAGAATAAAGGATAATATCCTTTCCGCTGCTCTCTGCCTTTTGTATGGGTTTCGTCCTTGACTTTTCTTCCGAAGCAGGCTCTGCGTTTCCTAAAATGCTGTCAAGTTCATCGGAATTTGCGGAGCTGATAAAGTCCTCCAGATTTGATTTTATTAACGATACCTGCGGACCGTAAACCACCTGTACGCCGTCACCCTTGTGTATTACACCCGATGCGCCGCTTTCCTTGAGCAAGCTGTCTTTGACAAGGTTACGATCCTTTACCGTAACACGCAGACGTGTCGCACAGCAGTCAACATCGGAGAGATTATCCTTGCCGCCAAGACCTTTTAAAATAAGAGCGCTTACAACATCGTTTCCGCCGCTCGACTTTTCGTTTTTGGCGCTTTCAAGATCGCTTCTTCTGTAAAGCTTTGGTTCAATATCGTCAGGCTCTCTGCCCGGAGTCCGGAGATCGAGCTTCTTTATCATAAAGTAGAATACAAAGTAATATACAACAGCATATACAAGTCCGACAAGCACTATCCATATCCAGTGAGTTTTTTCGTTGCCCTGTAAAATACCGAACAATGTCAGGTCGATAATGCCTCCCGAGAATGTTGTTCCGACTCCGACATTAAGAATATGCATAAGCATATACGCAAGACCTGCCAGAACACAGTGTACGGCATACATAGACGGAGCAACAAAGAGGAAGGTAAATTCCAGAGGTTCTGTAATACCTGTGAGCATTGAAGTCAGGGCGGCCGATAAAAGCAAACCGCCTACGACCTTCTTTTTTTCGGGACGAGCTGTTTTGTATATTGCATAAGCAGCTGCAGGAAGTCCGAATATCATAAATACGAATTTTCCCGACATAAATCTTGTTGCGGATACAGAGAATACTTCCGTAGAATCAGAGGCAAGCTCGGCAAAGAAAATATTCTGTGCGCCGGAAACCATCTGACCGTCGATAAGCATTGAGCCGCCGAGCTCTGTCTGCCAGAAAGGCATATAGAAAACATGGTGAAGACCGAACGGGATAAGCGCACGCTCGAGAGTGCCGTATATCCATGTTCCTGCATAACCCGAGTTGAGCACCAGTGTACCCAGCTGTGCAATACCCAGCTGTACAAGCGGCCAGACAAAGAACATTATTATTCCGACAATAAGATAAACTACCGTGGAGATGATCGGAACAAATCTTGTGCCGCCGAAGAACGAAAGCACCTGCGGCAGCTGTATCTTGTAAAATCTGTTATGCAGCGCCGCCACACCAAGACCTACTACAACTCCTCCGAAAACACCCATTTGCAGCGTTGTTATGCCAAGCACAGAGGCAGTAGAGTTGGCAGCCATTGCGGACGGACCGCCGTTTATATCAATAAGCGCGCTTATTGTCATATTCATTACAAGGAATGCAATTGCACCCGAAAGAGCCGCAACCTCTTTTTCTTTTTTTGCCATACCGATAGCAACACCCATTGCAAACAGCAGCGCAAGGTTATTGAAGATGACCTCGCCTGTCCTGCTCATAATATCAAGAACGGTGTAAAAAATGCCGCCCTCGTGAATAACATTCCCAAGATGATAGGTTTCGATCGTTGTTGGATTCGTGAAGGAACTTCCTATTCCAAGCAAGAGTCCGGCGATCGGCAGCAGTGCGATAGGAAGCATGAATGAACGTCCGACACGCTGGAGTACACCAAAAATTTTGTCTTTCACAGAAAAAACTCCTTTTTACTTTTGATCAAAATTTGAATATAGATCAAGCAGCAGTTTGCATAGATCAGCTTTGAGCTATTATGCACATTTTGAAGGGTTTTATCCATTTTGCTGCCTAATACATTCTGTCTTTTATATATATCCAAAACTATATAAATATACAAATCAGATATTTCTCAAGATATAAGAAAAGTGGTATCATATTACTTGGGAGATGAAGGAATGGCTTTGATAATTCTGAACCGCATCGCTGTTATGCTTGCATATATGATACCGGGTTTTCTGCTGTATAAAAAGCGTATCATAACGGACGGGGGAGCAAAGGATATAGGCAAGCTGCTCATTTATGTTATCCTGCCCTGTGCGATCGTCAATTCCTGCAATATGGATTATTCCCATGAAAAGGCTGTGGGGCTGCTCCTATCCTTTCTTGCGGCGTTAGCGGCACTTGCGCTGTCAGTGATAGTATCGAGGTCGTTTTTTCACCGTGCAATGCCTGTTGTTATCGGCATTTCCGAGCATATTCTGCAAAATATTCCATAATGGCGTCACGGCAGCATTTTACGGCTTCGGACGGATATTTCTTTTCGTTTTCCGCAAGGTGTACAAAGCGCTCCATGGGCATATCGGCGATCTCTCTGTAAATCAGCCCGTCGCCGAAAAGCGCAGACCATGTATATTTTGGCACAAAGGCTGCTCCAAGTCCCATTTTCAGCAGCTCACGCATAAGCGCAGGAGAATCGACATAGGTTGAAATATTCGGCAGGAAACTTGCATTTTCGCAAAAGTGTGATATAATCTTATATAAGCTGCAATCGGGACTGAGGCTTATTAAGCTGTGCTGCTCAATATCCTTGCGGAATATTTTCCTTTTTCGTGCAAGTGGGTTGTTTTTTGGAAAAACTATACCCATAGGCTCACGCATAAGCAGCTTGGACGAGCCGCTGCGCTCCGAAATATCCGAGTATATCGTTAAGTCCGCATCTGTACAGCCGCTCTGGAAGATATGCGGCATTATGCGGCTGTTTTGGTTTTGTATCTTCCTGATTATTTCGGGGATAAGCAGCGAAGCGGAGCGCACTTCAATATTAACGTCCGCAGCTTCCGAGCCTTTAAGCTCGTCAAGCTCAATAAGTGCATTATCAATTGAAGAAAATATTTCATCGCAGTATTTCAGAAATATCCTGCCTGCTTTGTTAAGCGTTATCTTTTTGCCGTTTCTGTCAAAAAGCGGAACACCAAGCTCATCCTCCAGGCGTTTTAAGGTCATACTTAATGATGGCTGGGCGATGTATAGCTGCTCTGCCGCCTTTGAAATGTTTTCCGTTTCGGCGATAATGCGAAAATACTTTAACTGTAAAAGCTCCATATAATTGCCTTTCCTATATAGCTTTGTATTTATAAAGATTTGAGAAAATTATATCACATAAGCAATAAAAATTCAATACGGAGGTAAACAAAAATGACCGACAAGGAAATGAAGACCGAACGCTACCGAGAGGAAAACAAGACCGCACAAAAGGGTCGGATCGTTTTCACAGGCTCATCCCTTATGGAGATGTTTCCGATAAATAAGCTGCTTAAAGAACATGGCGATGATACGATAATTTACAACAGAGGAATAGGCGGATTTTTATCCGATGAGCTGCTTGCGGTTATCGACGTGTGCGCCATTGATCTTATGCCGTCAAAGGTGTTTATCAATATCGGCACAAATGACCTGAGCTGGTCGAGTATTCCCATAAGCCGGCTTATGGATAATTAGTCTCTCCTCAACAACCCCCAAAGCTTGAAATATAGACAAAAACAGGCA
>JBJEQP010000003.1:0-5617 GCA_051881815.1 Oscillospiraceae bacterium | reverse complement strand
TGATTTTTCGCGGTTGTTGGGGATTTTCTTTACATAATTACTTACTTTACATAACCCACCCCGCCCTTTTGATTTGCAATTGCAATGATCTTTCCCATATTCTCACTCTCCAATCTCCATATTATCTGTGGTTTCAAGCTCCTTCTTTATAACTGCCACAAGAGCTGCAGTCGGATCTTCTTCGTCATTCTCATCATCGTCATCATCGTAAACGGTGCCGATGTAATCAAGCATTTCACGAAGCGCTCTTGCAAGTGCAGTCTTGACACCCAACGCAAGGTTGAGGTCGGTATCCTCTTTATCAATGATGTATTCTCTGAACGCTGCACAGGTCATAGCAAGCTGTTCATCATTAAGGCTGTCGATAAAGCCTTCGATAGAAGAAGCCGCAATATCCTCCCATTCGGTATATTCGTCCTCGGTAACACAACAGCAGTTGATGTCCTCGATAGCGTTCTGAACTCTCTCATAAGATTCATCTGAAATTCTTAACATAATAAATACCTCCAAATTTTTAATCAATAGGCGGCAAATCGTCTGCCTGCCCTAAAACTGCAAGCACCTGATATATTCCGCTTGCATAACCATAGGCTTGATCGCCCTTTCGTTTTTCACAAACACTTAATGCGTCATACTCGGCTCGGCTGCGGTTAAAAATTTCATCAGCCGTATGCTTCTTTGAAAGATACTGCAATTTTAGCCTTTCGATTTTCTTCAGCTCTGCTATATACTAAACACCATTAGAATTATGGAGAAGAAATCGCTGCAAAATTTTGAATATATGGATTTTGCAGCGAGAGATTCCCATAATTCAATGAGTGTTTAGTATATTTGTCATATGGTATCATCCCCTTTCATTGTGTTCAGCAGTTCCTTGAATTTCTGCCTGCGTTCCGCCTTTTCTTCCTCGGTAGTTGGATTATTTCTGCGCCACTCTTGGTAGGCTTCACGCTCGGCTTTCTTTCTCCTGCGTCCCTCGGCAGCATTTGCAGCTTGTTCCTCTGCTCGCTTTTTGAGTTCAACTCTCTCGGCTGTCACTTCCTCGGCAGCTTTTATAAATGCCATCGATACTTCCAGCTGCTTTTGGATCTCATTTGCCTTCTTATCCATTATTTTGACCTCCGTTTTCCTTTTGATTTTTCCTTACACTCACATTATACTACTGTCAACAGTATTTTTCAATATTGAATCTTCACAAACTTCAAAATGAATGTTTGTGCAAAATACTACTATCAACAGTATGAAAAGTGTGTTATACTATTTTTTATGGGAGATGATGAAATGGTATCCGAAAAACAAAAAGGTTATGCCCGCAAATGGGATAAAGAAAATATGCGTTCAATAAGCTGCCGTATGCGCACCGAAGATGCAGAGCTTTTCAAAGAATACTGTGCTGCCCATAATACAACTCCCGGTGCGGTTCTGAAAGAATATGTATGGAAGCTGTTAGAAGAATACGGCGAAGAGCGAGAAAAATCTGAACAAGCCAAAATGAAAAGCGAATAATTATGAAAAGGTGTATCGGCGTACATTTCCGGTACACCCTTTCTTTTGACTTACTTTATCTTCATTGGAATGCCACTTATCATTGCATATACATCAGTACAATTATTGGCTATTCGCTGATTAACTGTACAAAGTATTCTAACAAACTTGGCGGTAGTTTCATCTTCCGGTTCCGGACAGCAGCCTGCTTCGTGCGATATGATAATAAGGTTACCGCCACATTTCTTTACATTTTCGATCATTCCGTTCATTGATAAAATGATGTCGTTAATGATTTTGTTCTCAACCTCATCTTCATTTTCAAGAACATAAGGGACTTCATAGATACTTGCCATAACAAGATCTGCAAGATTATCGAATATTGCATTTGTCCCGTTCTCACACTCAAATCCTGCAGGACGGAAGTTAAGCTCAACATTCCAACTCAAATTGTTATTGCTCTCGGTAAAGCAAATGCGCTGCTTTATATGTTCATTCAGATTCGGGTGAGTGCATAGATACCGAACTTCATCGCAGCACTCAAAAGCCGTTATAGCAAATCGAGCCTTTCCGCTTATCATTCCCCCGGTCACAAATACGATTTTTGACATTTTTCATCAACCTTTCTGTTTAATTATATAACATTTATAAGTAATAATTATTCTTTCGACTTATATTCTCCTGGTCCTTTTCAAGCTCTGCAACCGCAGCAGCCTTCTCCATTTCCTCCTTTTCACGCTTCACCTGTTCACGGATAAAAAGATAATCACTCTGCGACTGCTGTATGAAGGTCTGATAGTTTCTGCTGTATTCCTTCTTCTCATTTTCAGCAGCAGCAAGTTCATTGTCTGTATCCGAAAGCTGTGATTTCATCTTTGACAGCTTTTCTCTGTGAGCATCAATATCCGATTCCTTGCTTATTCTGTAAGGTGACAGATACTCATATTTTTCAAGCTCTGCCATATCCTCCGCAGACAAGGTTTCGGCAGAAATCAGTTCAAGGTATCTTGCAGCATCAGCTACAAATTTTTCTTCAAACTTGATTGCAGCTTCAAGCTCCTTTTTCTTGTTCCGCAGCTCGTCACATTTCTCGGCAACGGCGTTTACCTCATCTTCAAACTGTGCGGCGGAAGTGATTTTCTTCTCCGTGATAAATTTAAGGAGGTCTGCACTCAGGCGCAAGGTCCGATAATCAGCCTGAATGGGATTTTCAATATTACGGTAAACCATAATCTGAAGCTGACGCAGGCAAAGGGCATATTCTCTCTGAACGCCCTCATACCTCATAACCTCGGACAGCGGCATCTCCCGGTTTTTGTTCTCAATACGATAACGAAGCTCCTCAATTGCATAACCATTTCCAAGACGAAAGCTCCTTATGGGTTTGCGATTTTTAACTGCCTTTATGGAAATGTATTTTCCGTCATTGACCTCATACCCGATATTCCGCAGCTCTCTTACAAGATCATCAACGCTTTTCACATTGTCCTGCAGAATAAGGCGGTCAATGTCACCACATAATTTTTGTTTCCACGATGTTCCGCTTTTTCTTGCGAGCCATTCTCCGTATTTATGATTTGCTCTATACTTTGGTTTCTCGATAATGCTCAGTCCATGTTCTATCGCAAGACGGTCGGAAACCGAACGGCAATGCCGAAGTGTCTTTTTATTTGCGTACCACGCTTTGCCTTCCAGGTTATATGCCGCTACTGCAAAATGATTGTGCAGATGCCCTTTATCAATATGAGTGCTGATTATAACTTCGTGTTCGTTCCCGAAAATCTCCTTTGCCCACTCCATACCTATCTTGTGAGCTTCTTCGGGAGTTGCTTCACCGGGAGCAAAAGACTGTATGTAATGATGAAGTCTGACTTTTTCTCTTTTTTTCTTTTCCCCGTCAACTCCCTTGAGTGACTTTTTGAAAAATCTCTCACCCGAAGAAAGCTCAAAGGTATCACACATCATATCATAGCAGGACTCCACATCATCGACAGGAACATTAAAACCGCTGGCATATTTCAGGTCATTAGTCTTTCCGCTGTTCAAAACATATCGTATCAAACGCTTGGGAGATTGATGAATCGGGATATATTTGATAATTGGCATATCATTCCCCCGTAAGTATATCTTCGCTTTTC
This sequence comes from Oscillospiraceae bacterium, assembly GCA_051881815.1. Taxonomy (GTDB): domain Bacteria; phylum Bacillota; class Clostridia; order Oscillospirales; family Ruminococcaceae; genus UMGS363. Next base: position 1,994 of record JBJEQP010000003.1, on the reverse strand, counting down.
AGCGGAACGAGGTAATCGTTAAAAACTTCTCTCAGATATTCAAACTGTTCTCTCATTTCTTCAATGTCCTTTGCATAAATCGACTGCGTACTGTTGGCAACTTTTGCGATCTGATTAAGCTGCGTTCCGATGCTTACAAATGACATTCTCAGATGATTGAGCTGTTTAAGGTCAACCTTTTTCACAGAACCCTTCACGGCAATTTCACGGATAAAAGTGGCTGTCCGCATATTTACCGCTGCAGCTCTTTTGCAGACAATCTTCCATTCTGCAGGTTTGAAATATACCTTTTTTCCTTTTGTATTCTTGCCCTGGGGCATATAGTAATCACCTCGTTTCTACATATCGGGTTTTAGGGAGGAATCCCTAACCATACTCATTTTCAAGGATGAACGACAAAAAGTTCTTATTTGTCCAACCATTATGTCTTGCCCGGTCAAACCATTGACTTGCATACATTCTCTCGTCAGATCCGTTTGTACTCGTTCCGAAAACAAGGTCACCGATAAAGTTTTTTAGAATATCCGAGGGAGTGCAGCCGCACGAAGCTGCTTTTTTGTAAATGCGGACAACATCAGCATCAGACAAAGCAATGAAAAACGCTCTCGACTTTATAGTTTCTATCTCTGCGTTCTGCTTTTCTAAATAGGTCATATTTCTTTCCTTTCATCAAAAATTTTGCGTTGGTGTATTTTGCAGCAGCTTGTACTTTCGGGAGGTGAACGGTTCCTTTTCATTTGTTATATAGCTCCTTGTCTTTTATTGATTTCCTTAAGGGAATGTGGTATAATAAGGATAATTGAGCAAGGTTCATCTGCTCGATAAATCGGAATATGTAGAGGAATGCAATATGTTTTTTCACGCTTCACCTATTGGCGGAATCAAACAATTAGAACCAAGAATCTCTAATCATGGATTACCATTGATATACTTTTCAAAGAAAAGAGAGAATGTCCTTGTTTATTTAAGCAATGCCATTGAGATGTATTGTAAAGAAACGGGTTTCATACACACAGGTAAATGGAAAAAATGGGGTCCTTATGGGTTCGATAAAGAAAACCATCTGCGATTGGAGGAATACTATCCTAATGCTCTTGAACAAACATATAAGGGTATTTCAGGATACATATATAGTGCAGAGAGCATAATTGACTCAGGGTTTGAAGTGCAGATTCCCGATGCAGCAACCAGCAGTTCACCGGTTACAGTGACAAACGTTGAGTTTGTACCGGATGCGTATGATGCTATTATGCAAGCTGAAAAAGAAGGCTTGATAACTGTACTTCGCTATGAGGAAATGACGAAAAATAGGCGGGAATGGCTTGTAAAAACCATAAAAGAAGAATACAACAGCGCAACAGATCATCCTGATTACATGCACTTTTTGCAGGGCAATTTCAGTGATATTATAAATAGCTGACAACTTCCCATTTGTCGAGTAGATTCATCTCGCAGCACTCATAAAGAGTGCTGCGTTTTCTGTCATAGCTAAAGCAGCTTCATACCCATATCGTGTTCAAAACCTGCAAACGTCGAGTTGGTCAACGTATAAACAGAATTAAACAGCGATGTTGTAAGGAAGCGGTCTATCCGACTTATCTTATCGGGATAGCTGACAAGACTTTGCATAACATACTGAACGTGCTCAAAGGTTATTTTCCTATATGCCGCTTTCGCAGTTTCCTCCGATACACGTTTTCCCTCGGATACCACACTCCGCTCTCCGCAGAGAACATCGACCATAAGGTCTTTGATTTCCTCTGCCATTTTCACAATCGAACTATCCTGGTGAGATAAAAGACAGTCATAGTCGATCTGTACCTTAACTTCTTCCTCTATTGCGTTTCTATATATTCCATCAATCAATCCATCATAAGCTTCAACTTTTTTGAGAGTACCTGGTGAAAAATTTTGCGGAGCAGCTCGTGATTGATGGATGGATTGATTCTCAATATAACTCAAATCTTTATTACTTATATTATTATTACTACATT
>JBJEQP010000002.1:0-5625 GCA_051881815.1 Oscillospiraceae bacterium | reverse complement strand
TTTTGATATTTTTCCTTTTCTCTTTTATTTCTTCTGCTTGTTCCATACTTATTGTATATATTTTTCCCATTTTTTATCACCAATATTATTTATATCATATTCTGCTGTATTTGTCAACTTTTTAAACAAGGATTAGTATTACGCTTCGTCTTCTTCGGCGTTCATAATCTTCTCAATCTCAACATACCTTTCGTAAGCGGAGATGATAGCATTTTCAAATTCATCCCTCGTTTTAGGGTCCATAGGATGAATGATGTCACGATAGATGCCGGTTTCATCCTTGCGGCTCGGCATGGCTGCGAAGAGCCTGTCGCTGCCCTGAACAATCTTGATATCGTGTATTGCCAAGCAGTTGTCGAGGGTGATAGAAACGATAGCTTTGAGGTTACCCTCGGGGAATGTCTTGCGGATTTTAATTTCTGAAATTGTCATAGGTATGACCGTCCTTTCCGGTTATGAAGTGTTTTTGTTTTGATTTGTGCCAGCATTGATGTTGAGCAAGCATGATATTGCTATATGGGATTGAAGTACAACTTCATTCTGTTCAGCTCCTTCTGAATTAAATTGGCAGTAAAGAAAGCAACAGCTGCCGACATTACCTTCGCTCTCTTAACCGACCTTTGAAAACCCACCGACAGCAGCCCTGCTGCTGTTTATGTGAGAATGATAATTACAAGGACATACAAGAACTGCTGACATATTCTTGAATTTATCCCTTTAAAAACCATCCGACGGTCGGCAACGACCGTCCCATATATAGATGAAAAATCTTCCGACTCAAAAAAACGACATCAAAGCATACATTATTCTCTCCCCCGTTACTTCTTCTTGAACGTAAGAAAACCAACCCGACGGGAGCCTGCTTCCGTAGAAAATATATATCCGATGATTTTGAATACAAAAAGTTCAGTATGCTATGGGATATATATTTTGGGTAGGAGGTCAAGGGGGGAGGGTGAAATCTTCTCCCCTTGCGCCACTATTGATGAAAAACTATGGCTTTTTGTCAATAGTTTCATGGCGTATGAAACAAACGCATATTCTGTTTCGATTTAAATAATCTTAGACGCAATAAACCGACAATATGAAAGGACGTAATTTTATGAAAACAAGTATTACAACAAATCAAAACAAGGATTTAGGTTACGGTCAGACAGGTAACCTTGCTCACAACAGGCGTGATTTCACTCCGAAAAATGTCGATCCACAGCTCACAAAAAATAACATCGTATTTGTAGATAAAACTCTGGCAGAAGTCTACGAAGATGCTTTCGGTGATGCTATTGATGACTACAACTTTAAACAGAAAAGATCGGACAGAAAAAAGTATGACAGAAAAAGCTACTTTAAACATCTCTTTCATCACGACCCCGACAGCGAAAGTGCGCAGACGATTCTCACTTCCAATGCAAGGGGCAAGCATGAGATAAAATCCTACTATGAAGAGCTGTCTCAACTAGGCGGCTGTGAGGACTTCGGTCTCTTTTTGCGTGACGAATACGGTAACTTTATTGACAAGGACGGTAATCCTGTGAAGTGGGACAAATATGGCAACAAATATTATGACATTAACGGAAACGCCGTAACCGACAGCAGAAACTTGATGCCCAATCCAAAAGCCAAAATTGCTGAAGAAATACTTGAAATATACTTTAACGGCGGACGCTTTAAGATGATTGAGGATCAAAATGGAAACATGTCTCTCAAGCGTCTTGATGACAACGATCCCGAAATAGAGGATATTTATATTCCCTCCTTTGAAGAACGCAATCCGTATTTTCGTGTTGTGTACGCTGCTATACACAATGACGAATGGCATGGCACTCCGCACATTCATATTGACATTGTACCTGTTGGAACGGGATATGTTAAGGGTCCCGAAAAGCAGGTCGGATATGAAAGAGCATTGGCAAGTATGGGATATAAAAACAAAAATACCGCCTTTATTGATTGGCGGGATGATGAGCGTGATATCTTAAAAGTAATTTGCCGCTGCTATGGTCTGGAAACCAAAACCAAGGATGAAGAACGTCTGAACAACAGGGGCGAAACCTATGCAACAAAGATTTATAGGCAGGCTATCCGTGAAGGTAAAGCCGATGCGCAGGAAATCGTTAAGAAGGCAAAGCAGGATGCTCTGAACATAACGGAAAAAGCCGAGCTTGATGCTAAATCGACTGCGGAACAGGCAGAACAGGAGGCACAGAACATTTTGGACGGTGCAAATCTCGATGCTAATGCTGTCAAAGAGCAGGCTCAGACAGAAGCAGCAGATATCATAGAGGAAGCAAAGCAGGATGCAGACGATATATTCAAGCAGGCTGAATGCAAAAACAAACAACTTGCCGAAGAAAATGAACGTCTGAATAATGATATTCACGACAAACGCATACAGATAGCTTTGCTGGCTGATATTGCTGCTAAAATGCCTAAAAAGAAAATCAAGCTTTTTTCGGGTTCCGAAAAGTATGAGATGGATAAAACCGAATATGACGATTATATGGAATCGGTTGAAATGATGAAGCGGTATTCCAATAATACGCTGACCTCCGATGAAGACAAGAAAGCTGCCGAAGCCGAAAGAAGGCGAGCTGAACAGCTTAGCAGAGAAGCTAACCTGCGCATTAAGCTTCAGGCAGAGCAGCTTGCCGATCAAATGACTCAGCAGCTTAGGGATAAGCTTAATCATGAGATTGAGGAGTATATGAAGTTAAGGGATAATTTAAAACTGTATGTTTTTAATACGGCAAATAGAATGATGGAAAAGTTATCTCCTACATATGCAAAGCAGGATAAAAATTCGAAACTGGCTCAGCTTGAACGTGCTTATCGTGAAGATAAGAAAGACAAACATCTGCCGAAGGATGATCTTTGGGTTTTGAAGAAATAAGGATTACGGCTACACCGGTTTCGGTGATTTGTTGGGAAACTCACCCAAAATTGTCTTTCTCATTGATTTCCAAATCATGATTTAGTAAATCAAGATTAGAAATTGTGAGGTGCAGTATGTTCATAGGAAAATGATCTTTGTCTCCGCCGAAGCGATTATCAGAATGGGCATCAGTAAAGCAAAGAAATCCAATAATCAACTGATTTTTCAGCACCCATAACAAAGTCACTGCCTGTGATAACGTTATGAATGTTGAGAACTATTTATAGGCTACTTACTTCGTTATGTCTTGGAATAAATGATCAAGCAGAGCAAAGCCCTCCGCTGATGTTGTTTGGCGGAGGGCTGGCTTTTATGGTCTGGGGGGTGATGGTTACAAAACATTTTGTCATACTTGTGTCATCACTCTGTTTACATTCTGAATTTGTATCGGGGTAAGATTATTATATGTTTGTACAATATGGTCATATAAACTTCCTTTAAATTTCGGTACATCAACAGTTATAACAACAAAATATTTTATCTTCTCATGTTCGAACTCATCACGACCTATTGCATGCAATGTAATGTAAGGGTTTATCAATGAACTACAGCGCATTGTTTGCTCTTTACGTATAATAGTATCCCATTTAAAGTCGTTATTTCTTAAATCTGCTTCAGCAAAGCTTCTTTTTGCTGATTTGGATACAGGTAAATCTGATTTTATATACCCTTCACTTATCAATTGTTTCGCCAACTCAATCCCTTTAGGATCCAAAAAATTCACCTGCTTCTCACCACATCCTTGCTTTCTGAAAGGAAATTTCATATCATTTGGATAGAATGTATCTTCTATACAATTATTGGTATATGCATCTGGATCATTGAGATTTGGATTAACAACTGTACATATAGTCCATCGAATGTTTGCATTACCATGAATTTCATTTACTTCAGGCAGAAATATAGGAAGTCTAACAGTTGCAGATGATGATATTTCTCCTTCATAAAGGATTGTAACCTTGTTGTCAGTACAGTTTAATACGTCCTCAACTTCTGATATACAAAAACCAAATCCGTTCTCGTTATTTCCCTCAAGACCTTCTGAATCTGCATTATGAATTAATAATGCTCTACCTAAATGTGGAACAATATGATCGGATGCAGCCATAAGTCGTCCGATTTTTCCCGCAACAACAGGAGCTGCCAAACTTGTACCTAGTGTCCCAGTAATTTCGTTCCCTGTTTTTGACGTTATAAATGGCATATCAACGCTTCCGCCAAATTCCAGGATATCTGGTTTTATTTTCGCACCTTCTCTTCCTGGTCCAACACAACTATAATCAGCTCTGTATTTTTCTCCTAACATAGAAATTGTATAAGCTCCGACTGCAAGTCCATTTACCATATCTGATGGAGATTGAACCCTATTCATTGGTGCTTCCTTTTTTCCATCATTTCCTGCTGCAACACAAAACAGCGGATTTATCTCATCTTCATCAACATCATATGTAAGCTTATCACAAACATAGGTAAACCTATTAATTTCATCATCTATAATGGCACCTTTAGGTCCAAATGACAAATTAAATAGCTTTATATCTCGACGCTCTGAAACAACTTTTTCAATAATATCAATTGTTGTATACATTTGAAAATCAGATTCTGCATCTCCAGTCTTTTTAGACGGAAACACTCTAAAAGATTCCACCGATACTACTGGATTTTCAACTCTATCCGTATCTGTTTTCCCACGCAAATTTGTTCCATAAAGAATTGCTCCACAAACTTCTGATGCATGATCTTGTGCGTGTTCCGTTGCCGCATCTTCAACCATATCATAATTGGTTACATATGGATCCAATAAACGTGTACCTGATTTCACGCCTCCATCAAAAACACCTATTTTAATATTCGATTTAAAAATTGTTTCTGGCAGCTGTGGTGCAGGTGCGACCATAGATCCGGATCGCAATTGTTCTTCCCAGTTATCATCCATCGGTTTAATGCTCCTTAATGGATTGTATTTTTGTGCTAGTTTAACTGATTCTTTATCCATATGAATGCATACAAACGTAAGACCATCTTCATAAGAACGTATTGCCGCTGTATTTTTGTCTAATTTAGTTGTTTCAAAGAAGCCATTTATAGCTTGATCCATATCTGACCCAAGTGGATGAATAACCACCTCTACTGTTCCATTTTTCCATTCATCTGGAAAGCCTAAAGTCTTTTCTTCTTGCTGAAGCAAATCTATACTCTTAATTGTACAAACTTGATCTTTCCACTTTTGCACATGGTCTTTTCTACCGGATGTAAATTTAGTTTTTAGATCCTGTAATTCTTCTGTTGTTGTTCGTACGAAATACATTTTTCCTTTCGTTTGCTGGTCTTCATCTATTGTGTATTTGCGTCCTCCGATTAATTTCATTCCGGAATCTGCAACTAACGAACTGGGAACGTAAGATTTCGCTTCGTATTTGGGTTCCAAACGGATACATACAACTTTACTTGATACAAAAACTTCATCGTTATTTTCAATTGATTGTTGTATGCTTTCAATATCCGCACATAACCTCTCTTTGGCTTCTGAATATTCGTGAGGAAAAATTGAAGGACCACTCCCTCTTTTTTTCTCTATCGGCGATATATAATATTGCCCATTTGCCAAAATTGGATGCTTTCCTGTATCTTTCATCTAATCACTCCTGTTACAATATAATTAGTCGGGTAACACCTTACACGCCAGTAAGGGT
>JBJEQP010000001.1:0-29313 GCA_051881815.1 Oscillospiraceae bacterium | reverse complement strand
GCATTACAGGAAGAGATTGGATTTTATCCTGTTTTTAAATGGTGTTTAGTATAAGCCGCCAATCTTGTAACTGTTGAAAACAGTTTTATATTGGTGTTTAGTATTATTGATTTCAAAATGAAAAGTGGTGTTCGAAATGTTGTTTGTTCAGCAAATTGAAATTGAATACAGAAAAAACGTCAGATATGCAAATTATTCACAAGTCAGGAACTCCTTAAAATTCTATCCTGTAAAAATTAATCCTGCTGAAATTCAACAAGATGTATTGTTTCATTCTGTGTTTTTTTATCAAGATACTGACGGAATGCATGACATTGGTACAAGAAGTCGGCAGTTTACAGAAAATCAACTATATGATGGAAAATTCAATTGTTCTCCCTTTGGTAAAAAGATAGGGGTGAAACCGACCGATGAAAATCAATACGAGGTTCACTTTTATGGCGGATTTGATAAAACAGCTTTTGTTTTGGGAAAAGAACAATATGGACGGATTGTTTTTAATGAAAGAAATACCGACTATGACACGGGTGAGTGGTATTATCAGCTTTTCGTTTTTAACTTTGTCTGTTGCGAAAAAGATAATTTCAAAGAAAAAATTTTCTTCAATAAGAATCCGGACTATGAATTCAATGGTATGAAATATTTGAGATACTGTTAAGGATATACTGATGATACTCTTCTTTAATTTTTTCATAAGATTTTTCTTGACAACTTAGAATTAATGAGTTATACTAATCCTATAAAGGCTATGATAAAGAGAGTAGCGGACATTTTCTCTTCCAAAGAGAGGGCGGACGGTGAAAAAGCCCGAAGAGCTTGTGCGTGAAGGACACTTTTGAGCCGCTGTATGTAAAAGTCTGACTAAAATACAGCCGTTTCCTGCGTTAAAGGGAGCAAAAGTTCGGAGATTATCCGATAAAATAGGGTGGCACCACGATCTTACAAGTCGTCCCTTGTTCACAGACAGGGACGGCTTTTATTATTTCGCAGATGAATTGAAAAGGAGTTTTTATATGGAGCTTATCACAAAAAGACCAAAGGGAACGCAGGACGTTAAGCCGTCCGATGTCTACAAATGGCACACGGTTGAGCAGATCGCTGCTGAAACGGCAGAATGCTACGGCTTTAAGGAGATACGTTTTCCGACATTCGAGAACACAAAGCTTTTTAAGCGCAGCGTAGGCGATTCGACCGACGTTGTACAGAAGGAAATGTATGGAGTTACCGCAAAAAGCTCCGCTAACGGCAAGGACGATGACGACTTCACGCTCCGTCCCGAGGGCACGGCAGGCGCAGCAAGAGCTGTTCTTGAAAACGGTATGCTTTCGGACGCACTTCCGCAGAAGGTCTACTACAACATTTCCTGTTTCAGACATGAAAAGCCGCAGGCAGGCAGGCTCCGTGAATTCCACCAGTTCGGCGCAGAAATGTACGGAAGCGCTTCACCTGCAGCAGATGCGGAAATGATAGCGATGGTTGACGCTTTCCTCCGCCGTCTTGGTATAAAGGGAGTTGCGCTCAACATCAACTCTATCGGTTGCCCGAAGTGCCGCAGCGAATATCACAAGGCTCTCAAGAGCTATTTTGAAGGCAGAAAGGACGAGCTTTGCGGAACCTGTCGGGAAAGACTTGAAAAGAATCCGATGCGAATCCTCGACTGCAAGAGTCCTATCTGTCAGGACATTGCAAAGGATGCTCCTGTTATCCTTGACTATCTCTGCGAGGACTGCAGCAGCCACTTTGAAAAGCTGAAAAAGAATCTTACGGCGATGAATATTGAATTCACCGTAAATCCGAAGATCGTAAGAGGTCTTGACTATTACACAAAGACGGTTTTTGAGTTCGTTACAACGAGCATCGGTGCGCAGGGAACAGTCTGCGGCGGCGGACGTTATGACGGACTTATCGAGCAGCTCGGAGGAAACCCGACGCCTGCTCTCGGCTTTGCAATGGGCATCGAGCGTCTTATCATGACTATGGAAAATCAGGGCTGCGATTTTATCGAGCCGAAGAAATGCGCTCTCTACATTGCCGCAATGGATGAGGCTGCGCTTGAAAAGGCGATCGTTCTGACAAAAGCTCTCCGTGATGACGGTATCTGGGCGGAATATGATCTTGCAGGACGAGGAGTAAAGGCGCAGATGAAGTATGCCGACAAGCTTGGTGCAGATTTCACAATGGTACTCGGCAGCAACGAGCTTGAAAGCGGCAAAGCACAGCTCAAAAATATGAAAACAAGCGAAAAGGTCGATATTTCCCTCGGCGACCGTTTCCTTGATGATTTTTCCAACATCTCGGTTGCAAATATGTTCAGCGGTGTGCTGGATGATATTGATCTTTGATCGTGGAATATCCGAGAAGAAAACGTCGGCGTTTACCCGAATATGATTATTCCCAAAACGGTGCATACTTTATAACTATATGCACACAGAATAGGGCGAAACTATTCGGCAGCGTAGGGGCGGATTCTATATCCGCCCGTATGATTTCCGATATTTTTGAAAAAACAATAGTGGAATATAATGATGTTGATTGTCCGATATATGTTGTAATGCCAAACCATTTTCATGCAATAATTGTTATTGAAAAGGATTATTATCAGAAAAGGGATGGGCGGGCGGATATGGAATCCGCCCCTACGTTATCGGAAATCGTTCAATCTTTTAAAAGACGCTCGACCATAGAATATATCAAATTGGTTAAACAGGGTCTTGCAGAACCGTTTGATAAAAAAATCTGGCAGCGTTCCTATCACGACCACATTATCAGAAACGAAAAAGATTTTCAGATGATATGGAAATATATTGACGAAAGCCCTTTGAATTGGGAGAATGATTGTTTGTATATTTGAAAATACTATAATTATCGAAAGGAAGTTTTAATATGGCAGACACAATGGCAGGTCTTCACCGCACACATTACTGCGGCGAGGTTCTTAAAGCAGGAGAAACGGTTACGGTCGGCGGCTACGTTGACACGGTAAGAAACAAGGGCGGTATCATTTTCATCGTTGTTCGTGACAGGACGGGCATTGTTCAGCTCACCTTCAACGAAACAACGGACAAGGAGATATTTGAAAAGGCTGCGTCCTGCCACTCCGAATATGTTGTTATGGCAAAGGGTGAAGTCCGTGAGCGTGAGAGCATAAACGACAAGATCGCAACAGGTCATTTTGAGATCTTTGTTGACGATCTCCGCATCCTTGCAAAGGCACAGACACCTCCGTTTGAGATCGTTGACGACACAAACACAAACGAGGAGCTTCGTCTTAAATACCGTTACCTTGACCTTCGCCGCAAGAAGCTCCAGGACAACATCATAAAGAGAAGCAAGATCGCAAAGGTAGCAAGAGATTACTTTGCAGAGAACGGCTTCATTGAGATCGAAACACCGATGATGATAAAGTCCACTCCCGAGGGCGCAAGAGATTATCTTGTTCCGTCAAGAGTTCATCCGGGCAAGTTCTACGCTCTTCCGCAGTCTCCGCAGATATACAAGCAGCTGCTTATGATCGCAGGCTTTGACAGATACATTCAGCTTGCACGCTGCTTCCGTGATGAGGATCTCCGTGCGGACAGACAGCCCGAATTCACACAGATCGACCTTGAAATGTCCTTTGTTGACACGGAAGACATTATGCAGATGGCTGAAGGCTTTGTAAAGCGTGAATTCTCCGAGGTTCTCGGCATAGACATCCCGACTCCGCTCCCAAGGCTTACCTATACAGAAGCTATGAACCGCTACGGCTCGGACAAGCCTGACACACGTTTTGAAATGGAGATCGTTGACATCACCGATACTGTCAAGGACACCGATTTTGTTGTGTTCAAATCTGCGATAGAAGCAGGCGGCTCGGTTCGTGCTATCACGGCAAAGAACTCCGCTGCAGCGCTTACAAGAAAAGAGATCGACAAGCTCATTGAACACGCAAAGGGCATTGGCGCAAAGGGTCTTGCTTACATCCGCTGGAATGATGACGCTCCCAACTGCTCGTTCGGCAAGTTCCTCAAGGAAGGCGAGCTTGACGCTATTCTCAAGGCGACAGGCGCAGAAAAGGGCGATGTAGTTCTTATTGCAGCAGACAAGAACAGCTTTGTTCTTCCGCTTCTCGGTGCGCTTCGTCTTAAAGTTGCAAAGCAGCTTGATATGATCCCCGAGGGCAAGTTCAACTTCCTCTGGATCACCGAATTCCCGTTCTTTGAATGGAACGAAGAAACACAGCACTGGGACGCTATGCACCACCCGTTCACAATGCCGATGGACGAGTGTTTACAGTATCTTGACAGCGACCCGAGCAAGGTATTCGCAAAGGCTTACGACCTTGTTCTCAACGGCACGGAGCTTTCGAGCGGTTCTATTCGTATCACCGATTATGAGCTTCAGCAGAAGATGTTTGAATCGCTCGGACTTACCGATGAAGAGATCGAAGCGAAGTTCGGCTTCCTTGTTGACGCATACAAGTACGGTGCAGCTCCTCACGGCGGCATGGGAATCGGTCTTGACAGACTCTCAATGATAATGTGCGGAGCAGACAATCTCCGTGACGTACTTGCATTCCCAAAGGTACAGAACGCATCCGAGCTTATGTCCTCCTGCCCTGCAGCAGTAGATAAGGAGAGCCTTGATATTCTCGGTATCGCTGTTACGGAAAAGGAAGAGGATTGATTTAATGCGTAATGCACTGCGAAGCTGGGCATCGTAATTGCGTAATTATTTTCAGCCGAAAGCATTTTTTCCAATATACAAACACGCCGTTCACGGTTTTATTGATCGTGAACGGCGTGTTTTTGCTGTAATACAGCTAATGCAAAATAGCAATAACAAAAAGAAATAACCGCCCCAGCTTCGAAATGCGGCGGTTATTCTTACACCTAAAATTTGGGAGCGACCGTCTATCGGTATGCCCTCTTTATATTTATTATAATCGCTTTTAACCTATATGTCAAGAGAAAAATTTTCTTTTTCATTCAATCAACCGTCAGTTGATTTTTTTGGAAGGAATTAAACTGACATTCGTTTGACATTTCATCTTTTTATATGCTAAAATAAAGTCAAAAAAAGCTTTTGATTTTTATAAAAAGGAATGAAAATATGAATATCAGCATAGGTGAAAATATCAAAACTCTTCGCAAAAAAATGGATATCGGTCAGGATGTGCTTGCGAACGCTGTCAGCGTTTCCGTTCAGGCAGTTTCAAAATGGGAAACGGGACAATCGCTGCCCGATGTTGGGATAATCCCCGATATCGCAGCGTTCTTCGGAGTGAGCATTGACAGCCTTTTCTTCGGAGAAGCCGCAGACTGTACAAAATCGGACAGGCTTTCTCTTCCCGATGATGACAAGCTCTATATTGTTCAGGTTCGTAACGGCGAAATTCTTGACAGAGAAAAATGGGACAGAAATTCGCACATAAAGCTCGCCGTTGAGGATTTCAAGGGTACGCTCCACGCCGAGATATGGGGCAGTGCGGACATAAAGGGAGATGTTGGAGGAAATGTGAATGCCGGTGACGGTGTTGCCTGTCAGAATGTAGGCGGAGATGTAAATTCAGGCAGCAGTACAGCTTGTCAGAACGTCAGCGGAGATATAAATTGCGGCGACAGTGTAAACTGCGGAAATGTCGGCGGTGGAATAAATTGCGGCGACAGTATAAACTGTGGGAATGTTGGCGGAGAAATAAACGCAGGCGACGATGTGAACTGCGGAAATGTCAGCGGTTCGGTAAGTGCAAACAACCGTATCCGCTGCGGAAATATTTTTGATTGTCAAAAGATATCCTGTGAAACGCTCTATGCCGAGGGCAGTATAGAATGTGGTTCGATCGAATGCGGCGGAGATGTTCATACAGGGGAAAAAATAAATGGGGTGAACTGAGATTTTATACAAAACACGCCGTTCACGGTTTTATTGATCGTGAACGGCGTGTTCGTTTTTATTATTATCAAATCAATTACGCATTAAGCATTACGAATTACGCATTATAAATTGTCTGTCCGCTTTTCTGTTCTTTTTGCTGCGTTTGCGCTTGACCATAACTCGTTTTGCAGGTTTTGCTGCTGTTTGAACCGATACCTGCTGCGGCTCCTTGACTGCGGCGGCATTTTCCACGCTTTCTTCGATAAAGCTTGCCTGCGAATCAATAAGCTCTTCGCCCGTTTTCGGCTGCTTATATTTATACGAGCTGTCGGGGAGCATAACTCTTGCCTTGACATTATCGGCAAGCATCGTATTGAAGATGTTGACGATCCTCTCACGTACGTGTTCGTCGTAGATCGGCGCTGCGACTTCAACACGGCGGATAGTGTTTCTTGTCATAAAGTCGGCGGAGGAGATGTAAAGCTTCATATCCTTGCCCTTGCCGAACATATAGATACGGGCGTGTTCAAGATAGCGGCCGACGATGCTCGTTACCTCGATATTATCGGTATAGCCCTCGACGCCTGCGACAAGGCAGCAGATACCTCTTATGACCATCTGAATTTTAACGCCGTTCATTGAAGCTTCTGCAAGCTTGTCGATAAGCACACGGTCGGTAACGGAATTCATTTTCAAGCCGATATAAGCTTCCTCGCCCTTTTTAGCCTTTGCGATCTCGCCATCGATAAGCTCTATTATCTTGTTCTGAAGGCTCAACGGTGCAACGAGAAGATGCTGCGTATCCTCAACAAGCGTTCCCATTGAGAGGGCGTTGAAAACTGCGCCTGCTTCGGCTGCGATATCCTTGTTTGCGGTCATAAGGCAGAGGTCGGTATAAAGTGCGGAGGTCTTTTCGTTGTAGTTGCCCGTACCGATCTGCGTGATGTATTCCACGCCGTTTCCGTTCTTGCGTGTGATAAGACAGAGCTTTGAATGTACCTTGAGGTTTTCGGGACCGTAGATAACGTTGCAGCCTGCGTCTTCAAGCTGCTTCGACCAGCCGATGTTGTTTTCCTCGTCAAATCTTGCTCGGAGCTCAACGAGAACGAGCACGTTCTTTCCGTTTTCTGCGGCGTTCACAAGGGCTTCGACCACCTTTGAGTCGGAAGCGACACGGTAGAGGGTTATCTTTATCGAAACGACATCGGGGTCAAAAGCCGCTTCGTTCAGCATACGCAGGAAAGGACGGATGGATTCATACGGATAGTAGAGAAGAATGTCCTTTTTGAGCACCTGATCAATAACGGGCAGCTCGTGGACGATCTCACGGGATCTCTGCGGAACGGCTCTGCGGAAGAAAAGCTCGGGGTCTGCGCTTTCAAGCTTGGCTCTTATCGGGAAGACGCAGGAAAGGTCGAGCGGTGATTTCTGGCGGAAGATCTTATCGGGTGTAAGCTCGAGATTGCTGCGCAGGAATGCGAGCGATTCCTCGTCAAGCTTTCGTGAAAGCTCCATTCTTACGGGAGAAAGCTTTTTGCGCTTCTGGAGAAGTGATGTCATGACTTCACGAAGGTCGACCTCGTGGTCGTAGAGCGCTTCTTCCATATTTATATCGGCATTTCTTGTGATGCGCATCAGAGATTTGCATAATATCTTATAATTTTTAAAGACGATCGGCATATAATGAAGTATAAGCTCTTCGACAAGCATAAATCTCATTTTATTTGCGGTTGGGAGGAAGATGACACGGGAGAACGAGCCGCTTGCCGCAATTATGCCGAGCTTCATCGACTGGGATTTTGATTCGAGATGCGCAACAGCATATATTTCCTTGTTTTTAAGGAACGGGAACGGGTGGCGCTTGTCGATTATCTGCGGAGAGATGAGCGGAAGTATCTCTTTTGTAAAATAAACACGCAGGAACTCCTCTTCCTCTTTGGAAAGAGCCTTGAAATCGACCTGCTCAACGCCGTAGCGGTCTTTAAGCTGCGACATTATATCCCCGTATGCTTTGTCACGCATAAGCGCAAGCTCGGTGCAGCGTGCAAAAATAGCGGAAAGCTGCTCGGCGCAGGTCATATCCGTTTTGTTGTCGCGTTCCTCGTCGTCAACGAGGGTTCTGTCGTAAAGCGAGCCGACTCTTATCATAAAGAATTCATCGAGGTTCGACTGGAAGATCGAAGCGAACAGCAGACGTTCGCCGAGAGGGACACGTTCATCCATAGCTTCTTCAAGCACACGCTCATTAAATTTCAGCCAGGAAAGCTCTCTGTTGTCATAATAATTTTTCATGACGTTTTATCCTTTCAGATGCAGGGCGTTTATCACGTTCACAAAACTCTGCATCAAATATTTCTTATACCTTAATTATATTATAGTACGGCGTTAAAGTCAAGAAAATTCTATTTTATACGATCAACAGCGGTGAAGAGCGGATGAGCGGCAGACAGTAGCTTTAAAAAATCTGCCTTAAAATCGGAAATTTGACAGAATTTAATCTTAATCGACTATTGCAATTTTTATGTTTTTATGTTAATATAATCACAACGGATAAAGAACCGATCCTATACGGTTCAAAAAAGCTTTTTCTTCCGTAAACACCAAATACATTTATTTAAGAGAAAGACAGGTGAGATCTATGGTGATTTTCTGGATCATTGTCCTCGTTGCAGCGATACTTGCAGAAGCAGCTACGGCAGCACTCGTTTCAATATGGTTTGCCGCAGGTGCAGTAGCAGCGCTGATCGCAGCCGCTCTCGGCGCATCGTGGATAATTCAGCTCGTGCTTTTCGTTGTATTCTCGGCGATACTGCTGATATTCACCCGTCCGCTTGTGAAGAAGCTTTTCCCGAAGAAATTCATTCCGACGAATTCCGACAGCTATGCAGGCAAGACTGCAGTCGTAGTTGAGGATATTGATTCGGAAAGAGGTCTTGGAAGAGTGAAATTCAACGGCGTTGACTGGATCGCAGTTACCGAAGACGAAGAGCTTATCCCGAAAGACAGCGTTGTCCGCATCAAAGAAGTCAGAGGCGCAAAGCTGCTTGTCGAAAAAACCGACGCTTAATGCAGCTTGAAAAAACAAAATCAAAAACAGAAAGAGGTAATAATTATGCCGGGTATTGCAACAGTTCTCATTATTTTAGCTATCATCGTTATCCTTGTTCTCATAAGCGGTATCAAGTTCGTTCCGCAGGCACAGGTCTATATCGTTGAGCGTTTCGGCGCATTCAGCAAGACGCTTGAAACAGGTCCTCACTACGTTGTTCCTATCATTGACAAGGTTGCAAAAAAGGTTTCCATCAAGGAGCAGGTCGCTGACTTCAAGCCGCAGCCGGTTATCACAAAGGATAACGTTACAATGCAGATCGATACGGTCGTATTCTTCCAGATAACAGACGCAAAGCTCTACACCTACGGCGTTGAACGTCCTATGAGCGCTATCGAGAACCTCACGGCTACAACTCTCCGTAACATCATCGGTGAAATGGAGCTTGACGCAACGCTTTCTTCCCGTGACGTTATCAACACAAAGATCACATCTCTCCTTGACGTTGCAACAGACCCCTGGGGCATCAAGGTAAACCGTGTTGAGCTTAAGAACATTCTTCCCCCGAGAGAGATCCAGGACGCAATGGAAAGACAGATGAAGGCAGAGCGTGAAAGACGTGAAAAGATACTCCAGGCAGAGGGTGAAAAGAAGTCACAGATCCTCGTTGCCGAAGGTGAAAAGGAATCCAAGATCCTCCGTGCGGAAGCTGACAAGCAGGCTGCTATCCTCAAGGCTGAAGCTGAAAAGCAGGCGCTTATCCTCCGTTCGGACGCTGTAAGACAGCAGAAGATACTTGAAGCACAGGGCGAAGCTGAATCTATCGAGCTCACACAGAAGGCTCTCGCAGACAGCATCGTAAAGCTCAACGAAAGCAATCCGAGCGAAAGCGTTATCGCTATCAAGGGACTTGAAGCATTCGGCAAGGCAGCTGACGGCAAGGCTACAAAGATCATCATTCCTTCCGAGATACAGGGACTTGCAGGACTTGTTACCTCCGTTAAGGAGCTCGCAAGCAGCGCAGGAACAACCGATACGACACAGAAGAAGTAAAGTTTAATTCGTAATGCGTAATTATTTGTTGCGCTGTTCATTTACGTTTTAATCAGTAGGGGATTGATGTCCTGAAAAATTAAAGGTGTAGTCACGATTTGTAAGTACATTTCGTGACTGCACCTTTTTTCTATGCACTTTAATCAGCGTATCTCTAACAGATAAGCGAAGCTAATTACGCATTAAGCATTACGAATTAAGCATTAAATAATTAGCGGTTGAAATTGTATTCCGTCAAGTGCTGCAAGAATGGTATCGCCAAGCTCGTTGAAATCCGCTACGAGCGAACGCGGCTTTTTCTCGCTGTCGTCCTGACCGAGCGGCACAAAGTAGTAGCCTTTATAGTTCATCAAGGCGCCAATGTTCTTTGCGCTGCCTGCAAGTCCGTCATTCGTTGCAGC
This sequence comes from Oscillospiraceae bacterium, assembly GCA_051881815.1. Taxonomy (GTDB): domain Bacteria; phylum Bacillota; class Clostridia; order Oscillospirales; family Ruminococcaceae; genus UMGS363. The sequence continues at coordinate 18,954 of JBJEQP010000001.1, read as the reverse complement.
GGCTATGACAACGGGACGGGCATTGCGGATATGTGATTTTGCAGCCATTGTCACGGGTGTGTCCGTGATAGAATTCGCCAGCTTTGCTATGGTGTTGCCCGTGCACGGACAAATTGCAAGGACATCGAACATTTTCATAGGACCTATCGGTTCGGCGTCCTCAATTGTAAGTATCAGCGGTTTTCCTGTGATCTCCGCTATTGTATTTCGGAAGCTTTCAGCCGTTCCGAAACGTGTATCGAGTGAAGCGGCATTGAACGACATTATCGCTGTAATGTCTGCGCCTGCTTCTTTCAGCCTTTTCAGCTGTTCTATCGAGCGTGAAAAGGTGCAGAAGCTTCCGCAGAGCGCATAGCCGATCTTCACACCGGCAAGACTTGTGTGTTTTTCAGACAAAATCTCCGCCCCTTTCCTCCAGTATGTTAAGTATCGTTTTTCCTATCGTTATCCCTGCGGTCGTCGGCGCAGCCTTGCCGGGGAGCGAAAGCAGCCAGAGAGTCCGCACGCCTATTCTTGAAGCGCTTTCAAAGTCGATGCCGCCCGGCTTTGACGCAAGGTCTATCACGGGACAGTCCTTGTTTATCTTCAAAAGCAGCCTTTCGTCAAGAAGCGGCACGGGGACGGTGTTGAACACTATCGTTGCCCTTTCAAGCTCTTTATCGAGAGATGCGATATCGGCTGTTCTGCAGCCGTAGATCTCCGCCCAGGCACGGTCGGAATACTTCCTTGCGGCGGCTGTTATCTCGGCATTGAAGCCCTGCAGGAGCCTTATAAGAGCCTTTGCGATGCGCCCCATGCCGATGATAAGTATCTTCTGCCCCATTATCGTTCGGTCGGTCTCCTCCATAGCCGCCTGCAGAGCACCTTCGGCTGTGGCTTCGGCATTCATGACAGCGAATTCCTCCCGTTCGGAATAATCTATAACGGTAAGGCCTCTTTTTTCAAGCCTTTCTCTTATCCCGTTCGGAAAGCGTCCTCCGAAGACGATGCCGTTTTCGGCAACAGCGGCGGCGAGAGTTTCTATGGATAATTTGCTGTCCGAATAAGGGCAGTTCACGTTCTCGCCGTCAATGCTGACGGGAAGCGGAAGGACAAGCACATCTGTCTTTTCGTTAAGGGAGATAAGGCTGCGGAAATTATGCACTCCGCTGCAGGTATTTATGCCGTTGTCAAAGCCTATCATATTTACAAAGCAGCCGTTTTCACGCAGAAATCCCGCAAGCTTTACAAAGCGCAGATCTCCGCCTGCTATAAGAAATCTTTTTTTCATTTTAAGCGATCCTTTCTGTATTCCCAATAAACATCTGCCTATGACCATAATATGAAAAACCCCCGTCTGTTGTTACACAAACGGGGGTATTATATCCTGCGAAAACGGGATAACAAGGGGGGAGTTATCTGCTTTCGCTGATATATGTGCTTGCACGGTTCTGGATGATGTCTGTAACTTCATCGACAGACTTCTGACCGCTGAAATATGCCTGAACTTCCTCTTCAATGATCTTGAGGAGATCTCTGTCATATTCGTAAACGGAATTTACCGACTTGATGAAGTCCATCATACGCTGATTGTCTTCATCGGTGTTCGGAGTGATAACGAACTGCTGTTCTCCGACCCAGACCTGATCGTCGTAGTATTCCTTTTCGCCCTTTTCATTTTCCCAGTAAGGACGTTCCTTTGCCTTTTCGGCAAGCTTATCAAGGGCAGAGAGCTTTATCGGGAGTGCGCCGATATTTTCCTGTACTTCATCGGTGAGAAGGGTCTTTATGAACTCCCATGCACCGTCGGGGTTCTTTGCCTTTGCCATTATTGCAAGTGAAGTATTTATCTGGAACATTGAGCCGTTGCCGTTATCGGACGGAATGCCGATCATTGTTACGGGTTCGCCGAAGTAGCCTTCTTCATCCTGCTTGAAGGTGCGGAAGCCGTAGATATATTCATCCTTGAGGATAGTTGAGCCGTCACGGTAAGCGGATTCACGCTTCATCCAGTAGCTTTCATCCTTATAGAGTGAATCATAGTCGATCTCGGCAGGGAGTGTTTTTGCATATTCGAGTGCTTTCTTGAACGAATCGGTGTTGAAGGAGCATTCGCCTGTTTCGTAGTTTACATACTGACCGATGTTGTAGACGATCATTGAAGAAACGAAGTTTGAGCTTGTCATTTCGATCTGCATTTCGCTGTTGGGGTTAGCTTCCTTGACTGCGAGGAAATCGTCCATTGTCCAGCTTGTTTTGTCGCCGACGATGGATTTTTTAGCGGATTTTGTTACGATGCTGAACGAGGGAGCTATTCTGTAGAGCTTTCCGCCGACGCTGAACGCTTCAAGAACATTTTCAAGGTAATCGCCGCGGTTGAAGCTTTCGTCCTTTTCCATCATCGAGCCGAGGTCTGCGATAAGTCCCTTTGAAACATAGCTGTTGAACGGGAGCGAGCTGTCACAGATAAGGATATCGGGTATCTTTCCGGCAACGAGGTCGTTGTTGATGCGCTTTATGCAGTCATCATAGTTTGACCAGTCATCGTCCATGTAGGAGGTAACTTCGATCTGATATTTGTCGCTTTCCTTGTTAAATTGGCTGATCTTGCTCTTGATCTGGTAAGGGATGTAGGTAGTATAAACGGAGATAAGCTCCTTGTCGGGAACCTCCGAAGGGTCGAGCTTGGTGAGAACATAGATGACCATATCATCGTGGGAATAGGAAATTCCGCTGCCCGAATATTCGTATGTATATGCGGAGTAGATGATCTTTCCGTCGGGGGAGAGGATAACGTTGTTGAGAGTTGTGGAGTCGATGCCGGACTTTATCCAGTCGATAAGGGTCGTGCTCTCGTTGGTTTCGATGTCCAGACCGTAAAGTGCGGAATCGCCGTTATAAACGATATCGTACTGACCGCCCGAATAGCTGCTGCCGTAAACGGAAGCGGAGATCGGGTATTCGGTATCGCTGAACTTCTTTGCTGCAAAGTCAATGATCCTTGCTGTATTGTTCGATTCATAAACATCGTCTTTGTAGGAATAGGAATTGATGAGGGCATAAACGCTTCCGTTCTTTCCGCGGACAATAGAATTGATATATGAACCCGAATCCTGTGCTGTGTTTGCATCCAGACCGACAGTGAATTGGAATTTGCCGTTTTTATCGGTTACAAGGATGTTGTTGTTTACAAGAACATAGCCGTTTCCGTCATTGTCCTCGGCATAATTGTTGATATAGAAATAATCATCGGCGGAGTAATTTGCTTTAAGGTCGTCAAGCTCTGTTTTGCCTGCCGATGCAAGACTCTTATCGAAGCGTTCAAGGTAGAAGGTTTCGCTCGATTCGCCTGTTTCGTTATTCCATGAACTTTTGCTTATAAGAAGCGAAAGCTTGTCGCCCGAAAAGAACATAGACTGAACGTTTGCGTATGTGTTTTCGCCGAGCTCGCTTGAATCAAAGAGAACCTTTTCGGCTGTCTTGTTTCCGTCAAGATCATAAACAGTAATAATGGTCTGCGTTATGTACTCATTGATAGGCTCCTCGGCAGGCATATCAACTGCAGCGTCGGCGGAGCCGACTTCTGTGTCCTGATCGGCAGCAGCATCGCTGTCGGCTGATACTTCGTCTTCGACAGCGTCTACAGCAGTGGTTTCAACAGCCATACCATAGGCTTTCGGAATTGCGACAAATCCGCCGTCGGAATTTTCGCCGTTGCCCTCAACAGAGATGCTTTTTCTGCCGACAACATAGATACTGTCCGAATCGGCTGTCATTGCGCTGATATAATCAAGTCCCGAAACGGGGATCTCCTTTGAGGAATAGAGGTTATCCTTTGAAGCTGTTTCAGGCTTGCTCGTTGTTTTTCCGCAGGCGCCGAGCGAGAGCATCATTGCCGCCGCCAAGCCTGCGCAGAGTGCACGTTTAACTATTGTTTTCTTCATAGATCCAAATTCCGCCTTTCATGTTTTTTGTCTTGATGTTCTGTTTCTGAAGAATTGAGCTGCCGAAGAAGCTGTTTCACGGAGCTTCTCCGAAAGCTTATGTGTAATTGCCTTTCGCTTTGTAAAAAGCAGCACGGCAAAATACAAAACTGTGATGATCGGAGTACAGAGCAGGACTATCATTGCCGATATAAGGCTTGAAGCCTTTCTCTCCGTTATCCTTGCGGCGTTTTCCCAGTAGGGGTAAACTATCGGTTTGTCGATAACAGCGCTTTTGCCGCCGTCAAACGCTGCCTTTGTCATATTTATTACGGAGAATCTTCCTGTATTGACGATGAGCGTTCGGTTTTCCTCGGGGACGTTAAGAATGTTCTTTATTACCGATCGTGCAAGACCCTTGACGGGACTTGGGAGCACTGCCTCATAGCAGGATATCTCGGGAGCTTCTTCCCGAATGAGCTTTATTCCCTCGTAGGAAATGAACATATAAGGTTTTCCGCTGACAAGATACTGTGAGGTCTTATCCTGTTCAAGCTTCACAACGCCCGAAACGGTGAATATCTTTCCGCCGATGCTCACAGCCATCCCTTCAACATTGCTCGAACCGAAAAGCTGCCAGGCGAGAGTGTCATCAATTACGACCCTGTCCTGCATAAGATCATCGTCCGAATAATAGCAGCCCGAAAGCAGCTTAAAGGGGTGAAAGCGGAAGAAATCTCCGCCTGTGACGATCGTGTTTGCATCAACATTCGGCGCATAGCTGTCGCTCATTGTTGAAACGGTCATTTTCTGCTCGGCGCAGGAAAAGGCGTCAAAATACAGCCTTGCGCCCTCTTTTTCGGGGGTGAGAGAGTTTTCGGTCATCTTCTTGTCGATATCGACCCTCATACGGCGGATCTCATTAAGGTCAAGCCCCGAGCCGCCGCTGAAAAACACCGATATCTGGTCATATTTTCCGCCGTTTTCGCTTTTCCAGCTTTCCGCTGCGTTCTGTGACGGGAGCTTTTTCCCAAGCCCTGCGAAAATGATGAAAATTATTATGAATGCCGCGATACAGACCGCATCAAGGGCGGCAAGAATTATATATAGGATCTTTTTTGTTGTGTTCGTTCCTGCTCCCTCCTTCAAGAGATCATATCGTGCAGTTTTTATCCCTCAACAAGGCGAACCTGATCGCCTGCATTGATAGGCTTTGTCGATGTGGAAATGATGAAGTCGCTCTGTGCAACGCCTGTTACGGCTGTGTTCACACCGTCCGAGGCAAGCACGGTGATATCGGCACGCTTTGCGATATAGCGGTTTCCGAGAGGACTGCTCTTTGCGATAACTGTAAGGACGAACTTGCCGTTGGAGTCTTCCTTTATAGCGTTGTTCGGGATGATACATTCATACGGCTGACCCTTTCCGCCGAGAACGAGCTGGAGCGACTGACCGGGAGTAACATCGCCCGAAACGTCAAAAACGAGCTGTTTGTTCTGTGCGTTAGAGGGGTCTGCCTTTATCTGCGTGAGCTTTGCCTGCGCATCGCCGCCCCAGAAATACTGTATTTCTGCCATATCGCCGATCTTGACCTTTTTAGCCTGATCGAGCGTTACGGAGAAGCTTGCGGTATAGCCCTTTTCCACCATTTCGATAGAAGCAGCCGACGTACCCGATTCGAGCGTTTCGCCTGCAACGACCTTCATTGAGCTGATAATACCTGCGACGGGTGCGGTGATCTCGCCGCCCTGTGCGTCGTCCTTAAGCTTTTTGATCTTGTCTTCAAGGCGCTTTATATCACTCTGCATGGCTTCAATCTCAATGCTTGTTTTTCCTGCAGTAACGAGGTCTTCTTTCTGCTTCTTTTCAAGATTGAGCTTCATAGTTTCAAGAGAGCGTTCGCTTTCCTCTATCTTCTGAATAGCCGCCATATCGGAATCTGCCTTTTCCTTATCGGTCTTTGCATTTTCGATCCGGGTTTTTATATCGTCTATTTCGGAGACCTTTTTATCGGATTTGGCTTTTACAGTTTTCTTTTCGGCGTTGATCTTTTTGCTGACCTCCAGCTTTTTAAGATTGAGCTTGTTCTGTGCGTCGTTGTATTTGGTTTCAAACTGCAGCTGATTCCTTGTAGAAACCTGGAGCTTGAGGTTTATGAGATTGTCGGAGGTCTGCTTGTTATACATTTCATAAAGCTCTGTTCTTGCTTTTCCAAGGTCAATTTTTGCAATCGCAAGGCTTTCGTTTATGCTTGAAGCGTCGCCTTTGGTATCGTCAATAAGCGCCCAGAAATACTGATCTTCGAGAGAAGCGACCTGTGCCTGGAGCTTCTGCACCTCGGCATTTTTGCTTGCGATATCCTCGTTGGTCACCATATCGCCGAGCTCTTTTGTATATTGTTCGACCTCTTTTTCGTATTTTTCCTTTTTGTCTTTATTGTCAACAACGGATGTATATATAGGAGAAAGCTCATTGCTGTAAACGGTATCGAGAGCTTCATAATCATCCGAGCTGAGTGCGGTAAGCTGCTCGGTGATATGCGCAAGCTTGTTTTCATACTCCTTGTTCTCTTTTTCAAGCTCGTTGCATTTTTTGGTAAGCGAAAGGATCTTTTCATCAAGCTCCTTTTGTTCCGCTGCTTTTTTCAAGTAGTCGTCATTACCGCCGAGATTTGTTTTAAGACGTTCGATGTCTTCTTCAAGGTTCTTTATCTCAAGCTCCTCCGATGAATAATCAGCGCCCATGTCAAGGAGCTTTGAACGATAGGTGTTCTGTGCTGTTTCAAGCTCTTTCTCGGCAGCTTCAAGGTCGGGGATCTCACCGCTGAACCGCAGGAGCACCTGTCCCTTTTCAACGGTGTCGCCCTGCTTTACTTCGACGGAATCGACCGTCCTTGCTGTACCGCCGTATTTTACCTCATACTGCTGTGCGGCTTCAACGGTCACAGTTCCTCTTATCTGCTCGGAAAGGCTTCCGCTCTGGACATATTTTGCCGAAACCTCGGGCAGAGAATAGTTCATTATCGTATTGGAGAAAAACGTCAGCAAAAGCATTATCGTAAGAAAAATTATTGCCGCCGTTTTGACCCATTCACGTTTTTTATTGTCCATTTTATAACCTCCTTTTAACCCTTTATGCCGCCCGAATAAGCTATTCCTTCAACGAGATAATCTTCGCCGTAAAGGAACATCAGCAGCGTGGGTATCATATAGATCGTCGCAACAGCGAACGCAAGTCCGATCTCTCCCGAATTTATCCTTGAAAGAAAAACGGACAGCGGATAAAGATTTTCGTCCGAAAGGAGAATGAGCGGCTGTTCGACCATATTCCAGTAATCAATAAATACGAGGATAATTACCGAGAATATTACGCTCTTGCATAAGGGAAGCGCAATATATCGGAAGATCTGCATCTCGCCTGCGCCGTCAAGCTTTGCAGCTTCAATGATCGCTTCGGGGATACGCTTCATGACCTTTGTCAGCAGGAACACAGAGTAGGGTGTGAACACTGCCGGGAGGATTATTGCCCAGCGTGTGTTCAGTATGCCGAGCTTATCCGCAACAAGGTAGTTCGGCACGAGGGTTACCTGATACGGCATCATCATTACGATCACATACACGAAGAAAAGTATCTCCTTTAGTCTGCCTTTAAGTCGGGCAAAGCCGTAGGAAGCGAATGCAGCGACCGCAAGCTGGAAGATCACTATCGGGACAACGAGTATCACCGAATTCCAGAATTTGAACAGATAATCGGGGCTTTTGAAAAGTACCGTAAAATACTGCGAAAAGGATACCATATCGGGGATGAATTTAAGATTGACCTTTTCGGAGATGAAGGTCTTTCCGCCCGATTCGGTCGTTGAGAAAACAGAGCCGTAGTTTGCGGATATCTCCGAAGAGGACATGAACGAGTTTGCTATCGTCAGCACTGTCGGCATAAGGAATATGAGTGCCGCAGCAGCAGTGAAAAGAGTCATCACCGCAAGAACTATTTTATTCTGACGGCGGCTGAAGCTTTTCTTTTTGCGAAGAGGTTTTTGTACTGTATTTTCAGCTGTCATTCCGTATCCTCCCCGAACTTGTTTTCAGCATAGAACAGCAGCGCAAGGATAACAATTATGACCAATGACATTATTATCGCAGCCGCCGAAAGCTTCTGATAATCGAGCGATCGGAAGGTGTTGTTCATAAAATGCTGCAGCATATAGATCGAATCGTATGGATAATCGCCCGTGAGCAGATAAACCTCACGGAAGACCTTGAACGAGTTTATGAGCGAAAGTATTGCGACAAAAAGTATTGTCGGCGAAAGATGGCGCAGCTTTATATGGAAGAACTTGTACCAGCTGCCTGCGCCTTCAAGCGTTGCGACCTCAAGCTGATCCTTTGAGATGCCGCCGAGCGCCGAAAGAAACAGTATCATATTATATCCAAGGTTTTTCCATAGAAAAAGCACAGTTACAACGATCATTGCCTTGTCGGATTTGAGCCAGTCGATCCTGTCTGCGCCGAATTTAGTGAGTATTTCGTTGAGCGTTCCGTTGTAGTGGAAAATAACCTGCCAGATAAGTACGACCGAAGCAACGGGAACCATCATCGGGCAGAGAAAGCTTGCTCTGAACTGACTGACGAGCGGAATTTTGGCATCGAGGAGCATCGCAAGTCCAAGTCCGAGGACAACAGCGAGCGGAACGGATGTCAGCGAGAATTTAAGCGTGTTTATCGCCGCTTTTTTGAATGCGCTGTTTTTGAGAAGACTTATGTAGTTGTCAAGAAAAACGAATTCCTTATTAATAGGGTTATCGACCACCGAATAGAAAAGTATTACCATAAACGGCACTATGAAAAATATCATAACGCCGATGAAGCTTGGCGCTATGCAGGCTATAGGGAATGCTTTTGCTTTAAGCGGCGTTTTCGGCGGCTTTTCCTTCGCTTTTTTGGGGGGGCGGTCTTTTATTTTATCAGGCTTTTCGCCTATTTTCTTCATGGATCTTTTCATCTCCCGGTAAGATTCAAAAAATTGGCATTGGATCAAATATTTTCTTTTCTTTCGTTCCTACATTATAGCACACTTATTTATGTTTTTCCACATTATACAAAAACTGTAATCTAATTTTAAACATTTCAACAAAAAGCGCTTTTTTGTTACCGTTTTGCAATAATTGAATCCTTTGAAATATTCTAAGGTTGCTATAAGGTATGTTAATTATACTTTAATTCAAAGTAAACAGTAAAGGATGATGAGAATGGAGCAGAAGTTCCGTCACGAATATAAACATTCAATATCGCCCGTTGACGCGGCCGTGCTTCGTATGCGGCTTTCCAATGTTATGCAGAAGGACAGCTTCTCGGTCGGCGGAAAATACGGGATAAGAAGCCTTTATTTCGACAATCTTTTCGATAAGGCTCTGCTTGAAAAAATAAACGGCGTAAGCTGCCGTGAAAAGTTCCGGATACGGTATTATAACGGCGATACGTCCTTTATCCGACTTGAAAAAAAGAGCAAGCTCGGAGGACTTACCTCAAAGCAGAGCGCACTGCTGACGCTTGAACAGGCTGACCTGCTTGCGCACGGAGTTCCCGTTCGCGGCAGCGGAAACGAGCTTATCGACGAGCTTGCGTTCAAAATGGACACGCAGCTTTTAAAGCCGAAAACCATAGTCGATTATACCCGTGAGGCGTTCGTTTTTCCTCCGGGAAATGTCCGTGTAACGCTCGACTGTGACATCCGCACGGGAATGTCACCGACCGAGCTGTTTGATCCGAACTTCGTGACCGTTTCGTCGTGTGAGGATATAATCCTTGAAGTGAAATGGGATGAATTTCTGCCCTCGGTAATTGCGGATATAATACAGCTCGGCAGCAGACAGACCTCGTCCTTCTCAAAATATGCAGCCTGCAGGCTTTCTTATGGTTTATATTGAAAATTTTTTAAAGGAGATAAAACTATGACCTTCAACGATATTTTTAAATCAAGCTTCCTCGAAAACATTACAAGCGTGAGCCTTTTAGATATGGCGATCTCGCTCATTCTTGCATTCGGACTCGGACTTTTCATTTTCTTTGTATATAAGAAGACCTATTCGGGAGTTATGTATTCATCGGGCTTCGGAGTAACGCTCATTGCGCTTACAATGATAACGAATCTTGTTATCCTTGCCGTGACCTCAAACGTGGTGCTTTCGCTCGGTATGGTCGGCGCACTTTCAATTGTACGTTTCCGCACGGCGATTAAAGAACCGCTTGATATTGCATTCCTTTTCTGGGCGATCGCTGCAGGCATTGTTCTTGCCGCAGGCATGATACCGCTTGCGGTTATCGGCAGTATTTTCATCGGCGTGATACTAATGATATTCGTAAACAAAAAGCAGCACATAAACCCTTACATTGCCGTTATCAAATGCGACAGTCACGAAAGCGAAAAGGCTGCTCTTGAATTTCTCAAAAAGCAGACGCAGCGCTGCACGGTCAAGAGCAAGACCGCTGTCAACGGCTCGGTCGAGATAAATTACGAGATACGCTTAAAGGATGACAACACCGATTTCGTGAATATCCTTTCGGAGATGAATGGCGTTCAGAGTGCTGTTCTTGTAAGCTTTAACGGCGAATATATGGGATAATACATCTTTTGGGAGGAAAAACAATGTCAACAAGCAGATACTTCAACAGGATATGCGCTGTTGTTATGGTTTTATGTCTTGTCCTGACTGTGATGCTGTGTATTCCCGATAAGATCGGCATTCAAGCCGCTTCAAGGACGCTTGGATATGAGTCAAAGCTGTTCGATACCTCTTATGTTCATTCTGTTGATATTGTAATGAACAATTGGGACAGCTTTATTGAAAGCTGTGAAAACGAGGAATATGCAAGCTGTTCCGTTGTCATCGACGGAGAAGCGTTCAAAAACACGGCTATCCGTGCAAAGGGCAACACTTCGCTGAGCTCGGTTTCGGCTTACGGCAACGACCGTTACAGCTTCAAGCTGGAATTTGACCATTACAATGACGGCGCAAGCTATTACGGACTTGACAAGCTTTGCCTTAACAACATCATTCAGGACAACACCTATATAAAAGACTACCTTTGCTATACGATGATGAACTTTTCGGGTGCGAATGCTCCGCTTTGCAGCTTTGCTTTTATAACGGTGAACGGAGAGGACTGGGGGCTTTATCTTGCCGTTGAATCGGTCGAAGACAGCTTCCTTGAACGAAATTACAGCGGAACAGGAAATCTTTACAAGCCCGACAGTCTATCAATGGGCGGCGGAAGAGGAAACGGAAAGAATTTCGATCAGGAAAATTTTGATTTCGACAATACCGAAAAATTTACTCCGCCTTCAAATACGGGAAAAGGCACATCGAATAGCGAAAATTCCGACCGTCAGCCGCCGCAGAGAGGAAATTTCAACGGCTTCGGAGAAAATGGCGGAAGAGGCGGCTTCGGCGGAATGGGAATGGGTTCGGACGATGTCAAGCTTGTTTATACCGATGATGATTTTGACAGCTATGAGAACATCTTCGACAATGCAAAGACCGATATCACCAATGCCGACAAGACCCGTCTGATAAATTCGCTGAAGGTTTTAAGCTCGGACGAGGCTGCTTCGACAGTCGATGTTGATGCGGTGATAAAATACTTTGCCGTCCACAATTCCGTCTGCAGCTTTGACAGCTACACAGGTTCAATGATACACAATTATTACCTTTACGAAAATGACGGTATTCTCTCGATGATACCGTGGGATTATAACCTTGCATTCGGCTCGTTCATGGGCGGCGGCGACGGAACTTCGATGATAAATTTCCCGATAGATTCTCCCGTTTCGGGCGGTGATACCGATTCACGTCCGATGATCGCCTGGATATTTGCCGATGAGGAATACACCGAGCTTTATCATGAAGCGCTTTCGGAATTCATTGCAGATTATTTTGAGAGTGGATATTTTGAAACGGAGATCGAACGGGTAAAAGCGCTTATCTCGCCTTATGTTGAAAAGGATCCTACAAAATTCTGTACCTATGACGAATTCACCGCAGGCATTTCGGCGCTTAAAGAATTCTGCGTTCTCCGTGCAAAAAGCGTGAGAGGGCAGCTTGACGGAACTGTTCCGTCCACGTCCGAAGCGCAGTCTGCCGACAGCTCCGCACTTATTGACGGTTCTTCCGTGAACATAAGCGCAACAGGTTCAATGTCAATGGGCGGCGGAAAAGATAATATGCAGGGCGGAATGAACGGAAATATGCCGGGATTTAATTTCGGAACGCCTCCCGATCAAAATGGTTTTGGCGGCGATATGCCCGAATTCCCGAATTTCGGTGAAAATAGCCCTGAGCAGCCGAACGGCAATGCTCCTCCGGGTGAGCAGGCAGCATCGTCCGATGAAAGATCCACAGGCGGTGAGGATGCGCCAACTTCTCAAAGCGGTGATGAAGTATCACCCGAACGACCCGTGAACGGCAGCTTCAATAAAAACAGTATGTCCGAAGCTCCCCGTTCCGAGAACAACAGCGATGAAAGTATGCAGCAGACCACCGCTGACGGCTCTTCCGACGCAGAAAAGGTAATTCTTCTTTGTATTTCGGCAGGTGCTCTGCTTGCTGCTCTGCTTCTTTCAAGAGCTTTCAAAGACAGAATATAGTATGAAAACGTTGTCATTCTGCACAATATGTCGATGTATAATTATTTCATAACAGTTGAACCATACAAAAAAGCGTTCGTGAAGTCAAAACGGACGCTTTTTTATCTGCTGTCTTTACACAAAAAAAACTTGTCCGAATAGTGAAATTATTACAAATATCAGTTTTTTGACGCAAATATGAAAAAATTCATTGAATTTCTATTGCATTTATCTGCAGTTGTGGTATAATATTTTTATGTAAATATAGAACAAAAGAATGTGGAGGTAAACTTCTTATGAAAACAGTAATGGTCACCGGCGCATCGGGAATGATTGGCCTTGCTCTTACCGAAACCCTCCTCGATAAAGGTTTCAAGGTTATCGGCACAGACAGCAAGCCGAATGATTTTGTCAACTCGCCTAACTACAGCTTTGTTCAGGCGTCAATTGATGATAAAGACAATATAACAAATATTCTCAACGGCACCAGCATAGACGCTCTCGTTCATCTTGCCTGCTCCTGCGATAACGATCTTGGTCCGATAATCACTTCGGCTGAAGAAAAGCAAAGCGCAGCTGTTGACAAGTATCTTTACAAGGCTGCTATTGATGCAGGTGTTGGCGATATTATCCTTTTAAGTACATATCAGGTGTACGCTCCGCAGAAGACCCGTGAGCCTATCCGTGAAACTTCCGATGAAAAGCCGTCAACCGCTTACGGAAAGATGAAATACGAAAGTGAAAAGGCAATGGCAAAGGTCGTTACAAAGAGCCCGTCCTGCAAGTGCGTCATCGCTCGTGTTTCGCCTGTATATACAAAGTCTTTTACCGACAATCTCAAGGCAAAGATCTATGATCCGAAGGAAGGCTGTGCATTTGTATATGGCTACGGCGATTACGGTTACTCCTTCTGCTGCGTATATAATCTCGTTGATTTCATTGTCGGCGTTCTCAATATTGCTCCCGGAGTAAACTATATGGGCGTTTACAATGTATGCGATACAAAGCCTATCGCTGCAAAAGATATTCTCGATCTTCTCCGTGAACGTCACGCTATCGGTGCGGTTGTTCAACGTAACCTCGGTTCGGAGGGTATAAAGGGTCTGTTCAATTTCGGCGGAGGCGGAAAGAACGACTACCGCTACAACGATATCAGCCTTGCCTGCAGCAATATCTCCTATGATAACACAAAGGCACAGCGTATCTCGGCATTCCGCTGGAAGCTTTCCAACACAAAGTAAAATACTATATAATAAAGTAACGGCGTTTCCGATATTGGAAACGCCGTGTGTTTTTATCTTTTTGTCCGTTTGTGATAGCTGTTGTAATCGAATTTTATGCGTTCACATACAACATCGACAAGCTCCTGTGTGTCAGTGAGTACGGTGTCGGCAAAATCACGGGTGATATTTGCGGGAATGTCGGCAGGATAGCGTGTTTCGATGTAGAAACGGTTGAGCTGCGTGCTTTTTTCTATCCAGTCGGTGAACTCGCTGTCGAGCATAGCCGCCTGCTTGCAGAGCCATGTCAGGTTGTGACCGTCAAAAAGACGATGCGACTTATAAAGCAGGAATGCTTTGAGCGATTTTTCCATAGCCTGCTGGCAATGGAACACCACCTGTTCATATAACCTTTTGTCATCAATAAGAACCTTTGCCGAGAGCAGGTCCTGATAAGCGTGGTAAAGCCAATCGTAATAACGCTTGCTGTCGGTCTTATGACTGTTGTTTCTGCTCATAAAGCTTTACTCCCTCATTATCTATACGCGAAGCGAATGTGCAGTCATCGTCAAGGCACTCGTTCCATTCGGTGATACAGTAAATGATAACATCGCAGGGCACGGGGCAGTCGGTCTTGATAAGTATCTCACTTTCAAGCTCGTTTTCGTTATAGGTGTCGGCAACGACAGCGCATATCTTGAATGAGGTAAGCTCCCCCGATGAATTTTGCTTGCTCGAAACGAGGAAGATCTGGAACGGATCGCAGATCTTTACGATATCGTCGGACATTTTTCTGATGATCGGATCATTGATATCTTTCATTTTAACACCTTCTTTTATTATATTAATAATATTATACAACAATATTAACAATAAGTCAAGTTAATTCAAATTTAATTCTATTAAAAAGAAACAATTAATATAATGCTTAATTCGTAATGCGCTTAAATCAATGCGTAATGCGTAATTATATGTTGCGCTGTTCATTTACGATATAATTTGCGAGATAAACAAAGGTGCTGTCACAATTTTGATTTTCGTGACAGCACCATTAGTTTTTATTTTATACTTAAAACCATTTAAAAACTGTACAAAAAATCGAGCATAATCTTGTGTATATGGATTATGCGAAGATTTTTTGTCTACAGTTTAAATGGTTTTTAGTATTAATAAGCTTTAATCAGCGTATCTCTGACAGATAAGCGAAGCTAATTACGCATTACGCATTAAGCATTACGAATTTATTGAAGGCTTTCTATCGGCATAACGGGATCAACGTCAGCGTCGTAGTCTATGCCGTCTACATCAAAGCCGAAAAGCTCGGAGAAGTCGTGCTGATAGCCTGCGATATCTGCGCAGCTGTTGATATTTTCCGTGGAGATCTCCTCCCAGAGCTTTGATACCTTTTCCTGAATATCGGGAAGCATTTCAAGATCGTCCATGCGGATCCTGTTCTCGTTGTCGGTCGGAACTGGAGCGCCGCTGTAAAGCTTCTGTGCGAAAAGTCGCTGCATCTGCTCGATACAGCCTTCGTGATTTCCGGCTTCCTTCATTACCTTAAAGAGGATAGAGATATAGAGCGGAACTATCGGGATAGCGGAGCTTGACTGTGTAACGAGAGCCTTGTTGACAGAAACATAAGCCTTTACGCTTGTAACGTTGTTTATCATTCCTGCTGTTGCGGCGAGGTGAGCCTTCGCTCTGCCGATAGAGCCGTCGTAATACATCGGATGTGTAAGCTCGGGTCCGATATAGGAGTAAGCGATCGTCATTGCGTCATCGGCAAGTACCTGTTCACGCTCCATCTGCTGTATCCAGTCGAACCAGTCTTCGCCGCCCATTACCTTGACGGTGTTGTCGATCTCTTCTTCCGTTGCAGGGTCAAGAGTGATATCGGAAACGGTCATATTTCGCATATCAATTGTCTTGTTGGTGTAGCTGCTCGAGGTCGTCTTGAGCACGGAGGAAACCGTTGTACCGTCTGCGAGCGTTCTTCTCGGAGCGGCAAGGCTGTAGACAACGAGGTCAACTTTGCCGAGGTCTTTCTTGATAAGAGCGATAACTTCATCCTTGACAGCCTGTGAGAAAGCGTCGCCGTTTATTGTCTTGGCGTAAAGACCCTCTTCGTGAGCGAACTGTTCAAAAGCGGCGGTGTTGTACCAGCCTGCGGAGCCTGTTTTGCTTTCCGTGCCCGGCTTGTCGAAGATAACGCCGATAGTTGCAGCGTGGCAGGAAAATGCTGCGGAAATTCTTGAAGCAAGTCCGTAGCCCATTGATGAGCCGATAACGAGCACCTTCTTTGCACCGTCAACGGCAGGCTGTGACTTTACATAGTCGATCTGTGCCTTTACTGCGGCTTTGCAGCCTTCGGGGTGTGCAGTTGTGCATATAAATCCTCTTATTTTAGGTTTTACTATCATAAAAGCTCTCCTTTACGGTCAGATTATAAAATATAATTATATTGTAGCATTTTTTTACATCAAAATCAAGGCTGTTTTTGTATTTTCATCGGATAAAGGCTTTGTTTTTTTGAAAAAATTGACCCGGTTCGAATTTTATTGTAATTTGTTGTGAATTTACACAAAAATACTTGAAAATATGCTTTGAATATGGTATAATATTGTAAATTATGTTTGAAGACGGCGAAAGCTGCTATTTATAAAAGGAGATCGCTTATGATTTTACAGGATTTTTATGACGGCAGAGCGTTTGACGCATATACATATTTCGGCGCACACGTTGAAGAGGGTGGCGTAATGTTCCGCACCTATGCGCCCAACGCACGTGCAATTGAGGTGATCGGTGAGTTTAACGGGTGGCACGGTCAGTATATGAACAAGGAGGGCACGGGCGGCGTATTTTCGCTGTTTGTTTCCAATGCGCAGACAGGGCAGATGTACAAATACCGCATTCACGGCGCAGGCGGAGAAACGGTCGACAAGTGTGATCCCTTCGGCTTTGCGATGGAGCTTCGCCCGAACTCTGCTTCCTATATCACCGATCTGAAGAGCTTCAGATTCAGCGATGAAAACTGGCTTGCTTCGAGGGGCGATACCTACAACAAGCCAATAAATATCTACGAGATACATTTGGGTTCATGGAAGATGAAGCTGACCGATGCGGAGGGTATAGGAGAGAGCTTTGACAGCAGTATACCTGTCGAGAAGCGCTGGTACAACTACCGTGAGCTTGCGCCGATGCTCATCAAGTATCTTAAAGAGAATAATTATACTCATGTTGAAGTGATGCCGCTTTCCGAGCATCCTGCCGATATTTCGTGGGGATATCAGGTAACGGGCTTTTTTGCACCGACTTCACGCTACGGCACTCCCGATGACCTTAAATTTTTCATAAATGAATGTCATAATGCAGGTATCGGCGTTATAACCGATTTTGTTCCCGTTCACATGGCAACGGACTGGTATGCGCTTTCAAAGTATGACGGAACTGCGCTTTATGAATATCCGAACACGGGTGCAGGCGCAAGCGAATGGGGAACATACAATTTCAACTACTTCCGAGGTGAGTCGAGAAGCTTTATGCAGTCTGCGGCAAACTACTGGCTTGAGGAATTCCACTTTGACGGAATAAGAATGGACGCTATCAGCAACATTATCTACTGGCAGGGCGACGCAAACCGAGGCGTGAACAACGGCGCAGTACAGTTTATCCGCAGCATGAACAGCGGTCTGCATCATCTTCATCCGACAGCGCTGCTCATGGCGGAGGATTCGACTAACTACCTCAAAGTTACGGCACCCTGCGAATATGACGGGCTCGGCTTCGACTACAAGTGGGATATGGGCTGGATGAACGACACGCTCGATTTCTTCCGCACGCCGCCGTCCGAACGTCCGAAGCATTATCACAAGATAACCTTCTCGATGCAGTATTTCTACAACGAGCTTTATATCCTGCCCTTCTCGCACGATGAAAATGTTCACGGCAAGGCCACGATCGTTCAGAAGATGTGGGGAAACTACGAGGACAAGTTTCCGCAGGCAAGGGCGCTTTATGCTTATATGTACACACATCCCGGAAAGAAGCTCAACTTTATGGGCGGTGAGTTCGGTCAGTTCAGGGAATGGTCGGAGGAACGTCAGCAGGACTGGTTCATGAAGAGTTATCCGCTGCATGATTCGCTTGCACGATTTATTTCCGATCTTTCAAGGCTTTATGCGGAAAATCCTGCGCTCCACAACGGCGAATACAACAGCGGCTGCTTCAAGTGGCTCGAAGCGGACGCCTGCGAGGACTGTGTATATGTTTACAAGCGTATGGCTGCGAACAGGGCGGTGCTTGTTGTGCTCAATCTTTCGGATAAGAAATATGAGAATTACACGATAGGCGTGGACGAAAAGGCTTGCTTCCGTGAGATACTTTACAGTGACAGCGACATTTACAGCGGAAGCACACCCACGGTCAAAAAGCCGTCCATAATCTCGGAGGAAAAGCCTTACAAGAAGCACAAATTCTCGTTCAAGGACGAATTTGCGCCGTTTTCGGCAAAGATCTACGAAATCGAAGATAACTAACGCTTAAAATAGGGGTAAAGGTGAGATTACATTCAGTATTCCTTGCCGGTTTTATATATGTGGAAAACATGGGGTACGATTTTACGCACTTTTACACACTTTCCACTCAGTTTTCCACCGTATATAAACAGTTTTCACTATTTTCCACCGAGTTTTCCACATAAAAGTGAGGAAAACTTTAATACTGCTTGTATATTGACCTTAACAAACGTCAAAAATACCTTTGAAAATTCAACTTGAACGGAGCTTAAAGCTATGATAAAAGGTGTAAACAGACGTATTGTTGAGATAAGCGGAATGAAGAACGATTATTTTGAAAAGGCTGTGCTTTATATCCGACCCGAAAAAAGTGCGGAACCGCTCGGAAGGCTGGAGCTTGAAGCGAGAAGCACGGTCGCAATGCTTTCGCCGAAAGAGGAAAAGCCTCCGAAGTCACATATCATAGCCGATCTTACGCTGCGTTTGCTGGCGGTATCGCTCGGCTTGTTTTCGATAGCACTGACGGTATATCTTTTTAATTTGTAATTCGCCATGCGCTGCGAAGCTGTGCATCGTAATTGCGTAATTATTTGTTGTGCTGTTCATTTATGTTTTAAACTGCAGAAAACGTATATCCCGAAAAGACTAATACTAATAACCATTTAACCTATGGATAAAATACGGCGGCTATAATAC